>MHBE01000029.1 GCA_001803205.1 Lentisphaerae bacterium GWF2_38_69 | reverse complement strand
TCTTTCTTTGCAAAATTTATACTATCACTCTATTTGCTATATACTTCTGTTGACAAATCTAGTTTTACCGGGTAAGGAGTTCTGAAGTTTGTGGGCTTTACAGCCGAAATGACTTTCAAATGCATCCTTGCATTTTTTACGATAATCTTTATTGCCTACAGTTTTGGCCTGAGGTTTTCCTATGATATTAAGTATCATTCCTTCCGTATTTGGGTCACATAATTGAACTAAATGCTTTTCTGCGTCTAAAAATTTTTTAATTTTAGCTGAATCAGCAAGATCATTGTCAATTATAAATAGGAGTCTTACTTTCTCATAATTTCTAGCTGGCTTAAAATTTAATTCCTTGACTTTCTTTTCATATTTCCTTTTGAACGAAGGAAAGGCACTAACACCTTTTAGATCATCTGGTTGCTTAAAGCTAATTCTTCCATTTGAGTATTGATGTTTCAAGAACCCGAAAAGTGATATTTCAGTTTCTCCCTCACAATACGGAATTACGACATCTTTTTGTTCTATTTTCTGTCGTCTCATAACAACTGTTTTAGTTTATAATCAAAATCAACTACATCTGGAGTGCCGCCAAACATACCAAGACGGTATTTCTTTTTCAGATTATCTCTCTTCTTTAGATCTTCTATTTCCGATAATTTGTAAACAGAAGAATAGGAATCAGGTCTTTCCACAATATATGCCTGACCTAAATCTAAAAGATCAAAAGTTTCAGGATTATGTGAAGCAAAAAATAATTGCGAGTTATTTGTATTAAATTCTGCATTCTTAAAAATGGAGAGCAAGGCTAGTTCTATATCTGGATGATAATATCTATTTGTTTCATCATAAATAACAATGCCACCTTTTTTAAAGGCATTTAATATGTCGTATATATAGCAGAACAGTTCTCTTGTTCCTGCGGCCTCCTGGATTATATAGAAATTACAAATTTACATCGTCGAGCAATGCACCGCTTTATAGAAGAAGAAGCGAGTCGACAAAATAATATGGATCAACTGACAAATTTAAATACTTTTTAGGCTATTGTTTTTTTGGCAAATTTTAATTCAGCATATCTTGGATATGCTTACTTGATTTTTATTATAGGTTCGACAGACATTCCAAGAGAGAGAAAATATTTACTTTGATCAGGGATTGCATCGAAAGTAATCTCGACAGGGACTCTCTGGACTACTTTAACATAATTGCCGGTAGCATTTTCAGGAGGAAGTAAACTAAATACATCGCCGGTTCCAGCTTGGATTCCTTTGACATGCCCTTTGAAGACCGCTCCTGGATAGGCATCAATTGAAATATCTACACTTTGACCAACTCTTATGTGTTCGAGCTGAGTTTCCTTTAGATTGGCAACTACCCATTTATTATCTGAAACTATAGCCATAACAGGATAGCCCGGTGAAAGAAATGAACCAGGTTCAATATTGCGTTTGGTAATGTACCCGCTTACAGGCGCATATATTTTCGTATATGAGAATTGTACCTTTGCCTGATCCAGATCAACCTTGGCTTTTTGCAGTTCTGATTGAGCTAGCATAATTCCAGCTTTTGCGGCAAGCACTGCTGATACTGCTGCCTGATATAGAGAGATTGAGTGTTCGAACTTCTCCTGACTTATAGCGGCTCCTTCAGTATCTCCTGCCATTAATATTTGGTTTCTATGCATGTCAACCGCGGCTGTATTCTGTGCATCAATTGTAATTTCATAGTTAGCCACTGCAGCGTTAAGCCTTGCCTGTGAAATATTTATTCCTGCCTGAGCTTCTTCGACCTGCAAAAAGAAATTTTTAGGATCTATTTCCACTAGCAGATCTCCTTTATTTACATGCTGATCATTAATAACATGTACATGGGCTACATAATCTGAAATATGAGGAACTATATAAACCGGTCTGCCTGTAACAAATGAGTCATCAGTCGTTACATAATGTGTTTCCTGATAATAATAATAAACTCCCCATGCAATTAAGCACAAAATAATAATAGCTGATACTAGAATCCTGATACGCTTTTTTTTGTGTTTATTGAGTGTGTTTGGTTCTGAAATGTTTTCAGCAGTTTTATTATTTACTTCAGATTCAGATTGAATATTATTTTTCTCATTATCCATAACGCAATACTCTTTTTTAGATTAAAATTTCCTAATGCTATGCCTGAAAGCTCATTTATGCTAAAGATATTATATTATAAGTCATAAAGTTGTCTTTATTTTTTTTAAATTTACTTATAATTGTTTTCAAAATTATAACACTTTGTTTTGCTAAAATTAATGCAGTCAGAAAATAACAGTTTAAATCCGATTAGAACAGTCAATCCATGGCTGATGGCGTTTGTGGTCATACTTCCTACATCGATGGAAGTTCTTGATACAAGCATAGCCAATGTAGTTCTTCCTTATATTGCTGGAGATCTCTCTGTAAGTATAGATCAGAGCTCATGGATGCTTACATGTTATCTTGTGGCAAACGCAATAATATTGCCTCTAACAGGCTGGCTTTCAGATATTTTTGGAAGGAAGAGATATTTTAGAATAAGTATTATTGTTTTTACTCTTGCTTCTCTTATGTGCGGATTGTCACAAAATCTAACCCAATTGCTTTTTTTCAGAGTTATACAGGGTTTGGGCGGTGGCGGGCTTCTTCCGATATCTCAAGCTGTTCTTCTCGAGAGCTTTCCTGAAGAAAAAAGAGCCCTTGGAATGGGTGTTTATGGAATGGGCGTAATACTTGCTCCTACATTTGGACCTGCATTGGGCGGGCTGATTGTAGATAATTTCAGTTGGGGATGGATCTTTTTTATAAATATCCCTGTTGGAATTATCTCGGTATTTCTGGTTCATACTTTTATTCCTAAAGAAACAGAAGTAAATCTTGCCAAGAAGAAGCAAAAGATTGACTATATGGGGATTGCTTCATTAAGTTTATTTGTAGCATGCCTTCAGGTTTTTTTAGATAAAGGACAGGATTGGGACTGGTTTTCTTCTAAAGCAATACTGGCTTTGTGCATAATAGCATTTTTAAGTCTTCTGTTTTGCATATACTGGGAACTGAAATGCTCCAATCCTGTTTTGGATTTAAGACTACTGAAAGACTCTAATTTTTCTATTTGCATAATAGCGGGTTTTGTGATTGGGATGGTTTTTTATGCGATGACTGAAATTGTTCCGGTATTTCTCCAGACTCTTATGGGATATACAGCTTATCTAAGTGGGCTTGTCGTGACTGCTTCTGGAGTTGTGGTTCTTTTTGCAATGCCTATAGCTGGAATACTGAGCGCAAAAATGCGAAATTCTAAATGGCTGGTTATTTCTGGGTTTATTATAACCATATACTCATTGTATTTGATGTCTGAGTTCAACACTATTGTTGACTTTAAAACCGTAGCAACAGCAAGAGCAATATTAGGGCTTGGCATAGCTCTGATTTTTGTACCTATTAATACTGTAGCCTTTCTTTTTATCCCTAAAAATAAAATTGAATATGGCACCGGCCTACTAAATCTGGTCAGAAATATCGGAGGAAGTGTTGGAATTTCGATGATTAACACTGTTGTAAACAGACACGAACAAGTCCATCAGAGCTATTTAGTGTCAAACCTTTCTCCATTGAATCCAATATATCAGAAAAGTATAGAAATATTAAAAGATCTTGGAGCCAATATGCAGCAGGCGAACATGGTTCTTTTAGATATGATGCAAAAGCAGGCTACCATGCTGGCATTTATTGATGGTTTTGTAATGTATATTATTATTTCAATATTGGTCATACCCATGCTTTTTTTCTTAAAAGCGGCACCTAAAGGTTTCAAACTTCATTAAACTAAAATTTAGAGGAATTATGAAGATTAAATACTCTACTATGTTGTTAGCAGTATTGAGTTTTATTACTGCATGTCTGTCCATATCTAAAGCAGACCAGCTTGAGTTCGACCCGTCTAATGATATTGTGCTACAGGAGCTTAAAGATTATAAAAAACAAACTTATAATGCTGAGTTTAATAAGATAGGTAACAGAGTTCTTACCCAGCTCAATGAGCGCATGCAGCAGCACCCTGATAGCGCCTGGATATATGTGCAAAGAGGCTGGCTTTATATTTCAATGGGCGAACAGGACAAGGCAATTGCAGATTTTAATAAATCAAACGAGATAATGCCGAATACATCTGCTTATATGGGCTTAGGCATGGCCTATAACAATAAAGGCGATGTAAACAAAGCAAACGAGTCTTATCTGAAAGCTATGAAGACCAAGTCTGTACTTCCTTCTTCAATGCAGCCTAATGTAATAGATACAGAAGGTCAGGGATTATAGTTTATCGGCATTTTGAGGTTTCATGCTAATCTGCATATTTGATTATTTTTCCGCCTTCTATTGATTCGAAAAATTTGTTATCTGCGGAATAGGAAGGCTGAAGATTGATTTTTCCTCCTCCTTCGGGCAAGTCGATTGCAAACTGAGGAGTAGCAATTCCTGAAAGATTTTTTCTGAAATATCGCATTATTTCCAGACCTTTTAGTATTCCAGTAGAAAAGTGGGCAACTCCACAAACCGGATCAATATGGAAAAGATAATAAGGTTTTATTTTATTTTCAATCAGCGTCCTGAAGAGGATTCTCAGAACTTCAGGGGAATCATTTATTCCTTTGAGCAACACAGTCTGATTGAGCATTGGGATTCCTGCTGAAGTCAACACTCTGCAGGCACGCATGGATTCAGATGTTAGTTCTCTTGGATGGTTGAAATGAGTAACGAACCATAAATTAGAGTAAGAGCCAAGGAGTTTTGATAGGGTTTTTGTAATACGCTCAGGGAGAGTGACCGGTATTCGCGATGCAATTCTGACAGTTTTGATGTTTTTAATTCTCACAATGACATCAAGGATTGCCTTTAGCCTGGCATTCGAAAGCATCAGAGGATCTCCGCCTGAAAGCAAGACTTCCTCTATTTCATTATTGGTTTTTAAATATGAAGCTATTTTGCTTAGTTCTTCATCTGAAATATCTTCTTTATGGATGCCTTTTTTCCATCGGCGTTTTCGGAAACAGAATCGGCAGAATGTGCTACATCTGTTGGTAGTTAATATCAGAGCCCTGTCTCTGTACCTATGAATTAATTTAGGAAGAGGTGAATGCTTTTGTTCGTCCTGTGGATCTTCAGAGAGCAATTCATTTTGTTCTAATTCGTGCTCAGAAGGGAATGATTGGAGAAAAATTGGATCTGAAGATAGTTGTGTTTTGTCAATAAGATTTAAATAATATGAAGAAATAAGGAAAGGGTAATGTTTTTCTGCTTCGTAAATTTCCTGAGGCAGTTCAATCCCTAAAGCTTCAGAAACTTTTTTTAGATTTGAAATAAGTCGTTCCATTCCTGTGGCACTGGTGTTTTTTTGCAAATAAAAAAACACGGGCAATGAATGCCCGTGGTTTCTCTGGATAATTTCTATTTAACTACTGATGCTATTGCTGAGGCTACTGCATCAAGATTCTTCTCATTTAACCCTGCAAGATTTATTCTGCCTGTATTAACCATATAGATAGCAAATTTTTCCCTGAGTTCCTTCACCTGCTCAGGACTAAGTCCGGTATAAGAGAACATGCCCAGTTGTTTTGCAATATATGAAAAATCCTGTTTTACTCCTTTCGCCTTAAGGGCTTCAACGAGTTTAAGCCTGTAAGCAAGGATTCTTTCTCTCATGGTAGTAACTTCCTTATTCCAAAGTATGGTAAGCTCAGGATCAGAAAGAACTGTTGTTACGATAGATGAGCCATGTCCAGGCGGATTTGAATAATTTACTCTTGCGCATATTTTCAATTGTGAAAGTACTTTTTCAGCTTCATCAGATGTTTCAGTTACTACAGATAGCGCACCAATTCGTTCGTTGTAAAGCCCGAAATTTTTTGAATAAGAGTTAGCCACCAGGAAGTTTTTGATTTTTCCTGAGAAGAATCGAACGGCGTATGCATCTTCATCCGGACCATTCCCAAATCCCTGATATGCAAAGTCAAAAAATACTATAAAGCCTCTTTCCTGCGCTATTTTTGCTATTTCATTCCACTGTTCATGTGTAAGATCGACTCCTGTCGGGTTATGGCAGCAAGCGTGCAGAAGTACCACATCGGTAGAAGGAATCTGGGATAGGACTTTTTTCATATTTTCAAAGTCTAGCCATTTGGCTGTGGGGCAATAATAAGGGTAATTGTGGACTTCAATCCCCGCTTCACCGAAGAGCTGTCTGTGGTTTTCCCATGTAGGATCGCTTATCCATATTCCGGCTTTAGGAAAGAATTTTTTAATAAAATCAGCACCGATTCTCAAAGCGCCTGTACCTCCGGGAGATTGTATTGTAGCAATTCTCTTTTCCGTGATCAGTGCACTATCTTTTCCAAAAACGAGTTCTTTAACTATTTTTACATATTCCGGTGTTCCGTCTATAGGCAAATATGATTTTGTTTTTTCCTTTGAAATTAAAACGGCTTCGGATTTTTTTACGCATTCCAGGACAGGAGTTTCACCAGCCTCATTCTTATAAACTCCTACCCCAAGATTTATTTTCGCCGGATTCTTTTCGTTTTTAAAGGCATCATTCAGACCAAGTATAGGGTCTGCCGGAGCTTTTTGGATGTGCTTGAACATAATTTCCTCCCTCGATTATATTTGTTCCTTTGCAAAGGATGTATCTAGCCAATTCTATAATATAATTCAAATTTGCCCAGTTACATTTTTTAAAATTCGAAACTCTTAATGCTTCAGGCAGGAGAGCTATACACTTTTTATGAAGAAATTCTCAAGGCAAATATTATACTTTCTAACTTGTTTTAGATTATTTACAGTAATGGCCAGGTAATTTGAACGATGATGGAAAATCCATCCCATGACACAGAGTAATTTCAGGGGATGTACCTATTATTTCAAAATTATCTTTATCTGAACCTGTTATTCTTATTCTCAGAGAATGCCCTTTTTTTATTAAATAAGAAACAGGAAGAAGATCAAAAGATACAAGATTCGGCTCAAGAGGTGAAAGAAATGAAGCATCTTTCCTCAAAAATGTATGAGTGGGATAGAGAACCTCATACGGAGCCTGAAGATTATTTATATTTTTATGGATTGTACGGAAAATTCCTTCTGTAATATGAACTCGGTTGCCCTCGCTGCGCATATCTGAAATATATACAAACAGCTGAATGTCCGTAATATTTGATTTGATGTAAAGAGAAATAACCGCTGATCCGCATATTTCAAAATCTTCTTCAAACGGAGGCGTGGCATAAATAAGCGAAAGATCATCCTGTTCATCAGTGGATTTATGCTTAATCTCCTTACAGTCCTTTTGTAGAAGCGAGGTCCAGCAGGTATTAATTCCCGTCGTAGACTGGTAATCGAATTTGATTTTATCCTCTCCTCCTTCATGTGAAGGAATGTTATCAATAACTATATTGTTTGTCCTGAAATAAAAACTGTGAAAATCAGTTTTATGGGGCGGCCAGGTAGAAGACATCTGCCATTGTTCTCTGCCTATTGTAAAATAATGAACGCTGTCTTCTTTCGAAAAACCATTATCAATCCCTTTTAAGTGATAATTCATAAACCTTATAGCTTCTGAAGTCTGATCAAAAAGAGAATCGAATCTCCTGCATGAAAAAGGCAAAAGAGATAAATAACGGTTATTTGACCAGTTGCCAAGAATCAATCTACTGCCTGGATTCTGAACATTCATAAATCTTTTTATGGCTCCAAGAGGGTATGCTCCGTCTTTCCAGCCGGAAATAGAACAAATAGGGACATTTGAAGTATTGAGTTCCTTTAAATAGAAATGAGGGCTGCAATTATCAAGCATCCCATTCATTATAGAGTCATCTCTAAATATATAATTTTGAATCTCATAGTAAGAAAATGTCTCTTTGCGCTGGGCTTTTGAATATTTAAGTTCAGCCAAAAGTTTCCTGTCACGGGTCACATTTGCAGCTCCTTTCGTAACAATCATAAGAAAATATCTTTTTATCATGGGGATAAGAGACGGGATTTTCTCTCTGTCACGATAATAATTATAGAAAAACCAATAGAATAGGAATCTTTCGTTTCTCACCCCTCCAGGGCAAACAATATCGGGATAAAGATCAAAAGGAGAAGAAGCAAGTATTGCGGCTTTAACTGATGGATGGTGTTTTGCTATGAGAAGCTCTACCGAAACAGCGCTGCTGCCAGTACCTATAAGAACAGTTCTGCAGTCTGACCATGTCTGGTTTGTAATCCAGTCAAGAACAGCATAAGCATCATTAGCGTCTTCTGGAGTCCACTCTCTGGAACGAGTTCCAAACGAAGCTCCAGAGGCTCGCTGATCAATACTTACTACTGCATAGGAACTGTTAAGAAATTTTCTGATTCTTGAAGAGTAGAAATATCTTTTTGATTTCTCAATAAAATATTTAAATGGCTGCCTTAAATTAAATCTGCGAGTGCTTCTTGTCATATAAAAAACAGTCGGCAGTTTTTCGCCAGGCTCCATATCAAGAGGAAGGTAGATGTCAGCGGCAATTTTTATGTCGTCAGTCATATCGATATAACATGAAAGAAGCTTCATCCCTCTTACTCTAGAAGGAAGAGTTTCTTTATTGCTCCACCAGGCTTTATCAGGAAATTTCATCATATCTTCTGATTTTGATCGATAAGTTTCGTAAAGTCTTTTATGAAAATTTCATAAAGATTCTTGCACTCATTTTTTAATTCAGGGATTGTGGCTTTGAGCTCTTTGCAGATAAAAATATTCAGCCATAACCATTCATCCTTTTCCAACTGCTTCATTGCCAATATAAAATCAGAGAGTTTTTTGATATTGTGCAGTTTAAGGACAAATGACTCTCTGTGGCTATGAGCTACACTGAATGCATCTTTATATCCATCGTAATCAAGTATATATTTATCCCATTTTAGCATACGCATTCTGTAAGGGTCAAAGGAATTAGGCTCAGTTACATATCCTCCTTCAACATATACTTTATAGGTATTTTCGGGGAATATTGGCTGATTTATAAATTTATGCCAGAACCAGCTTGAATCCATTATGAGAGGTTTGGCTTGCTTACTTGAATAAACTGTTCCAAGCGCTTCACCAAGCCCTTTTTCAAAAAACAAACCGCAGTTTATCACATCCGAAGTTTCTTTCTCTTTAGAAAAGCATAACTTGCCAAACTTATAGTATGTCACAGAGGATGACGGCACTAAATACCATGCAGTTGAATCAGGCCTGAACCTGTCCCATGGGCGCCTGGTTAGCTTAGCATCCTCAGCAGACAGTTTTGCCATCTCTTCACATACATATCTCGGAGTGATTTTTTCTTTGTTATAATCCATCATCTATTCCAATTTGAATTCCAACTGATCTGAATCAGAAGATACGAAGGGTTTAAATTTCACATACAAATCCTCAATTTTCTGAATATAGTACAAAAAATTTTCGTTTCTTTGCGGCGGTGCGTCTTTGAGAAGCCGGCAATTGTCAAATACTGATACTTTTTTCTTGTCACCTGTAACATAGTAGGCTATCTGATCTCCCTGTTTATAGTTCCTTCCTGATTTAAGGGCAAGTTCGTAGGCAGCTGAACGCTTCGTGGCTCCCTGTAAAAGTTTAGACTTATAATTTTCAGGGGATTCGCTGAGTGTTTCCGTTTTGGACAGTTCTTTTAGAGAAAATCCTCTTTCTTCAATTTTCTTTTTGTATTGAGCTGTCACTTCATTGAGTTCTTCATAGCCCGAAAATAGCAGAATGCGTATTATATCCTGTAAATAAACTCTGATGAAAGGCTCAACTCCCCTTGATTTAAGAGCAGCTCCTGTAATTGCAATTTCACCATCCTCAGATAAAAGAGCATAATTTTTGCTTTTGTAGCAGAACATTCTCTTATAAATAGAATCCAGTTCCACTTCAATGCCTTTCGGCAGTACCTTCTGTATTTCAGCTTCCATTTCCTGCGGAGAAGTATTTGTCTTTGCTGGAGGTTGAAAATAGATGCCGTCTGTATCCATTTCAATAACTTTAGCCCCTGCTTTTTTCAGGTAGTTTAACATAAGAGTAAGGATTTCCCTTCCTCTTCTGGTAACCTTTTCTGCGGCAGAATAATCATTGAAAGTTCCCTGACTGAAAGCCAGGTAGCCATAGAAAGAATTTATCAATATCTTGAAGGCTGTCTGCATCGAATTATAGAAATCCTTGTCTAATGTTTTTACTGAAGTTTTTTCCATACTTTTAGCATTCAGTCTTATATCCCTGAGCCGAACAAGCAACACTTGAAAAATTTTCAGTGGATCTGACGCCGGGCTTATATTTTCTGAAATCATTATTGAAGGGTATAGAGAACGGATGTCGCAATGCCATACATTCTCGAAAATACCAGACTCGAAAGCTTCTGTCAGAGCTCCTTCGAAACACTTGGATTCTTCAGAAATGCCGAAAGAGTGCTTATGTGATAAATATTCAGCCACAAGCATAGCATCAATTCTAGTAGCATTGCCTCTGGAAATAATATTTTGATAGGAAAATGGCTGAAGCTGAGCCTGGTAGAAATATGAAGGAGACAATATCCTGGAAATAGCGTCAACTTCTCTTACATCGTCCATTGAGTATTTAAGAAGTTCTTCCCTGTTGTTCTGGTAATACTCGTCTATAGCTCCTATGTCTATATATGTCCTGTTCTCCGAAGCTACATTAAAATGTTTGGCAATAGATTTTAAGCCATAACTTTCAAGGTTCCGATGGCTTACATCATAAAGCTGAGCAAGAAAATAAGTATCGATTATATGCCTGCCGTAGGCTTCATACCTTTTATAGGAAGTCGTTTTCTCTGCTGCGGAAAAACGGGAGTTCCTCGACTTTACAAAAGAACCATCCCTGCCCAGAATTAGTTTAACTTTATGCAGCTTTGCCCTTGTCTCAATAAAAGGCAGATCAAACCTGAAAATATTATGACCCTCAAGCACATCAGGATCTCTTTCTCTGACAGCTGAAATAAAACCTTCAATAAGCTCTTTTTCAGAAGTTTTGTCATCTGCTGCCAAACATTTTTCCCATCCGCTGGAATCTCTCATACTCATTACGATGATTTTGTCTTCTGGTCTTTCTGGATTGGAAAAATCAAAACCTTTTGTAGTAAGAGTTTCTATGTCAAACTGAAATCTCCTGACCTCAGAGAATTTCATCCCTCTGAAAAGACGAAGTTTAAGCGCGATTAGTATCTGCTGCTGGATATCAGCAAACAGCCTGTATGAAGATTTCGGAGAAGATGGTGGTATTTTTATATTTTTTTTGAGCTGGACAAGGGCAGATTCGTAGTCATCAATTGTCTCGAATTCCAGGAAATATCTGAAAAAACCATTTCCTCTTAATTCCTGCCTTGTGTGCGGAACTGAAACAACAGATGCAACTGAACTGTCAGAAACGATAAGAAACGGAGAAAACTTAACTTGTCTGGTCTCTACTGCATCTCCATTCCTTATAAAAAGTTCGGCTTTTCCGGATTTATTATATTCGACAGCAGTTACAAAGTCTTCTGCTGAAAAAACCAGTTCATTAACTGTTTTATTTATGTCAAAGGGGTTCATGCATTCCTTAAAATTACAATGATTATCATTTAAGTAACATTAGACTGCAATTATCCTTTAATACAAAAATCAAAGGAAAATTTATGTACGAATCAAGTCTATCGTTTTCTTGGGATCTGCCAGTTCTTTAGCAATCGTTTCGAATTTATCCTGGACTGTCAAAAAAGCATCAACTATCTCAGGGTCAAAGTGCTTTTCCTTTTCCGATTCAATTATTGTTACAGCTTCTTTGTGCGTTCTAGCTGTTCTGTAGACGCTATCGCTAGTCAATGCGTCATATACATCTGCCAGAGCCATAAGCCGTCCTGATAGAGGGATTTTTTCTCCTTTAAGCCCTTTGGGATAACCTGAGCCGTCCCATTTTTCATGATGTGAAAGCGCAATCTCTTCTGCGTATTTAAGCAGAATATTATTAGGTAATGATTTCTCGTATCTGACTATAGTCTGACTTCCAATTAGTGGATGTTTTTTAATGGTTTCATACTCTTCGTCGGTAAGTTTTCCTTTTTTTAAAAGAATAACATCAGGAACAACAATTTCTCCTATGTCATGAAGGGGCGCCGCCTGTGCCAGGCTATTGATCTTTTTATCATTAAGTATTTCCTCATATCCCGGTTTGGTTCTCAGAGAAAAGGCAAGTTCTTTCAGAAAGCGCTGGGTACGCCTTATATGCATGGCACTTTCATGAGTTTTGTATTCAGCCACAGAAGCAATACATTCAATCATGGCATTCTGAGTAAGTTCAAGTTCCCTGCGCTCTGTAGTGTCATTTATATAAACAAGTACTCCGGTAACTTTACCCTGAAAATCCATTATCGGAATTCTGGATATTATTCCCCATTTGCGTTTTCTGCTGCCTGGGATAAAACCTTCATTGCTTTCAGCAATACCTCTTACAATGACTCTCTCATCTTCCTCTGCATTCTGTTTGGCCTCTTCTCTTGAAAAAAAATCCTGGTCTGTTTTTCCCAAACTCTTATATTGCCTGGATAAGGAAAGGTTATCTAAAAATGCATTATTCACCAGGACATATTTCAATGAGAGGTCTTTTACATAGCAAACCATTTGTATAGTATTTACAAAAGTTGCCGTAACAGCTGAAACCTGATTAAGTTCGTCAAAGAGTCTTTGTATGCCCGTAAGATAATGAGCCTGATGATTTCTTCTTTCAATAATATTAGTATTACCGAATGAATATAAGAGAGAATTTATCCTGGACAGTTCCACATTCTCAGAGGTAAGGGCTTCAGCCTTAAGATCAGAAATAAGCTCAACAGGAATGTTTAGGATCTTGGCAAGAAGACGGATCATCCTTTCAGAAGGATTGCTTTTTCCAGTTTCCCACAGCCACAAAGTAGCTCTAGAGATGCCCAACTGTGAAGCTACTGCATCAATTCTTATCTTTTTCTCTTTACGGATATCTCTTGCTTTCTGATAAAAAAAATTCATAATACCCTTCTCGTAATTTAACTCAATAAAATCAACAATTACTGATAATAATTATATTGTTAAAGTTAGAATAATTCAGCAGTAGTTCACATTTTTGATTTCCAGAACTGAAAAGCAATCTTATTTATATTATCATTTCGGTTTATACTCTCATAAAAAACTAAACTCATTTTAATCCAAGAATGAAAACAAAACCTCTTATAGGAATCAGTTCGTGCCTTTTGGGAGAAAATGTCAGATATGACGGTGGACACAAGCTCGACCATCATCTTAAGAACATCTTGGGAGAATATGTTGTTTTTCTTGGCATCTGTCCAGAACTCGAATGTGGAATGAGTATCCCCCGTGAACCTATGCGTCTTGAATTCTCTAATAACAAAGTCAGGCTGATTACTCTGAGTACAAGAAGGGATTTGACTCACCAAATAAACTCATGGATAGAAGAAAAACTAAAGGAACTGTATTCAAAACATTTTTGCGGTTTTATATTCAAATCAAAATCGCCAAGCTGCGCTCTTAGAAAGTTCCCTGTATTCGGAGCTGATGGCTCTGTGGAAAAAACATCCTCGGGATTATTTGCCAAAGCTTTAATGAAAAAATATCCTTCTTTGCCTGTTGAAGATGAATCAAAGCTATTAGAAGATTCAGCAAAAGAGAGATTTCTTAAGAAAGTTTTTGACTTTGAAAAGAAAATGCGGACAGAAAAAATACAATGCATATTCTCCTCATCCCTTCAAAAACAATAACAGTTAAGTCGACTTTCTGCTCTAATGAAGTAGAAGAATTAGATGGGAAACTAGTTTTTAAGATAATTAAATAAAAATTAAAATAAATGAAGATTACAATACATCCTGAAGCTAAAATAGAAACAAAACCTAACGAAGCAGCTTCCTTTAACAAGCTGATTATTAATTAAGGAGAATTAACTTTATGCCGTCAATAGTTTTCGTAATAGTAGCCCTGCTTGTTTTTGCCCTTGCATATAGATTTTACAGTGCTTTTATCGCAGCAAAAGTTTTGATTCTTGATCATGACAGACCTACTCCTGCAGTAAAATACAGAGACGACTTTGACTACTCTCCGACAAATAAAATAGTCCTTTTCGGACAGCATTTCGCCGCAATAGCAGGGGCCGGGCCTCTTATCGGGCCGGTTCTCGCCGCACAATACGGGTTTCTTCCGGGATATCTCTGGATTTTAATCGGCGCTGTTTTTGCCGGAGCAGTCCACGACATGGTTATGCTCTTTATTTCGATACGATTTGACGGCAAGAGCATCTCTGCCATTGCCGGAGAATACATGAATAAACATGTCGGGTTTGTCACCTCTCTGGCAGTCCTGATAATCCTGATCATCAGCATGGCTGGTCTTGGAATACCAGTCGTAAATGCCTTGTACCACAGCCCATGGGGCGTCTTCTCCGTAGGAGTGACAATTCCGATTGCAATGTTTGTGGGGATTTACTTAAAGTATTTCAGGACTAACAGAATTACAGAAGGAACAATCATAGGTGTGGCTCTCATCTGTCTGGGTGTTTTTGTCGGCCCGTTTATAGCAGAAAGTTTCATAGCCCCTTACCTTAATCTTGATGTTCAAAATCTTTCATTAATACTGCCTGTCTATGGCTTTCTAGCAGCCTCCCTTCCTGTATGGCTCCTCCTGGTGCCGCGCGATTATTTGTCCTCTTACATGAAAATAGGAGTAATGATCGCGCTTGCAGTAGGAGTGATAATTCTCCACCCTGAGATAAAAATGCCAATGATAACTAAATTCGTTAACGGCGGAGGCCCCATAATCCCCGGCAAGGTCTGGCCTTTTCTGTTCATAACCATCGCCTGCGGGGCACTGTCAGGTTTTCATTCAATTATTGCCTCTGGAACAACCTGTAAACTGCTTGCAACTGAGAAAGATTTACGCCTTATCGGTTATGGAGCCATGATTTTTGAAGGTTTTGTCGCAATAATGGCTTTAATTGCCGCTACAGTACTTCCGAGCGCTGATTACTTCGCAATAAATACTGTTCCGGAAGTTTTTGCAAAACTCGGAATGGTTCAAGAACATGTAGGTATGATTTCAAACATGGTACAGGAAGATCTTACCGGAAGGCCAGGCGGCGCAGTATCACTTGCGGCAGGCATGATCTATGTTTTTCATAAACTTAAATACCTTGATTTTCTCATGCCTTATTTCTATCACTTTCTTATACTTTTTGAGGCATTGTTCATCCTTACGACCATAGATGCAGGAACAAGAGCCGGCAGATTCCTTCTCGACAATATCCTGGTCAAAGCAAAAATACTCAAAGACAAGCAGAAACAGTCTATTTCAAGAATAATTATTTTGAGTATACTACTCTCACTAACATGGGGGTATCTGCTTTACACAGGACATGTTTCAACTATCTGGCCGCTCTTCGGAATAGCAAATCAAATGCTTGCTTCGATAGCCCTCGCTTTAGGAACAACATACATCATAAGCACAGGTAAATTAAAATATGCCTTGATCACGCTTCTTCCGTGGATATTTGTAACTATAACTACACTGGATGCGGCAATTAGCAGCATATTAGACAACTATCTTCCAAGTGGGAATAACATTCTTGCCGGAATGGCTGCTGCCCTCATAATCATGGTCGTGATTATCTCAATAGACAGCATTCTTTCATGGATAAAAAAGGCTAAAGAAAACTATTTTCGCCAACAAGCCAGCTTTTGGAATGATTAGACATATATCATGAATGTACAAAAAGAGTTTCTTCTTAGAAAACTTACGCTATCAGGATTTTCAAAAAATATTGTTAAAGCTTTTTCTGAAGTAAACCGTGAAGAATTTGTGCTGAAAACTGATTTGCCATACGCCTGGAGCGATATTGCTCTGCCGCTGGGATACAACTCTACAATCTCTCAGCCCTATACGATAGCTTTTATGCTTAAACTGCTTGAGTTGGAAAACAAACAGGAACTCAAGATTCTGGAAATAGGCTCCGGCTGCAGCTATGTATTGGCTCTCTTAAATTCTATGATTCCTAATTCAAAATTGTTTGGAATTGAATTGAACGAAGCAGTAGGCAATAAATCAATTGAAAAACTTTCAGGATATCAGAATATAAAAATCCTGCTTATGGATGGGAAAAACGGCCTTCCAGAAGAAGCTCCTTTTGACAGAATCCTTGTCAGTGCTGCATATAGCAGTTACCCCTATCAATTAACCGAACAGCTTAAAGAAGGAGGAATAATTGTCACCCCCATCTCGTACTCGATATCAAAAATAAAAAAAATTGGAAGTGCCTGCGTCCAGGAAGAATATCCCGGTTTTACTTTCGTCCCTCTCTTGTGAAATTTGAGACTAAATACATATTTAACCACGAATTTACGAATTAACTCGAATAAAAATAATCAGAAATGCTTAGAGATATTAATGGGTCGATACACTTTGTAGGCATAGGCGGGATCGGCATGAGCGGCCTTGCTCAGTCGTACAGATGGGCTGGCTTTGAAGTTTCCGGAAGCGACCGCGCTCTTGATAATCCTGAAAACGCCGAACTTTTTGCAAAACTGCGCAAACAGGGAATAAAAATCTATCCGCAGGACGGCTCTTTCGCAAAAAAGCTCAAGCCTTCTCTCATAATTTACTCTACAGCAATTGAGTCAGACAATCCCGATTTCATTGCAGGGGAAAATGTAGAAAAAAGACACAGGGCAGCGGCCTTGTCTGATATTGTAAAATTTATGAAAGATAAAGTTTCCATTGCCATATCCGGAAGCTGCGGTAAAACCAGCGCAACTGCCTGGACTGGCGAAGCGCTTTATAATCTCGGGCTTGATCCGGTAGTTTTGAACGGAGGGATGATAAATTCCTTTTGTAACAGTACATACACAGGCAATTTCCGTCCCGGCAAGGGAAAATACTTTGTTTACGAAGCAGATGAAAGCGACAAAAGTCTGATAGCTTTTAACCCAAACTATTCTGTTTTACTAAATATCGGCACTGATCATTACTCAAAAGAAGAACTAGTAGAAGTTTTCGAAAAATTCCTGATGAATACAAAAAAAGGCGCGGTTATTGAAGAAGAACTCTTCGGGATGTTATCTAAAGATTCATACGCACATCTCAAGATAAAAACAGTCTCATTGGCAAATTCTGGTTCATCTGAATGGGAACTTGTTTCCTATCATGGAGGAATAAGCCAGAAGGCAATTTACAACTGCAAAGAGAAAACAATTGAATTTAAACTACCCCAGCCAGGAATTCACAATGCTTCCAATGCTTTATGCGTAAGCGCTCTTATAAATCTCCTTTTGCCTGATGCCGACTTACAAAAAGTATTCAAATCTGTTGAATCCTTTAAAGGCGTTCACAGACGCTTTGAGGAAAAAGGATTTATGCCAAACGGAGCCCTGGTAATTGACGACTACGCTCATAATGTCGAAAAAATAGTCTCCTGCATTAAAACAGCTCAGGAAATCTCTTCAGGAAGAGTTTTTGCGGTTTTTCAACCGCATGGGTACGGCCCATTTAAATTTATGAGAGATCCCCTATTGCCTGAACTTGAGAAATGTCTGAGAACTGAAGATAAATTCATCCTGATGCCTGTATATTACGCAGGAGGAACCAGCTCTTTTACGCCTAAAGCCGAAGAGGTTCAACAAGAATACGAACATAAATCCTCAATAAAAAAAAGATATTTCTTCTTTTCTGACAGAATCTCTGCCGGGAAATATCTACAATCCGAAACTTTGAAAAATGATACGATTGTCATAATGGGCGCCAGAGATTCCTCTTTGGCTCTCTGGGCTGAAGAACTTACAACCAAAATAAAATAGGTTTGCTACCATTGTTATATTAAAATGCATATTCAGGAGCTTAAAGTAAAAATAGACCATCTTGCCATATGGGCTGAAGACTTAGAGAAATTAAAAAACTTCTATGAGAAATATTTTAATGCCAGGTCAAATAATAAATACAGAAATCAGAACAAGAATTTTGAATCTTACTTTCTCAGTTTTAACTCAGGAGCCAGCCTTGAAATAATGAATAAACCCGAAATTGGAAGCTCGGGAAAGAATCTTTACTCCCAATATCTTGGCATAACTCATATTGCTTTTTCACTCGGTTCCAGAGAACTGGTAGACGAACTAACATGCAGATTAAAAAATGACGGCCTTAAAATACTCGACGGCCCGAGATTAACAGGAGACGGGCACTATGAAACACTTTTTCTGGATCCGGAAGGAAACAGGATTGAAATCACTGAATAAATCTAGAATAAAACTCAAGTAATGATTGAGCATGATGTCGGCGTGTCCACTATGTCTCTATATCCAGTAAAGAAAATTGACAGCGATTATTTTGATGAGAATATATAATAATGCTAAAGCATAATTCATCCTAATAGAATAGAATATGATTCCAACTATATTAAGAATAAAATATTACAGGTTTTTCTTTCAAATGAAGAAGAACGCAAACATGTCCATATAACATGCGAGGAAGGTGAAGCTAAATTTTGGTTAGAGCCTATAATATCGCTTGCTACATACTGTAAACTTAATTCTAAAAAGCTGAACGAAATGCACAAACTCGTTGAGGAACATAAAAATGAAATCATTAAAGAATGGAAAAGACACTTTAGTATCAATTGAAAATATTTCTTCTTTTGGGATATGGCTGTTTGTCAAAGAAAAAGAGTATTTTTTAAGCTATGATGAATACCCCTATTTCAAAGAACAAACTATAAGATCTATCCAGAATGTGAAACTGCTTCATGGTTTTCATCTGTACTGGTCTGATTTAGATGTTGACTTGGAAATTGACAACTTAGAACACCCTGAAAAATACGCATTAAAAAGCAAGTGTGTTAATAAAAAATCAAATCGTATAGTACCAGAGAAATCCTTATCTCTTGTTCATTAAGTCGTTTCTAACTTTTGAAAAACATTGTTATGACTTCTTCTGAAAAACCAAATATTATTCCCAACGAATGGCACAAATTAGGGCCGTTTACGATATTCGATGTTGAAACTACTGGTATGTCAGCTGTTTATGACAGAATAGTAGAGATAGCAGCCATCAAAGTAGACCTGGACGGAATAGAAAACCGCTTTCATTCTCTTATTAATCCGAAATGCATCATATCCGAACAGGTCATAAGAGTTCACGGCATAACAAATGAGATGGTAGACAGCTGCAGGTCTTTCTGTGAAATAGGAATTGAGTTTACTGATTTTGCCAGAGGCTCGACCCTTGTAGCACACAACGCCCGATTCGACCTCTCTTTCCTGCAGGAGAGTTTAGCCCGGTCAGGCCATCAGACATGGAAAGGAAAAACTCTTGACTCCATACCTATTATCAAACGCTCCTACCCCGGACTGCCAAGCTACAGTCTGCAGAATCTTTCAAGGAATTTCGGCCTAGATCCAATTGGCGGCGCTCATAGAGCTTATGTCGATGTAGAACTCACTCTTGAACTATTTAGGATGTCAATGAAGCGTTTATTGAGAAATTAAACTTCTAATATTCAAAATATTTTAACCATAAAACTTAAAGTGTTTGACATGAAGTGAAAGAGAGTTAATTTAACGCTCTTTATCCCGATCGATATTGAAATAATTTGTTTAACTTATCTCTAAGAGAGTATTGAAATGAAGTCGTATTTAGCAAAACCAAATGAAATCGAACGCAAGTACATCGTTATGGATGCTGATAGCATTCCGCTCGGAAGACTTGCAGTTAAAATCGCCAACGCCCTGAGAGGCAAAGATAAGCCAACTTATACACCCCATGTTGATACGGGTTCGTTCGTTGTAGTAGTTAATGCCGAGAAGGTTCGTCTTACAGGAAACAAAGAAAATGATATGATTTATCAGGATTATTCAGGATTCAAGAGCGGGCTGAAAGAACAGACAGCAGCCGAAGTAAGAGCAAAGAAGCCTGAAAGACTTGTTGAAGACGCTGTATGGGGCATGCTCCCGAAAGGCAGACTCGGCAGGCAGATATACAGGAAACTCAAAGTTTATGCAGGACCAAATCATCCGCACGAAGCCCAGCAGCCGCAGGTAGTTTCATTTTCTAAGTAATTAATTTAAATATTTTTAGGATATACTATGGCAAAAATTGACACTACAAATGCTACAGGCAGAAGAAAATCAGCTTCTGCACAGGTCAGAATCAAATCAGGCACAGGCAAATGCATCATCAATGACAGACAGATGGAAGAATACTTCCCATCAGAAATCGCAAGAGGTTACGCACAGCAGCCTCTGGTAGTTACTGAAACTAAGGGAAAACTCGACATCACCGCTACAATCAAAGGCGGCGGCCAAATGGGTCAGGCAGGCGCTCTAAGACATGCTACGGCAAGAGCTCTCTGCGCGTATGATGAAAAATTCAAGCCAGCTCTCAAGGCAGCAGGAATGCTCACCCGAGACCCAAGAGAAAAAGAAAGAAAGAAGAGCGGTCAGCCTGGCGCAAGAAAGCGTTTCCAGTTCTCAAAACGCTGATTCATATTTCTATGGATTTTCAAAAGATTCTTTGCTTTCGGGCGGAGAATCTTTTTACATTTAGCCGCAATGCTCTCCTGAATTTAAATGTTAAAGCATCATGAGACAGAAATATTTTGTTCTTTCTGAAGAATTGGATTCAATTTCACAAAACGGTTTATTGAGAAACCTTCTGCCCTTACCTTCTACTACAGGTAAATTTATATATGAAGGCAGAGAAATCATCAATTTGTCTACTAACGACTATCTTAATCTTTCTACTTCTCCGGAAGTTATAAAAGCAGGGATAGAAAGCCTGGAAAAATATGGCGCAGGAGTCACTGCTTCCCGCCTGGTTACCGGCCATTTGCCTATACATGAAAAACTGGAAAACAGCTTGGCACAATTGACAGATTTTGAATCCTCTCTTGTTTTTGGCAGCGGATTCCTCTCAAATCTCGGCGTAATAAATGCAATTGCTAACAGAAATGACGAAATTTATGCGGATAAATTAAACCACGCCAGCCTTATAGACGGAGTATTGTTGTCAGGAGCTAAATCTTTCCGATACAAGCATAAAGATTTAGATCACCTTGAGATGCTGCTGAAAAACTCAAAAACAACAGGGAAAAAAATAATCATATCAGATTCCGTTTTCAGCATGGATGGCGATATTGCGCCCGTGAAAGAGCTTTTTGAACTTTCTGAAAAATATGAAGCTTTCCTTATCGTTGATGAAGCCCATGCGATTGGTGTTTTCGGCAACGGAGGGGGTATTACAAAATCTCTTGGACAAAACTATAAACCTGACATAGTGCTTGGAACTTTAAGCAAGGCAATAGGCTGTTATGGCGGCTTTGCTTCCGTAAATAAAATTCTTCAGAAGTATTTTATAAACAAGAGCAGAACCTTTATTTACTCAACCGGCCTTCCGCCATCATGCATAGGTTCTGCGATATCAGCTATTGATTTAATAAAAAATGATATTAGCCTGGGCAATAAATTACTTAAGAATGCGAAAATTTTTCATTCTTTACTGGAAAGCTCAGGCTTTTCGATGAATAAGTTTGAATCACAAATAATCCCCGTGCTGATTGGGGACAATAAAAAGACTCTTGAATTCTCTGAAAAACTTTTTAATAACTACGATATTCGCGCCGTGGCTATTCGCCCGCCGACTGTCCCACTGGGCACAGCCAGGCTTAGATTATCTGTTTCTCTGGCACACACAGAAGAAGATTTGAAACTCTCAGCAGAAAAAATACGGCTCTGCGCTAAAGAGATTGGCATTCTATGAAGAATCACAGAGTTATTTTAATCTCTGGCTGGGGAGCAGGTTTAAGCGCCTGGAAAAAAACAATTCCTCTTCTTTCCTGCCCTCATACCCATGTCCCATGGTGGGATTGCCTGGACGACAAGTCCGATAATAACTTGCTTTCTAAGCTTATTGAAACATCTAAAGAACAAATAATCCTAGCAGGATGGTCTCTCGGAGGAATGATTGCGCTTTGGGCAGGCGCTCGTTTCAACAGTAAAATCAGCGGCGCGGTTCTTATAGCAACTACCGCAAGAATGACGGAAGACCGAGATTATGATGGAACAGAGTCGAGAGTATTGAAGGCTATGAAAACAAGGCTAAAAATAGACAAGTTAGGATTGATAAATGATTTCGTAAAAATGGCTGACTCAGGAAAGAACGGCGCTCCTTCAATTATGGAAGATTACATTAAAGAAGCCATGTCTATGGATGATAATTTACTTAAATCAGGACTCACATATCTGATGCAGACCGATTACAGAGATATCGTTCACAATATCAGTTTTCCAGTTAAAATTGTTCACGGCACAGATGATCTGATAATTAATCCCTCAAACTCCAGATTTTTATGTGAAAATATAAAAAATGCCTCCTTAACAATGATTCCTGAAATGGGACATTTAATTCCTTACATTGCCCCGGAAATAATAGCTGATAGAATAAAGGAACTTGTAAATTGCCGAACATAGAAATAAAAGCTGTTTCAAAAAACTTTTCAGGCGCGGCAAATTCCTATAATTATTGGGCTGAGCCACAAAAAAGAATTGCAGAAGAACTGGTAAAAAGAATTATTTCGATAAACCCAATGATTCACAGCATACTGGATATAGGCTGCGGCACAGGCTATGTCATAGAGCAAATATTAAAATATGGATACAGCAACAGAATTATGGGGATTGATATAGCTGAAGGAATGATATCCTTTTGCAGAGATAAATGGAAAAATTCTCAGAATATCAGTTTTATTCATGCTGATATGGCACAATTTAATTCAGAAATTTCTTTTAATACGATAACCTCAAGCTGTGCTTTACAGTGGGGAATTGATATGCAGCAAACTTTCACCAAAATACTTTCTAACTTAAACACAAATGGCTTTCTGGCTCTGGCTATTTTAATTAAAGGTTCGTTCTATGAACTCCTCGAGAGCTATAAAAAGTATTTAAATTCTTCACTTCATGGGATTGATTACAGGACAGATTTGTACTTCAAAAATATCCTGATTAAAAACAATATGGAAATATTAATTGACGAGACAGAAACTGTTTATAGCTATCACTATGGCAATGATGTCCTTAAATATTTTAAAAATATCGGGGCTACTTTTAAGTATAACCATGATTATACCCCATTATCTGTAAAGAGTGTCAATAAACTTATTGATATTTACACTCAAGATTATGCCGACAGCAGCGGAAGACTGCCTATATCCCATAAAGTACTCTATCTTGTTGGAAGGAAGAAATGATGCGCAAAGGTATATTTATTACAGGCACTGACACTGATGTTGGAAAGACCTTTATATCTGCTGGTCTTTTTAATTACTTCTGCCTGAAAGGATACGACGCAGGTATTATGAAACCAGTACAATCAGGCTGTCCGGAACTTGAAGGCAAACTGATTGCTCCAGACATTGAATTTTCTCTTGAATTAGCCGGAAAGAGATTTTCAGAGGAGAAAAGGCTTTTGATGGCTCCATACAAATATAAATTAGCTTGTTCGCCTCACCTTGCGGCTGAAATCGAAAAAACAGGACATCCTGATTCAGATTATATTTTAAATTGTTTTGATAAACTTGCCTCCAGTTACTCTCCAATAATAGTCGAAGGTGCAGGCGGAATACTTGTTCCAATAAACAAGAATGAAAAAATGCTTGACTTGATGAAGAAACTTGATATTCCTGTAATTCTTGTCGCTAGAACAGCTTTGGGCACTATCAATCATACACTCCTGTCATTAAAAGCATTATCTGATGCTGGACTAACTACTTTAGGCATAATATTCAACAATACTTTTCCAGCAGCAGAACAGGATGATTATATAATTAAAGAGAATATTAAGTTCATTGAGAGAGAAGCTAATATCAAAGTATTGGGAGTTGTAGATTATCTTCCTGATATTGCTTCTGATAAATCTAAAGCAGCTGAAGTTTTTAAAACCTGCGTAAACTGTACTGATATTGAATTATTGTATAACGAATATTTAGGCAGACAAACACAAAATAATACTCAAAATGTATTGAGATCGGATGATATAAAATATCTATGGCACCCCTATACAGATATCAAAAATTTTGAAAGAACAACTTTCCCTATCATCAAACATGGCAAAGGTATCTTTCTCTACGACACTGAAGGCAAAAAATACTTTGATGGAATCTCCTCTTGGTGGTGTGTTAATTTCGGTCATAGCAGACATGAATTAATTGAAGCTATCAAAGAGCAGTCCGCATCTCTGCAGCACTCTATTCTTGGCGGCATAAGTCATCCTGAAGCTATACAACTGTCGAAAAAACTTGCTAAAATTACCCCGGAAGGGTTAAATCATGCATTCTATGCTTCCGATGGATCTTCAGCTACTGAAGCAGCCTTGAAAATAGCTCTACAGTATTGGTGTAACATCGGGGTCACCAACAGAACCAAATTCATATGCCTTGAAGACGGTTACCATGGAGACACCCTTGGAGCAATAGGAGTAGGATATGTCGAGACTTTCCACAAAAATTTTAAACCTGCCGTTAAAGAGTCCTACAGAGCACTCTCCCCTAACTGCGCAGATTGCCCTTTCAAAAAAGAAGCTTCCACATGCAATATTGAATGTTTCACTTCCATGGAAGAACTTATAATTCAGCATCACAGTAGTGTGGCTGCCGTCATAGTAGAACCTCTCTGCCAGGGAGCAGCCGGTATAAGGATTTATCCGGAAGAGTATTTACGCAGGTTAGCAAAATTGTGTAATCAGTATGAGATATTGCTGATCGCTGACGAAATAGCTGTAGGGTTCTGCAGAACAGGCTCGATGTTTGCCTGCGACCGTGCCGGTATATCTCCTGACATAATGCTTCTGGGAAAAGGTTTGACTGGAGGATACCTTCCAATGAGCGCGGTTATGGTCACAGATACCATTTATAATTCATTCAGAAATAATGACGGAAATGATAGAACATTCTATCACGGTCATACATTTTCCGGAAATCCTATCACATCGCACCTTGCGATTGCAGCTCTGACTTTATATAAGGATTTAAATATTTTAGAAATGATTCAGCCAAAAATAAAACAGCTTAAAAACGGGATGGAAGAGATTGGAAAACTGCTGAATAATTCATATGTTTCGACATTGGGAATGATCGCTTCAGTGCACTTAAACAAAGAGTCAGGCGGCGCTTCCAGAGCTAAAAGGATCAAAGAAGAAGCTTTATCCAACAACCTTATTGTCCGGCCTCTTGGAAATACTATATATTTATGGCCACCGCTTATTTCTACAGAAAACGAATTGAATGAAATGCTCTCATTACTAAAAGATGCCGTCAAGAAAACAATATAATTAATTCTAACTGACTTAAAATGATGAATAAACAGGAAAAAGAAAATCTAAAAAAAGAATACCTTAATCTGCTGAACAATGACAAATTGCTCAAACTTAAGGCAGCGGCATTACGAAAAGAATTTTTTGGAAATAAAACCGCCTTATGCGTGATAATAAATGCAAAGAGCGGATTGTGTTCAGAAAACTGCAGATATTGTGCGCAAAGCTCCCATTACACAACAGGAGTTGACTCTTACCCTATGGTCTCAGCAAATGATATATTTAGTTATGCTTCAAAATATTCCACTGCCCCCATAGGCAATCTAGGCATAGTTACAAGCGGCCCATCCTTAAGCGAAAATGAACTTGACATAATTTGTGAAGCAATAGAAATGGTTTCAAAAAATTGTGCTATTGATGTTTGCGCATCATTAGGGAATCTTTCTGCAAATAACTTGGAAAAACTTAAAAAAGCAGGCCTAAAAAGATATCACCACAATCTGGAAACATCCGAAAGATTTTTCCCTGAAATATGCACTACTCATACATGGGATGAAAGAGTTGAAACAGTTTTAAGAGCTAAAGAGCTAAACCTGGAAGTCTGTTCAGGAGGACTGTTTGGGCTGGGAGAGACATGGGAAGACAGAATAGACCTGGCAATTACATTAAAAGAACTTAAAGTAGATTGTATCCCTATCAACTTTCTCAACGCGATAGATGGAACACCTTTGGCCTCACAACCAAAACTTCAGCCTTCTGAGGCGCTCAGCATAATCTCTCTCTATCGTTATATTCTTCCTGAAATATCCCTCAGAGTCTGCGGAGGCAGATCTACTGTTCTAGGTCAAAATCAATATGATATTTTTGAAGCCGGAGCAAATGCAATGATGACAGGTGATTATCTGACCACTTTCGGCACATCTCCAGAAATGGACATATGTGCTATCAAACATCGCGGATTAGAACTTTCGTAGCGCATACAAATACCTTTTATATAAGATATTGCATATATAATTAAGCATGGAGCAGCTGTAATGAAGAAAATAAGAGCAGGCATAATTGGAGCATCGGGATATTCAGGAGAGGAGCTTATAAGACTTCTTTTGAGACATGGTGAATGCGAAATAAGCTTTATTACTTCCAGAGGATATGCCAATAAAGATGTATCAGAAGTTTTTCCTCGTTTTTCACATCTAGGGCTGAAATTCATTGAGCCTGACCTCGAAGCGATCAAATCGTATAAATGTGATGTAATCTTCCTTGCCCTGCCCCATGGACTTGCTGTTGAATTCGCAATACCTCTTTTAAATTCCGGACATAAAATTATTGACATAAGCGCTGACTTCAGGCTCAAGAGCAAAGAACAATATAAAAAGTATTACAAGGAAGACCACCCTTCCCCTGAGTTGCTCAACATAGCAGTTTATGGACAGCCTGAAATCTATAGAGATTCAATCAGAAAAGCAAAACTTATTGCCTGTGCGGGATGTTATCCGACAAGTATAATTCTTCCATTAATGCCTCTTCTTAAAGAAAAACTTATTTCAACAAATAATATCGTTGTCTCTTCAGGCAGTGGAATAAGCGGTGCAGGCCGAAAAGTTGACCTCCCATATATATTCCCTGAATGTAATGAAAGTTTCCGGGCTTACTCCCCAGTCAAACACAGGCACTTGCCTGAAATAGAACAGGAACTGGCAAATTCAGCAGGAATCAACGAAATCAAGATAAATTTTATTCCTCATCTAATCCCTATGAACAGAGGAATAAACTCTACAATCATAGCTGACACCGAAACAACAGATATTAGCTTAATCAAAAAAGTATATGACAATTACTATGAGAATGAGCAGTTTGTAAGAGTTTTAACTCCTCCTAAACTCCCTGATACAAAAAATGTCTTTATGACAAATATATGTGAAATAGGTTTTGTTTATGATGAACATACAGGAAAATTGATCGTGGCATCCGCTATAGACAACCTAACTAAAGGTGCTTCAGGTCAGGCCGTTCAATGCATGAACATCATGTTTGGATTAAAAGAAACTACCGGGCTTACTTAAAATAATGAAAAGCTAAAAGTCGTTAAACTATATAGCTAATCATCTTTTACTTATAATCTTTAAAAAACAGTGTTCTTAATATTCAATTATTTTTAAGGGCATTCTCGTAAGTTACATAGTCTCCATTTTTAAAACCGTGAAAAAGCAAAACCTTAGTTGAATTAGGAGCAAACAGCCCCAGAGGATACAGCGTATTATTTTCTCCTGAAACAACGGGATACTCTCCTCCGCCCATCAATGCAACAGGTTTATTACCGTAAAAGAATTTGCCTGAATAAAAGTCTGCTAGATCACATAAGCTGCTTAGATCCGCAAAAAGGTAATAAGGCTTAGAGGAAAAATTGTTAACTACAAGAATATCCTGGCTGTCATTCTTTCCTATTCCGTCATGCCTGAGCATTGCAAGAATCGGCGAAGCTTTTTCAATACTGTCATCCCATTTTATATTTGTAGTGTCTTGAGTATCGCAGTAACCAGTATTCACAAATAACGAATCTCCCTTGCTCAAAGCATCATATGAATTTCTGAGCCTAAGAAGTCTTGTGTAGTGATTGAGAAGCGAATCAGGATCGGCTTTCTGTGCCTTATATGCATTCCAGTCATAGGAACCTCTGTTCTGGTATTTTGCCGAAGGAGGCAAAACCTGAAGTCCGATTTCTTCACCATAATAAACTACAGGAATTCCTGACATCAGTATATACAAAGAAGCTGCTGCTTTTTCCTTTTTAATATCTCCATTGAGCTGTGTGGCAACCCTGTCGCCTACGAATCCATCATGGTTGTTAAGAAATATTGAATCAACACATGCCTGAGTCTGTCTTTTAAAATCAGGGATATTGTCCTGAATAATAAATAAGCTGTCAAGAAAGTCAACAGAGCGCTCTCCGTTTTTTATTGTATCCATCAACTTAGTCGGAAAACGGAAATGCAAACCTGAGTTAAACTCATTGCCATTGCCGTAATATGAAAGCAGTTCAGCGTCGCTTTCTGTAGCAGCTTCAGCTAAAAGGATGGACGAAGGCTTTATTTTATCTAAATCCTTCCTTGTCTGTTTCCATATCCTATGCGTAGTTGTAAGATCTTTTTGTTTTGCATAACCTGCTTCAAGAAGATATCTGACAGCATCGCATCTAAATCCATCAATATCGCAATTTTTTGTCCAGAAATTCATGACAACCAGAAAGTATTCATAAACTTCTTTTCGGGATTGAAGATCATTGTAATTAAAGTCAGGCTGAAAGTCGCTGAAAAGCGCATAGTAATAACCCCTTTCCAATCCTGTCGGATCCTCAAACCATGTATTATCAGGATAAAATTTGCCATTATTATTCTGCCATGGCTTAGGCCATCCAAGGTCTTTCTCACTCCAGACAAACCACTTGTCCTTTCTTATTTTATCGTCTTTCGAGGAGAAAAGAGCATTATCTTTACTGCAGTGATTAGTGGGCAGGTCAAGAAGAACTTTCATATCAAGTTTGTGAGCTTTGTCCGTGAAATCTTTCAAGTCTTTAATAGTCCCATAGTCAGGATTAATTGCCATATAATCAGATACATCATATCCATCATCGCCCTGCGGAGAGGCAAAAACAGGCATTAACCAGATGGTTTTTATTCCCATATCCTGCAAATCCTGCAAATGCATCGCTGCTGTCTGGATAATAGTTTTTCCAGGATAGTTAGAGGCATCCGAAGCATAACTACTCACTCTCATTTGATAAATTGTAGTATTTTTTATCCAGTCTGTAGGTTTTGCATCATCGGCATTTAGAGTCATTCCAATTAAAAAAACAAAAATTAAAAGACAAAGCACGGTCAAAAGCCTTCTTACCGATTTCATTAAATTCTCCTCGTTTTATTTTTTATTTTCTTCATTAAAAATAAGTACTTTTACACCAAGAGGTTCGATTGAACCTAAAGGATAATTGGACATGTTCTTGCCAGTAACACTTGGATAATTTCCTTCTGTACCCAAAAGAAGAGTAACGATTGATTGTTTACTTATTTCTGCGCTGCTTTTTTCCAGGTTTGCAAAAATATAATAAGTGTCATCATCTGAAAAATTATGTGCTACAAGAACCATCTGGGCACCGGATTTTCTTATTATGCACACTACAGGAGAGGAAGCGCCGGATTTTAAATCTTTGGATAATTCTGAAGTAGAAACTCCATAGTAAACAGGAATAAACATACTCTTTCCTCCCTTCAGTGCCTTATATGAATTTCGAAGGTTTAGAAGTTTAGTATACCAGGCAAGCAAAGAATCTGGATCTTCTTTTTGTTTATAGTATTCATCCCAACTCATAGGCCCCCTGATGGCTTCATCCCCTTTGGCACCAGGAGTGTTGAGCATTCCAATCTCCTCGCCGTAATACATTACCGGATTCCCTGATAGTAGGATATAAAGAGCAGCGACAGCTTTTTCCATGGCTATATCCCCGTTAAGCTGTGTTCCTACTCTGGCGCCTGCAAAACTGTCATGATTTGCAAGAATCAGCGAATCCTGACACTCCTGTGGCCCTTTTTTCGGTATTTTCCTTTGAATTCCAAAGAGTTCTTTAAAGAATGAAGCCGGCCTCTGCCCTGTTTTTATGCAATCAAGAAGCATACCCTGAAATCCAAAATGAAAAGCCGAGTTAAACTCTTTTCCCTTGTCGTAATAACTCAACAGCTCCTTAACAGTTTCAGTAGGGGCTTCTGCAATCATAACAGCGTTGGGATCAATTGAATTCAATCTCTCCCTAAGCTCTTCCCAAACCTCGTGAGTCTGAGACTGGTCTTTCTGTTTTCCACATCCGTTTTCGGCAATATATCTGGCAGCATCACATCTGAACCCATCGATATTATAATTATCTATCCAAAATTTCATTACACCTGAAAAATAATCAACTATTTCTTTTCTGGCCGCAGGATCATTATAATTGAAGTCAGGCATTTCCTTATCGAAAGCAGCATAATAATAACCTCTTTTAAAGTCTGTCGGGTCTTTAAACCAGGTAGTATTAGGATATTTTGTTTTCCCATCCCAATCAACCCATGGCTGAGGCCATTCTTCATCCTTATTGCTCCAGACAAACCATTTGTCTTTCCTTATTTCTGGATCTGCTGAAGGAAAAAAAGGATGCTTGGAGCTGCAGTGATTTATAGGAAGATCAAGAAGAACCTTGATATTTAGAGAATGCGCTTTATCCACAAGTTTTTTCATATCCTTAAATTTTCCATAATCAGGATTTACAGATTCATAATCCGTAACATCGTAACCATGAAGGGAAGGTGAATCAAATGTGGGCATCAGCCAGATAGTCTTTACGCCCATATCTTTCAAATCCTGAAGGTGTTTTTCAACGCCTTTTAGATTACCTTCAGGCGTAAATTTTCTTACAAAAAGTTCATATATATTTGTATCCTTAATCCATTTTCCGTATTTTCCGGCTGCGCTGGCATTAGATGGAAGCTGTACTAGCAATACTGCAATGAAAATAAAACCTAAAAGGTTTCTGCTGATTGTACCATATCGATTCATTTCAAATTCCTCTTATCTTTTATATCAAGCTAAAAATGCAGACAGCAGTTTAACCATCCAGATGTGATCTTTTGTTCCTGCCAATTCTCTTATTGAATGCATGGCAAGCATTGGAATTCCCAAATCTGCCGACGGCATCTGAAGATATTTTCCTGCAATAGGCCCGATGGTTGAACCGCCTTTCTCGTTAGAATTATTTACAAAAATCTGAAGAGGAACTTTAGCCTTATTAGCCAGAACTTTTAACACCGATGCTGATTGCGAATCAGTAGAATATCTTTGGTTGGCGCTTATTTTCAGAACAGGCCCTTTATTAATTTGAGCCTTGTTTATAGGATCATACTTTTCCGTTTTATTCGGATGAATGGAGTGAGCGCCATCTACAGAAATCATAAATGAATTAGCTATGGCTTTAGAAACTGCAGAAGGTGAATAAACCCCGTTGGATTCCATTATTCTTTCGACAATTGAAGAAAGCAGAGTAGAATCTGCTCCCTGTTTCGTAGAACTTCCTACCTCTTCGTTGTCGTAATAGGCCAGGACTTTCAGGCAATCAGCAGATGCCTCAGCAGTTTTCAACACTTCAAGTCCGGCAGAAACAGCTTCAAGGTTATCAATTCTGGAAGAAGAAACAAAATCGTCGTTTATCCCAGCAAGTCTTGCTCCGTCGGATTCATACAAAAATAACTCAAAGTCAAGAATATCCTTCTTAGGTATTTTTATTGCTTCAGAAATCATATTTTCCAACAACTCTTTGACAGGTATTTTTTCATCAACTCCGGAAATCAACACTGGAATCATATCCTTCTGGTTATTGATTGCATAACCATTATTGATTTCTCTGTTCATATGAATTGCAAGGTTAGGAATTACAGCTACAGGTTTGTCAAAATTAACAAGTTTCTGCTGAGGAGTAAAAGCATCTTTTCCTTTAATGAATACTCTGCCTGCCAGAGAAAGAGGTCTGTCAAACCAGGTAGATAGAATCGGGCCTCCGTAAATTTCAGTATTGAGTTGAAAAAAACCTTCTTTGACGAATTCCGGATTTGGTTTTATCTTAATTCCTGGAGAATCAGTATGCGCGCCAATGATTCTGAAGGATTTGCATTTTCCTGTTGCCGAATTCACAAACGCAATAAGAGTTGTCCCGTTCACAGTCGTGAAATATTTTCCGGAAGGCTTTAATTTCCAGTCTGATGAAAGCGGAAGATATTCGAATTTATTCTTGATTAGAATAGATGACACATTATCTACAGCATGGTATGCCGTTGGGGTTGAAGAAAGAAAATCCAGCAGATTTTTAACAATTAAACTTTCACTCATAATCAAATCTCCTTATTTGGTTCGTTACCTGAAAAAGTTTAAGGCATCCCAGCATAATCTTCTATGCTGAAATGCCTTAAAAAAAGGAGATTCTTATTTAATGAAGGATTTATTCCAAATTGATTTCTACTGGAGAAACCTTCCAGATGTCTTTTGCATATTCCATAATAGTTCTATCGCTTGAGAAGAAGCCCATTCTGGCAGAATTGATGATAGCCTTCTTAGTCCATGTGTCTTTATCTTTGTAGAGCTCAGAAACTTTTTCCTGTGTCTTGATATATTCTTCATAATCAGCCATGAGCATATATGTATCTCCATAGTACATTATGAGATTATAAATAGCTTTGAATTCTTCCTTGTTGTTCGGAGAGAATTCGCCGTCCAAAATCATATCCATAACTGCCTTGAGCTCAGAATTTTTGTTATAATATTCCATTGGATTGTAGCCTTTGGCTTTCATCTCTTTGACTTCGTGCGCCCTAAGACCGAAAATGAACATGTGTTCTTCTCCGATATTTTCAGACATTTCAATATTTGCTCCGTCCATTGTACCGATTGTGAGCGCTCCGTTAAGAGCAAACTTCATATTGCCTGTGCCCGAAGCTTCATATCCGGCAGTGGATATCTGCTCGCTGAGGTCAGTTGCCGCAATAATTTTTTCAGCTAAAGAAACTGAATAATTTTCAAGATAAACTACTTTGAGGTATTTGCTGACAACAGGATCGTTATTTACCTTGAATCCAATATAATTTATAAGTTTGATAATCAGTTTCGCAATGTGGTAACCTGGTGCGGCCTTTCCTGCAAATATAACAGTTCTCGGCACATAATTCCCATTTGGATTTTCCTTGATTCTCTTGTAGAGAGTAATCACATGAAGAGCATTAAGAAGCTGTCTCTTATATTCATGAAGCCTCTTGATCTGAACATCAAAAATTGAATGCTCATTTACTTCAATCCCTGTCGTATCTTTGATGTATTTCTTAAGAATAATCTTATTTTCAAGTTTAATCTGCTGCCAGTTTTTAGCAAACGCCTTATCAGAAGCGAACTGCTCAACATTTTTGATTTCATCAAGATTTCTTATGAAGTTATAACCCAGTTTGCCGGCAATAAGTTTAAATAATTGGTAATTAGCCTCTTTGAGCCATCTTCTTGGAGTAATACCGTTAGTCTTGTTATTAAATCTTTCCGGGAAGAGAGAATACATTTCTCTGAAAAGTTCATTCTTAATAATCTCAGAGTGCAGTTTGGCCACACCATTTACAGAATGCGAACCAACTATTGCAAGGTTAGCCATCCTTACTCTCTTCTCTCCAGTTTCTTCAATAATCGAAACTCTTGGGATCATAGTCGGGTTTCTGCTTCCTACAAAATCAAGAAAATCCTGATTAATATCAAATATAATCTGCATATGCCTTGGCAGCAGGTTATTTAATATGTCCATTGGCCAGCATTCAAGAGCTTCAGGAAGAACAGTATGGTTAGTATAAGCACATGTTTTTACAGTAATATCCCAGGCCTTCTTCCATTCAATTCCCTCTTCGTCGACAAGGATTCTCATCAGTTCAGGAACAGCAAGAGCCGGGTGCGTATCATTAAGCTGAATAGCTATTTTTTCATGAAGTTTTGTTATGTCTTTATGATTGATTTTATACTGCCTTATAATGTCCTGAAGAGAGGCTGAAACAAGGAAATACTCCTGTTTTAACCTTAATATTTTGCCTTTTGTATAATTATCATTCGGATAGAGAACCTTTGATATATTTTCAGCATCATTGATATGCAGAACTGCATTAATATAATCGCCGCTGTTGAAAAAGTTGAAGTCAAAAGGTTTAGTTGAAGAAGCTTTCCACATTCTAAGATAATTTACGGTATTATTCATATAACCTGGAATAAGAATGTCATAAGCCATTGCGTCTACTACTTCGGCATCGATCCAATTATATGACCTTGGATTCTGACCACGGGTGAGTTTTCCGTTAAACCTGATTTTAAAATTGATTTCAGATCTCGGAATCTCCCAAGGATTTCCTTTCTCAAGCCACTGGTCAGCTACTTCGTGCTGTTCTCCATTCACGATTGTTTGCCTGAAAATACCGTGTTCATATCTTATTGTATAACCATGCCCGGGTATCTGGAGCGTAGCCAGAGAATCAAGAAAACACGCTGCTAAACGGCCAAGGCCTCCATTTCCAAGCCCCATATCAGGCTCTATTTCGCGAATTTTCTCGAGGTCATAGCCCATTTCAGCCAATATCTCAGCACTCTTCTTATACTCAAAGAGATTCATGAGAATATTACCCAAAAGTCTTCCCATTAGAAATTCCATTGAAAGATAATAAACTTTCTTTGCATCGCGCCTGTTGTATTCATTTTTAGTTCTTAGGTACTTATGAACGAGTTTATCTCTAATTGCATAGGCAAGAGCTCTGTATGTGTCATCGGTAGTTACCCTATTTTTATCCTTAACCAGTGTGTACTCCAGGTGTTCATAGAAATTATCTTTAAGAGAGTTTCTAGTTCCTGAATTGTGATTTGTAAAAAATAGGTTTTCCTTTGGTTTTTCCATTTTGCTTGACCACCCATTGTTTTTTGTTTTTTTATTGAAGTCAAAAATTTGGTGACAAAATAGATGTATCTAACTGGTTTTACAAATCCTGCTTAAAGAAAGAAATGAATACAGTTCAGATAGAAATAAAATGCAGATAAATTATCAAACGGAACTTTGAACTATACAATAAATAGTATTATAATTACGAAATTCTTATCTGAATACGGAGAGGTGCCTGAGTGGCCGAAAGGAACGGTTTGCTAAACCGTCGTACGGGTTAAACCGTACCGGGGGTTCGAATCCCCCCCTCTCCGCCATTTTTATTTACACTCAATTATCTGAACTCAAAAGATTGAGTTATTGTTCGAAAAAAGCCTGGGCTTTTTCATTACCCTGTTTAGCAGATTTTTTTAACCATTCCATTCCTTTTGCTTCATCCTGTACGCCACTTGCCCCAGTAATATACATAAGCCCAACCAGATATTGAGAGTCAGCATTGCCTTGCTCTGCAGACTTTAAAGCCCATTTACAAGCATTGACTTCATCCTTTTTCGTGCCATCACCATTCAAATACATGGCAGCAAGCATGCACTGAGCCATTTCATTTCCCTGTTCAGCAGCCTTAGTAAACCAGTAAAAAGCTTTTTGATGATCAGTTTGAGTTTCCTGACCGTTATAATATATTAAGCCTAAAGCAAACTGATTAACATCGCTCCCTGCTTCAGCTTGTTTTTGAATATCCTGGAAACTGACTTTGCTGTCAGAATGAATATTAATTGTAGCAACGAATATAAGTAACAGTACTAATAAATATTTTACTTTCATAACAAAACCTTATTTGTCATATTTTTATATCTTTACATGTATGAATTTTACTCTGTTTTTATTTAATATCAATCACCGTCATATGGTGCCTTTTCTATCTGTCTTATGTTATAAAGGTTATCTGGTAACACCTCTTTTCCGTTGCTTTCCATACTCAAAGATCAGAAATATTTCCTCAGTTACCGAATCATTGCTTCTTTATTTTATTGCGCAAAAAACTGCGAAACATAAATTTTTATGAAGTATCTCGACGCTTCTGAAACCAATTCTTTTCATTAATGTAGTCTGATAATTCAAAGACCTTGGCGAATCCTCTTTTTCTATATAATCGAGAACTTTTGTCTTATAGCTGTCTCCGCCTGATTTCTCCAGGTATTCAGCATATTTTTCCCATATGAAACTATTTATAACTTCGTTATCATGTGTAATTAAGTCGAAAATCATTAAACAGCCCTCATTCGAAAGAGCTTTATAGAGTTTTGTAAAAACGAACTCCCAGTCAGAATCGTCACGCAAATGATGAAGAACTGCTCCTGCCAGAATAATGTCGTAAAATCCGTTCTGCAGACTCGTATTCCTTATATCTCCCTGCACTATGCTTATTTCACAATTAACAGCTTCTGAAACGCGTTCATAAGCTTTATCGAGCATAGGTTTGCTCAAATCTAACAATGTGCAGTTCAAATCAGGAAGTTTTGAAAGCATTTTCAGTGTATAATTGCCTGCTCCGCAGCCAATATCCAGCATTTCTTTTGCATCAGTCTTAATGTTTCTTGCTGCTTCTGTTAAGAGTTCCAATGACAATGCAGCGTCAACTGTAGATATCTGGCCTGTTTCAAGGTTGGAAAACCTCTCAACATCGTTATCAAATCTCTCTCGGATTTCATTTATTGTTGATTTCTTCATGTTTATTTGTCATGTATCATTATGAATCGGTAATGCGCTTTTTAACTAGGAAAAAGCTTATAAGCCCAATAATTGAGAGCAGCATTGATATCAAGGCAAGCCCGAAAAGAGGTTCGCTATGAAACAAAGTTACAAGTATAACAGCAATGCCCTGTGCTCCTATGGCAATACTCATTGCCATGCCAAGAGCTACGCCGCCGCGCTTTTTAAATCTGTTGACTGTCAATACTTGGGTTGTTGGATTAACTAATGCATTAGCCCAACGCATTATTATCGCGCCAATTGTAAGAAGTCCTGCTATGATAAATGAAGAAGAAAAAGGTTCAGCTGAAAGAATAACAATAGATCCTGCCAGTGAAGCAGCTGAGCCTATTCCTAATATTATTTTGAATGAAGTTTTTTTCCGGTTCATAGTTTGGAGGCAATGGTTGCCAACTAAAAACGCGGCTGACAGGAAAATATAAATATAAGAATAAAGAATCGGAGATATACCGAGATTGTCTATAAATAGATAGCTCGAGATGCCGATAAAAGCAAAATAAGCGCCGGAGCCGGTAGCCATAATCAATGTCAGATGCAGGAAAAATGTATCTTTAAAAACCATGAAATATCTCATTAGATAAGGACCCATTTTAGGCAGTTTATCTAACTTTGAGAAGTTGGTTTCAGGGAGAATTTTAAATGTAAATATCAAAAGTATTGCACCAAGTATTCCGTTAAAAACAAAGCAGCTCCTCCATCCGAAATGTTGCGCGAGATAAGCTCCTATTACCGGTGAAATGGCAGGAGAAATAACCAGGCCTGCAAGTATTATGCCTATGGCTCTTATCTGTTCTCTTTCGTCCATTATATCTTTAATTACAAGAGTGCTCGATATGATATATAATCCCAGTCCTGAAGATTGAACAATCCTTAATAGTATGATTCCCCATATAGATGGAGATATGCTTATCAGAAAAGCCGAGGCAGTAAAAACTATAAGTGAAATGAGAATTATCGGCCGTCTTCCGTACCTGGCATTAAGCAGGTCGGCAAAAAGAACAAATACCGCAGTACCTAGAGCATAAAATGACAGCGTAAGATTGATAACATTTGGTGTCGAATTAAAATCCTGAACCATCTTCGGAAGTGATGATAAGTAGATATCATTTGCGGAGCACATTAAGAAAACTATGCTTGTAAGCAAATAGAGTATATAATTCTTGTTAAGTTTTATCATTTAATCTTCTGTATCTTTTTTCGAAACCTCAAAAATATTCTGTAAATAAAAGATCTCTTGAGCTATAATTCGCTACTGCTTTCATTCTTTGCTATACTTGCAAGGTATATTCGAACAGGACACTGGCAATAGTATTTGTACTTATAACACACAGAAAAAGGACACTCTTCAGGGTGTGCTTCTTTGCATTCAAGAAAAACTTCATTTTCTACAGCAGTGCACAGGCTTTTAAAGTTGTTCTTGCGGCACTTGTAATCCTTAGTGCATCTTGTTGATTCAATGAGTTCATTTAGGTGTTTTCTCTGCTCTTCATTCATAATTTACCAACGGATTATTAACAAGAGAATTATTGTCTGTTGTCCAGTTTAGAATATTTATATCGTATTAATCCTAATCTATCCAGACCAACATCACTTTTTCTTATTGTATTCTAACTCAATTTCTTCTAGACTCTTCCCTTTGGTTTCAGGAATGATCAAAGAGATTATTACATAACAGAAAACAAAAACATGCGATCAGGAAGAATATCGTTAAATGCTCCAGTGTAGATGCTGGCAAAGAAACACATTCGGTACGGTTTTAAAGATTTTTTCTTCGATAAACTCAATGAAGCTTCTTTTCCGTTCGTAATCTTTAGAATAGGGTTAGTTTATTGGATGGATGCTTTGATCTTTAAGAGGTTCGGATTTGTCTGCTAGATTGACCGCTATTTCCCTAAATTTATCTTCAAGGGCAAGAAAAGCGTCAACTACATCAGGGTCAAAATGAGTTCCCCTTCCCTCGATTATTATTTGTTTAGCTTTATCATGGGAAAATGCAGGTTTATAGACTCTTTTTGTGACAAGCGCATCATAAACATCGGCAAGCGCCATAAGCCTTCCAGGAATAGGAATTTCGTCACCTTTAAGGCCTGATGGATAACCTGTCCCGTCAAACTTTTCATGGTGTGATGCTGCGATATCTCTTGCAAAACGAAGAAAGGAGCGCTTGGTTAATTTCTTCTCTGCTTCTGCAATGGCATCTCTTCCGTAAATGGGGTGTTTTCTCATTATTCCGAACTCTTCGTCTGTGAGCTTCCCCTGTTTGAGAAGAATATTGTCAGGTATTGCCACTTTTCCTACATCATGTAAAGGAGCTGATAAATACAGCATATTGATAGCCTCATCATCAAGAAAATCTTTAAACCTAGGATTATTCTTAAGATAGACAGCAAGTTCTCTCACATAAATCTGGGTTCTTCTGATATGAAGGCCTGTTTCAGGATCTCTGAATTCAGCTACTGAGGCCATGCATTCGATCGTAACTTCCTGAGTTGTAATAAGTGCTTTTGTTGCTTCTTGAAGGTTTTCGATGTATTTAATCAGATTGTCCTGCATATTCTTGAAGGACGAGTTAAGTACTCCAATTTCATCAGATGTTTTGAGTGTTGGAAGGCTTATTGCCAAATCTCCCTGCCCAATTCTGAAAGCTGCTTTAGCGAGCTTTCTGAGAGGGATAGTAGCTCTTGTGGAGAGGTAAATTATCAATCCAAGGGTAAGAATATAACCGAGAAAACCGATAATAAATAGTTCGACAGTAATTGTATTTAACCTTGAAAAAAGTTCATCTTCAGGGATCACAATTCCCAAAGACCATCCCGTCTTCTCCAAAGGTTGGAAAAAAACTATAGATTTTTGTTGAAGAGTTTGAGAAAAATACTTTACAAAACCTGTTTCTCCTTTTGTCATTCTCTCTCCAATTATTCGTTCATCTGGTTCCTTATATTTTTCAGCCAAAGAAAAAAAGCTTTGTGAAGTTGTATAATATGTTTTATTAGGATGAGCAATAAAAATCCCTTTAGAAGAAAGGATAAAGGCATACCCATGTTGAAGGATATGTATTTCTGAAATCATATCCGCCAGCCAATCAAGCTGTATATCGCAAGTCACAACTCCATAAATCTCTCTCTTTCCGTCAACTACTCTGTAGAAAGGCTGGGAATATGTTACCATCAGTGAATCGCCGCCGCCATCGTCAAAATACGGCTCACTCCAGACACCTTTGGAAAGCTCTATAGGTTTGATATACCATTCTTTCTTAAAATAATCATAACTGCCTTTGGAAAGGTCGGCATATTTCAAATCTCCTTCCCGGGTTTTGTAATAATAAGGCGCAAATGCTTCTGTTGATTTATCATATTTATGAGGGTCAAAAGCAATTGTGCTGCCATATATTTCTTTGTTGCTTGATACCACTTTTCTTAACAATGAAATTAATTCAGCTTTACTTAAATCAACGCATTCCAGAGTATTGGCGAGTTCCTCTGGAACTTTTCTTGCAGCGACAAGAGAGATATCAATTCTATTAAGGGTTGACTGTCGGAGATTCTGGATGTTTTCCCTGTTGTCTTTTAGTATTAATTCTCTGAGTGTTAAAAAATTGTAAAACAATACAATCAGGAAAATTATTACTACACTTGTAATGATATACAAACTAAGTCTAAAGGCGAAACTATGTTTAAGATTAAAATTCATTATACTTTTGTACCCGTAAAAGGATGGATTATTTCTTCAGGGAAATATTTCCTTCTAACATATTCGTCTAGGAAGATCTATTTTAAATCCCTGACTTATAAGTATCTGGAATTACAAGTATATAGACATCACGGGAATTAGTCACAACCACTGATACCAGGTAATTACCCAGGTCATAAACAACCTTGGACTCATCTGCCTGCCATGCCTTAACTACTTTGTCGGCTATAACTACTGCATCTTCTGCGCTTATTACCTGTTTATTGGTAGTATTTTGGGGTGTATAAACTATTTCTCCGCTTTTCAATGCTATGACATACATGTCGGCAAAATATCCCTTTTCATTTTCTGATAAAGTCTTAAGGCCACTGATATCAGGAAGTTTTTCTATAATATTCTGGGCTCTGGCAAATAAAATGTCATAATTAGCACCCTGCCCTGCAATGGCTATGACTGAGACTGATGATGTAAGTAGAACAGCTCCTGTAAGAATTGTAATTAGATTTTTTTTCATTTTTTCTCCTTTTTTGTCTTTAAATGCTCATTGATATTAAAAGTGTTTACTTTTTATTAAATGTAGATTCAATTTCCTCTAAAGATTTTCCTCTGGTTTCAGGCAGAAACAAGATTGTAAAAATAAAATACAGAAAAGAGAATACAGCGATCATTAAGAAAAGTGATCCATATCCTAGCCAGGCGCCTAATACCAGGAACTTCGATACAAATATTGTCCCTATAAGAACTGAGCACAAACCACCGATAACAATTCCAAGGCTCCTGACAGCAGTAGGCAGGACTTCTGCTATAACTACATAAACCACTCCGGTCGGGCCGAATGCTAGAAATCCTATTCCCACAACCATAAGAATTAGTGAAATCCAGCCTGTAATTTCAGCTTTGGGCATTAAAGTTACTGAAACTGCAAGAATAAGCATGCATACACAGTATCCTGAAGTGCCTATCTTAATTAACTTTTTACGGCCAAGCTTGTCAACAAAAATGATTGTGCCGATTGTCATCAGGAAATTTATCCCTGTAAGAAGAATCGTCCCGAAAATAGCCATGAAATCTGACTGAACTCCGCAATTTTTAAGAACAATTACACTTGTCTGCATTATTGCATTTATACCGCAAAGCTGAGTAAGGACAAGGACAGCAGTGGCAAGAAGGACAGGTTTTATATATTGTGCGATTAAGGCAAATGAATGAGACCATTGTATTTCATTTTTAGAAAGTAAAAGGATAAGTTCTTTCTGCAGTTCTTCATGAGTTAAACTTGAATTTAAAGATTTAAGTATCTTCTCTGCTTCTGAAAACTTACCTTTCATTGCAAGCCATCTAGGGCTTTTCGGGAGAAATAATGATAAAACAAGAAGCAATATTGGAATTATCAATATTACATTGAACATAAACTGCCAGTTAGTGCCTTCTACCATTTGGAGATTCACGATATTAGCTATAAGCATACCGGCAGTCCATGCCAGCTGAAACGAAGTTATCATCTTACCTCTGCTTTTTGTCGGAGCTATTTCAGAAAGGTAAACGGTAAAAATAACTGTCCCCATAATAACTGCCCCGCCCTGGATAAAGCGCCCTATATATAACATCATATAACTATGGGCGTTGGTAAATATCAGTATGCCTAAAATATAAAGCAGCAGATTTATTATCAACATCAGTTTTCGTTCAAAAAGGTCATTAAAAACAAGAATGACTTTAGCAATAAGACCACCGAAAAGAATTAATCCCATTATAGTAGAAATTTCACCTGTTGTAAGATTAAATTCCTTCACGATTATCGGAGCAGCTCCTGCTATTACACTTAGAGCATAACCGCAGATAAAACCTCCCAGCCCAAAGTAGGTAACTATAAACGCAGGGGTTTTAACGATGCTTTTCATTTTCCTTCCCTTTTGTGAAATTATTTGATGTCTTCTTCTATTCTATTCGAAAAGAGCGTAATTTTAAATTTCCTGTCCAAAATTTATTAATAATGTTCCAAAATTTGTAACAAACTGTAATCTTTCATAAAGTAAAGAGACCTTGTCAAAGTCAAATATCTTAACACTGCTTGAGGAGTATGCAATAAGGCTTGTATATAGTCTTCATCGCTGTAACTTTAATCATAGTTCTACTTCACTTTCCTAATAAGAAGCTGATAGGATTTTTTCTAGAAAAATGAATAAAGTTTAACTTAAAGCTCAATAATGCTGGATTTTGTATTTATATTTTTAGCGGTTGTATTTGTTTTCCTTAACGCCTTTTTCGTAGCTGCTGAATTCGGAATGGTTAAAATCCGCGGTACCAAAGTTCAGGAAATCAAAAAAAAGTATGGAATCAGGGGCGTCATACTTGGACAAGTGCATAAACACCTTGATGCTTATCTCTCTGCCTGTCAACTGGGAATAACCTTAGCTTCTCTTGGTCTGGGCTGGATAGGAGAACCTGCTTTTGCACATTTACTGGAACCTGTTTTCAAATATTTCCAAATCACTTCTCCTGAAGTTATATCTGTGTCGGCTTTTGTCGTAGCTTTTTCAGTAATCTCATTTCTGCACATAGTAATCGGCGAACTTATGCCAAAATCCTTAGCCATAAGGCAATCTGAAGCTGTGTCAGTTTGGACTGCCGTGCCGCTGTATGGCTTTTACTGGATGATGTATCCAGCGATATGGATTCTGAACACATGCTCTAACATGCTTCTTAAAATATTCAACCTGGATGCTTCGCATCGCGCTGAACACTTCTATTCAACTGAAGAAATCCAGCATGTACTGCATGCCAGCCATGTACATGGAGAACTGACCAAAGACGAAACAGAGATTATGGAACAAACTCTTGAATTCGCCGACTTGAAAGTGACTGAGGTTATGCGTCCGACAGAGGAACTCGTAATGCTCGATATCCAGCAGCCCATTCGAAATATCCTGAGCATTGCTGCAGAACATCGCTACAGCCGTTATCCTGTTTATGACAGCGGTGAACACGAGATACTTGGCGTTGTACATGTGAAAGACCTTTTCAAAGCGTTGTTCAAACAGAAAGACATAGAAAATCTTAGACCTTGTATTCGCCCCATATCAAGGGTTTCTCATCTTTTGCCTGCGATAAATTTATTGAGAAAATTCCGCGAAGGAATGCCTCATCTGGCTCTGGTTTACAAAAACAGGGAACTGCTCGGATTTGTTACTTTTGACAATCTTTTGCATGTTCTTATAGGGCGCATTCAGGATGAATTCCACAAAACCATTGATGACTGGATAAAGAATCCTGACGGATCTCTTACAGTAAAAGGAAAATGTTCTGTTTTCTCTCTGGAAAGGGGACTTGATTACGACCTTATGCTTACCCCAGAGCAGGAGGAAATCGACACGGTATCCAACCTGATTATCAATCAATTGGGAAAACAACCCAGGAAAGGCCAGAAAATCAGTTTTCCCGAGTTTGATGCGGTCATTAGGGAACTTAGAAAAAATCAGATACAGAAAATAAGGGTCTACCCAAAACCTATTAATAGGGAATAAATAACCATCATTATAGAATACTGTGATAAACTAAAAATAGACAAATGGAAATAATAATCTTTACAATTCTGCTCTTTGCTGGCGCGATATGCGCAGGATTCCTAGGCGCTCTTACAGGTTTGGGCGGAGGGATAGTCATTGTTCCTCTTCTTACTGTGGTCTTCGGCGTTGACATCAAATATGCGATAGGAGCTTCACTCGTTTCAGTAATAGCTACATCGTCAGGAGCCGCTTCAGCCTATGTAAAAGAAGGCTTCAGCAATATGCGCATAGGAATGTTTTTAGAGATGGCAACAACCGTAGGAGCAATAGCCGGGGCTGCCATTGCTCTTATACTTAACGCATCAGTTATAGCAGTAATTTTCGGTATTGTTCTTCTGTATTCAGCCTATATGTCAAACAAATCCAAAAATGATCCTCTTTCAGGGATAGAACCTGACCCTCTGGCCACAAGGCTTAAAATGAACAGTTCCTATCCCACCACTGAAGGGGAAAAAGCCTACAATGTCCGAAAAGTTCCATTAGGATTCAGTATTATGTTCGTAGCAGGAGTGTTATCAGGATTGTTAGGCATTGGGTCAGGAGCAGTAAAAGTACTTGCCATGGACAATGTAATGAAAATACCATTTAAAGTTTCCACAGCTACAAGCAATTTCATGATAGGAGTAACAGCTGCGGCAAGTGCAGGTATATATCTGCATGAAGGATATGTAGCTCCCGGAATAGTCATGCCTGTAATGCTTGGAGTGCTCATTGGTTCTACAATCGGAGCTAAACTTCTATTTGGGACAAACACGAAAAAGCTCAGGTTGGTATTTACCCTGATAATTCTTGCTTTAGGAATTGAAATGGTTTACTCCGGCTTTATGGGGAATCTCTGATGAATAAGGAAAACTTTAAACTTTCCAATCATCGCCTTCAGATATTAGTAGGGAACCTTCTAAGAACAGGAGTCATAATTGCTGCTACCGTCGTTTTACTTGGAGGAATTGTTTATCTATACCATCATGGTTTTGAACCGATCGATTACAAGGTTTTCCATAGGGTTCCTCCGGAATTGTGCTACATACCAGGAATAGTCGGGAATGCGCTGGAATTTCATGGGAAAGGCTTAATACAGTTAGGACTTCTTATTCTTATAGCAACACCTGTCGCACGAGTGACTCTCTCCATAATAGGGTTTGCCCTGCAGCGCGATATCATGTATGTAATAGTTACAACAATCGTTTTCGTCATTTTGATCTACAGCCTGATAAACAGCTAAATTACTCCTGCCAAATTAGTATAGTTAAAACGAGCAAAGTTTTCAGAAATCTCAGAATATTGTGATTATCTTGAAATAAAGGAAAAATAATCATACCGGATAGTATCGTAAATTACAGTAATATGGAGGCTATTTTTATATCTTAACCGTAAACTAACACACTTTAGTATCATTTAGTTTGCCCTCCAGAATAACAATGTTATTTTTATGCCATAACTTAAATAATTTAAGTTGTTCATTGAAATCTTGATAGACACAGGCGAATAAACCTTCAACCGGTTAGCCGGCAGGATTATTCACCATATATAGGAGGTGTATAATGAAGAATTTCATTAAAAAGATATCTCAAGCTTTTAAAAACTTCAATAAAGAGATTGAGGAGGCCACAAGCCTGGCGTATAACAATGAATATTTTTTAAGGATAAATTCTCTTCGAATTCTTCCAAAAAATAGTATTCAGGCTCAAGTAATTGCATTTACAGACAAACTTCAGCTGTTTTGAAGTTTTATTGTTTTAAGGTAGGTCAATATGAAAAACTCATTTATATCAATTAAAAATACTTTACAGAAAGCTTATCATGAATATATCCAATTCATTGATAAATATGGAGCGGTTATTAGCAGATATGGCGTTCTTAAGTAAATAATCAATATAAAAAAATGGGAACAGTAATTCACTGTTCCCATTTTTTTTGCTAAAATCTGATATCAGGATTATGCTTTCCAGAGACCATGTTTATTGCAATAAGCCCTGAGAATCAAACCTGGCTGTTTATGCACATAGAAGCTTGCTTCCGGTCTAAATCCTGGTTTTAAATACATTCTGTTTACATAATCTCCATTAATCACCTCAATCCATTCAATGAAATGATCAATGTCCATCGGATGGGCAACAGCACCTACGGAAACTTTAATGTGTGTTCCATCATCAGTCAGTACAGGAATATGCTTTTCAGCAGAAGCCTCTACTGTATTTTCCTTTAAATGAACCATTTCCTGATTGCAGCAATACAGTGTGCCGGTAGCTCCATGCATAACTTCTATTACCTGCCCGCAAAGATTGCATTTGAATACTTCATTTCTGTTTTTTTGAACGCCCATAATTTCCTCCGCTTTTAGAGTTGATTTGTATTTCTTTGAAGCGATTTAGACTTGTTGTCATCAATAAGTTTATATATTTCAGGTATGAGATATTTTAATATGGAAGTTGTTGGTACCGCGAACATCATCCCTGTAATTCCAAAAAACATTCCGCCAAGAATAACAACAACAATTGTTTCCAGTTCATTTAGCCCCAGCGAGGCTCCAACAACTGCCGGATAAATAAAGAGCTGATCCAAAATTCCTGTCATAAATATATATGCCATTACTACTAATATAATCTGCACCATAGTCACATCGCCTGAAGCAAAGCAGACTATTATGGTCAGCAGCGCACTGGCGATAGGACCGATATAAGGCAAAAGAATGGTAAAACCGGCAATAATCCCCAAAATTAAGCCGAAGGGAATTCCTATGAGCGTAAACACTGTCGCATAAAATGTTCCTTCAATAAGGATTATTATAAAATAACCCCTAACCCATATTTTCAGCCTGAACAAGATATTATCCAAAATTCTGGCAGCAGTTTCTTTTGTGCCTTCTTTTGTATGCGGAAACCAGCTGCTTTCCATTATTGTATCAGTAAGATATTCACCGGTGCTTACCTTATGATCTTTATTGCTGTTGAAGTTAACAAGCTTATTCAGGAAAAAAGCAAAGAAGAAAAAAGTAAAAACTATTTTAAGGATGATAAATATCAAAGTCCCGACTATTCCTGCGGTATAAGAGAAAAACCCTCCTGACTTATCAATTATATGCCTAATGAATTCTCTTATGCTTTCAGGAGAACCAAGATTCTCGCCTATATAATCTTTCAACAGCGCAAAAATTTTAAACTTTTCCATTTTTGGCTTAAATGATTCAATTTTATACTGGACTGCATCTAGAAACTCTTTCATCGAATTTGTTTCTTCTTCATTGGTCATTAGTTCTCCGGAAGAGTCAAATTCCGTATTTTGAGATGGTTTTTCATAGGTATTGGTAGTTTTTTTTGCCCAGGCAGAAATGGATGCAGATGCATTATTTATATATGTAGTTGATAACCATATTATTCCGCTTAGCATAAAAATCATTAGGATAAAAACAGTAAATATTGTAAGGATGCATGATCTCTTAATATATTTCTTGCTTAAGCGTTCTTCTTCAGAAATATATGTTTGCTTTGTTTTAAATTTTACATATTTAAAAACTCTGTTTTTTAACGCTCTTCCCGGCTGTATAATAGGGGATAGGATTGTACAGATAATGCTTAGAATAAAATTATATAATTTGTTTTTGAGCAGATAGTTTCTGAAAAATCCCTCGAGAGGCAGAAATAGATACGCAAGAAGAAGGCCAAATACGACCGGTTTGAAAAAAGTAGCAGCAAGAATAAAAACAACGATTATTACAATCGCGGCAATGAATCCTGCGCTTGAATTCAATAATGACTGGATTCTTGAAATTTTAATTTCATTGTCAGCCATTATTATCTTCCTTTATTTTTTATTTAAATATCGGCGAAATATTGGTGTATCGACAAATCATCAGTCAACTCAGGATGAAAGGTCACCGCAAGCTTGTTTCCCTGTCTGACAAAAACCGGTTCTTTTTTAAAAGAAGCCAATATTTCAACTTTCGCACTATCAACATCCATTATAGACGGAGCTCTTATAAAAATGGATTCTATTTTCTTCGAATTGTTGTTAATTTTTATATCGAGAAAAGTTTTGAAACTATCCAACTGTCTTCCATAACTGTTTCTTTTGACTTCAATATCCATAACAGAGAAAGAGTTGTCAACGCCAAACTTCTCAAGTCCATGAGTTTTCTTAGCAAGTAAAATAGCTCCCGCGCATGTTCCGAATACCGGTTTTTCAGAACAGAACTTTTTTAATGGAAACCAAAGATCATGCTTTTTGAGTATAGTTACCATTGCAGTACTCTCTCCGCCCGGAATTACCAATTTATCTATTTTCTCAAGTTCTGCAATAGAACGGACATATAATACCTTTAAACCAAGTTTTTCAAAAGCAATTCTGTGCTTTTCAAAAGCTCCCTGGATAGAGAGCACGCCAATAGTCTGGGACATTACCAGCCTCTATTAGCTAGCTTCTGGTTATCAAGAAGTTTATCTATTTCAATACCGGTCATGGGTTCGCCAAGGTCTTCTGAAACCCTCGCCAGCATATCAGGGTCATTAAAATATGTGGCAGCACTTACTATAGCTTCAGCTCTTTTTTGAGGATTGCCGGATTTAAAAATCCCTGAACCGACAAAAACTGTTTCAGCACCCAGCTGCATCATCAGGGCAGCATCAGCAGGAGTGGCTATGCCTCCGGCAGAGAAATTAGGAACTGGAAGTTTACCGTTTTGATGAACATATTCAACTAGATGGAAGGGTGCCTGAAGCAGCTTAGCCGCAGACATTAACTCACTTTTTTCCAAGGCCTGGATCCTTTTGATTTCTCTGGTAACAGTCCTGAATTGACGAACGGCCTCTACTATATTTCCTGTTCCGGCTTCGCCTTTGGTTCTTATCATAGCAGCGCCTTCACCAATTCTTCTGAGAGCTTCTCCCAGATTGCAGCAACCGCATACAAACGGAACCTTAAAATCAAATTTATAAATGTGATTCTCATCATCTGCTGGTGTAAGCACTTCGCTTTCATCAATAAAATCAATGCCCAGATGCTGAAGAATTTGTGCTTCCACAAAATGCCCGATACGCACTTTTGCCATTACAGGAATAGAAACAGTTTCCATAATCTGTTTAATAAGTTTTGGGTCAGACATCCTTGCAACTCCGCCTTCTTTTCTAATATCGGCAGGAACTCTCTCAAGAGCCATTACTGCTACGGCTCCGGCTTGTTCAGCTATTTTTGCATGCTCAGGAGTCACTACATCCATTATTACTCCACCTTTAAGCATTTCAGCTAAACCTACTTTTGTTTCCCATGCAGATTTTTCCATATGTATAACCTCCATTAATATTTATAATTAAATAACAAACCGTTTAGATTAATCTTAAATTATGATTTTTCAAACCTCATGCAATTGCAGTTGATTGTTTTTAAGAGTCTTAGTGATAACCTATACAAAGTAAACTTACATAAAGGATTATTTTTATGGATTATGATAATTTTATTAAACTTGTAAGGGCAAGGCACAGTTGCCGCTCTTACAAAACAGATGAAGTTCCTGATGAACTTATCTCTAAGTGTATTGAAGCATCAAGAGTTTCTCCATCTGCATGCAATAAACAGCCTTGGCGTTTTATAATTGTCAAGGACAAGGAATTAAGACAAAAGATTTGTTCGGAAGGAGTACTTCCCGGAGTGCCGATGCCATGGATGAAGGATGCTCCGGTTCTAGTTGCTATTTGCGCTTTGACCGATCTTACAGTGCATAAATTCGCTTCATTCCTCTCTAAAGTTGACTATAGACAGATAGACATAGGCATAGCAGGTGAACATTTTGTTCTTGCCGCCCAATCACTTGGTCTTGGAAGCTGCTGGATTGGCTGGTTCAAAGAGAAAAAAGTAAAGAAAATACTTAATATTCCCTGGAATGTGAAAGTTTTATCACTTTTTACTCTCGGGTATCCATCTGAAATAAGAGAACAGCCAAAGAAACTGACCCTTGAAAAAATATATTTCCGCGAAAAATGGCAATAATGACATTAATTTGCCAATTGCGAACAATACAATATAATTAGAGTGAACACTTTATTTTAACTCTATAATTATTAAAAGCTCTGATGGGAATATTGAGGCGCACTAAAATCGGAAGAGGCTATCACAATCTGCTAAGAGCAAGAAGCATAATTACTGTGCTAATTAAGCATGGCTTCATGGATTTTGTTGATAACAGCCGTTTGATTCAGGCTATGAAGCTTAGCCGCTTTACATTTAAAAAGCACCAGAAAGAAGAATTTCATAAGCACTTTTCACATTGGGAAAGGCTAAGACTGGCATGTGAAGAGCTTGGCCCGACATTCGTAAAACTCGGTCAGTTTCTTAGCAACAGGCCTGACCTGATTCCTTCAGAACTTTGCGCTGAATTCGAAAAACTCCTTGAAAATGTACCTCCATTCAGGGCGGAGCTGGCCAAAATGATTTTTGAATCCAGTTTGAATGTCAAGATAGATAAAGTTTTTAAGGAATTTGATCCTGATCCTTTCTCTTCAGCTTCAGTAGCTCAGGTTCATAGAGCAGTTCTTCTCGATGGAACCAAAGTCGCTGTAAAAATTCAAAGACCAGGAATCAAGGCCATTATCGAAAGTGATTTGGAGATAATGATGTTTTTGGCATTAACCGTTAAAAAACACATGTCGGAAATGAGCGCTCTTGATCCTGTGGCAATAGTCAATGAATTCAGTGACGGAATAAGGCAGGAATTGGATTTTTCGAGAGAAGCTCTCAATATCGAAAAATTCTCCAGAATGTTTTCTGAAGAAAAAGAACTTGTAGTTCCAAAGGTTTTCAAAGAATTTTCCAATAAAGATATTCTTACGATGCTTTTCATCGAAGGAGTCAAATTTTCCAATTATGCCGGCACGGAAGAGGAAATAAAAAAAATATGTGAAAAACTTGCCAACTTAGTTTTGAGACAGATATTCCAGGAAGGGTATTTTCATGCGGATCCTCATTCAGGCAATATAATAATCACCGATGATCTCAAGATATGCTTTATTGACTTCGGCCTTATGGGGCTTCTTCCGCCAAAACACAAAACCTCGCTCTGCGATATAATACTCGGACTTGTAAACCATGATCCTGAACTTATTACAAGAGCTATTATTTCACTATCACACAACAAAGAAGTAGATAACAGGGCTGAAATAGAACATCAGGCATTTAAAATTATGGAACAATACGCTTATCTGCCAATTGAAGACATCAACATAGGTCATTTTCTGAGAGACCTGCTTAAATTGCTTGTCCAAAATAAACTTCTGATTCCTACTGATATTTTCCTGCTTCTCAAATCTCTGATATCTTTGGAAGGAACCATACGAAAGATCATGCCGAATTTTGATATGATCTCACATATTGAACCATTTATAAAAAAACTTCTTTACAGAACAAGAAGCCCATACAAACTGATTCGGGATCTCTTAAGGGCTGGAGTAGACTATTCTAAATTTCTCGCAGAGCTCCCGAGTGAGCTTAGAGACATTCTTACTCAATTTAAAAACAAAACGCTTAAGATTCAGTTTGAACACAGAGGACTGGAACCTCTTCTGGCCAAACATGATAATATTGTAAACAGATTATCTTTTGCCATTATAACAGCCTCAATGATTCTAGGATCTGCTATGCTCCTGAATTCAAAAGTTCCTCCCTTGTATCATGGCATATCAATACCAGGTTCATTGTTTTTCATGTTTTCGGCTTTTATGGGACTTTTACTCATAATTTCTATACTCCGCCACGGTAAAATGTGATGTTTTATTTTATTTTAAATTTGAACTTAAAAATATGTTAAAAGGCCTTTCAGACTATTATAAATTTGAAGATGATTTCCTTTCTTCTTATGCATTAAAAAGCCATACATCCAAAGGAAGAAGATATCCTGAGAAAGATCATCCTATCCGAACGGCATTTCAGAGAGATCGTGACAGAATACTGCATAGTCGCGAATTTCGTCGACTTGAGTACAAAACACAGGTTTTTTTAAATGGCGTAGGGGATCATTACAGAACAAGGCTTACCCATACAATTGAAGTAGCGGCGATATCAAGAACGCTTGCCAGAGCTTTAGGGTTGAATGAGGATCTTGCAGAAACCATCGCTTTGGCTCACGACATAGGGCATCCGCCATTCGGACACACAGGGGAAAATAAGTTAAATGAAATTATGCGGAATTATGATTCTTCTTTTGAGCACAATGATTATTCAATTATACTGGTTGACGAGTTGATTGAGAAATACCCACAGTTTGATGGCCTAAATCTTACCCGTGAAACACGAGAAGGGCTTATCAAACATAGAGAGGGTAAAAATGTAGAACTTGATGGCATTCCTTTACCTCTTAATCTTTCTCTTGAATCACAGGTAGCTGACATTGCCGATGATCTAACATATTATGGACACGATATAGATGACGGATTGGAATCAGGTTTAATTTCTGTTAACGATATTGCACATCTTGATATCTGGAAAAAAGCCTCTGATATATCCCTAAGGCATGGCAATTCAAAGTCTAACAGAAAATATGCTAGGTTTGTCGTAAGATGCCTTATAGATTCAATGGTTAAAGATGTTATTGATGAATCCGCTGAGAATATACGCACAATGAAAATTAAGACACCTGAAGACGCTCAGAACACCTTGGCAAGGGTTATTGAATTCAGCTCAGCATTTAAAGAAATGACAATATCCCTTAAGGAATTCCTCTTCAGGAATATCTATTGGAATGAAAAAGTGCTTGAAGTTAACAGGGCTTGTGCGGATAAAATTGAAAAACTCTTCAATTATTACCTTGAAGAGAAAACACCGCATACGGATTTCATTAATAGAATTACACCGCAATTTGGGCTTGAACACGCCATTTGCTACTATATCGCAGGCATGACGGATCGTTTTGCTTTGGAAGAATATAACAGATTTTTTTCTGATAAGTTTCGCGCCTAATCTTTCTTTAGCACAAAAACCGCATCGTTCCGCCTGACTTTTTGCGATACTTTTATACTTATAATTGAACCTTTAGGAGCAGATTTCACTTCTCTGTCATCAAGTCGGATGCTTTTGATGTTTTCAGGAACTGTTACAGTCGATGCGCCTATAAAAATCACTTCATCTCCATCTTCAAGATCAAATTCTCGCAGGTTTATTTCTGCAATTCCTATTTTCGCAAAATAATTTGTTACAACCCCTGCCCTTATTTTCCTTTTTTCAGCTTTATTTTCAGGATTTCCGCTCCACATTTCCAGGCTGTTTCCAAGATAATATCCTCCGTGCCAGAATCCTCTGTTAAAAACTCCTGAAAGCTGTTTTTCCCAGACACTGATTCTTTCACTGGTGTATTGATCTTCTTCAATCGCAAGCAGTGCTTCTTTATAAACTTTTGTGACAGTATGGACATAGTCTGTAGAGCGCCCCCTGCCTTCTATCTTGAGCACAGAAACTCCTGCTGAAATAATCTTGTAAAGGCATCTTATTAGACAGATATCTTTAGGTGACATTACATATTTATTGTCGATAACAAGTTCCTGTCCGCTAATCTCATCAATTACTCTGTATGCTCTCCTGCAGTTTTGATAGCAGGCTCCCCTGTTTGCGGAAGCGTTGTGGGTTGATAAACTCATATAGCATTTGCCTGATACAGAAACACAGAGAGCTCCATGAGCAAATATTTCGATTTTTATCAAATCTCCTGACGGGCCTCTAATATCATCAGTTTTAATTTTATTAACGATTTGTTTGATTTGATCCAGCGAAAGTTCTCTTGCCAAAACCATTACATCTGCGTATTTGGAATAGAATCTGAGAGTTTCAATATTTGATACATTTGCCTGAACAGATATATGCACCGGTAGTCCTTTTGCGTGAGCAGCAATAATGACTGACAAATCGCTGGCTATGACCGCAGAAATCCCAGCATTTTTTGCAGAAGCAAGAAGATTTTCAGCTTTAGGTATTTCTTCATCATATATTATCGTATTTAAAGCCAGATAACTCTTTACTTTCATTTTTGAACAAATACTGGCAACCTTGAATATGTCTTCTTCCAGAAAATTGAAAGACGACCTAGAACGCATGTTAAGTTCGCCTGCTCCAAAGTAAATGCTGTCAGCTCCAGCTCTTATAGCAGCATTGAGTGATTCGTAAGATCCTACAGGTGATAAAAGTTCTATTTGCATATTTTTTTGTATCTAGAGTCTTTACTTATTGCTTACATGTTTCTTAATTAATTTTTCAATCTCTTTTACAGTTCTATTAATTGCACCGGTATTCTGCAGAACTATTGATTTGGCAGTTTCTCCGAGTTTTGTTCTTTCTGCAGGATTTTCTATCAATTTCCTGATTGCATCCTCAATTTCATTGTCGGTAACTCCCAGAATAGCATTTTTATCAAGCATAATTTTCATCACAAACCGGAAATTTGACAGCTCTCTGCCTGTAATAATCGCTTTTCCTAAAAGAGCCGGCTCAATAATATTGTGCCCACCTGCGTTTCCAGCAAAACTCTTACACATTATTACAATATCAGAAAGTTGCATTAAAGCATGCATCTCACCAGTAGTATCTGCCAGCAGACACAGAATAGTATCTGTCCCCCATTTAGAGTTGTTGCTTTTTCTTAAATACGGTATCTGGGCTTTTTTAAGCTCTTTTAAAATGTCTTTAGCTCTTTCGGCATGCCTTGGGACAAGTATTAATCTAAGATTGTTAAAATCATTTAATAGTTTTTTATATATACCTATAATAAGTTTTTCCTCTCCAGGGTGCGTACTGGCGCCAATAATATATATAAAAGAACCTTTTCCAAAAAACTCTTCAAGGCATATATCTGAAATCTCTTCAGGGAGACTCTGATCAAATTTCATATTCCCTGTTTCCACGATATTTAGAGAAGGACAAATAAGGTTAAGCCTTTGCGCATCAGTTTGAGTTTGAGCGCAAGATACATTAATGAGTGAAACAAATGGTTTCACAAAGCAAGAAAATATTTTATACATTTTAAAAGAACGATCAGAAATTCTTGCATTTACCTGCGCGATCCTGATGGCTTTTCTGTGCGCTTCATAAATCATCGAAGGCCAGAGTTCTGTTTCAATAATAATAAGGATTTCGGGATTAATAAGATTAATTGTTTTTCTTACAAACAAAAAATAGTCCAGGGGACAAAATATTACAGCTGCAAGATTTTTTAACTTATTTACAGCCAGTTCCTGACCTGTTGTAGTTGTAGTGGAAATTATAAAGTTGTAAGCTGTATCTGATTTGGCAAGGGCTTTTATAAAATCAATTGCAAGTTGAGTTTCACCCACTGACACCGCGTGAATCCAAATCCTTCTGCCTTTAATATTATCGAGTTCTCTTTTTTTATCCTCTGAGAATATTGCAAACCGTTCCAGATAGTTTTTTTTTACTCCCCCTCTTTTTAAGTATTTATAGATATTTCCGGGCAGATAGAAGAGCAATACAATCGGGAATATTAGGTTATACAAAAATATCATCTTAATTTTCTTAAAAAACTTATCTATATAGGGCTGACCAGTCGGGAGATGTAGTATTATATTTCGAGTTCAAGCCCTTTCTCGCTTCGCCAGAGAGGGTGTCAACAACATAAAGCTGAGAGAAATAATTGAGTCTCCTTGAGCATACCACATGCCGACTGTCAGGAGCCCATGAAGAGCTAAACCAGTCGCCTGCTGAATTTATCTCGACAAGGCTTGTTGTTCCTGCTTCAATATCATAAACACCTAAAGTGTAGTTTGACCCCATTTTTGCCGAATAGACAATTTTGCTCCCGTCAGGAGACCATGAAGGACTCACAGCTTCTCCTCCAAGTGTTCGGATTGGATAAATTTTACCTGAGTCAATATCTGCTATATAAAGGCTGGGTCTGTTCATTTTCATATTTGAGACAAAGCACAGTTTTCTGCTGTCTGGAGACCAGGCCGGACAACCTGCCACAGCTCCATTACCTTTTGTAATTTTCATTAACTCTTTACCACCGTAGGCTTTCTTTACATAAAGATCAACATTCTTGTCTTTGCTTAATATTAAAGCCATCTGTTTGCCGTTCGGAGAAATCGCTCCTCCTGTATTGAGACCTGGAAAATTTGCAAGAACTGTATTCTTTCCTGAACTGAGATTTAATCCTATCACATCTGCGAAGTTATTATGTATTAGAGTATAAACTATCAAAGAGTTATTCATGCACCACGAAGGCTCAAGAGCAAGAGCATTCAGCCCGGTAAGCTGTTTAACATTTGAGCCGTCAAAATCTGCTATCATCAAATCTTTTTTGCCGTTGTGCTGAGCCACAAAAACAAACCTGGATGCGCATATTCCTGGAATATTGAAAATTTTGTTCAGAAGTAAGTCCACAAGCTTGTACGAAGACCATTTTGAGTTGTTTGGATCAATATTTATTGAAACATTGAAGTTTATTTCACCTTTTACATTGAGCGTAGCTTTGTTTCCTAAAATAATTCCATCAACTGTATATTTTGCTGTACCAGATGGTATTACATCAAACCAACCGCACTTTTGCAAATTACTTTTTACATACTCTGAAAACTCCTGATTGCCTGTCATTCCGTTGTAAATCAACTTAGGATTTGATAATGATGCCTGTTTTATAATGGTTATCTGTTCTGCAAAAGAAGAAAATACCGTAATAAATGCAATGCAACAAATTAGTCCTGCGATTCTTTTCATTGAGTGTAACCCTATAGTTAATCATTTATAAAATCAGTAATGATAGTAATAAATAAACTATTATCACTAGTTGACAATAAAGAAGTAAAAAATAATAATCACTTTTATTGAAAATTAACTTTATTTAAATAGAATTAGTTTAGGGCAGTTATATATCGAGAACTTAAAAATCGTGTGATAATTTTGTTTTTCATTTTCTAATTCAATATAAACCATACAATACCAACAACAAACAATAGAGGTAAAACACTATGGATTGGGCGACATTTTTAATTTTGTTCCCTCTCATCCCCACGGTATTACTCCTATTCACGAAGAAGAACTATGAAGCTCAGAAGTGGATAGTAATAATATCGTCAATTCTCATCATCGCAGGATCAATTGGCTTGGCTATACAGCAAGTCGGACGCGGTGGAGACTTCTACTACATCAATGCGCATGCGGTCAATGGATTGGTCGTGTTCGGTGACATTATTGTAGCGCTGGTCTTCCTGTACATTTGCAGAAACCTGCCATACAAAAAATACTGGATCCCATTATTGGTCGTAGTTCAGTATGGATTAGTCATCTTTTACGATCTGACTGGCAGGATGCCCGAAATGAGCCGCTACATATACATTGACAATCTTACAGTAATTATGGGGCTTGTTATTGCCATAGTTGGTTGTTTGATTGCTATTTATGCAGTAGGCTATATGAAGAAATACCACCATCACCATCATGGAATAGAAGATCGCTCTCATCAGTTCATATCAGCTATATTTCTCTTCTTCTTTGCCATGTTCGGGATAATTTTCTCAAACAGCGTTGCATGGATATATTTCTTCTGGGAAATCACTACGCTCTGTTCATTCATAATGATCAGTTACAGTCGTACTGAAGAAGCCAAAAATAACGCTATGAGAGCAGTCTGGATGCTTCTTCTTGGTGGACTGGCATTCTCATTCGGCATCATATACTGTGCTGATACGCTCAAATCTCTTGATCTCCAGCAAATACTGACAATGAAGAAGGCTCTTGTTCTAGTGCCAATCCTTCTCTTCTGCTTTGCAGGAATGAATAAAGCTGCTCAATTTCCTTTCGGGAATTGGCTGCTCGGCGCAATGGTAGCTCCTACTCCTTCATCAGCTTTGCTCCACTCAAGTACAATGGTTAAAGCAGGGGTTTACCTGGTAATCAGATGTTCTCCAATACTACAGGACACAGCAGCAGGCGCAATTGTCGCAATAATTGGAGGCGTAAGCTTCCTCGCAGGGGCGGCTATAGCAATATCTCAAAGAAACAGTAAAAAAGTTCTTGCTTACTCGACTATCGCAAATCTGGGACTGATTATTCTCTGCGCAGGAGTTGGCACTCCTTTCACGCTCAGTGCGGCTCTCCTTCTTATCATATTCCATGCAGTGGCCAAAGCCCTCATGTTCATATCTGTGGGATCTGTTGATAATGCTACATACAGTCAGGATATTGAAGATATGTACGGCATGGTTTCTAATATGCCAATGCTCGCAGTCGTAATGGTCATAGGAATCAGTGGAATGTTCCTTGCTCCGTTTGGTATGCTGATAAGCAAAATGGCTGTGCTTGAAGCTCTTGCTACAAGGAGCCCTCTTTTTCCGCCGATTGTGATATTCGGAGGATCTATGATGCTCTTTTTCTGGACAAAGTGGATGGGACATCTTATAGCTGTAACAAATAAAGTTCCACCTAAACTAAATAAGGAAATAGGCATTGAATGGATTGGACTTGCAGGTCTTGCAATCCTGACTATTGTCACTGTCATAATCTATCCGCTTATAGGGGAATGGTGGGTTATTCCAATGTATGGACAGTGCCCAATGTTCTCAGAAAATATAGAACTTACAATAGGAATCATGATAGTTATGATGATACTGCCTCCTCTGAGTTTCCTCATACACTGGAAAAACCTTGTTTACACCGAGCCCTACCTTTCGGGTGTAAATTTAGAAGACAAGACAAAATTCCTGAGTTCTCTGGGAACATCTAAAGAATGGTCATTCAAGAATTACTATCTTGAGAAATACTTCAGCGAAGGCAAGCTGCTGAAACCTACGATCATCTTTACTATCTGCTTGTGGGTACTTATGTTTTTTATGGAGAACCTATAGGAGGATAAAAAAAATGGAAATTTTCTCAATAATTCTTTATATTATACTGGCTCCTGTCGCAGGAGGAATTATCGCTGGCGCAGATAGAATCATTACAGCCCGTATGCAAAGCAGAGTCGGGCCTCCGATCATGCAGCCTTTTTATGATGTACTAAAACTTTTCAGTAAACAAAACTTGGTAGTCAACCGTTTCCATGTGGACTATGTACTGTGCTTCCTTATCTTTACAGTAATAAGCGGAGGTATTTTCTTCGGAGGCGGAAATCTACTCCTGTGTATATTTGCACTTATAGTGGCTAATGTATTCCTTGTCCTTGCTGCCTACTGTTCAAACTCTCCTTACACCCTCATAGGAGCTGAGAGAGAACTGCTTCAGATGCTTGCAGCTGAACCAATGCTGCTTCTTACTGCAGTAGCACTCTACAATGTAACCGGCACATTCGATATTTCTGATATGCTCAAAACCACACATACGCCTTTCCTTTACATACCTGGTGTATTTGTTGCTCTTTCTTATGTGCTGACAATAAAACTCAGAAAATCTCCTTTCGACCTTTCCACATCACACCATGCGCATCAGGAATTGGTTAAAGGACTGACTACTGAGATGGCCGGCCCATCACTGGGATTCTTCGAATTAGCTCACTGGTACGAAACAATACTACTTCTAGGCCTGATATATCTTTTCTTTGCTAATATGCCTATCGTAGGAATAATAGTGGCTCTTGCCATCTATTTTGTGGAAATCCTGATTGATAACATCAATGCCCGTATCAAATGGGAACTGATGCTTAAATCAGCATGGATTGTTACTCTCATTCTGGGCGTAGGCAATCTTTTCGTACTATATTTCTTATCACTATAAAAAAGGAGTTGCAAATATGGGTTTCCTTAAAAAATCTCCATGGATCCTTCACTATGACGGATCAAGTTGCAATGGCTGTGATATAGAAGTCCTCGCTGCTCTTATGCCGAAATATGATGTAGAGCGCTTTGGGATTATCAATACTGGTAACCCGAAACATGCCGATGTCTTCTTGATCACAGGTTCGGTAAATGAGCAAAACATTCAAGTAATTAAAAATATATATAACCAGATGGGCGAACCCAAAGTAGTCGTTGCAGTTGGCATCTGCGCCTGCACAGGTCACTTCTTTGCAGAATGCTACAATATTTACGGCGGTGTTGACAAAGCTATTCCGGTAGATGTATATGTTCCGGGATGCGCTGCAAGGCCTGAAGTCATTATTGACGCTGTAATAAAAGGTTTAGCGGTACTCGAAGAAAAACAGAAGAATATGAAAAAGAATGCTTAGGCATTAAAAAAGAAAGAGGTACTAAACTTATGTTTGAATCACAGGAATACATAACAATCAAGAAGGAAGAGCTTTTAGAAAAAACAGCTCCCCTCTTCAAGAGCGGCCATAGGCTGGTGCAGATTTGCTGCACAAAGCTTCCTGATAAATTGATAATGGACTATTCTTTCGATAAAGATTACAAGTTTATCGATTATAGAATTGAACTTCCATTGGAAGGAGCATCTCTTCCAAGTATAACAGGAATATATTTTGCTGCGTTTACCTACGAAAATGAAATTCATGATCTCTTCGGGATTAATGTGATAGGCAATGCTCTTGATTTCGGCGGAAAATTTTACAGGATTAATGAAACAGCTCCATTTAATAAGGTCGTAAAAAAGGAGGTGAAGAATGCCTAATCGTACTGTAATACCATTCGGCCCTCATCACCCGGTTCTCCCTGAACCAATCCATCTTGATCTGGTTCTTGAAGATGAAAAAGTGGTTGAAGCAATTCCTAATGTAGGATTCATCCATAGAGGCCTGGAACTTCTCTGTGAAAAGAAACCTTTCCAGGATATGGTTCTTGTAGCTGAACGCATATGCGGGATCTGCAGTTTGGTTCATGGAATAGGTTTTGTAAACGGCGTAGAGAAAATAATGAATATACAGGTTCCCGAAAGAGCTGAAATGCTCAGAGTTTTCTGGAGCGAATTATCTAGAGTTCACAGTCATCTGCTCTGGCTGGGGCTTGCAGCTGACGGTATCGGATTTGAGAGTTTATTCATGCACTCATGGAGAGTAAGAGAACTTGTTCTTGATATCTTTGAAGAAACCACAGGCGGAAGAGTTATCTTTGACGCTATTAAAGTTGGTGGTGTTAAGAAAAACATTAACAAGGAAACTTTAGACCGCATCCTAAAGCAATTGGAAAAGGTTGAAGAAGAATACAGACAAATAGCTGATGTATTTGTTAATGATTTTACCATCGCTCACAGATGGTCCGGAGTAGGTCTTCTTACAAAAGAACAGGCAATAACTCTTGGCGCAGTGGGACCTACCGCAAGAGCTAGCGGATTAGCTATGGATACAAGAATGATAAAATACGGCGGCTATGACAAAATAACCATGGAGCCTATCGTGGAAACTGCTGGAGACTGTTACGCTAGAGCTCTAGTTAGAGTGCGTGAAGTTTACCAGTCTTTCGATCAGATTCGCCAGGCTATTTCAAAAATGCCCGAAGGAGGAGAAACTGAAGCAAAGGTAACAGGCTTTCCGACAGGTGAATACTTCTCAAGAGTAGAACAGCCGCGCGGCGAAGTCATATACTATGTCAAGGGCAATGGTACCAAGTATCTTGAAAGGTTCAGAGTCAGAACCCCGACATTTGCAAACATTCCTCCATTAGTCCAGATGTTAGCAGGCTGCGATCTTGCCGATGTTCCTGCTATTGTTCTTGCAATAGACCCATGTATAAGCTGTACAGAGAGGTAAAAATATGTCAGATATTTTAAAAATGTGTAAAACGGTGGTATCTAGTCTTCGAAAGAAGCCTTTTTGCCAGATGTACCCTTTCAAACCTGCAAAATTTTATGATCATACAAGAGGCCATATAAAACTTGACGCTTCAAAATGCATACTATGCTCGCTTTGCGCGAAAAGATGCCCGACTGGGGCTATAGAAGTTGACAGAGTAAAAGGTTCTTGGCAAATAAACAGATATAAATGCATCATGTGTATCGAATGCGTTGTCGCTTGCCCTGTTAAACCTGTTAAAGCTCTAGCAGTTGAGAATCAATATGCTCCTCCAATGGCTAAAATGGAAATGGAAATGTTCGATGTAGAAGTAAAGAAACCGGCTCCAAAACCAGCCGCTGCTCCAGCTGCTTCAACGCCAGCAGAATAGAAGTTTAAATTTCTAGTCCAACGAAATAGCAGCCGAAAACATAAAGTTTTCGGCTGTTTTTTTATCATATTACAAAAAGTCAGCGGCGTTTCTTGCGCTTTTCTTTAGGTTTGGTGAAGTTAGAACCCCTCTGACCTCCGCCAAAACCACCCATCCTGGGCATCTGAGGCATCCCACCCATCATTCCGCCGCCGCCCATTGCAGACATTGCATTACCGAGTATTCCAGGTTTTTTCATAACTTTTTTCATCATGGCAAACTGATTCAGAAGACCATTAACTTTCTCCAAGGTTGCAGCTGAACCTCGTGCTATTCTTTTTCTGCGTGAAAAATCTATTATATCAGGATTCTCTCTTTCCTTAGGTGTCATTGAACAAATCATAGCCTCTACTTTGGCAAATTCCTTGAAGTCGACATTTCCTGATGAAAGGGCTTTACCTCCTGGGAACATCCCCAGAATCTTCTCCATGCCACCTAGTTTTTTCATCTGTTTCATCTGCCCAAGCAAGTCATTCAGATCAAACTGATTGGCTTTGAGTTTTCTTTGAAGCTTTTCAGTTTCCTCAGCATCAATTTCTTCAGCTGCTTTCTCTACAAGTGAAACTACATCGCCCATACCCAATATTCTCGAAGCCATACGGTCTGGATGAAAAACTTCCAGATCTTCTAGCTTTTCCCCAACTCCGATCATTTTAATCGGGCAAGAAGTAACTTTTTTTATAGAAAGAGCTGCGCCGCCTCTAGCATCACCGTCAAGTTTTGTAAGAATAATACCCGTCAAGCCAAGAGCGTTATGGAAACTTTGAGAAACTGATACTGCCTCCTGTCCTAATGCCGAATCAGAAACAAATATTATTTCATTAGGTAAAACTGCATGTGAAACAGATATCAGCTCCTGCACCATTTCCTCATCAATCTGGAATCGGCCTGCCGTGTCTATTATGAGAGTGTCAAAACCTTCCAGTTTAGCCTTGTTCTTTGCTTCTCCTGCTATCATGTCCACTCTAGGCATGAGTCTATCAGCAAAAACCGGAACGCTTATTTCCTTTCCTAATATTTCGAGCTGATCTATAGCAGCAGGTCTATAGATATCGCCTGCAGCAAGCATTACTTTTCTTCCATTTTTCTTTAAGTATAAGGCAAGCTTTGCGGCAGTTGTAGTTTTACCGCTGCCATGCAGACCTACAAGCAATATCACAGATGGACTGCCTGATAAATCAAACTTGGAAACAGAATGTCCCATCAGTTCCGTAAGCTTGTCATTGACTATCTTGATTATCTGCTGACCGGGAGTAACACTCTTTAAAACTGATTGTCCTAAAGCCTCTGCTTTCACAGATTCGACAAATTCTTTTGCTACATCATAATTAACATCGGCTTCAAGTAAGGCTAGCCTTATATCTTTTAGAGCTTCAGTAACATTGCTTTCAGAAATAACAGCCTGTCCCCTGAGCTTTCTGAAGACATCATGAAATTTATCAGATAGTGCATCAAACATAAATAATAGACCTTTCCGGATTTTAAATACTTATAAATGAATTGAGATTTGTTATATTACATCAAATCATATTTAAAAACAAACTAATGCTTAAAAACTGCACATGAGACGCAAGATATCTTCAGTCGTGGGAAAAAATACTTCCGGAATGCGCCTTGATTTATGGTTAAGCTCCAGATTTAATTATAATTCCAGAAGCAAGTGGCAGGAACTTATACGAAATAAAGACGTCCTTCTTAACAATAAATCTGCCAGACCGTCAAGAATAGTAGCTGAAAATGACATTGTCGAACTTAAAACCAATGTAGAAAAAGAACCTGATTCAAATACTAATTACACTGTCATTTTTGAAGACGAAAACATTATTGCTCTCAACAAACCACCTGACCTGCCATGCCATCCATCCGGCGCATATTTTCATAAAACCCTATGGTATTTAGTCGTCAATGATTTGAAAATAAAAGCACATATCGTGCATAGATTAGATCGGGAAACTTCAGGCATTATTGTAATGGCAAAAAATCCAGCTATAGCTAAGGAGCTATCCGAATTATTCGTTAAAAAGCAGATTCATAAAACTTATGTTGCAGCCGTTCACGGAAGCTTTCCTGAAAGACATCATTCAATGGGATACCTTGAGCATTTTACAGGAAGCGTGCTTTTGAAAAAACGCAGATTCGTAGCACTCAATGAAAATAAATTTAAATCCTTTTCAGGGAACGAAGAAACTTCCGAGACATATTTTGAATTAATAAAAGAGCATAGAGGCTTAAGCCTTGTCAAGGCAATACCAAAAACAGGAAGATTTCATCAAATAAGAGCCACTCTATATTCTCTTGGTTTTCCAGTAGTCGGAGATAAATATTACGGACTTGACGAAACTATTTTTCTCAGATTCATTTCAGACTCAATGACTCAGGAAGATAAAAAAATACTCATCCTGGACAGGCAGGCGCTGCACGCAAAGACTCTTGATTTTACATTGCCTTCAACTGGAAAACCTTATTTATTTGACACAGAAATCCCTTTGGAAATAACTTCTCTCTTTAATGATTAGGCTGATCGATTTTTATTTTCCCAAGTACGATTTTCTGTTGTAAGGTTTCTTCACTCATTAGCATGAAGAGAATATTATCTGCAAAAGTTGGATCTCTTGTTATGCCCATATGAGCTGCTCTAAGAATAGTCACATTGTCCCATTGCACCGGAGAGTTTAGGAAATAGCCCCAATGCTGTTCAGTATTTCTGTCATATAGGGCACTTGTAGCAAGTATTTTACCATCACCAGAATCGTATTCAACATTTTCAATTGTCCCGGTTTTCCTATTAATAAAAGCCCGTTTAGTTGTCATTATCCCATATCCCAGGAATAAGTCTAACCTGACATCAGCAGGAGGAACTTCCTGTACAGACATGGCAGAAATGAACTGCTTTGCTGACTTCAGGCATTTATCAAGGTGATCCAGTGCAATTTTGCGTCTATCCTCAGAAGTTTTTATACCAGGAAGAAGTATTTTAAGCGTATTATCTATATCAGGAGAAGCCAAACCCCATTTATTCTTAATCCAGACATCCACATCAAAATAATCTATCATACCGTCCGGATCGTCTGAATAAACTATTGAATGAGAATACAGCGCCGGCAGCATCTGATAATAAGTGGGTAATGTTCCAAGCGCCGGGGGTGGATAAGGCTGCAATTTACCGCCTCTTTGCAACTCTAAAAAAGTATCCAGATAGCCAGCATTCGGTGTTCCCATTACTATAAGTCTGTCAATATCTTCAGATCCCTTCCATGTAACTTCTGGGAGAGATCCGTCTTCGGGCAGAAGCTGGTTGCCATACATTAAATAATATTTTGAAACTAGCCCTCCCATTGAATGTCCTATAATATCGAATTGGACATCAAAATTTTTAACTCCGTAGAGTTTTTCATATTCCTTCTGCAAATATTCTTTTTTTTGCTTAATAAACTCTCCCAGCTGAACCGAACTTTTTGGAATTGGCTGTCTCCAGTCATAAGCAAACTCAAAAAGGGAATAAAAATGTTTTCCTTCAGGCATCGGTCTTGAATCAGAAACATAACCGCCCCTGGTCATAATATCGACAAGGTCTTTATACGCTCCTACCTGAAAAGGTATTCCGCAAATGCTTATCTTCACTGATTCCAAAAGACAACCAACTTCAACATTGTCTTTAAGGGAATCAAGCTTTACTCCATATTCCATCGGATATGCTATTTCATACATCTTCTTGTCAGAAATAGATATCGCGTCAATAGCTCTGAAACTTCCCCAGAGGCTATCCTTTGTTTTGGGATCAATTAAGCTTGATCCAAGAAATCCGTGCACAATTATGAGGGGATTTCTATCCATCCCTTCATAATTAATATTCTTCTTAAACATTTGGACTTGCATTGGATCAGTAATTCTGTCTTCCATCGAAGTATAAGAACCGGTTGACGAACCGCACGAAACGAAAAGTAAAGAAATACAGAGAAAAAGAAGGACATTTAAAGACTTGAATCCAGAAAACATGTAACACCTCAATTTGATTGATTTTTCTACATCATTTTGAAGTATAGGGCATCGGTCTGATTAATCGATAAATTATTATATTTTTCTGACTCTAACAATGGACAAACCTGTAATAGTTCTTGTAATTCTTTCCAGTCCAATAAAATGCACCCTGTTTCCATATTTTGTCAGGCTGGCAGGAAAACAGTTTTCCATTTATAGGATCGTATGATATAACATGTTAGAAAACAAAAAGATCAGCTGGAAGCTCTTTTGCAAACGGAAAACTTTTTTGAGTTCCTGGTTTTTGCACACTTACAGAAGCAACAATACAGGCTCTGCGGGCAGCTTCTTCTTCACTCAAACCAGCGCCAAGGAAGTAAGCAAAACTTCCGATAAAGCAGTCACCGGCACCTGTGGTGTCAAATGCTTTAACATGTAAACCTGGTATATGGGTGTGAGTTTTAGCGTCTACAAACAGGCATCCCTTAGAACCGAGAGTCATAAGCACTTTTTTAACTCCTTTCTTAATCAGAGCTCTGCCGGCATCTACTGCATCTTCAAGAGTTTTTACTGTTCTGTGTGTAAGCAATTCTGCCTCTGTTTCATTTGGACAGAAGATATCAGTCAGTTCAAAATAGTCATTAGAAAGTTCAACTGTAGGAGCAGGAGCCGGATTAAAGACAGTAATTACACCTTCTTCTCTGGCTATCTGAAGAGCTTTTTTAGTTACTTCAAGAGGAACTTCATTCTGGCAGATAAGAATCTTTGATGAAGCAATAGCTTTCCGGGAAGCTTCAACCTCTTCTACAGTTATCAGATCATTGGCTCCAGAAACAACGATAATTGAATTATGCCCCTGTTTATCTACCCAAATCGGAGCAACACCTGAAGACGCTTTGTCAGTAAAATAAACATACTTTGAAACGATATTCAAGTTTTTAAAATTTTCCATAGTCTGCTTACCAAATACATCTTCTCCGAGTTTGGCAACCATTGTTACTTCAGCTCCGAGTTTAGCAGCAGCTACTGCCTGATTTGCGCCCTTTCCGCCAAAGCCCATTTTGAAGTCGGTTCCCATAATTGTTTCGCCCTGCTTAGGAAGACGATCTGTATAAGCAATCATGTCATAGTTACATGAGCCCACAACACATATTTTCGGTTTACTCATTTATCTTATCTCCTATATTAATATTTGATTATAAATTATGCGTATCTTGAAACAATTATTAGAATCAATCCTATGACATAACCGGCAAACATCATTCCGAGAATTTTTCCTGTTCCTTTCGGAGCGTTTTTAAATTCCTTCCAGATAAATACTCCCCATATAGCCGCGATAAGGGTAGCTCCCTGACCAAGTCCATATGAAATAGATGGGCCTGCCGCATTTGAAGCAAGAATACTAAATGAGTTTCCTATACACCAGATAACACCACCGAGAAGTCCCACGAAGTGAATATACGGAGACCCTTTTGTAAAATACTCTTTATAAGTGCAAGGCACACCGGTTATTGGCTTATACATATTTATAGTATTCCAGAGAAGAGATGAAATCATCAAACCAAAACTGAATATTGCTATCGCTGAATAAGGGCTTAAGTTTCCAGGAATGAGTTTAGTATAATCAGAGGTTCCTATTGAAGCCATAACAAAGCGGAAAAAAGTACCCATCAGTATCCCTGCAAGGAGAGACACGACGACTCCTTTAACCACATTAGATGATTTGCCCGTTTGATTTGACTGTAATTTTTTATAAGCAATTGCAGATAATATGATCGCAAGTACAACCAGAGCTACTCCAAGAAAGAGAACAAAAGGATTTCCGACCGGATCCGGAATATAATTGGCTACTACACCGATAACCAGTGCTAAGCCTACACCAATCGGAAAAGCTACAGCTAACCCGGCAATCTCAATCGCTATCACAAGCAAAATATTAGATAAATTGAATATTACTCCACCAATAAAAGCAGAAAAAATGGCTCCGCCTGCAGCCTGCCCCATATCAGCAAAGAAAGGACGGCTGGCATCCCCCATGCTTCCCATAGTCAGAGCAAAAATCATTGCCATTACAAATACACCTATTGAGTAATCCCAATAAAACAGCTGAAATGGCCAACTCTTACCGCTTACAAGCTTCTGTGTGTTAGCCCATGATCCCCAGCACATCATAGTTATTACGCACATGATGACCGCCAATACATACGAGGTAATTATTACCATTTAAATCTCCTGTTATTCCTATTATGGCATTTAATTTTTGCCTGTTTTTATTTTAAAAGATTTTTCCTCATTTGGATTTAGCATAATCAGGGTTCCTGCTTTCTTTGCTGCGAGAAAACCCTCTGGACGACATGTAGCCGGCAGGACAAAAGCGCTCACCTGCTGATCGCCATTGTATAATATCCACCTTGTCGCATATTTAAGATCAGTTGTATCAAATTCTGTAAAAAAAGTTTTCCCGTCAGGAGCAACTATTTCAAAATAAGCTCTCTTCTGGTGCTTATCGATTCTATCAGCAAAAAAAACTATTTCAGGATCATACATTTCGAGTCTATCAAGAGTTTTTATGGGAATTTTGCTTCTAAGCAGGTCTTCATTGAACGCCTTCCACTTGGGTGTAGGTTTTACATGACCAGGAATCGTCTGTCTAAGAACGATCTCAGAATCCGGAATATTCTGATTCATTGTACCGTTTGCAATATACGCATAATTTATATGGCACATATACTGCAAGGGCATCTCAAAACTTCCAAGGTTCTTCATACATTCCTTTCATTTTCATGTTAAACCCGTCAATCTCAAGATCCCAGATCATTTGTCCCATGTATGGCAGAACAACCATTTTACATCTTGAGTTTGCCAGCTCTAGCCCCTCTATTCCCGAATTGTAACGGAAAATCGTGACAGTAAAATCATCGCTTTTATAAATCAATGACGGATTTTTTCCGAAATATTCCCTCTGAAGGTCAATCCTGCCATTCATGTTTTATTTCTCTCAATGTTCTTTTGCATTTTTTATCTCGCTGAAGAAATAATATCCAACATAAATAAAACATAACAGCGGAACGATAAATGCGTGCTGCATGGAGTGGATCGTGTCAGAAACAAGCCCATGCACTGCAGGAATAACCGCGCCACCGACAATTGACATAACAACAACTGCGCCGCCAATTTCTCTATACTTGTTGTCTATTTCCGCAATATTCTCTGCGTAAATTGTTGGACAACAAGAACCAAACAACACACTTACGGCAATAGCAGCATAAATAGCTGTAATATTTGGAACCATGATAACATAAATCAGAAGTAATGAACCTATAACAGAATAGGTCAAAAGCACTTTGATTGGAGCAAATTTAGTCATTAAAAAGTTGGCTATAAATTTGCCTATGAAAACCGCAGCAAAGCTATATATCATAAAGTTAGCAGCACTACGCTCATTTATAGTATTATCTATATTTAGAGCAAGGCGCAAAGTAAAGGACCATACTGTCACCTGCATTCCGACATAAAGGAACTGAGCAATAATGCCTTTGCAGAAACGCCTGTTGTTTATCAGATAACGAAGAGTTTCGGCAGTTCCAGGGTGCAATTGGTGTTTGTCATGTAGAACTTTTTCAACTTTGCACTTGGGATATCTTGTAACAAGAAACAGAATTGCAACAATTACAAGAATGACAATCAGATACATGTAAGGTTGAAGAGTATGGTGCAGATTTTCCATTTTGAAAAGGCGAAGCTGTTCTCCTGACATATCAGCTATCTGGCTATAAAGGCTCTCTCCTTTTTGAAAAACCAGATATTTTCCCAGAATAATCCCAAGCGCTGCCCCGATTGGATAGAAAGTCTGGCTGATATTCAAACGCAATGTAGCATACTTTTGTGGTCCAATCATAGAACTGTATGTATTTGATGCAGTTTCAAGAAAGCTAAGCCCTATAGCTATAGCAAAAATGGCTACAAGAAACATAGTGTAGGTCGCCATTCTCGAGGCAGGAAAAAAGAGCACACATCCTATAATATAGAATGAAAGACCTGTTAGAATAGCAAACTTATAAGTAGTGTTTTTAATAACAAGTGATGCAGGAATCGCGATAATAAAGTAACCGCCGTAGAATGCGCTCTGCACTAATGCTGAAGCAAAGTCGCTTAGAGAAAATACACTCTTGAACTGAGTTATAAGAATGTCATTTAAACTTGCCGCTGCTCCCCATAACGGAAATAGAATAGACAATAGGATGAACTGAAAAATTGGTGTTTTATTCAAAGAACCGTCTGGGTATTGAATTAATTCTTTATCGCTCATTCGAATCTCCCCTCTATTAGCTTTTGAAATTAAAAATTATACTAATTATTTTAAATTAAATCAGTCCTAGGTAAATAGATATCTATATTAAAAACATATTCAGTTAGAGTCAGGATATTAAATATAGCTTCCTTAATGATGGGAAAAAATACGCTCAGGAGCATATGTAAGAGCAACTCCCAGCTCATTTGCTCTTTTAATGACATCAGCATCATTTATAGAGCCAGCCGGAGCAATTATTGCTTTAACTCCGGCTTTAGCCGCAGTCTCAACTGCATCTGGAAATGGGAAAAATCCATCACTTGCCATCGCTGATCCCTCAATCGATTCTTTCCCCTGATATTTCTGACTGTATTTTTCTATTGCCTGTTCAACTGCCCCTACTCTATCTTGTTCGCCGGTTCCCACTGAGAGCGTTTCTCCATTCTTGTATATAACCACGCCGTTTGATCTGACATTTATATTCACATACCAGGCTGCCAGAAGGTCATTGAGCTGTTCAACCGAAGGTCTATAAAGAGACGAATGTCTCCCTGATCTGGCGTTTTCAGCTTCTGCCATCTTGATATCATTAATTGTTCTTAAATTAGTAAGAAGAGGTTCTGCAACAACTATTGAACCATCAGCAAGAGTTTTGAGAGTCCTATGTCTTTTATCTGCTTCTCCGGTAAATCTGGGCAGCTCACAGAGGTTTCCGCATTTAATGATTCTTATACTGCTATTGATCTTAAACTTTGGAGAATCATTGAAAACTTTCATAGCCTCTTCAGAGTAAGAAGGAGCTACAATACACTCTACGAAGGATGACATTATTTCTTCTGCGGTAGCTTTATCAATTAAGCAATTAAAACCGACTGTGCTTCCAAAGGCAGCTCTCGGATCACAATCTCTTGCTTTGATATAAACTTTTTTAACATTTTCGTTTTTCACTGCTACAGCGGCGCCACTGGGATTGACATGTTTCATTACAGCGCATGATGGAGCATCAAAGAATTTGACTATATTTAGAGAATATGAGATATCTTCCAAATTAGTCTGTGAAAGGCCGTTTTTTCCTGTTTTAAGAATTTCCAAACTACCAATGGGTGTTTGTAAATTTGTAGGCTTGTAAAATGCAGCTGGTTGATGAGGATTAGTCCCATATCGTAAGTCATCGACTTTTGTATATTTAATTCCGTCTATTTCCAGTTCGTCTGAAAAATTCCCCGTGTTCCTTGTAATATAATTTGCTCTGGATATCTGCGCTTTCATAATCCCCCTCTAGAGTTAATTCTTAATTCTGAATCGGAAAAAAAGTTATTCTGCAATTACTCCATTTTTACCGCAGGAATAATAAGGATATCTCCAGGTTTTATGGAAGTTCCGCCTTTAAGAGTCTCTTTATTGACCTCAATTATCTGCTTATAATACTTAATAGATCCATAAAATTTTCTGGAAATTTTATATAAAGTGTCGCCTTCTTCAACTATATACTTTATTGATTGTTGTGTTTGGAACGATAGTTGCTGTTTTGCTGTATCAGTGTCAATATTTTTGGATTCCTTGAGTAGATCCAATTGCTTTTGCAATTCTTCATTTTTCTCCTTAAGTATGGCAACTTCTGTGTCAGCGATGACAGTTTTATTGATACTACTGTCAATTGACACAGGAGAATCTCTTGAGATTTCTTTTACAAGGGATTTCTTTGAAGCCTCTATCCATTTTTGTATTATTTTCCTGTCGCTGGAATTAGTATCAAGTTCCAGGTACTTCTCATAATAATAAATAGCTTTTACATAATCACCTCTGTCCTGTGAGATAAGTGCAAGTTTATAACTTGCCTTAGCGGATTTTGGATTTAACTGAAAATATCTCTCATAGAGCTGATAGGCATCTTTAATGTTTCCTTCATCATAAAAATTTTCTGCCTTAATAAATACAGGATGCCTTCCGTCGGGGTTCTCGCTATTATCACAAGAAGAGATAAAAAGATAAAGCAAAATGCAAAATAACTTCAAGATCGATTTAATACTTTTCATAATCCTATATCTTTAAGATTAAGTAAATTAAGATCTTTTAAAGAAATCCCGCATTCTTTGAATAATCTATTATGAAAATCAAAATTCCCGACTTGCACTTTCTTATGTGCATCCACGGCCAATGATATTTTTAAGCCTCGCTCTGCAGCCATAATAATCATTTTCTTATCTGCTTCATACAGTGTCTTTGTGATATTGTGACTGTTTATTTCAATTGCAACTGAATTCTGCTGAGCAATATTCAATATCTGCTCAATCATGCTGTCATCGATTTTAGCATGGCTTGAAATCCATCTCAGGGGATGCCCCAAAATGTCTATACCCGATTCCATAAGTTTTTTATTATGTTCCAGCCAGAAACCAGCAATATCTTTTTCTAAATAACCATATTCATTGCTAACAAAGAGATAGTGAACACTTCCAATTAAAGGATGAAGTTTTCTTCTGAAATATGAGTCGTAAATTAATTTCCCATCCTGTGACATCTCTACTTCCAGGCCGCAATAAATGCTCTTTGAATTGAGCAGAGCAACATTTTTTAGATGCTTTTCAAGCCTTTCGTTGCCAAAATCCCTGTGATTATCGAATATTCTGCTATCTTTAATGTACTCCCATGACCATGCGACTGAATCAGGAAAATATATAGCCATCCCATGATCAGTTATACACACGCCATCGAAATCGCTGGATTCGCTTAATTTCTGCTCATAGAAATCAAGAGAGAGGTCTTTGTCAGCACAATAGCTTCTGTTTGTATGTGAATGAAAATCTATCATAAAACAAAAAAGGCCTAACTTTTTAGGTTTAGGCCGGAATCCTTAGCAAAAAAATCTCTTACTTAGCTGCTGAAGCTGCATTCAATACCTTGGCAAGGCGGGATTTCTTTCTATTAGCCTTATTCTTATGGATTTTCCCGGTCTTGGCTGCTTTATCTAACTTAGAGCTGGCTTCCTTGTAAGTTTCCTTTGAAAGCATGGCATCATTGGCTGCAACGGATCTAAATCTCTTCTCGACTGTCTTCAAAGAAGCTTTGCATGCTTTATTTCTCTGTCTTGCTTTTGCGCTTGTTTTTGCTCTTTTAATACCTGTTTTTGTGTTAGCCATTTCCTTTAACCTTTTACTTTTATATTTTTTGTTAAGAAATATATTAAATATCTTATTTCGTTTATCTTAAAAATTAAGAATGTGTATTATCGCATTAAAAATAGAAAAATCAAGTTTAGTTATGATTGTAATGAAAATGAGAATTGGTATATTTAGGGAAAATGGCTGTAAGTAATTTTGATACAGTGGGTCTCCAGCCCACTTATTTTTTTTAAACAATATAAATGTTCTTGAGGAAAGGAACTAAGAAAGGAGCATAAATATGGCTGGCAACGAACTTCTTAGTCTATTGGAATATGTTGAGCAGGAAAGAGGTATCAGCAGAGACGAGCTCATTGAAGCGCTCGAAAAATCTTTAGCATCTGCCGCTCGTAAAAGCATAGAATACGGCAAAGAGATCAGAGTAAAAGTCAACAGACTCACTGGCCTTATCAATGCTTATGTTGATTTTGAAGTGTCGGAGGGATCGACCAAGGGTGATTATATAAACATTGAAGAGGCAAAAAAATTACGCTCTGATGCCAAAGTGGGAGAAATCGTTTCCAAGGACATTCCGAAAAATGATTTCGGACGGATAGCTGCGCAAACAGCCAGACAAACAATGCTCCAGCAGCTCAAGAAAGCTGAAAAAGCCAGAGTTTTTGAAGATTTCAAGAACAGCATAGGTCTGATTGTAAGCGGAATAGTCAGGCGATTTGACGCAGGAAATGTAATTCTGGATTTTCAGAAGGCTGAAGGAATAATTTCTTCGAAGGATAAAATACCCGGGGATAATTTTATTGCCGGTGAAAGAGTCAATGCTTTATTGGCCGAAATCAATACCTCAGGGTCTGGGCCAAGTCTAATTCTTACCAGGACGAACAGGAATTTCCTGCGCAGGCTTTTTGAACGGGAAATAACTGAAATAGCCGATGGTACTGTTGAAATAAAAGGCATTGCGAGAGATCCTGGTTCAAGAGCCAAAGTTTCGGTGATAAGCCATAATCAGAGAGTTGATCCAATAGGCGCCTGCATAGGGCTAAGAGGGTCAAGAGTGAAAAATGTCATGGCTGAAATAGGTGGAGAAAGAATAGATATAATCAGGTATGATGAAGATATTACTCAATACATAACTAATGCCCTGCAGCCTGCTGTTCCAGGCAAAGTCGATTACGATCATGACAATAAAATGGCAAATGTTTATGTGAATAAAGAACAGATTAAACTTGCCATTGGAAAGAACTGGCAGAACGCCAAGCTGGTCGGACAGCTACTTGGAATAAGAGTAAACATCTTTCCTGAAGAGGAAACCGAATCTCTTTTCGAAAAACAGATAAATGAAGCAGTAAGAACTTTGGCAGAATCATTGTCTGTACATGAGGATATAGCTAAAATTTTAGTAAATAATGGATTTGTTACTCCGGAAGGATTAAGGGGAGCTGAAAAAAGTGATCTGATGACTATTGAAGGGCTCAATGAAGAAATTATTGATGCTATCTTCAAAACTATCGGAAAAACGGTTTAAGACTCTACCCCATATTAAATTTTAAAGTCGGGCGGCATTTATGATACATGCAAAAAAAACTACTGAAAAAGAACTTATAACTGAAACCTACGAAACAACTGTCGAAGAATTGGCGGAAAGTTATAGTTGTTCAGTTGAACTCACAATCAAGGAGCTGAAAAAGCTCGGTGTAAAGAAAAAAGTGTCCACCGATACTATCGAAGACGAATTTCTTGAAAAAGTTTTCGAACACTTCGATAAACTCAAAAAAGAAAAAGGGGAGAAAAGCACTACTGCTAAACCTAAGGCTAAAAAAGCTTCTGATTCTTCAGCCGCTCCTAAAATTAAGTCTCCTGAGTTAGTCCCTATTCCAGCTGTTCCTACTGCAACTGCTGCACCTGCTGCACCTGCTGCACCTGCTGCACCTGCTGCACCAGCTTCACTTGCTGTTCCTTTTGTTCCTGCTGGAACTGAAAAGGAAATTTCCCTCAAGAGTCCAATTACAGTTAAGATGATTGCTGAAGCGATGGGTAAAAAAACTTCTGAAATAGTAATGACCCTCATGCAGATGAATATTCTGGCTTCAATCAACCAGGCTGTTGAAGGCAATGCAGCTAAACAGGTCTGCAAGAAACATGGTTTCACGCTTGTAATTGACAAAGCAGATAAAATTGAAGCGAAGCCTGAGCTATCTATCAAAACAGAATCTCTTCCAGCAAAAGATACCGAAAAACCTGAAAATCTGACGGATAGGCCACCTGTTGTTACATTCATGGGACATGTAGACCATGGAAAAACTTCAATACAGGATGCTATCAGAAAAACACATGTAGTGAAGGGAGAAGCAGGTGGAATAACCCAGCATACTGGCGCATCCGTAATTAAACACAAAGGCAAGACTATCGTCTTTATTGACACTCCGGGGCATGAAGCTTTTACCGCCATGAGGGCAAGAGGCGCAAATGTTACTGACATCGTTGTTCTTGTCGTTGCGGCTGATGACGGCTTTATGCCGCAAACAGTAGAAGCATTAAGCCATGCCAGAGCAGCTCATGTTCCTATTATTGTAGCTATAAACAAAATTGATCTTCATTCAGCCGATCCTGGAAAAGTACTACTCCATATGCAGCAAAATAACTTGACAAGTGAAGAGTGGGGAGGCGATATTGGCGCTATTAAAGTCTCAGCTCTTACAGGTCAAGGACTTCCTGAACTTTTGGATAGAATTCTCCTTGAAGCTGAAATTCTTGAACTTAAGGCAAATCCAAACAAACCAGCAGAAGGAATAGTTCTTGAAGCTGAACTTGAGCAGGGAATGGGGCCCATAGCCAATGTTGTAGTTAAGAGCGGCACATTAAATACCGGAGACATAGTTCTTTGCGCCCAGTTTTATGGAAGGATTAAAGCTTTGATAGATGGACAAGGCGTAAGAGTAAAAAGCATAGGCCCAAGCCTTCCAGCTAAAATAGTCGGCCTTTCAGGCATTCCAAACGCAGGATCTACATTCAAAGTTGTAAAGAATGAGAGAATTGCAGCAGAAGCAGCTGGAACTAAAGCAGACGATGTAAGAGTAAAAGGACTCCACAAAGCTACTTCCGCAACACTGGAAGATCTTTTTACAAATATAAAGAATAATCAGAGAAATGACCTTAATCTTGTAGTTAAAACTGATGTTCAGGGCACTGCTGAGGCCATTAAAGATTCATTAACGAAGCTTCCTTCAGAAAAAATTAAAGTTAATATTGTTCATTCCGCCGTTGGAGGTATTTCTGAAAGCGATATAATGCTCGCTTCAGCTTCAGACGCAATAGTTATAGGATTCCATGTAAAGGTCAATTCAGGAGTCAACGATCTTGCTAAAAAACAAAAAGTCGAAATAAGGCTTTACAGCATTATATATGAGCTCATCGAGGATATCAAAGATGCCCTTGAAGGAAGGCTCGCTCCCGACCAAAGAGAAGTTAACCTTGGAAAAGCTAAAATACTTCAGATATTTGATGTTTCCAAAGGACCAAAAGTATGTGGCTGTCTTGTAGAAGAAGGCTATATCAAGGTCGGCGGAAAAGCTAGAGTCTATAGAAATAAAGAGCTTATATTCAACGGCATAATTCAATCCCTTAGAAGATTTCAAAATGATGTAAAAGAAGTAAAATCCGGTCAGGAATGCGGAATAAGGCTTGACAATTTTCTCGATTTCCAGGAAGGGGATATTATTAATGTCTATGATATAGAATTCAAGAAGGCCTCTTTGTAAGGAATCAGTATATTAGATAAAACGAAATACAAGAGGACTTTCGCATATGAAAGAATCTTTAAGAATGACAAGAATCAATGAACTTCTCCAGCACGAAATAGCTACAATACTTGAGAAAATTATTGATAGAGAAAGCGGATGCCTTGTTTCAGTAACAGAAGTCAACACGACTCCTGACCTGAGATGTGCCAAGGTTTACATAAGTATATTCGGTTCTGCTGAATCAAAGAAAAAATACATGAAGGCAGTTGAGAAAAACAGAATCTATATACAATCCCTTATAGCTTCAGTTATAAAAATCAAATATACGCCGGTTCTTGATTTCGAACTTGACAGAAGACTTGAAGCAGGAGATAAAGTTCTATCTATAATCAATGATCTTGACAACGATAATCCCTCCAATGAGTAGCATTTATAAGACAATTAAAGAACTATCTGACCTTCTTCTTCATTTAAACAACATACTCATTGTGACTCATGAAAGACCTGACGGCGATGCCATAGGTTCTTCATTTGCGCTTCAGCAGGCATTCTTTAATTTAGGGAAAAAAGCTGATATTTATTTTTCAGACACTCTCCCTGAAAGATATCTGCATCTATCAAATGATCAAACATATGTAATAAAGCCAAAACCTGGAGCCAATTATAAATACTGTATAGCTTTGGATTGCGGCAATTACGACAGACTTGCTCTTTATGATAAAAACATCAGAAACAGAGCAGAGATGATTAATATTGACCATCATCCGGATAATGAGCTATTCGGACTTTATAATTTTGTCGACTCAAATGCCTGCGCTACAGCTGAAATTATTTTTGATGTTGTCACATCTGATACAACATGGAAAATAAATAGTCCCTTTGCGAATTTCATTCTTATTGGCATTATGCTCGACACTGGAGGACTAAGATTTGACAATACCAATGCAGGAGTACTAAGAAAAACAGCTGCTCTCATAGATTACGGAGCAGATTATCTTAAGATCATAAAAGAAATGTATTTTGCAAAGCCTCTTGCAATGATGCTGCTAGAAACTGATTCCTGCCTGAATCACATGAAATCTGAGTTTGATGGCAAATTTGTTTATATTCATCTAAGCGACGAATTGTTGAATAAGTACGGAATACAGTACAAGGAAACTGAAGGCATAATTGACAACCTGCGCACAATCAAAGGAGTTTATATAGCTGCCACTATAACAAAACTAAATGACGGCTATAAAATTTCTCTTCGTTCAAATAATATAACATACCCCGTGAATCAGATAGCAAAAGAACTTTCGGGAGGCGGACATAAGCTTGCTGCAGGCTGTTTTGTCAAATCTGGAGACTATTTATCGGTCGAAGCTCTAATGTTAACTAAAGTAAAGTCTCTTCTTGGATACTAACGGTTAGAGTACATATTGCTGTAATAGTTCTGGTAAGCCCCGCTTGTTACATTCTCAAGCCATTTTTTATTGTCCAGATACCATTTAACCGTTAACTCAATACCCTGTTCAAATGTAACAGATAGTTTCCAATTTAAATCTGACATTATTTTGCTGTTATCAATGGCATATCTTCTGTCATGGCCTGGCCTGTCTTTAACAAATGTGATAAGCGATTCAGGTTTGTTAAGTATCTTTAGAAGTATCTTGACAAGTTCAAGGTTTGCCTTTTCATTGGATCCTCCAATATTGTATACTTCTCCACTTTTTCCTTTATTAAAAACTTCCCAGATTGCAGTGCAGTGGTCTTTTACAAAGAGCCAGTCTCTTATCTGCATACCATCTCCATAAACAGGCAGGTTTTTGTTTTTGAGTATATTATTTATACAAAGAGGAATCATTTTTTCAGGGAATTGATAAGGACCGTAATTATTAGAACACCTTGTTATAACCGTATCAAAATCATAAGTATGGTTAAAAGCTCTGACAAAATGGTCAGCTGAAGCTTTGCTTGCGCTATATGGCGAATTAGGTAAAATATTAGTCGCTTCTGTAAATTTACCAGTCAGGCCAAGCGATCCATAAACTTCATCAGTAGAAACCTGCAGAAATCTCTTTACATTGAATTTACGGGAAGCTCTAAGAAGACTCAATGTTCCCATAATATTTGTCTTAAGGAAAATATCAGGATCGGTAATTGATCTGTCCACATGTGATTCAGCCGCAAAATTTATTACTCCCTCTGGTGAATATCTTTCAAAAGTATCTTCAACTTTATTAATATCGCAAATATCGCCATGAATAAATATGTGTCTTTCATTGTTTAAACAATCGTCAAGGCTCGCAAGATTTCCAGCATAAGTAAGAGCATCATAATTTATTACATTTATATCATCAGTTTCATTAAGCAGCATTCTGACGAAATTAACTCCAATAAAACCTGCCCCTCCTGTTACCAGGATATTTTTCATTTCTGAACTCCGACTGCGGATTTTGAAGCCTGATATTGCTGTATAAGCTGTGCCATTTCTTTATCCAGTTCATTGCCTTTGTCTATAAGTACTACCATTTTGGGATTGGCATTTAATTCCTTGGCCATTTTTTCATGAAGGTCAATAATCGCCTGGTGGAGAACCCTAAGATTGGGATCTGATTTAATTAAATCTACCCTTGTCTGATAGATAGACATGGATACCTGACGCCTCTGATTAATTAAATCGTTTATCTTTTGCCTGAATGCTTCATCTTCAGTTAGTTTCGCAACTTTTTCATCTTTTTGGTCTATTGTTGGTAGTGGTTGTTCAGCCGCATTAAGGCAACAAATAGATAAACTTAAGAACATCAATACTAATATCGCTTTCTTCATTAACTAATCCTTGTCTAAATTTTAGTAATATCATCCTCACTATAATACTCTCTTAAAATTTCTCCAGCCAGATATAAAGAACCAGCAATAAGAGTTTTTGAATTTCCTGCCATATCAAGAGCTTCTTTTGCAGATTTTACAGCCGCGCATTCAGTCGAAAAAGACTTTATATTATTCATTAGTTTTATAATGTTTATCGGTTGGTAGCTTTTACGCTCCGGAGAAATTGGAGTAAAAATAAATTTTTCAGCAATTGCTGAAAGAGCAAGAATAGCTTGTTGAGGGTTTCTTTCCTGCATGCATCCGAATATCACAGTAAATTTCTGATTTGGAAAAATTTTTCTTACCGAAGAAAGTAGCGCTTCTATTCCTTCTTGATTATGAGCACCGTCAAGAATTTTGCCGTCAGGCAATATATGGCATCTGGCATGCCACTTTATATATTTCAGAACTAAAAGAGATTCCATTAAATTGAAATTATAAATACGGGATAAATACTTGAGGATTGAATAAGCCAAAATCATGTTATGTTTCTGATAAAGCCCCGGCATCGCGAGAAAATAATTTCTTTTTTCTATGTCTCCTTTAATAAAAAAATTCCATCCAGAACAAGAATCTTTTTTGAGTTCTTCAAATCTCAGCACTTCAGGATCAAAAAAGTATATTGCAGACTCAAGTTCTTCAGATCTTTTGATAATTACACTCAATGGATTTTTCAGGATATTTCCCAGAAATAATGGAATACCTTTCTTTATTATTCCGGCTTTTTCAAAGGCAATCTTTTCGAGCATATCGCCAAGATACTGCTGATGATCATAATTAATACCTGTTATAGCTGTAACTATTGGGTCAACAATATTTGTCCCGTCAAGACGCCCCCCCATACCTGTTTCCCAAACAACAAAATCACACTTCTTACGACGATAATATATTAATGCTATGGCAACAGTTGCTTCAAAAAAAGTTATCTTAATATTCCGTTTGTATAATTCTTCGATATAAGGCCAAATCTCATTGATTATCAAAACAAGCTCAGCTTCGCTGATACCGGAATTATTAAATCTGAAGCGTTCCCTTATCGTAACAAGATGGGGTGAACTAAAAAAACCGACTCTGAAGTTTGCTGCCTCTAAAACTTTAGAGAGAATAGCGCAGACCGAGCCTTTGCCATTGGTTCCGGCAATATGAATAAATTTCTGACCTTCTTGAGGGTTTCCCAGGAACTTAAGGAGTTCAGAAAGGTTCTGCAATCCTAGTTTAATTCCGAATTGCTCCAAGCTGTAAAGTTTCTTAAGCGAAGTGCGCAAATTATGCATATTGATAAGTTACTTTGTGTCTGAGATTTCTGCAATCATGGCACATGAATTCCTTAAGTCCATAGGCAACAGCGCTCTTGGAATATTTTGATATAGTTATGTCATCTCCTTCATCTAAAGTAATAATATCTTTGCAGTTATCTGCTACCATTATTGCTGGACCTCTTAGTATCTTCACCTTTATAGAACTCGAATCAGGAATGATTAAATGCGCTTCTCTTTCTCTTGAATTACTGAACGCCATACCGAGACCAGATCTGAATGCAGTACCGGTTATGCTTCTAAAATATGCTGTGCTGCCATGGGGAGTTGCTACCCCGAATGAATCGCTAGCTGCTTCTCTTATGTATAGTTCGTCATCTATTATCACCGAATATCTTATAGCTGTAACACGCTGGCAATTATGTATAAAAATATCGTTAAGAGCTATAAACTCTTTATCATTGCATTTCGCTGAAATCTTTATCATCGAGGACATTTCAAGAATTCCTTCCAAGTATCTTCTGATAATTTCTTCAACAAAATGCCGTGGGCACAGAGGAGCTGTTCTAATATCCCTTATCGGCAATTTAGGTATCCCTGGAAATTCTCTTTCCGCAGCAAGTAATGTCCCGTCGCCGCCATAGGTAATAACAACATCGGGACATCGATTATCCCTGATTACATCGATATCATACTTGTGGAGCAGCGGTAAAATGTCTTCAGAGTATATACCCAGAAGGATTGCTTTTATCATTTAAATACCCTTTATTCTTTTTGTTTTTTATAGCATAGAAAACAGTAAAAATACACAGACACACCAAAACCACAAGCCCCAAAATTTGAGAAGTTCCTGTCTTCAGATATTTCTCATTCACAAAACTGACACTAAGTATCTGCAGTACCGCAGTAAATATTCCTGCTATGGCGCCTCCGGCAATTAATCCTGAAGCAATAACTATACCTTTCTGTTTTCTGAAAGTTTTAATTTTTTCATCTTTAGAAGATGTTTCGACTATCCATGAGAGGAAACCGCCGACAATAAACGGCGTAGCCAGGCTCATGGGAAGATACATTCCCATTGCAAAAGGAAGAGCCGATATTCCGCAAAGAGTAATTGTGACTGAAACAGATGCTCCAATAATGTAGAATATCCATGGAGTTGCTTCTCCTGCGATTAAGGGCTGAAGCACGCTGGCCATAGCGTTTCCTTGGGGCGCAGGAAGCGCGTTAGACCCGGTAAAGCCATATGCCTTATTGAGTATCATAAAAGCAAAAATAATTATTGGACTTGTTACAATAACAGCTACTATGCCCCAAACTTCAAGTTTTTTCGGCGTACATCCAATTAAGTATCCTACCTTATAGGCTCCAGCTATATATCCTGCCTGTCCAAGCATTGAACAAACGACAGCCGCGACTATAAGAATCATAATAGCAGCAGTCGCGCCGCTTACTCCCACAGAAGAGAAAATAACAGCACTTACTATGAGCATAAGAATAGTCATACCCGACACAGGCTCGATGTTAGTATAACCAATCGATATTGCCGCCACAATAGAAAAAAGACAACTGAATATTATAACAAGCCCTGTGGATATACCAGTGAGCATAAAACTCTGATGAGCAGCCCTGAAATAGATAAAAATTGCAATAAGTACAATATTAATTATTATTGCAATGAAAACGGTTCTCATAGAAAGATCCAAATCAGTCCTTTTGGTCGTTGCCTCATGTATCGCCTTATGACTTATTATATCCCGGACGGCCTGAACCATTGCCTTTCCTATAACATTAAGCATCTTTATAAGGCCGATAATACCTCCTGTAGCAAGAGCTCCTACTCCTATAAACTTAACATAATGAGAATAGATATATTCTGGAGTTTGTGGAACAAAACCTACACTGCTTCCTGAAAACAAAACTGATATTAAAGGAATGCATACAAAACCGCCAAAAACTGAACCTGCGGCAATTATCGCTGAATACCTCAATCCGGTCAAATACCCTATTCCGAGAAACGCTGCGCTCACATCTATGCTGAAAACCATTTTATATTTGTCAGCTAGAGCTTTCCCCCATTCAAAAGCTCTTGTGGAAAAAACTTCATTCCACCATCCTATCGCTCCTGTTACCAGGTCGTATATAAAACCTATTATCCCGGCTACAACCATGACTTTCGCGGAAGAACTCTGTCCGGAAACAAGTATTTCAGAAGTTGCAACACTTCCCGGAAAAGGATATTTCCCGTGCATGTCCTGCACAAAGTATTTACGGAAGATTATCGATACTAAAGTTCCCAGCACGCCTCCGAGAATGAGAGTTAACAGCAAATCCCAGTATGAAACATCGAATTTAAGTATAATAAAAGCAGGAAAAAGAAATGTTCCTGTAGCCATTACTGCTGAAGCTGTAAAAGGAATATAAGACATCATATAATTTTCACCATACGCGTCAGGTCTTTTTAGGTACATTGCAAGACCCACAGCAATAATGGCAACCGGAGTATCTGCAGAAATTCCCAATCCTAATTTCAACGCCAGATACATCAATGCAAAGGTAAAAATTATCGCGAAAACAAACCCTAGCCCCACACTGTAAAGATTTACTTCCCGATAAGTTTTGTCAGGAGAAAGAACCGGAATATAAATTTCGTCTTTTCTTAATTCTCTATAGGCATTTTCAGCAAGTCTAGCCATTTATCTCCATCTCCCTATATTAATTTCCATAGAATTTGTTGCTTTCATCATAATAAAGTGTTATTACCCTTATTATGATAACAATTAAACTGTTTATAGGACAGAATTCTTCCATAATTTATCCCCCTTATCGATTATTTCCTTTCATTTATCATTCATGATTCTACTAGTTTTAAATAAACTATCAAGAATCCTTTAATTTTTGATTTTAAAGACTATTTTTCTTAAAAGAAATTATTAAGGAAGTTTCTATGGATCTGAATATAACTGTTCTGGGAAGCGGCAGCGAAGGTAACGCTACGGTCGTATCTCTTGGAAATTTTGGTGTTCTGATTGATAATGGTTTCAGCAAAAAAGAATTATTAAGAAGGCTCTCTGTAAGCGGAATCTCACCGGATACTATAAAAGCTCTAATAATCACCCATGAACACTCTGACCATATCAAAGGAGCTAGAATTATAGCTGATGCATTGGACATAGAAACTTTTGCCAATACCTTTACTGCAAATGAAATGAGAAAAGTTTCATGCCTTGGCAAGAAGCATAAGTCTTTTCTGACAGGCTCTCCTTTCATTATTGAAAATTTCAAGATAACACCTTTCAGAATATCTCATGATGCTATCGAATCCGTCGGATTTGTTTTCGAAACAAAAGGAATCAAAATCGGTTATGCTATGGATGTCGGAACTCTTGACACTCTTACAAAACAGAGGCTGAAAGGCTGCGATGTGATTATGCTTGAGAGCAACCATGACAAAAAAATGTTAATGGAGTCAACCAGACCTTTCTATCTTAAAAAAAGGATTCTCTCAAGAACAGGCCACCTTGATAACACCGAAGCAATTGGAGCTTTTTCAGAATTAGTAACGGAAAATACCAGAAAAATAATGCTCGGACACATCAGCTCTGACTGCAATCTTCATTCGATAGTAGAAGGAATGGCTGTCTCAAAATTACGCTCCATGAACCGTTCAGATATTACCGTTAAACTGATGAAACAGCATCAACCCTCTGTCCCTGTTCTAATTTCTTAGGATAGCAAGGATGCACCATCAAAGTAAATCAAGACCATCCTTTCATTGCATAAATTTATAATTTCTCGTAGAAACAACTTGGATTTTTACTTATATGCCTTATTGAAAATAATAAGAAATTAAAAACTCAGCTTTTTTTGGCTCATTTGATAATCATCCAGCCTAAGTTTTGTAGGAAATTGAAATGAAAAGATATATAACTTTCTCTATCGTCCTTGTAACCGAAATTCTAATAATATTTTTGCTGCACTTTTTCTATTCCTCAAATGGAACTGAGCCTCAAAACATCAGAAAGGATGTCAAATTGGAAAAGCAATTTTCAGCACTACCTGCTGAAAATAAATATTTTGAGCATACGGTTAAATCAGGTGATACTTTATGGAGTATAGCAAAATGTTATAATATCTCTGTAAAAATACTCAAAGAAGAGAATAATCTCGAAAAAAACTCAGCGCTTAAGATAGGACAAAAAATTCAAATCCCTGAGATAAAGCCAGAAACATCAGAGCAAAGCTAGATATTCGTTCACATCCAGAATGAACGACAGAAAAGTTTGTAAATCAGAGCTCCTATTACTCCTCCGAAAATAGGGCCTACTATTGGTATCCATGCATAACTCCAATCTGAATTTCTCTTGCCTGGAATCGGAAGAATAGCATGCATTATTCTTGGAGCAAGGTCTCTAACGGGATTAATAGCATATCCAGTAGGTCCTCCGAGAGATAACCCTATAGCAAAAATAAGTATTCCAACTGCTATTGGACCAACTCCGGCTGAAAGGCCATTATGAGTATCAGAAATGCCTAATATGCCCATCAAAAGCATAGCAGTGCCTATTATTTCAGTCATAATGTTGTGCTTTGCTTTTCTTATAGCAGGCATCGTGCAGAAAACTGAAAGCTTAAAATCAGGATTATCAGTTACTCCCCAATGGGATTTATAAGAAAGGAAGACCAGAAATGCTCCTATGCATCCGCCTATGAATTGCCCGGCTATATAAGAAAAAGCTGAACTCAGCGGCAAATTACCAACAACTACCATAGAGATTGTCACAGCCGGATTGAGATGGGCTCCGCTTACCCATCCTGTCACATATACGCCCATTGTTACAGCAAAAGCCCATCCTGCTGTAATAACAATCCACCCGGAATTTTGACCTTTGCTTTTGCTTAAAAGAACATTTGCCACTACACCGTCTCCTAGCAGAATCAAGATCAAGGTACCAAGTAATTCTGCGGAAAAAGTAGTCATCATCCAATTCATTTTTCACCCCACATTTTTTGTTTTTTGGTATTATGGAAAATCATTATAAAAGTTTGAAACTGGGCAAATCCTGACTGTCTACCAATCCAACGACTATTCCCTGTCTATCTACAACTACTATGTCGTCTACTTTGTTCTTCTCAATCACATTCAGGACATCAACTGCCAACTGATCTGAATGGATTGTAGAAGGATTACGCGTCATGTAATTTTTTACAGGGTTGTTTAACATATTCTCTTCATCGAAGTGCCTTCTTAAATCTCCATCAGTAAAAATACCCAACAGCAAACCATTATCATCAATAATTACTGCCGAACCGGTCTTAGCTTTTGTCATTTTTAAAATAGTTTCTTTTACTAATAATTCCTGAGTAACTGTAACAAGTTTGTGAGAATTTCTTGATCTCATTATGTCTGAAACACTAAGAGTCATTGTTCTCCCAATAGCTCCTGAAGGATGAAGTTTTCCAAAATCTTCTTTTGTAAAACCTCTGATCTCTAGAAGAGCCATTGCAAGAGCATCACCTAAAACAAGCTGAAGCGTGGTAGAACTTGTCGGAGCAAGATTAAAAGGACAAGCTTCCTTATCAATTTTTGTATTTATTACTATATCCGCCCACTTAGCCAATTTTGATTCAGAAATACCAGTTAAGGCAATAACTGGTATTTTTAAGCGTTTTGCAAAAGGTAGTATTGTAAGCAGTTCATCTGTCTCTCCGCTATAGCTTAGAGCTATAAGAATGTCATTATCGCGAAGCAGACCAAGATTCCCATGCATTGCTTCCACGGGATGGAGAAAGAATGATCGCGAGCCTGTGCTGGTAAGGGTAGCACTAATTTTATTTCCTATTATTCCGCTTTTGCCGATACCGCTAACTATTATTTTGCCTCCATTATCAAGAATACTTCTGCAGACAAAAACCATCTTTTCGAAGTTTTCATCAATCCTATCTCGATAAGAAGTAAGTTCAGATATTTCAATATCAAAAACTCTTTTTGCCTTCTCAGCAATAGTCCCCATAAAAATTCCTTGTTAATTATATTGCCTTATTTACTTGAGATTTATAACCTAAAAAGCAAAAGAATAAAGCGGCTTAATCTAGAAAAGAAATTCTTATAGAAAAATAAACTTTATTGATTCTTATTTTTATCAGGCTAAACTTTAAGTCATTAGCAATTCAATTATGGTTAGTTATGAATTTAGTTTATATCGCTCCGACTAAAAAAGATTTTGTTATAAAACTACTGAAAGACTATTTTGAAAATGTTACCTGTTTTGATTCTATTGATGATTTTCAAAAGTCTGATAATGAATTTGATGTTGCCGTTTTCTCCACTCTGCTTGGAATGGAAATAATAGAGTCATATATTAAAGTTGCAAGGCAATCTGATAAAATCTATGTATTCCCGATATTTTTCGAGGAAGATGGGAATTTTCTATTTTATGAAACTCCAATTGCAGCGGCTAAACTTAAAGAGCAGGTTATAGCTATAAAAAGCCTTTGCACGGAAATAGAACACCATCATTATTCCACTTGGGAGAATAGGATACTTGCTTATTTCTACACACGCCCGGATTTTACAATTGCTCCAAAACTAGACAAACAAAAACCGATGTTCTACTACTACCCTCTGGTAGAACAGTTCTATGACGGTCAGGAAGATTACTTTTACTGGCTTGAGGATATGGCTTCTCAGAATATCCTGTCAAAAGTCAAACTAGTTGACAGGATTTTCTGCTGTCCTTATTGCTTTTCAGCTCTATTAAAATTCAGTGACCATTGTCCAAACTGCGGAAGTATAAATATAAGAAATGAAAAGTTTATTCACTGCTTCACATGCGGATATGTGGGACCTGAAAGCAAATTCCTGAAAAACGAAAGGTTTGTATGCCCATCATGCAAATCAAAACTAAAACTAATAGGCCAAGATTATGACAGGCCTCTTGAAAATGGCGTTTGCAATGACTGTGGGACATATCATATTGAGAGTAAACTTAAAATAGAATGCTTGACCTGTCATAAGAGCTGCTCAACCGAAGACTTGAGCAAAAAACTCATTTATGAATATAAACTTACCGAATACGGCAGAAATCAGATAAGATTCGGCACAATAAATTCTATAAATCTAATTGTTAATGAACTTAACTACCTAGAAATAAATCATTTCATTTTCAACATTGACTGGTATATAAAAATACAAAGAAGATATCCCGAAGACTATTTCAGTCTTATCGCTCTTAAATTTGTACTCGATGAAACAACTTCTGCGTACGATCTTATTCTAGAATTTTCAAAAATGCTCCGTCAGTTATTTAGAACAACGGATCTGTGCTCCAAATTAGATATAAATTCATTAATTTTCTTCTTTCCGAAATCAGATGCGCAAGCCTTACAATCTATTCAAAATAAAATCCAAACCTTCCTAAAAAACATATCATTAAACAAAGGCAAATTTGACATTAAAATAGCTTCATTCTCTTCAACCAAAGAAAATATTTCAGATAAATCAGCTGAAGAGCTCATAGCAGCTATCGCTGGCCAACTATGAACAGATATTGGAATGAGATCCTCTATTACCTGACAATGTACTGGAACTATGAAGAATACTGGAAACTGTATGTCTTTGTCTTCCCTATCGTTATTTTCCTTGAGATACCGCTCTACTTACTAATAATTACTTCTTATATTAAAAAATTTTGGAATGATGTATTTCTCTGGTCTGCTCCGGTGAACTATTTCCCGACTGTCAGCTGTATAATAACATGCTATAACGAAGGAAAAGCCATACTCGACACAATCCGATCCCTGGTCGAACAACTTTACAAAGGAAATATAGAAATTCTGGTCATGGTAGACGGTTCTGACATCAATAAATCTACTTATCTAGCTGCTTTGAATTATGCAAATAAGTATCATGCTGAGAATAAGTACAGTTCTCGTTATATAAGGGTAATTCCAAAAAAATTACGCGGCGGCAGAGTCTCATCAAACAACCTCGGCTTATCCATTTCAAAAGGAGAGATAATAATAATTGTCGACGGCGACTGCTCTTTGGATAATGATCTGGTAGCTTCTGCTGTCAGAGGTTTTGCGAATCCTAATGTTGTAGGGTCATCAGGAAATATCAGAATTAGAAACTGGAATGCAAGTCTGGTTACAAAATTCCAGGCTCTCGAATATATGATCGGGTTGCAATTATCAAAAACCGGTTTGGCAGAACTCGGAATGCTCAATAATATATCTGGAGCGCATGGAATATTCAGGAAAAGTTTCATACAGGCTATAGGTGGCTGGAAAAACGGAACTGCTGAAGATCTCGATATGACAACAAGGATCAAAGCATATCTCAAAAGTTATCCTAATCTCAAAATCATTCATACATATGAATCTACAATGCATACAGACGGACCTGAAAGCTGGAGCAAACTGCTCAAACAGCGCCAAAGATGGGACGGCGATCTTTCTTTTCTCTATTTCAAGCGTTACAGAAAAATACTAAGACCCAAAAATATTGGATGGAAAAACCTCTTTGCTATTGTTTGGTATGATTTTATGTTTTGCCTGTGCGTTCCGTTCCTGACTATCATTTATACCATATGGCTTTTTTTTAAATTCTCTCCAAGCTTTGCTAGTACTATGCTCATATTGACATATATCTATTACTTGTTTTCTACTACTGCTCTATTTTTTCTTTACCTGGCATTTGTATCTGAAAGAAAGAAAAATGATATAAAATTTTTACTTTATCTACCGCTTATGCCTATTTATCAATATATAATGAGAATAAATACAGCTTATGCTACGATTCTTGAGTTTGTTCTCTCAACTCATAAAGACACTAGCATGGCACCCTGGTGGGTAATCAGAAAAACAAATTAAACTTAATAAGTAAAGCTAATGAGTTTCAATTTTAAACATAAAGATCAAAAACTTCAGCAATCTCCAAGCTATGCTCCTGGCAAAAGACATCTGTCTAAAGTTTACTGGTATCTTCTGCTTATAATGATTCTCTCTCCCTTTGTCTATCTTGGTTACAAAATTTTCACTGATACATTTCTGATGAGTGCGAATGGGCATATTATGTTTGGCGAGGTTGTTCTTCGCTCCCCTTCAAATGCATATGTTGACCAGGTACTTTTAACTCCCGGAGATTCTTTTGAGAAAGGTCAGTCTTTGATGCTGCTTTCCAGTCCACAGCTCTTATCTGAGCTTAGAACTCTGGATGAAGAAATCCTCACACTAGAAGAGAAGAAAAAAAAACTGCTTAGTGATGATTCCGAATTAAACCATCTGCTAATTGCCAGAACAGAAGCCGCAAAATATATGGAATCCAGTAAATATTATCTCAAAGTATGGGAAGACCTTAAATCAAAAGGGCAGACAAGCATTGCAAATATAGAAAAAGCTCTTTATGATCTGAACACTGCTACTCAAGGCTACAAAGCTTTAGATAGAGAGATTGCCAAACTCCAAACTAATAAGAAACTTCAGAGTGAAGAATATTTTGACAAGAATATAAGAGCAACGGAAGCAAAGATTAAAATACTTAAAACATCTCTCGAACTCTTGACGATAAAAGCTCCTGAAGCAGGAACTCTGGCAAAAGTTGTTATTCATGAAAATGAATATGTAAAAGATGGCCAAGACATTGCAATCATAGTTGTTAACAGAAACATTTACATAATAGCCTATGTGGAGTCCAAATTCCTATCAAAGAAGCTCAAAGCAAATCAGGAGGTTAACATTTTATTTCCTGATGGAGAAAAGATAAAAGGAATAGTTTCAGCAACGCCCATTTTCGCTGAAATGGATCCATCAAGATCAAACATAGTATCGAGCGATAAAAAGAAAATCCTTATAAGGGTACTCCCTAAAGAAAATATTCCTCATAAATACAAGATTGCCTGTCTTCCTGTCGACATTCTCTTTTATTAATCTCCAAGATAGAAACAACCTTAAAGGAAAATGCTCTGCCTGTACCAATAAATATATTTCTTTTCTGGGGGGGGGAAAGCTTTCGCTATGAGTAAAGATTACCTGGAAGAATATCCTAACTGCTATACCAAATAAATATTCATTGATAATTCAGCGCAAATACAACCAGTTTACAGGTATAGTCTTTTTAAAACCCAAATTCAGGAAAAAGGTTTCTGAATCTTTATTTTCATAACCCAGATATAGGAAAGGAAGTTTGCCTGCATTTCTTATTTTTGAAATCAGTCTGGTACAGACATTTGTACCTAATCCCTGATTCCTATATCCATCCAGAACAGAAAGACAGCCAATAGCTCCATCATCATGCGTAAGAATCCAGGCAACAAGTTTGCCTTCTTTTCTTATACAGGCAGTATATCCCTTCATAATTCTTTCTTTGATATAGTTCTTTGTAAGAGCCATCTTGTAAGCTACATGCTCATAAACAGTATCGATATCTGAAATTTGTAACGGAAGGACTTCCCCGTGAACATCAGGAATTCTTGCATCCATTGGAAGATAGTACTGATAAGTGCGAATATCCCAGTGTTTTCTCTTTACTTTTAGAAGATGTGGAATAATCCAATCCTGAACTGCTGCAAAATAATTGTCTTCAGGTTTGAGCTTAGGCAATAGCTGCTTAAGTTCACTTTCATTTTCACTATCCAAATAAACCCATGGATAATCACTTATACCTCTTACTATTACAGAGTTCCCTACCCTCTCTGCACTATAAACAGGATTTTCGTCTACAAAGTTCAATAAGCTTAAATTTCTCTTGAAATTGGTTTTAATGTAATTCACTACTTGTGACACTTGTTCCATAATACCGGATGTCCTTTTCGTTTTTGGATGTGGTAATTTAATTATTCCACGAAATATTGTCTTTTAATCTTTTATAATCAAGCTTGATAATAGAAATAGAGCAAAGTTATAAAGACAGAATGAACTTCAAAATTAAAATGAAGGAACTACTTCTTTATTACCGGATCCCATAATAAGCACATTGGGATTTCTGTTTATGGAATCAGACAGATCAGTTATACTTTCAGTAGCCGTTTCAATTGAACCTGAGATATTATTGATATTCGTTTTTGCTGAGTGCATAAGCTGTCTGGCTCTAAGGGAAGTTTCGGCGATTTTTGCTTTTTTGACTTGTTCGTTAAGTTCCAAAGAAAGATTTTTTACCTGATTTGCTGCAACCTCTATGTCATCAATTATATTCTCGAGTTTTTCTTTAGTAATTATATCATTAAATTTTTCAGACATTTGGGCTAGATTAACAGATATCTTTTCGGTTTCTTTAATAAAATTAGCTACTTGCGGCCCTTCAAGGTATTTATTAATAGTATCCACAGTACTTACAACCTTGAGAAATATCCCATCGATTTTAGAAAGTTTCTCAAGAGAAGAATTAACTTTATTCATAAGATCAGTAAGAAGAATCGGGGGCGTTGAGGGGATAAAAAGCAAGTGCCCTGATGGAAGTTTAGGGGCAGGTATCTTATAGGTTTCTTCAGGAAAATATTTTATTTCCTGATAAAGATTACCTGTAATGCCTTCATATCTTAATTGACAGCAAAGCCCATTTTTAACCTCATCATCAAGAAAATCAGCAAAAGAATGAGTAGTATCGCTGCCGGTGAAGGCTATCGCTTCAGATGAAAGATTCATATAAATAAATATATATTCTCCCCTTGGAGATATTTGAATAGAAGAAACCTGTCCGATATTTACTCCGTTGAACTTAACCTTGGCACCGACTGAGAGACCTTGCACCGATGAGTTAACTACTGTCATGCATCTTGTTTTACTTTGAAACAAAGATAAACTTCCAAGCAAAATGGCAACTATCACAATCAGAATAAAAGAAAGAACTACAAAAATCCCAAGCTTGTATTTATTTGCTAGATTTGACATATTTTTATCCTAAATATTTTCTATTCAAAAAGTTTCTGACCCATTCATTTTTGCTGTTGCCTTTCAGGCTCTGCGGTTCACCTTCATCGAGAATGCATTGGCACTTTTTATCTACTATTATAACTCTATCTGCTACAGAGAACAGACTCTCCAGTTCATGAGTGACAATTACAATTGTAACGCCTGTTTCGTTATTTATCTTTAAAATTAGATTATCAAGTTTTGCAGAATTTATAGGATCCAGCCCTGCTGAAGGTTCATCAAAAAACAAAATTTCCGGATTCAAAGCTAAAGCTCTTGCGAGAGCTGCCCTTTTCTTCATTCCTCCGCTAAGTTCGTAAGGCATGAATTTTTCATATCCTCCTAGTCCTACAGTATTGAGCTTTATCTTAGCAATTGAATTAATAGTTTCCTTTGGGAAAGTCGTATATTCAAGAAGCGGCAACGCAATATTTTCTTCGATAGTTAATGAACTGAAAAGAGCTCCAGACTGATAAAGAATACCAAAACTCTTTCTCAAAGTTGCAAGCTTAAAATCATCAGCAGTAACTATATCAATCCCATTGATAAATATTTTGCCGTTGATTGGCTTGTGCAAACCGGTTAGGTGTTTTATTATAGTGCTCTTCCCGCTTCCGGAACCTCCTAATATCGCAAATATTTCTCCTTTCATGACAGAAAAGCTAATATCTTTCAGCAGGACGGATTCTCCATAACCTATAGTAAGATGCTCTACTTTTATAACTTCTTTTTGTTCTGACATATATATCCTAATTAAAAACCAGCGTCAAAAGACCATCCGCTACTACAATCATAAATATCCCGCTAACGACAGAAGAAGTTGCAGCCCTCCCCACTCCTTTTGCATCGCGGTCTGCCTGATAACCTCGCAAACACCCTATTCCAGCTATTAAAATGGCAAAAATTATACTTTTGGAAACACCCTCCATCACATTAGCGAAGGTTATCGCTGAAATCGTCCTTGAGAAAAATTCCGGAAATGAAAGACCGCCTTTCAAAACAGCCGAAATCGAACCTCCGAGTATTCCGGCAATATCTGCAATAATAGTAAGCAGAGGCATTACGCATGCAAGCCCTATTATTTTAGGAACTACAAGAAACCTTGAGGTAGTAAGCCCCATTGTTTCCATCGCGTCAACCTCCTCGGATACTTGCATCGTGCCTATTTCGGCTGCAAAAGCTGAACCGGCCCTGCCTATGCATACCATTGATGTCATAAGAGCTCCAAGTTCCTTAGTCATTGCAAGCCCAAGCAGATCCGAGGTAAATATCGAAAGTCCGAACCTTCCCATCTGCACCACGCCCTGGTATGCAATAATAGCTCCTGTGAGAAAGCAGACTGCAAAAACTATCGGTACAGCGTCTGCTCCTGTTTTTTCCATGTAGTAAAGGGTTTCTTTCCACTGTATTTTTCTGGGATGTAAAACCGAATAAATCATTGCTGATGTAATTTCTCCGGTAAACCCCAAAAAGGATTTTATATCATTGAAAAATTTTATAGCTCCTTCACCGATGGATACTAAAGCCGAAGGGCTTTTCTGTGTCTTATGTCTTACTCTAACTTCTGTGTGGGTTTTAATAAAATCAAGTTCTTTTAAAAGCAAATCAATGTCATGGGAAGAATTAATAATCTGAACTTTTACGCACTTTGCGTTACAAAAAGAAACACATGCATCAATAAAGCTTAAGTTATATTTTAAACCTGGACCGAGGTTCTTTATATCTATTATTAGATTTTTTACTTTCTTTGCTTTTAACAATTCCTTGAAATAATTGAAGTTATCCCTAAAAGAAGCTTCATCCAGATCATTAACATCAAAACCGGATAAGGTCAAAATATCGCTCTCCTGTTTTATAGCTATACCATTTGGACTGTAATTGGTTTTGTTTTCCTGAACCATATATTTTGAGATTAAATAATATTGATTGTTGACTAACAAATCGGGTCGTGTATAGTAAAGCTCTTTTCTAGTCGAATCCGGCAAGCAAAAGAGTGTTATGCTATACTTTATATAAGTTATTTTAAGGTAAAATGCTAGGTTTATAACCTTTAATTAAAATAAAATAAACAATTTTTTAGGATAAAAACTTATGTACACTAGAGGGCAGGAATTATTTGTATTTTCGGGTTCGGCACATCCTAAACTTGCAAAAGATATCGCTGAACAGCTTGGGATAACTCTTGGAAATATAAAAATTGAGCATTTCCCTGATGGGGAAATATTTGTACAATACCTCCAGAATATAAGAGGCGGAGATGTGTTTCTAATACAACCTACCTGCTACCCGCCAAATGAAACTCTCATGGAACTTCTGATAATGATAGATGCCGCTATGCGTGCTTCGGCAGGCAGGATTACAGCTGTTATCCCTTATTATGGTTACGCCAGGCAGGACAGAAAGGATAAACCAAGAGTAGCAATCACATCAAAGCTCGTTGCCAATGTGCTTATTGCCGCAGGAGTAAACAGAGTCCTTACAATGGACTTGCATGCTCAGCAAATAATGGGTTTCTTTGACATACCGGTAGATCACCTCTATGCTGCTCCCGTTCTCTATCCGCATCTTAAAAAAGCTTTAGGAGATAATGCTGTGGTCGTTGCACCTGATTCAGGAAGCGTAAAAATGGCTCATGCATATGCAAGTGCGCTTGGTGCAGGTCTTGCAGTAATTTCAAAAAGAAGGACAGATGCACTGACAGTGGAGTCTTCGCACCTTGTTGGAGAAGTAAAAGGAAGGACTTGTTTAATTATAGATGACCTGACCTCTACGGCAGGAACTTTGATTGCTGGAGCAAATCTGCTAAAGAAAGAAGGAGCAAACAGAATAATAGCTGCTACTTCTCATTGCCTGATGAATGATCTTGGAATTGAGAAACTTGAATCAAGTATAATAGAAGAGCTTTATTCTACTGATTCTGTCCCTGAAGTCGTAGGCAAATCCAGCAAGTTAAAAATCGTGAGTATTGCTCCGATAATGGCTGAAGCAATAAGAAGAATACATGCAGGAGGTTCGCTTTCTTCTCTTTTTAAAAGCAATGTTAAGTAAATGTTTTTATATAGTTATAAGTAAAATCTAAAAAGGATCACAAAATGGCTACAACAAGCAAAATAAATGTTGTTGAAAGAACGGTTCTTGGCTCAGCTTCATCACGCAGAGCAAGAAAAGCAGGAAATGTACCTGCCATAGTTTATGGTTTGCACAAAGAACCCAAACACTTTGAAATAAACGCAAAGGAACTTGATAAAGTACTAAGCAAAGATGTAAGCATTATTTCTTTAGTCTCATCTAATGGCGCCGAAATTAATGCCCTTATCAAAGATGTTCAGTACAATTATCTGGCTGCCCAAACCACCCATGTTGATTTCCTTGAAATTGATATGAATAAGGAAATTGTCGCTTCCATAGCTGTCTATCCTCATGGTCATTCAATCGGTCTTCTTCAAGGTGGAGTGCTTGACCAGTATGTACACGAAATCCAAGTATCCTGTCTACCTGCGGATCTTCCGGTTTCTATTACCGCTGATGTGTCAGCACTTGAACTTAATGCCTCTTTGCAGTTAAAAGATGTTAAGCTTCCAGCCAATGTAAAGGCTGTAGGAGATGAGGATCAGGTCATATTCCATGTCGGCTTGCCGAAAGTCAAAGTCGAAACCGAAAAGTCAACTGAAGCTGCAGCAGCTGAAGGCGCTGAAGGGGAAAAGAAAGCTGAAGGTGCTGAAGGTGAAAAGAAAGCTGAAGGCGCTGAAGCAAAAGCTGCTCCTGGAAAAACAGCAGCTCCTGCTAAAGACAAGAAAGAATAAATTGTTATCAGGAAAATATAGCTTTAAAAGAGGCAATTTTTTGCCTCTTTTTTTTCAGATTAAATTTAAACAGTTATGGCAGCAATATCCAAAAACAGTATAAAAGCCGTAATTGGTTTAGGGAATCCTGGCAAACAATATGAAGATACGCGACACAATATAGGGTTTAAAGTAGTTGATCACTTTTTATCAACGCTGAAAGGAGAAATAAAAATATACGAAAAATTCTCAGGATTATATTGTTTTAAAAATATAGGCGGAGAAAAAATTCATTTTTTGAAACCCTTGACATACATGAACCTGAGCGGAATAGCTGTTAAAAAACTTGTAGCCTCCGAACTTCTAAAGCCTCAGGAAATTATAGTAATACACGACGATATGGACTTTGAGCTTGGTACAGTTAGACTCAAAATTGCCGGAGGAAGCGCAGGACATAATGGTATAGAATCAGTTATTGAATCGATTCAATCAAATGATTTTATACGACTGAGAGTAGGAATTGGAAGAACTCAAAATGACATGAAAGAACATGTTCTTGATAAATTTAATCAAGATGAACTCGATATTTTAAAAGAAGCAGTCAAATTATCAATAGACGCAATCAGATTAACTCTCGCAAGAGATATTCATGCATCTATGAATATTATTAATGCGATAAAAATAAATAACAACAAAACAGGAGTACAAAATTGAAAAAGTACGAAACCGTATTCATCCTGGATGAAAGAAAAATTCAGGACGAAGGAAAATCATTTACAGAGGAATTCTCCTCAGTGATTTCCGGGGCCGGTGGAGAAATGGTTAGCGTAACTCCCCTGGGCCGCAAACAGTTTGCAAGAGAAATCAAAAAGCGCAAAGCCGGAGTTTATTATGACTTCGTTTTCAGCGTAAATGAAGATTTAGCAAAGGGCTTAAATGAAAAATACAAGCTTGATGAGCGTATTCTCCGCATGCAGGTATTTGTTTATGACAGACCTGAAAATCAGATAAAGGCAAGTGAAGTTATTTTACAAAAAGAAACGACAATCTAACTGACACTCGAATTTTAAGGGGAATATTATATGGCATCATTTAATAAAGTAATCCTGATGGGGAATCTTACCAGAGACCCTAGAGCGGGCTCTAACCCTAACGGTTCAGCAGTTTGTGATTTTTCTATAGCTATTAACCGCAGATATTCTGTAAACGGACAGGAAAAAGAAGAAGTCTGCTTTGTTGATATTGTCACATGGGGAAAACAGGCTGACTCTTGCGGAAAATATTTACAGAAAGGTTCTTCCGTGTTAGTTGAAGGAAGATTGAAATCTGAATCATGGAATGACAAGGAAGGAAATAAACGCTCCAGACTTGTAGTTACCGCGGAAAGAATACAATTCCTTAACTTCAATAGATCGCAAGAAGACAAACGCAGTCAAAATCCTCCTGACAGCTATGATGCTCAGGACGACTATTCAACTCAGGAAGCATCCAGACAGAATTTCAAGCAAGCAGCTCCTCAAAAGCAACAATCAAAACAGCATCCTATGCCTGTTCCGCCTCAGGATATATTTGTTGACAATGCCGAACATGAAGATGATATCCCATTTTGAGTAAAACTAAAAACTTTTGGAGAATATTGAATTATGGATAGAAATAAAAATAAAAGACCAGTCAGACGGCCTATTAGAAGAGATTTTAGGCCAAGAATCTGCAGATTTTGCGAAAACAAAGTTAATTATATAGACTTTCTAGAACCTGACCTCCTCGCAAAATTTCAAACGGAAAATGGAAAGATTCTTCCGAGTCGCGTTACCGGCACATGCAAACTTCATCAGAAGATGCTCTGCAAGGCAATCAAGAGAGCAAGAATTCTTGCCCTGTCACTGTAAGATTAATTTCATTAACTGAAGAGAAATCATCATGAAAGAAAAATATATCCTTTTAGAAGATATTGAAAATCTTGGCAATGCCGGAGATGTAGTTTCAGTGCTCCCTGGTTATGCAAGAAACTTTCTCGTTCCAAAAAAACTGGCACTTAAAGCCTCAAAAGGAGCTTTGAGACAGTTTGAAGCCCGCAGAGAAAAAATTGAAACAAAGAGAAAAACAGAAATTGAAAAGCTGCAGCAGATTGCTACAAAAATTTCTGAATTAAAGATAAACATTCCTATGAATGTAGGCGAAGACAATAAACTTTACGGTTCAGTTACTTCCTATACTGTAGCTCAAGCTATATCTGATCTTGGAATTACAATAGACCACAATAAACTCATCCTTCCTGATACTATCAAGGAACTGGGTTCATATGAAGTAAAGATTAAACTTCACCCTGAAGTAATCGCCACAGTTAATATAGCTGTTGTAAAGGCATAACAACATAATGTCACAGGAACGGAAAAATGATTTTTTTCTGCCTGGTGATCAGCCCCCACCTCATGACCTGAATACTGAGAAGGCTGTTCTGGGGGCAATTCTTTCTGATGAGGAATCTCGAAATATAGTTTTTGAGAAATTTCCTTATTCAGATAAAAGTAATATCTCTTATTTTTTCTTCCCGGCTCACCAAAGAATATTCAGAGCTATTCATTCGCTCTATAATGAAAAAGGGAAATATATCGATATTCTCTCCGTAAGTTCCTCCCTTAAAAAAGAAGGGATCCTTGAGACTATAGGCGGGCATGAATACCTTATTGAACTTCAAAGTAATATCATCACCACAGCCAATATCGAGAACTGGTGCGAAGTACTTAAAAATTTAGCGGCTCTCCGCAAAATGATCTCTGTTTGTGCCAATGCAATAAATAAATGCTATAGCGCACAAATTGACGGGGTCGAAGATCTATTGGGAGAGCTTGAAAGTTCAATTTTCGAAGTTAGAAATGAAAAATCTAAAAGTTCGGCCACGAAAGTCTCAGAACATCTAGTTGATGCAGTTAAATATCTGGAAAACCTCAGCAGTAGAAAAATAGAAGCAACCGGTATTTCCACAGGTTTTCATACACTTGATAATATAATCGTAGGCCTTAAAAACCAGGAAATGGTTGTTATAGCCGCAAGACCTTCAATAGGTAAAACATCGCTCGCTCTAAATATCGCTTCTCATATAGCTTTAAGAAAAAAGAAAAGCGTAGCTTTTTTCAGCCTTGAAATGTCAGCTGAACAGTTAACAAGAAGAATGCTCTGCAGCATAGCTGAAATTTCTGAGAAAGATTTTTACGACAAAAGATTTGACCAAAATGAATTCACTTCAAAATGGTCCAGGATTACAGGAGCAGCAAGCGAACTTGGAGGAGCTCCTTTTTTTATTGACCCTACTCCTGCATTAGATATAAATGAACTCAAAGCCAGAGCTTTAAGACTCAAAGCAAATCATAATATAGACATTATTTTTGTGGACTACTTGCAGCTTATGCAAGCTCAAATCAGCAGATCTGACAACAGGCAGGTAGAGGTTTCCAAAATATCCGTTGGGATAAAAGCTATCGCGAAAGAACTCAATGTCCCCGTCATAGTACTAGCTCAGCTTAATCGTCAGGCGGAAACTCAGGATAAACCCAAACTAAGTCACTTGAGAGAATCAGGCGCAATTGAGCAGGATGCTGATATAGTCATGTTTCTTCACAGAGACAGAGACCCTCAAAAGGATAATACTATAGAATGCGTTGAAGCTGAATTAATTGTAGAAAAAAACAGAAATGGCCAGACAGGGATAGCTCAGTTGCAATTTTTCCCCAAAATAATGACATTCCGCAGTCTTTCCAAACATATAGAATAAATTTAATTTTTTTTTATAAAATAGAGACATTTTTTTTCTTGTTTTGATATAATGAAAGCCAGTGATTGACTTTCATTGTATTAACTTCAAGCTACGGAAGTGTTCTCTTGAGAAGAAAATTCTGTTTTCTTGCGTGCTTATTTTCCCTTAGTTCTGCTTTGTTTTGTGCTCAGGTTGGAAATATAATTTTTAATCAGATCGGAACTCTCAAAGTACCTAAAGATTTAATCGACTACAATATTCACTTAAAAAGCGGAGAAGAGTTTTCCCAGGATAAACTAAACGACGACATTAAGGCTCTTTATGATACTGGATATTTTTCAGATGTTGAGGCAAAAACAGCTACTACGGCTGATGGAAAAATTAATATAGATTTTACTCTTACCAATGTTCCCAGAATTAAAGATATTCTCATAAAAGGCAATGATAAATTCACCACAGAAAAAATAATGGAGGCAGTCAGACTTCATAACTCTGAGCCGCTCGTTCAAAAACAACTCCAGGAAAGTATTGCCAATATTAAAACTCTTTATAGTGACAATGGCTATTATGAAGCAAATGTCTTTCCATCAATGATAAATGAACCTGGCGGAGATGTAGTTGTCACTTTCAATATTCAGGAAAACCAAAGAATTAAAGTTGATAATGTATATTTTACAGGCAACACGGTTTTCTCGAGCTGGACCCTCAAAGATGAAGTTCAGACTTCGCATTCTTATTTGAACTGGGTACTTGATTGGGGGTTATACGATGAAGCTGTAGCCAAACAGGATGAGATGAGACTCAGAAATTTATATTGGACAAAAGGGTATCTTGATTTTAAAACTACTTTGGAAGTAAAAAAAGTAGAAGATGATCCTGATTATGTAAATGTTACTTTCAATATCACTGAAGGCGAACCTTATAAAGTAGGAAAAATAAAGGTAATAGGCAATACCGTCTTTTCTGAAGAGGAAATCATGACTCTAATGAGAATTACTACTGGTGAAGTCTATAATTATCAGTTGGAAGAAGCTTCAATTGAAGCTATAAAAACCAAATTCGACAAGCTTGGATACTGCGACATAATCTGCAAAGCAGATATAGCCCCTGATTTCAATACTCATATAGTTGATATTATATTCCAAATAACTGAAGGCCAGCCATACGATATTAGAAACATTAATATTTCCGGAAATAAAATCACCAAGGATTATGTAATCAGAAGAGAGCTGCCCATTCAGCCTGGAGATCCAGTAAATAACAGGCTTATTGATACAGGTAAATCCAGATTAATGGCTATGAATTATTTCAGTAAAGTTGAAACTTTTACAACTAGCACTCCGGTACCTGGAGAAAAAGATGTAAACTATGAAGTCGAAGAAAAATCAACGGCAAAAGCTTCAATCGGTGGCGGATTTTCTACTGACGGAGGCGTAGTAGGAAGACTCTCTCTTACTGAATCAAATTTTGATATTACAGATCCCAGCACTTATTTTAGAGGCGGAGGCCAGAGGATGGCATTACTCGCACAAATAGGTAATGAAATGTCAAATGTGTCTTTGGATTTTTCTGAGCCATGGCTTTTTGGAATACCTCTGAGATTAGATGCAAGCGGATTCTGGAGCCTTAGAGTTTTTCCTAACTGGAATGAAATGCACTTGGGAACACAATGGGGGCTTACTAAACAAGTAGGCAACTTTAACAGCGTCGGATTAAGTTATATTTTAGACTTTGTAGAAGTCACAAAATTTAATAGCAATTATCCTCAGTGGTTTCAAGACCAATACGGAGGCTGGTCCAGGAAAGGCGCTTTTACATTAACGGCTGAAAGAGATACCAGAGATGATTTATTTAATCCGAGTTCCGGCTATTATCTTTCAGGTAAAGGCTTATTTAATTCGGTTGCTTTTGGCAGCGATTCAAACTACTATGGCCTTGAAGCTACAGGTCATGGATACTGGAGTTTCTTTGAAAAATTCCTTATATTGCATGTAGGAACTAAAATTGCGACGACTGGAGGGCTAAGCAGTAATAACGATGTGCCTATTTATCAGAAATATTTCCTTGGCGGTCAGAATTCCCTGAGAGGCTTCGAATTTATGTCTGTATCTCCTATGGTAGCTCCAAGCATGCCAGGCGGCGGTCTTTCAATGTGGACCGGTACCATTGAAATAGAACATCCAATATACAGAATGGATGCTTTTACACTTAAAGGCTATCCTTTTGTGGATGTAGGTAATGCCTGGACCAATGCATGGGAATATGGTTTTAATATGAATGTAGGCCTAGGTTACGGCTTGAAAGTTACTGTACCTGCGATAACATCTGTACCTTTAAGGTTTGATTTAGGTATACCAGTTAGCAGGACAGACAGCTCATATGCCACAAGCCCTCAATTCTATTTTGATGTTGGTGCAGATTATTAAAGAATGATAAAGTGAAAATACTCAACTTATATGTGACAAGAAATTTGATGGCTATTCTAATAGCAGCCATTATAGTGCTGACTATTGGAATGCTTGGAGGTAACCTTCTGCAACTGATGGGGCTTATTTCCAGAGGAGTGCCTGTAAGCACAGCCATGATGGCTCTTCTTTATATGCTTCCTATGATATTTTCATTTACTGTTCCTATGGCAATACTTGTATCAGTTCTCCTTATGTTTGGAAAAATGTCTGCTGACAATGAAATAACGGCCATGAGAGCCTGTGGCATTTCTATTTTTCAAATTATCTCCCCTTTGATAATTTTATCTTTTATCCTGGCAATTATTTGTTTAATGCTGCAAACTTTCTGGTCTCCTTATTATTGGAGAAAAGGAGATGTCTTAACCAGGTACATTGGTCTTAATAATCCTGAAGCGTTAATACAGCCCGGGCAACCATGCAATTTTGATGACATGGTCATTTATGTCAAATCGAAGGATAATAAGGGGCACATCAAAGATGTGCAAATATTTACTTTTGACAAATCAAAACAGAATATTGTTCAGGATATAACTGCCACAAGCGGAATGTTGAGCTCCAATAAAGATTTGGGATATTTATACCTTACGCTTTATAACTATAACATCATAAATTATGAAATAAATTCTACTGAAGACCGATTATACGGAAAAGAATTTATTCTGACAATTAATGTCTCCAAAGAAATAAATGATGAACCTTTGCAAAATCGAATCAGATTTATGACCTTTACCGATCTTATGGGAAAAATATCTCTTTATAAAAAACTTGGTTTCCCTACAACAGAAATGGAGACACAATTAAATCTCATGTTTGCCATGGGGCTGGCTCCTATTGCATTTCTTCTTATAGGATTTCCATTGGCCATAAGAACTTCAAGGAGAGAAACCTCTATCGGACTTTTTATAAGCGTAATGCTGGCTGGATTTTTCTTCTTTTTTATGATTATCTGCAATACGCTTAATGAGAAACCTGAATTTTATCCTCAATATTTGCTTTGGATTCCCAATATCCTCTATCAGTTAGGCGGCATATATATTCTTTACAGGATAACAAAGAGATAAGTAATGGATGCATTTCTTTCAACGACTCTGGTTATGTTTTTTATTATGGATCCGCTGGGAAACATACCAATTTTTCTGTCGGCTCTTAAAAGTGTAAAACCGGATCGCCGGAAAAAAGTACTTACAAGAGAGCTGTTTATTTCTTTAATCGTTATCCTCCTTTTTTTCTTTATAGGCAAATATATTATGTCATTAATGCACTTTACCCAGGAGTCTATATCTATAAGCGGAGGATTGATTCTTCTTATTATAGCATTAAAAATGATTTTTCCTCAGAGTCACGATGAAGCTGAAAAGTACGAAGACGAACCTTTTATAGTTCCTTTAGCTATACCCCTTGTTGCCGGGCCTTCTGCTTTTGCTGTTATCATACTCCTTCCCCAAGTTCCCCTTAAGACAATGTTTCTAAATTTGGGAGCAATATTAACAGCCTGGCTCGTAACAGCCGTAATTCTTACCTTTTCTACTTCACTTTACAAAATACTAAAGGAAAAAGGCGTAAGAGCTGTCGAAAGACTCATGGGCATGTTACTTGTAATTATGGCAACTCAAATGCTTATTAATGGAATAAGAACCATTATCTCTTCTTCTAAATAGCCATCACATTATATAACCTTCTTACTCTTGAAAGGTGAATTCTCGATGTAAACGGCACCAACATATAAATTTTCGTCTTTATTATAATAAACTTTCTCTCTTGCTTTCAATGGATAATCAACCTTCAACTTATAATAGATCTCAGAATATTCTCCATCTTTGATTCTTGTTAAATCATGTGTCTGCCTTCCAGGTTCTTCTATAATCAAGGAATGATAAAATTTAACCCGACTTTGTTTTTTAGACCTCTCTGAAAAAATATTTCATATAGTATTGCTCGGCAATAATATCAGGAATCTTGATCTGGGGGACAAAAGGATGACACATGCAATCATGTTTCGCCGATTCTCTCATATCTTAATACCAGATTGGTACCAGGGTAT
>MHBE01000028.1 GCA_001803205.1 Lentisphaerae bacterium GWF2_38_69 | reverse complement strand
CAGGGATAAGGAATATTTCATCCTCAAAATCTATAATCTCCCAAATACTAAAACTGAGGCTGATTTATGAACTTTACTTATCATTTGGGCGAAGAGGCCTAAAAAAGGCTACACTTACAGCCTTTTTTACTGGTAGACTGTGCCACACACGATAAGATTCCTTATTAGAATCACGGATATCGAGCTCAATCGAGATGCGGGGAGCTTAAATCTTATGTATTCAATAAAGTATACCCATTGAGGGAGCCGCAAAATATTGCGTCTCTCTCAATGGACGAGTGTAATATCATCCATTAGCGCATACTTATCTTAAATCCGGTCATCGCCTTCTGACAAGCTCAAGAACGGTTTTTTCAAAGCAAAATACGAAATAGAGCACTAATGATTGCAACATAGCATGACGCAAGAATTAGCCTTTGTGTTCGAACATATCTCTGATTTTTTTGCCCGTCACTTCAAGGATATGATCACCTAGTGCTTTTCTCTTTGCAAGAAGGTTTGGAGCGCCGTTTTTGCTCTCTTCTATCCATTTTCTTGCAAATTCACCGTTTTCAATTTGCTTGAGAGATGCTCTCATGCGTTCCTTGACTTCAGGAGTTATGATTGTCGGACCATTTGTGTATTCTCCCCATTCAGCTGTATTGGAGATAACAGAATTCATCTTCTGTATGCCGCCCTCATAAACAAGGTCAACTATCAGCTTGAGTTCATGTACGCATTCAAAATAGGCCATTTCAGGAGGATAGCCGGCTTCTACGAGAACTTCAAAGCCTGCAATCATAAGGTCAACACAACCGCCGCAAAGCACATTCTGTTCACCGAAGAGGTCTTCATATGTTTCCTGTTCAAAAGTGCATTCTAGTACTCCTGCTCTTGTAAGACCGCAAGCTTTAGCCATTGCGAGAGCTATTTTTTGAGCATTACCGCTTACATTCTGTTTTATTGCGATAAGTCCAGGAACTCCAAAACCTGCTAGGAAGGCTTTTCTTTCTTCAGAAGCAGGGCTTTTGGGGGCAACCATGATTACATCCACTTCAGCCGGAGGGATAATTTGCTTATAAACGATATTGAAACCATGTGAGCAGGAAAGAACTTTACCTTTTTTCATATGCTTTTCGATATCAACTTTGTAAACCGGACCATGGAATTCATCAGGAAGAAGCATATGTATGACATCAGCTCTCTGAGCAGCGTCTGATATGCTAACAACTTCGAAACCGTCGGCAATTGCCTTGTCGTAAGATTTATCTTTAATTGAACCTATAATTACATGCACGCCTGAATCTCTCATGCAGAGAGCTTGAGCGGAACCCTGATTGCCGTAACCTATTACTGCAACTGTTTTTCCATTTAATACCGATAAATCAGCATCTGAATCATGGAGGATCTTGACCATCTTATCTACCCCTTGTTAGAAGTTTTGTTTCAGCGGTAATTAGAATATCTTAAAAAGTTCTGCCGCTGTTATTACATTGATAAAGCCTATAAAGTTAATTGAATGAAGAGATTTTACAACTTGTATAGTCAATTCAGTCAGCAATTTGTGCGCGCCTCGAAACCAAATAAGTCAGGATGCCTGAAATTATAGCAAGGATTAACAAAACAAGAGATATGACCGTAAGACTGTATTTTTCTTCCATATACTCAAAGACACCGTAAAACCCAAAAAACATAAAAAGTAAGGCTGAGCACCATTTAAGTGTTCTTTCAGGAATATGCTTTCTAAGTACAATGCCAACGATAATTCCGATCCCGTCAGCAACGACCATCCCGATTGTCGTTCCAAGAAGCACAAGTTCCATATTACTGTATTTTGCGGCAAGACTAACAGTCGCAAGCTGTGTCTTATCGCCCATTTCAGCTAAGAAAAATGCTATTGTCACAGTTATAATAGGTCCAAATTTTGATTCCCGTTTATCTTCCCCTTCGAGTTTATCTCCTCTTATAGTCCATAAACCGAATAGAACAAAGGAAAGAGATGCTGCTACTGCAACTATATCCATAGGGATAAAAGCTGCAAGATAGTGTCCGGCAAGCACAGCAAACGCATGATTAACAACAGTAGCTATGAATACGGCAAAAAGCACTTTTGCTGCATTGTATTTTGTGGCAAAAGCCATTGAAAGAAGCTGGGTCTTATCACCCATTTCAGCTAAAAGTACAAAAAGAAATGAAGTTAAAAATGTCGTCATGCTATAAACAAGTTACCTAATTTTAAGTTCAAAATATAATACTTCTCATTAACAATTCCTCCTTTTTCAAAAAAACTCTGGAGAACTCTCATGCAATATGCTAAAATTTAGCTTTACCGAATCTATTATGTTTATTTAAACTCAAAATAAAACGGAGGTTTTTCAATGAGTGAAAAAATTCTAAGCAAAGTAGCTCCAGGAGTTGCAACAGGTTCAGCCCTTTCTGAAATTTTCAGAATTGCAAAACAGGAAGGATTTGCCATTCCTGCAGTCAACTGCGTGGGCTCAGATTCAATGAATGCTGTTATGGAAGCAGCAAAAGAAGTTAACTCGCCTGCTATCATACAGCTTTCAAACGGAGGCGGTATCTTTGTCGCCGGAAAAGCTCTTAAGAGTGACAAAATAAGGCCTGATGTGGCAGGTTCAATAGCCGCCGCACAGCATGTTCATGCTATGGCTGAATATTGGGGTGTTCCTATCATTCTTCATACAGATCACTGCGCAAAGAAACTTCTCCCATGGGTTGACGGAATACTTGATGCTTCAGAAAAGCTGTTTGCAAAGACCGGCAAACCTCTCTTCAGCTCACATATGCTTGACCTTTCAGAACAACCTCTTGAAGAAAATATTTCTATTTCAGAAAAATATCTCAAGAGAATGAGCAAAATGGGAATGACTCTAGAAATAGAACTTGGCTGCACAGGCGGAGAAGAAGACGGAGTTGACAATTCAAGCATGGATAATTCAGCACTATACACACAGCCTGCCGATGTATCTTTGGCTTATGAAAGATTAATGCAGATCAGCCCTAACTTCACAATAGCTGCTTCTTTCGGAAATGTTCATGGGGTTTACAAACCAGGAAATGTAAAGCTCCAGCCTAAAATTCTCTGCAATTCACAAAAATATATCGCTGAAAAGTATAAAACAGCTTCTTCAAAGCCTGTTAATTTCGTCTTCCACGGCGGATCAGGTTCACTTCTAGAGGAAATCAGGGAAGCTGTTTCCTATGGCGTTGTAAAAATGAACATAGACACAGACACTCAATGGGCTACATGGAAAGGCGTCCTCGAATTCTACAAGAAGAATGAAGGATATCTGCAAGGGCAACTCGGAAATCCTGAAGGAGACGACAAACCCAATAAGAAGTACTATGATCCAAGGGCATGGTTGAGAGCCGGTCAAGTAAGCATGGTAGCCAGACTTAAAGAAGCATTCAACGATCTTCTTAGCGTTAACAGATGCTAGAATAATTTTAGTACTTACACACAAATTAAGCCCTGCAGGTCACTGCAGGGCTTTTATATTTAGTTTCCTATTTCTTATTTTTGCCGTAGAATGTTTTAAGAAATATTCCAAACCGGTATTTCCATGCTCTTTCATCATGAGTGGCAAAAGTATCGTTCATAAAAAACAGATTTTTATTTTCTTTATATCCAAATTTTTCCTCCAACCTCTTAATAAGAAGAGGACAGCATTCAGCAATATCTCCTTCCTGTCCGCCCCAGTCTATCCAATAGGAAGGTTTGATTTTTGCAGTTTTAAAAGCCTTTTCAATTTCTTTTAGATACTGAGTGTTCACTTCAGGGATACCGTCTTCGTCAAAATTAATTACAGAAGATAAAGACGGTGACATTACTGCCCCAATTCCTATTTTATCAGGATATATTGCCGGGATATAAAAAGCCACCACTCCTCCAAAAGAAGCTCCAACTATTGAAGTTTTAGCAGGATTAGAATCAACGGCATAATATTTATCTATAAAAGGCTTAAGCGTATTTGCTATGTAGTTGCCATAAATATCAAGGTTTCCTTCTTTCAGTCCCATGCTTTCAGCTAAATAATTCTTTTTGGGTAGATATTCCCTGCTTCTGTCAACAGGATAAACAGCAACTATAATTACTTTTTCAATTTCTCCTTTTTTCGAAAGTTCTTCCAGAGTAGAATCTACATCCCATGACCACGGGCTTAACCCTCCGCAATGAAAAGCGGTCTGACCGTCATTCATATAAACTACCGGGTATTTTCTTTTTGAATTTTCGTAATCTGAAGGGAGGAAAACATGTATTTTCCTGGAATCTCCTTTTAATGTAAGATTCTCATAAGTATGAAAATAACCATATTCAAAAGATTTTCTGTGGATAAAAGCTTTCTGTCCGCCAATTGATATCTGAATATTCATTTTCGTCATAACTGATTTCCTTATTGCAAAATCTACAGGTTCCTAATAGTTCAACGGAAATCCGCTGCCCATTTTTATTTCCTTGGCTGTCGGCCTATTCTGAGGAAAAGGACTTACTCCATCTTCTTCCTGAGGATTCTGACATCCGGAGCAAAGAATAATCGCTAAAATGGATAGGACAAATAACATTTTTTTCATAAATTCTTCTCGTTAGCTTCTATTATTTTTAATTATTTGAATTCGGCTGGTCAAAAAAGACTGAGTCACCCTTTTGGATCTTATCATTTACAGGAAAGATCACATTAGCAACAGAGTATTTTCCATATACATTTACAATTTTCGCTTTTGCTATAAACTGATCTCCTCTGGCAATATAAATTTCCTGCCCTGCAGGAACTGGTACTGTTACTTCTCTTTGATTTCCATCTATGTCAAGAGTCATCTTAGAATCTGAACCTATATTTATTATTACAAAATTCCATTTAGAGTTAAATTCAACTACGCTTCCTGTCAACTTATAATAATATTCCGGATAACTGGTTCGATTTTCTGAAGCCTGGACATCAGCTGATTCTGATGCCTCCTTAATATCTTGTAAATCCGTATCTTCCTCCTCTTCTGCAGCATATTGGGCAGCCTCGGACTTCAACTCTTCATAATCATTCTTTAGCTGTTCAAGTTCTTTTCGTTGTTCATTAAACAATTTTTTTAAGTCAGTATTTCCTTTTTCAGACTGATTTGCTTTTATCGTGTCATTCAATTCTGAAATCTTCGAATCTTTTTGAGTTACTTCCTGCTTCAGCTGTGTGACTTGTTCAACATTATTCGTTAATGCATCAGACACAGTTTTTAAAACTGTTTGATCAATATTAGTCTTAGATGAATTAATAAAATTATCTCTTTCCGGGATAGAAACCTGAAATTTGTCCGCAGTATCAGCTATAAATGAAGAAAGTTTGTTATTGGAATCCAAAGACTTCTTTATCGTTTCTACAACAGAATTGGACGATTTTTCATAAGATGAAATATCTGTAAGGGATGACTCTTTTTGTTGGGTTGCAGGCTCTAATAAGGCTGAAACAGAACTAAGAGTTTTTGCTAGATAATCTCTTTCTTTTATCAGATTTGCAGCCTGCTTGGTAATCAAAGAAGCAGATTGCTGAAAAGTTTCTTTATTTTTTAATGATTCAGGAGTAATATTTTTAGCATAAGAAGTTCCGCTGTTTTTATCCATTATCGATGCAGTTCTGTTCATAGTTTCAAAAATAACTTCAATCTCTTCCTTCATTTTGATTATTTTGCTATTCAATAGGAACAATAATACAAAATTTATAACAAGTCCTAGCACAATTAATCCGGAAATAAGTTTGATTACAATAGGAACTATATCTGCTCTGTCATTGGAAAACTTTTCTTTTGGCAGTCCAGATTTTTTCCAAAAAAATAACTTCATATATTGCCCTTTAAATAATTTAAAATCTTTGTATGGATTTAGAGCTGTATATTCATTTTATTCTGCATATTTGTAAAGGGCAATACCAAAACTCAGTTTAGTTTTAGTAAAAATCAATCTGCTCTATCGTATGTCCAATAATTGAAATCTTATTCAGACTTTGTTAGAATTCACAATTATAAAATAAACCATTCAGGAATATTATGGCTTTTGTACTGAAACGAATAACTGACGACGAAGAAGACTATACGCCCCCGATGGTCTTCAGAACCAAAATTAAAATAGGTTCAGCCCCGGACAATGACATTATAATCTCCGATCCTGGGATATTGCCTCTTCATTGCGAAATATATCCATATGCAAATGAACACAGGATAGTAGGCTTACATTCAGCTCAGATACTGATAGACGGCAGTGAACCGGAACAATGGCCTGTCGCGCTTCAGGATGGAAGCACCTTATCTTTTGCTGCTGCTAATTACAAATTTCATATTTTAAGTGAAGTAATGAGAAGAAGCTGGAAAGCCAGCTTCTCGTCAACAGTCTCTATCATATTGCTTGCATTACTTCTTGTCTTTGAATTAATTCTTATTATTTGGCTTCCATACAACCTTAAAAATCAAAAAGATGCTACTCTGGCAACAATGAAACAGGATACTTACTACTATATTGACAAATTAAGAGGACAAACAAGGGATATTGATACAAAAGATAACCCTGAAATGAAGAGTGTAAAAAATTTACTTCTTGGGATAGAAGATGATATTGCGTTCTACATTAGAAAATATAGAGATAATATGCAGTGGGATGAAACAAGAGTAGTTTACAGAGACTTACATGCTATTGGCAATATAGTCGATAGTTGGAATTATCTTAAGGGTACCTATTCAGAGAAATTAAAGCTTGATCCTCGAGTTTTTGTTAACAGCCTAACACGGGAATATGACCCAAAAGAACCCCCTGCCTCTTCATTGTTATTTGATTCGAATCATTAATTATAATTAATTATGAATAAATATTTTATAGAAAATTTACTCTCTTCGATAGAAGATAAGAAAATTGCAGTGGTGGGAGACCTCATTCTTGACTCTTATATTTGGGGGAAAGTTACAAGGATTTCGCCTGAAGCTCCTGTTCCTGTAGTTCAGGTAAGAAATAAAACCTACTGCCTTGGCGGAGCTGCAAATGTCATGAAAAATATTGTTTCTTTAGGCGGGGAAGCTATTGCATTTGGAATAACAGGAACTCAACACGCAGGCCATCATTTTCTTAGCCTCATGAAAGACAGCGGGATAAACATCGATTACCTTACCATAGATAAAAATTATCTTACCATAGAAAAGCAGCGTATTATTGCCGAATCACAACAGCTTGCAAGAGTTGATTATGAAGATACCAATACGGTTCCTGAATATATTAATGATTATATAGTTTCCAATTTGAAAGAACTAATCAGCGCAAAAACAATCGAAGCTATTATATTTGAAGATTATGGAAAAGGACTTATAAATTCTGAGATGCTATCCTCAATTCTAGATTATGCTAATTATTACGGAGTTGTAACTGCGCTAGACCCTCACCCGAACAGGAAACTTCTTTTCAAAGGCATTACTGTGGCTACGCCTAACAAAAATGAAGCTTTTGCGCTTGCAGGCAAATATAATAATGATCTGATTGACCCTCCAGCCAAAGATCCTTGTCTATGCGAAGTTGCAAAAATCTGGGAAAAAGAGTGGGGAGTTGAACAACTTTTAGTGACACTTGGGTCAAAAGGAATGGTTCTTTATGAAAAAGACAAAGAGCCGCTCCACATCCCGACTAAAGCCAAAGAGGTATTTGATGTCACCGGCGCTGGAGATACAGTTATAGCAGCATATACACTTTCTTTAATAGGAGGAGCTAAACCTCCACAGGCGGCCGAAATTTCAAATCACGCGGCAGGAATTGTAGTAGGCAAAATTGGTACTTCTGCTGTAACCAAGGAAGAACTTATTGCCGAGTTCCAAGACTGATTGAACAATGAAAACACATATAGTTCAAGTTATTACTGAGCTCGAGCCCGCAGGCGCTGAAAGAGTTCTTGCTGATTTAAGTCTAGAATTAAAAAAAAGAAATTATGCTGTTTCAGTCGTTTCACTGCAAAGCGAGCCTGAAGTAAAAACTATTCTAAATATTCTTCGGGCTGAAAATATCCCTGTCTATTGCTTGAATGTCACAAAACTTACTCCATGGCGTATTTTCCGTTTGAGAAAAATAATTAAGGATATCAAACGCAATAATGTTTCCTCCCCATTGATTGTACACTCTCATCTTATGCATGCTAACCTGGCATGCAGAATAGTTAAAATATCTGACTTTAAATTCCCACTCATAAACACAGTGCATATCGCTGAAAAAAGGGGAAGTCATTTCTTATTCTTTCTCATGGATAAACTCTCATATAGATTTTGTGATATTTGCACTGCTGTATCAAAAAGTGCAGCAAAATGGCATGCGCTAAAATTAGGTATTTCTCCAGATTCAATTAAAATTACATATAATGGAATTAATTTTCCCAAAAAGATAAGTATAGAAAACAGAAAGACTTTATTGAAATCCTGGGGATTGGAAAAATGCAAGAAACTTATAGGATCAGTAGGCCGCCTGGACTATCAAAAAGGGTATGATCTTTTTTTTAAAATTCTGCCTGATTTATCTAAAAAGATACCTGAGAATGAAATTTGGGGAGTGGTAATACTAGGAGAGGGAAAGCAAAGAAGTACACTCGAAGCTATTGAAAAAACTGTTCCTCCCAATATTAAAGTTATTATGCCGGGTTACAGAGAAGATGCAGCTGAATGCATAGGAGCTTTTGATTTGTTTGTAATGCCTTCAAGATATGAAGGATTCAGCTTAACTTTAATTGAAGCCGCTTCATCAGGCATTCCATTGCTTATCAGCGATGAGGCTGATGCTATGGAAGAAATTGTAAAATATGCTAAAAACTGGCAAAAAACAAATTTTACAAACATAACGAAAACTACAGAAAAACTAATCGAACTTTTAAGAAAAGCACCGGAAGATAACGATATATGCAATCTTTCCGTTGCAAAAATGACTGACGCTTATTTGAATATTTATAATTCACTTCTTTTATTGCCTCAAAAATACTGATTATTTTTAAGAATATCGCACTACAGTTCTTATATAAATATATAAACTGTAATTAAACATATGTTCTTATTTTCTCTCATCAGTCAATTTCAATTTGGACTTTCTAGGCAGCAGAGATATTTTTCTTTTACTCTTGAAAAATATAAAATGAATCGAAATGAAAGAATATTCTAAATACAATTACTTTCCCATAAGTTTAAAACTTGAAGGCAAACCCTGCCTCATAGTAGGAGGCGGCAAAATAGCAGAAAGGAAATTGCAAAAACTTATCTTAGCCGGAGCTGATATTACAGTCTTGTGTCGAGAGCCATCCAAATATATTTCAGAACTCTTTATTAACGGACAGATTAAGCTTGCTGTTAGAGAATATATGAAACAGGATTCTAAAGGGTTTTTCCTTGTTTTTGCTGCGACAAATGATAAAGCTGCAAATAAAAAAATCGTAAAAGAATGTAATAAGAAACATATTCTTTGCTGTGCAATTGATAAGAATTGGAAAAATGGGTCTTTTATAACTCCTGCTTCTTTTGTAAACGAGGAATTTCTTGTTTCCGTTTCTTCCAATGGAAGCAAATGTAAAGATTCAAAGCGTTTAAAAAATAGAATTCAGTCCTCCCTGGAAAATAAGAATGTTAGAAATTAAAACCGGTATAAGAAAAAGCAAACTCTCGATTATTCAGGCTGAAGATACTGTTACAAAGCTGCAGCATCTTTTCCCGTCTCTCAAATTCAATATAGTTCATTTTTCTTCTCCTGGCGACAGGGACAAGACTACACCTATATCAGATGCGCCTGAAGATTTCTTTACAAAAGACCTGGATGAAGCAGTATTAACCGACCAAATCGATATTGCTATTCATAGCGCCAAAGATCTACCTGATGAAATCGACAATCGTCTTGACATGTTTTTCCTTCCATGGCAGGAAGATTTCAGAGATGCGATCGTAAAAAGCAATAAACTGGACTTCCTGAGCCAAACTTTCAGAGTGGGCTCGAGCAGTAAAAGAAGAGAATCTTATGCCAGACAGAAATGGCCTCAAGCTGAAATTTTACCAATCAGGGGAAATATTGAGGAACGGATCGCTCAGCTTGATGCAGGTTGTTTTGACGCTCTCATAGTAGCTGTTGCGGCTTTAAACAGGCTTGGACTTCAAAAAAGAATATCTGAAGTAATTCCCTTTGAAGAGTTACAAACTCCGGATGGACAGGGAACACTTGCTTTGACTTTTCTCAAAGGCAATCACCTTTTGAATATCCTCAAAGAATATTTTCTGAAAAGCGTAGTCTTTGCAGGGGCAGGAATCGGCAATCTAAATTACGCTTCCATTGCGACAATTAACGCTCTTAAGACTTGCGATATTTGTCTTTATGACGCTCTGCTTGACCCAAAACTCATCAAACACCTTCCTCCCAACGCTCAGGCAATTTATGTTGGTAAGCGATCAGGAGGAGATAGTATTAAACAGAGAAGCATTTCTGAAATGATAGTCCATTATGCCAGACAAGGGAAAAAAGTAGTCCGATTAAAAGGCGGGGATCCAGGGCTTTTCGGCAGACTATCAGAAGAGACAACTCCTCTTGAAGAGTTAAATATTCCTTTCTATGTAATTCCTGGGATTAATTCAATTTCAGTATCAACTACCTGCACCGGCCTGCTTCTGACTAAAAGAGATGTTTCGAGAGGGTATTGCGTAGCCACTCTACAGAAGGCAGGCGCGTCTGAAGCAGTCCCCTTTACTCCTAATGAGATTTCATCTCAATCTCTTGTTTTCCTTATGACTACTTCTAAAATCAGAGCTCTTAAAAAATATCTTTATTCAATTGGCAAGAATCATGATGAATTTATTACTATAATATTTAGCGCCGGAACTCCTGAAGAAATAACTCTTTTTTCTACTTTAGCGGAAATAGAATCAGAACTAGAAAAATACGATACAGAAGCACCTTCCATAATTATAATAGGCAAATCAGCTTCAAAAGATAATATCTTCAAAAGATGTGGCGCTCTGGTTAATAGAAAAGTATTTTTAACTTGCTCAGAAACTATTAATTCCAAAGCGGAAGAAGCCGTAATAAACTATTTGGGAAAACCTATTTTAATGCCTTTTATTGAGACAAATCTTGCAGCAGACTTACAACAATGTAATATCTTTAAAGAAATACAACATTACGACTGGATCATACTTACTTCTCCGTCTTCTGTCAGTCATTTTATGGAAGCTGTAAGACTCTTCAAAGTCGATATCAGAAAAATTCCCAAGATATTTGTGTATGGCAAAAAATCAGAAGAAGAATTAAAATCATTTAATATTTTTGCTGATTGTATCGGAAAAGCGAATCTTTTCGAATCCATAAAAGAAAAAATACCTATTCCTTCAAATATTCTGCGCTTCATTTCAGATATTGCCGGATCTTCGCTAACTAATGATTTAACAAAGGCAGGTTATAAGGTCACAGAAAAAATCTTATACAGGACTTCTGATATTGATTACCAAAAGCTCCCTGAATTCGATGATATAGTCTTTGCAAGCTCTTCCGCAGTAAAATCATTTATAAGGCAGTTTGGCTGTAGCTCTCTTGAGAATAAAAGAATCTGTATAATTGGCGAGCCTACTAAAATTACGCTTTCTGCTTTTATTAATACAGCAAATGTAATTAAACCTCCCCAAGAATCAATTAAATACTGCATCGAGGCTTTAGCATTAGATTCAATTAATAATAGACTTAAGAATTATAAGACTGAATTTTCTACCTATTCAGCATAATATTTCATGGGGTATTCTTTATCCAGGTATTTTCCGAGCTCAGGCCATATGATATTTAATAAAGGTGGATTTTCTTCAATAATAAAGAAATAGTAACTATACCTTCTAGAAACAGGGATTTTCTCTGCTTCCACTTCTTTTAAATAATTCTTTATTGCGATTTCATTGTTTATTTGCTCCGTTGGTGGCATTCCGAATAATCTCAATTTGTTATTCATGATTTTATCTATCTCTTCTGAATCGATTTTTTCTCCCAGTGCATAGTTCTGTAATAGGATTTTCCCATTTGAGAGAGATAATACGGATGTAATAAAAAGTTCTGATAGTTCCCGAAATAAATATTTAATCAAGCCATCAGCATTAGAATCATTGAATTTAGTAATCGCTTCTGATTGAAGTTTGATTGGAAGTGAAGCTAAATAAGAAGTCATTATCAATTCCTGCCTTTTCTGCTTGTCAGCATTTAGGGCTCTTCTTACATAAGAATAACAACCTTCAGATAAGGCGCCTCCTTTCAATGAATCAGGGCTGCATCCATATTCTAATGCAATGATATTGTTAATTAATTGCTGTAAAAAATTTTCATGCAATCCTGAAGTGTTTGTAACAATTAAAAGCTGGTGTTTATCTTTTTCTATGGAAAATTCAGGTTCTTTAATTTTTTCATTTATTTGAATTATTGTTCTTGTATTCGAGTTATCATTCAAAAGAAATCGACTTAAAACAATAGAAGCAGGATAGACTAGAGCTTTTACTTGATATTCAGCAAATTCATCACCATTACTGAAAACCTGTATATCGGAAACGAGTTTTGTTTTGGCGGAAAGATTATTGTAAGTTAATAGATATAGTATAATTGAAATAATAATATACTTTGTTTTGAAATCTTTAAATGATTGTCTCATTAATAGTTTTTATAACTTCTTCTGTTGTAATTGATTTCAGGCAAAGATAATCCTTGTCATGATTTACGCATTCCCGTAAAAAACATGGAGCACAATCCTGTTTCTTTATAAGAACTTTCCAATTTTTGCTGAGCGGTCCTGTTGCTTGTGGGTCTGTAGAGCCAAATATTGTTATTCCTTTTATATCAAGAACCGAGCCCAAATGCATGATACCGCTATCATTGCAAATACATAAATTCGAATTTTTCAATATGTATATTAGTTCCTTAAGATTCGTCTTCCCTGCAAGATTAAGCACTTTTGCCTGATCTAAGCCATTACTTACAATATTTGCAGAATCTATTTCATTTTTTGTGCCAAGGATTACGACTTTCCCAAATTCTTTTTTAATCCAATAATCACAAATGGTGTTATAGTTTTCGGCACTCCATTTTTTCGCAGAGCCATATGCAGCACCAGGAGCCACAACAAGAATTTTTCCTTTCTTAATAAAATTGACCGTTCTTTGATCTTTAACTTCAGAATCACTGATAATTTTAAACTTAGGATATTTCCCATCCCATATATTTCCTCCTAACAGATAGATAGGATTCAAATATTTATAAATCTGGTGTTCATCGGCACAAGATTTTTTCTCATGCCACTTAATTTGAAAGGTTTTTGTTAAAAGAAAATCCCTTAGCCCATTTGAAGCACCAAAAAGCTTTGGAACGCATTTCTTTAAATACCATGCAGAACGAAAAGTATCAACAAAAAGAAAGCCCAATCCCGGATTAAGGGCTTTGATTTCTCTAACAATCTCCGGTCGCCATTTGGAATGACCATCCCCAACATTAATAGTTCCTTTTATAAACTCAATAGAATCAAACAAAGGCTTAAGATTATCATTAGTAATGACATACAATGATGACTCTATAGGAGATATTTTATGCAGGCATTTAATAGCTGGAATCGTCATTATCGCGTCTCCAAGCCAGTTTGGAGTCCTTACGATAATACATTTCTTTAAATCATCAGAGGTCAGACCATAATTATTATGGGTCATATCAAAAGTTTCTCTGATTTGAATTTCGAAAGTAAAGTTATCTTACTCTTTTCAATAATACATTAGCCCAGGATAAACCTACTCCAAATCCGCTTCCAAGAGCAAGATCAACAGATTCATCTTTTATTATTTTTTCAATTAAAATAGGAATTGAAGATGATACTGTATTTCCATATAAGCTTATATCATACATTACCTTTGATTCGTCAAGCCCTATTTTTTTTGAAAGTGAATCAACAATAAACTTGCTGCCCTGGTGAATAAGATATTTATCAATATCTTCTTTTTCTAAATTATTTCTTTCCAGAAGCGCAAGAATGTCTTTAGGAACAATTTTTATTGCAAAATTAGCTATTCCTCTTCCATTCATATATAAAGTATTATTTTCACAAATAAGATCTTTATAGCATGCTCCGTTAGTCCCGAAAACAAAATCCTGCGCTATAAACACAGGATTCTCTGTAATTAATGTGACTGTCGCTGCATCACCAAAGAGAAGTGATGTATTTTTGTCTGCAGGATCGACTATTTTTGAATATGGATCTGCAGTAAAAAGGAGTCCTTTTTTAAATTTATTTGCTTTCATGAAAGAAGTAATTACGGAAAGACCATAAACAAAACCTGAACAACCAAGGGAAATATCAAAGGAAGCGCATTCATCTTTGAATCCCAACACACCATGGAGAATGGCAGATGTTTGGGGAATACTGTAATCTGGATTCTGGGTTACTACAATAACTACATCTATATCCTGATTGTTTATCTCTATTTTTTCTTTGAGTTTTTTATATGCTGCGATACACATATCAGAAGTATTTTCAAGATCACTTTTTACAGCAATTTCTTCAACTCCGATTTTATTCCTAATAAATTCATCACCTATGCCGAATTTTTCTTTCCTATTGAAATTGGATACACGCTTTTCAGGAATGTAGTAAGCTGTTTCTTCAATACCCAACATAGTAATATCCTTTTAATTAAATATGGTTTTAAAATTAATTCATACATTTTATTTTAGCAAACTAATCATATTATCGCCATACAAGACACCAAATAAGTGCAAACAAAAAGCTCCGGTTCGAAAAAAACGATTCCGGAGCTTAAATAAATTGTGAAAACAGCCAGCTCTACTTACCGCTAACGACCCCGTGTGATCTAAATGTACGGGTCAGTGCAAATTCACCTAGCCTATGACCAATCATATTTTCTGTTATGAAAACTGATATGAATGTTTTGCCGTTGTGAACTGTGAAAGTAAGACCTACAAATTCTGGTAGAATTACTGATCTTCTTGACCATGTTTTTATAGGTTTTTTAGCGCTTGACTTATTCATCTTCTCTACTTTATCAAGAAGATGGGAATCCACAAATGGACCTTTTTTAACTGATCTGGCCATTATTTCTTCCTCCTGCGTTCAACTATAAATCTACTTGAAGCCTTCTTAGGTGTCCTTGTTTTCTTGCCTTTTGCAAGCTGCCCCCAAGGAGATCTTGGATGGCCGCCGCCGCTCGTTCTGCCTTCACCACCGCCCATAGGATGGTCTATCGGGTTCATTGCGACGCCTCTTACATGTGGTCTTTTCCCGATAAAGCGCTTCTTTCCTGCCTTGCCAAGTTTTACATTCATTTTCTCGATGTTTCCGACCTGACCGACAGTAGCCATGCACTCAAAATGAATTTTACGGATTTCACCACTTGGGAGTTTTACTAAAGCATATCCGCCTTCTTTTGCTCTGAGAGTAGCTACCTGCCCTGCTGATCTAGCAATTTTAGCACCTTTTCCAGGATTCATTTCGATGCAATGTATGTCCACCCCGACAGGAATATCCTTAAGTTTCTTGGCATTCCCTGGCTTAACTTCTGCTTTGTCTCCGCTGATAACAATTTGACCAACCGTAAGACCGAGAGGAGCAAGCATATATCTCTTTTCCCCGTCTTTGTAGTCTAAAAGAGCAATATTCGCACTTCTATTTGGATCATATTCAATTGTCTTGACTGTTGCAGGAATATCAAATTTATCTCTTTTGAAATCGATAATTCTAAATCTTCTTTTGTTGCCGCCTCCCCTAAAACGGGTAGTGACATGCCCTTCTGAATTCCTTCCGCCTGAATTACTCTTGCCTTTTGTCAATGATTTGACAGGCTTGACTGATGTAATTTCAGCATAGTCAAGGACTGTCATACCGCGAAGGCTAGGAGTTAATGGTACAAATTTTTTCAAAGCCATAATCCTTCACCTATGTTAAACTATTTCTATTGAGCCTTCAGACAGAGTAACTACTGCTCTTTTAGCTTCAGAAGTGTATCCCTGTTTCACCGATCTTCTTCCCATTCTTTTGGGTTTTCCCGGACGCCTGAGAACATTTACGCTCTTTACTTTTACTCCATTGTAAATAGCTTCCACGGCACGGGCAACATCGATCTTTGTGGCATCATTTTCAATTTCAAAAACATACTTGTTAGCTTCTTTCTGAGCCAGACTCTTCTCACTGACAAGCATCGTCTTAATAATTTTATATGGACTAAACATTTTCCTTCTGCTCCTATACTAGTTGATTTTGGCAACAAATTCTTTAATTGCTTCTTCAGTAAAAAGAATTGCGTCGCACAGAAGCATTTGATAAACATTCATCGCTTCAACCTTCATCAATAACACATTAGGCAAATTGGCTGATGCCTTGAGAGTATTTTCAGAATAATCCTTTACAGCTACGAGAACTTTTCTGTCATTAATTCCGAGTTTTTCAAGAATACTGACAAAACTCTTTGTCTTGCACTCTGAAAGCTCTATGCTGTTAATGATAAAAATAGCATCCTCATTGATTTTTTCTGAAAATGCTCTTTTTAGAGCAAGTTTTCTAACTTTTTTATTTACTTTCTTGAAATATGTACGAGGATGTGGTCCCCATGCTACGCCGCCGCCTACAAATACAGGGCTTCTTAATGAGCCCGCTCTTGCTCTTCCTGTTCCTTTCTGTCTCCATGGTTTAGCTCCGCCGCCTCTTACCATTGCACGGGTCTTAGTAGAAGCCGTGCCTGCTCTAAGCCCTGCCCTGTAAGCTACTACTACATCCTGAACAGCCTGTTCACCTTTTTTTAATTCAATCCACTGATCCTGAATGGCAAAATCACCAACAGAAGCACCGTCTATACTGAATACTTTAAGATTTTTATTCATATTTTTCTAATCCTCTCTTAAGCTGAAGTTTTTTTCTTAGCTGGACGAACCAAGAGGACTCCGCCGTTTCCGCCTGGGACTGCTCCCTTAACGAACAGCAAATTATCTTCCTTATCAATTCGCATTACCTGGAGGTTCTGTACCGTACGACTATCACTTCCCATGTGGCCTGGACGCCGCTTGTTTCTGTCAACCTTAGCAGGCCAAGTACGGTTTCCTGATGATCCCGGTCTTCTTACCCATCCGCCACCATGTGAGGCTCTGCCTCCGGCAAATTTATATCTTCTCACAACGCCTTGAAAGCCTTTGCCTTTTGTTACTCCTGAAATATCTACAAATTCATTTGCCTTGAACTGGTCAACTGTAAGAACTGTGCCTAATTCAAGTTTCTCGTCTTTTTCCGTTCTGAATTCTTTTATAATTTCAGGTGGATTTGAATCCTTTCCAGCTTTCTTGCAATGCCCTTTAAGAGCCTTGCTGACATTCTTTGCTTTCTTTTCGCCATATCCGACCTGAACAGCCGAATATCCATTTCCCTCGTCTGTCATAGTATCAATGACAGTACATGGTCCAGCTTGTATAACAGTAACAGGTGTTACTTTCCCTGTCTCGTCATAGAGCTGTGTCATACCGACTTTTTTGCCGATTAGACCTTTCATTTTTCCTCCTATGGCACTTACTTCAAAGAGCATTGGTGCCGATTAATATAAATTAGAACCCGACTTTTATGGAAATATCAACACCTGAAGGCAAATTCAGTTTCTTGAGTTCATCAACTGTCTTTGCAGTAGGATTAATGATATCCATCAATCTTTTATGAGTTCTAGTTTCAAATTGATCCATTGACTTCTTGTCAACATGGGGAGAACGGTTGACGGTAAGCCTTTCTATTCTTGTTGGCAGTGGAATCGGACCAGCAACTACAGCGCCAGTTCTCTTTGCTGTACTTACAATGTCTTTTACGGATTTGTCCAGGACTCTGTGATCAAAAGCCTGGAGACGAATCCTGATGCGTTGTTTAGGATTTTCTTTTGCGCTCATTTATTCTTCTCCAATATTTTTTCTTGAATATTATTTGGTACTTTAGCAAAATGGGATGGCTCCATTGAATATCCTGCTCTGCCTTTTGATATTGATCTTATAGCAGTAGAATATCCGAACATTTCAGCAAGTGGAACATGGGCAATAATTTTTGTTTCATTCTCCCCTGTTTCAAATTCTACTACGCTTCCGCGTCTACTGGATACATCTCCTATAACATCTCCCATATATTCAGGGGGAGTTACAATTTCCAATTTCATTACAGGCTCTAATATTATCGGCCCTGCTTTCTTTGCGGCTTGTTTTAAAGCCATGGATCCGGCTATTTTAAACGCTAACTCTGAAGAGTCTACAGGATGATATGATCCATCTAAAATGTCAACATGAAAGTCAATAAGAGGGTAACCTGCAATAACACCACTTTTTGATGCCTCCTGAATCCCTTTTTCAATAGGTTTGATATATTCTTTAGGGATATTGCCGCCAGTAACTTTATTTTCAATGGTAATTCCATGGCCGCGTTCCATAGAAGTTATCTCAATTATAACATGTCCGTATTGTCCCTTTCCTCCAGATTGCTTTATAAATTTTGCATCAGCTTCGGCATTTGAAACAATCGTTTCTCTGTATGCAACCTGAGGTTTACCGGAATTTGCTTCTACTTTGAACTCTCTTACAAGTCTGTCCATTATAATTTCAAGATGAAGTTCTCCCATTCCTGATATGATAGTTTGAGCTGTTTCTTCATCGCTTTTTACCACAAAAGTAGGGTCTTCGTCGGATAAAGAAGCAAGGGCATTGTAAAGTTTATCTCTATCAGCAGCAGTTTTAGGTTCAACAGCAATAGACATCACAGGTTCTGGAAAACTCATTGTTTCAAGTAAAATTTTATTGTTCTCCTGACAGATAGTATCTCCGGTAGTAACATCCTTTAATCCAACAGCAGCGGCTATATCTCCGCTAAATACATATTCTCTTTCTTCCCTGGAATTGGCATGCATTTGCAGAAGACGGCCAAATCTTTCAGTTTTTCTGGTTCGGGGATTGTATATGGTAAGGCCTGGTTTGGCGACTCCTGAGTACACTCTGAAGAAAGTGAGTTTTCCTACATAAGTGTCATTCATTATCTTAAAAGCCAGTGCTGCAAATGGTTTATCATCTCCAACCTGTACCGTTCTCTTTTCTTCGGAAATCGGATCTATTCCTTCAATAGCCTCAATATCACTAGGCGACGGAAGATAATCAACTACAGCATCAAGAAGTGCCTGCACGCCTTTGTTCTTAAATGCTGAACCGCATATTACAGGAACTATATGACCTTTGACAACAGCTTCACGCAAAGAATTTTTTATAAGTTGTGTATCGGGAACTGTATTGCTAACAAAATGTTCCATAACTTCTTCATTAAATTCAGCAAGACATTCGACAAGATAATTAAAATATTCATCTACTTTAGATTCATATTCCTCTTCATATCCTTCAACATCTCTGAATTTTGAACCGTCCTCTTCTTCGTCAAAATAACGGGATCTTTTAGCTATAATGTCAATAAAGCCAGTAAAGTCAGATTCTTTTCCAATCGGCACCTGAATAGGAACAACTACCGTATTGAGTTTAGTTCGCATATCATGCACTACTTTCTCAAAGTCTGCCCCTGTCCGATCCATTTTATTTATAAAAGCGACGATAGGAACTTTATATTTCTTTGCCTGTCTCCAAACAGTTTCTGTTTGCGGTTGAACTCCACCAACTGCGCAAAAAACAGTTACAGCTCCATCAAGTACACGAAGAGATCTTTCTACCTCAGCAGTAAAGTCAACATGTCCGGGAGTGTCAATCAGGTTAATTTTATGTTGTTTCCAGACACAAGTAGTAGCAGCAGAAGTAATAGTAATACCTCTTTCCTGCTCCTGCACCATCCAGTCCATGGTAGCTGTACCTTCATGAACTTCGCCCATCTTATAATTGACACCAGTATAGTAAAGTATCCTCTCGGAGGTAGTAGTTTTACCAGCATCTATATGAGCAATAACACCAATATTGCGAACACTCGAAAGAGGAAAACTCCTACATTCAGATTCTACATATTCTTTTTTTGCAGACGATTTAGCCATTTGTGATATTATTACCAACGATAATGAGCAAAAGCCTTGTTTGCTTGTGCCATTTTGTGTGTATCCTCTTTCTTTTTAATTGCAGATCCTGTATTATCAAAAGCATCCATGAGTTCAACAGCAAGGCCTTTTTTCATAGGCATCCCTTTCCTGTTGCGGGCATAAGAAGTAATCCACTTCATGGCAAGAGTAGCTTGTCTTTCCTGTGGTATTTCAACAGGAACCTGATATGTTGCTCCACCCACTCTTCTGCTCTTTACTTCGAGTCTGGGTTTAGCGTTTTCTAGAGCCTGAACGAATACCTCAAGAGGATCCAGATCTTTCTTTTTCTTCTTTATTTCATCAAATGCACCATAAACAATACCTTGGGCAACGGCCTTTTTTCCTCTTTCCATAATCCCATGGATAAGGCGTGCTACAAGTTCACTGTTGTACTTTGGATCGGGAATGATATCCCTTTTTTCTGCTTTTCTTCTTCTCATCCTTTAATCTACCTCAAATATTTTAACTTATTAGATAAGACATTATGACAACAAATCTGCCGACACTTTTAAGTATCGACAGATCATATTTTTAAACTGTCTCAAGTTATTTTTTTGCCTTAGTTGCTGAAGCTCCACCTGCTGCGGCTCCTGCTTTAGGACGCTTGTTGCCGTATTTCGAGCGTCCCTGTCTGCGTTTTTCAACTCCTAAACTATCGAGTGCCCCACGCACAATATGATAGCGTACGCCAGGAAGATCTCTTACCCTGCCGCCTTTTACTAAAACAACAGAGTGTTCCTGCAAATTATGTCCTTCTCCGCCTATATAAGCTGTTACTTCCTGTCCATTAGTAAGACGCACTCTGGCGACTTTTCTAAGAGCTGAATTAGGTTTTTTTGGAGTTCTAGTTGTTACCTGTGTACAGATGCCTCTTCTTTGCGGGCATCCCTGCAAAGCACGAGCCTTGACTTTTTTGAACTTTTTAGTTCTACCAGTCTTAATTAACTGATTTATTGTGGGCATTTTCTTTCACCTTTAAAATTTTTTATAAATCAAAGAGCGTTTAATCTAATTTTCTTTCAACGATATACAAATTATATTCTAATTTTATTTATCTATTGCAAGAATTTCAGCAGCCTTGGCTGTAGCTACAGTTTCTTCAACTGTCAGTTTATCCTGTGATTCTTCTTCTGATTTGAATTCAAGTTCAACTTCTTCACCAAGTTTTATTACGCTCAATTCTGTATAATTGGTAGTTCCTGTTCCTGCAGGAATTAAATGTCCGGTTATCACATTTTCTTTAAATCCTCTCAAACCATCAACTTTACCGAGAATTGCAGCATCTGTAAGAATTCTTGTCGTATCCTGGAAGGAAGCAGCTGAAATAAAGCTTTCTGTTTCAAGAGAAGCTTTTGTTATTCCAAGAAGAACTGGATCTGCTTCAGCAGGAGTTCCGCCATTTTGAACAACTTTGCTATTTTCTTTGATAAAATTGCGCTTGTCTATCTGTTCCCCTGGCAGATATTGGGTAGAACCTGGTTCAGTGATTCTAACTTTCTGCAGCATTTGTTTGACTATTATCTCAATGTGTTTGTCATTGATTTCAACGCCTTGAGCTCTGTAAACCATTTGTACTTCATTGACCAGGTATTTCTGAAGTTCCTGTGGCCCACAAATTTCAAGAAGGTCATGAGGATCAATTGAACCGTCCGTGAGCTTCTGCCCCTTCTTTACAATGTCTCCCTTTCTTACTGTAAGGTGCTTTTGAGAAGGAATTGAATGCTCTTCAACAAGTGTTGGATCTTCCATATCGTGAATGATCAACTGTATCTTACCTCTTCCCATTTTTCCGATTTCCACACGCCCGGTCATCCTTGCAATTTCGGCAAGTTCTTTAGGTCTTCTGGCTTCAAAAAGTTCTGAGACACGAGGCAAGCCTCCGGTAATATCTTTATTCTTTGAAAGCTGTCTGGGCAAGCGAGCTATTGTTGAGCCCACCTGGATAGCTTCATCTTCTTTAACCATCAGGTATGCGCCTGACGGGAGAGGATGATGGTCAAGTATTTCATCATCATCATTAATAAGAACAATTTGTGGATGTAAATCTTCCCTATGTTCCAGTACTGTCATTTCTTCAATTCCGCTTGCTCTTACTTCGCGATTCAGGGTAATACCATCAACAAGATCTCTAAATTCCACTCTTCCAGTTACTTCAGCTAGAATAGGGATATTAAATGGATCCCATTTTGCTACAAGATCGCCTTCCTTTACGATATCTTTTTCATTAAAGAAAATAGTAGCTCCTATGGGGAGTTCATATTTTTCAATCGTTACATTTTCTTCATCTTTAATGCTGATACTGCCTGCTTTAACTACTTTAAAAGCCTTTTCAATATCCTGAATAAACCTAACATTATCTCCATAATGTATAGTTCCAGAGGCTCTTATAGCTATTTGCGACTGCTGCATTGAAGAAGACGCTGTACCACCGATATGGAAAGTACGCATCGTCAATTGAGTCCCTGGTTCACCAATAGACTGGGCGGCAATAATTCCGACAGCATCTCCTGTTATTGCAAGACTATTAGACGCAAGATTTTTGCCATAGCATTTGATGCAAACACCAAATTCTGCTTCGCAAGTCAAAGGAGATCTCATTGTTACTTCCTTGACGCCTCCTTTTTCTACGATAGCTGCGAGCTCTTCAGATATGTAATCATTGGCTCTTGCATAATATTTACCTCTTCCTTTAGCCGGAATGTCTTTAGCGCAGTATCTGCCTTTAATTCTGTCTCTGAGAGGTACGACTTCTTCACCGGCATCCTTAAGGGCTGTAGCAACTATGCCATTTGAAGTACCACAGTCATCTTCTCTACAGATAATATCCTGAGCCACATCAACTAGCTTCCTTGTCATATAACCCGAGTCTGCGGTCTTTAGAGCTGTGTCAGCAAGCCCTTTTCTTGCTCCGTGTGTACTTATAAAATACTCCTGAACCTTAAGGCCTTCACGGAAGTTTGAAATAATAGGATTTTCAATAATTTCCCCAGAAGGTTTAGCCATCAGTCCGCGCATCCCTGCAAGCTGTTTTATCTGGTCTTTGCTGCCTCTGGCGCCTGAATCAAGCATTGCATAAACAGGATTAATTTCACCAGGCTTAACTGTTCCTTGTCTGAGAGTATTTATAAGTTCATCAGCCAGAGTATTAGAAGTTTTACTCCAAATATCTATAATTTTGTTTAATCTCTCATCCTCAGTTATCACACCTTTATTATACTGTTTGTCAATTTTATCGACTTCAGCCTGAGATTTTTCTATTTCAGCAGTTTTTGACTTAGGCACATTCAAATCAGCAATAGAAATTGAAAAACCAGATCTTGTGGCATACTCGTACCCGAGCGCTTTTAGTGCGTCCAGAACTTTTACAGTACTTGCATGACCCACATGAATATAACAATCTCCGATAAGTTTATTGAGTGTCTTTTTAGCGGTAGGCTGATTAAAGAACCCCAACTCAACCGGCCATATTTCATTAAACTTGCATCTCCCAAGTGTGGTAATGATATATTTGGACTTTTTATCTCCCCAAATTGTATCTTTTCCATAATCAGGATTAGGAATCTTAACCAAATCATGAATTTTAATGATTTCTTCATCGTAAGCTGCAAGAAGTTCGAAATATCCTCCATATATCTTTGGATTTGTATTGGAATCCATTGTAGTAGTCAAATAATAGGATCCCAGTGTTATATCCTGAGAAGGAGTAGCAATAGGTTTGCCGTTTGATGGAGAAAATATATTATTTGGGGCAAGCATCAAAAGTTTGCTTTCAAGCTGAGCTGCGCCAGATAACGGAATATGAACAGCCATCTGGTCTCCGTCAAAGTCTGCATTATAAGCTGTACAAACCAAAGGATGAATTCTTATAGCAGAACCTTCAATCAGAACCGGATTAAAAGCTTGAATACTTAGTCTGTGAAGAGTTGGAGCGCGATTCAGAAGAACAGGATGCCCCTTTGTAACTTCTTCAAGGATATCCCACACTACATCATCCCCTCTTTCTATCATCTTCTTTGCGCTTCTGACAGTATGGACATAGCCTCTGTCTTTGAGATGCCTGATTATGAAAGGTTCGAAAAGAGTAAGAGCCATTTTCTTGGGCAATCCGCACTGATCGAGCTTGAGCTCAGGACCAACTACTATCACAGAGCGTCCCGAATAATCTACGCGTTTACCAAGAAGATTCTGCCTGAAACGGCCTCCTTTACCCTTAAGCATATCACTAAGCGATTTGAGAGGACGGTTGCCTGCTCCTGTTATAGCTCTCCCATGTCTTCCATTATCCATTAGAGCATCAACAGCTTCCTGAAGCATTCTTTTTTCATTTCTGATAATAACTTCAGGTGTTTTGAGCTGAAGTAGATTTTTCAGGCGGTTATTACGATAAATAACTCTTCTATAGAGGTCATTTAAATCGTATGTTGCAAACCTGCCGCCCTCGAGAGGAACTAGGGGTCTTAGCTCTGGAGGAATAACAGGAAGAACTTCCAGAATCATCCATTCAGGTTTTGCCTGACTTTCAGTAAAGCCTTCGATCAATCTTAATCTTTTTGCAATTTTCTTTCTGATAGCACGGCTTCTGGTAGCAAACATCTGAGAACCTAAATCGTCCTTAAGAGCCTTAAGGTCTAGTGTTTCAAGAAGTTTCTTGATAGCAGGCGCTCCCATATCTGCAACAAATGAATTTGATCCATATAATTCAATAGCTTCACGATATTCAATTTCGCTTAATGTTTGTGTGACTTTCAGCGGAGTGTCGCCTGCATCAATTACTACCCATTCTTCATAGTAAATTACTCTTTCAAGCGCTCTTGCAGTCATATCAAGAATAAGGCCTAGTCTGCTAGGCATGCATTTGAAAAACCATACATGAGAGACAGGCACAGCAAGTTCAATATGTCCCATTCGTTCACGCCTAACTCTTGAAACTGTTACTTCAACGCCGCATCTGTCACATATCACGCCTTTGTACTTAATGCGCTTATATTTTCCGCAGCTGCATTCCCAATCTCTGCTTGGTCCAAATATCCTTTCGCAGAAAAGTCCGCCTTTTTCAGGTTTAAAACTTCTATAATTTATTGTTTCGGGATTTCTTACTTCTCCATGGCTCCACGAACGGATACGCTCTGGAGAAGCTATACTTATTGATACTGCTTCAAAACTGTTGTCTTCAACATATTCGTAACCCTTGTTGGTCGTATTTGTATCTATCATTGTAGTAACTCCTCCCTTTTATTGCTTGTGAAGGGCTTCTGCGTCTTTAACGACCTGTATATCAAGTCCCAGACTCTGCATTTCCTTCATAAGCACATTAAATGATTCAGGACGGCCTGCTTCAAGAACATTCTGTCCTTTGACTATCGATTCGTACATTCTAGTACGACCGACCACATCGTCGCTCTTGACTGTAAGCATTTCTTGCAAAGCATAAGCAGCACCATAAGCTTCAAGAGCCCATACTTCCATTTCTCCAAAGCGCTGTCCGCCATGTTGTGCTTTACCTCCGAGAGGTTGTTGAGTAACAAGCGAATATGGCCCGACAGATCTTGCATGAATCTTGTTTGCCACAAGATGGTCTAGTTTCAGCATATACATCTTGCCGACAGTAACTCTCTGATGAAACCTGTTTCCGGTTCTTCCGTCAAAAAGATCTACTTTACCGTCAAAAACCCATTTCCCATCTTTTTGAACAAAGCCCCAATGCATGTTTTCACCATGTTCTTTTTCATACTTGACATTAGCTTTTTCAAAAAGGTTAATAATAGCTCCTTCATTTGGTCCATCGAATACGGGACAGGCTACTTTAAGTCCAAGGATTCCCGCAGCCCAGCCAAGATGTGTTTCAAGTATCTGTCCTACATTCATACGGCTTGGGACTCCAAGAGGATTAAGAACAATATCAACAGGTGTCCCGTCAGCAAGGTACGGCATATCTTCAAGAGGCACAATTTTAGCCACAATGCCCTTATTTCCATGCCTTCCGGCCATTTTATCCCCGACCTGCAGTTTCCTTTTTGTAGCTATATAAACTTTAACTTTTTTAATCGCTCCCAATTCAATATCCTGTCCACTTTCAAGAGAATTAATTGCTTCATCTCTTTCCTGTTCAATCTTTTCAATTCTAGGAAGATATTTTTTGGCAATTTCGTCGATTTTTTTCTTCATCGGACAATCTTCCATTCTGTAGTACCTGATCTTATTAGCAAGCTTATTAATACCGCTTGTCGTAACTCTTCTATTTGAAGATATCAGAATCATATCTTTCTTTGATGAAGATGTATCATAAATAGGATGTGTAAGTTTTTCCTTGAGCATAATATCAGTAAGCTCGGCTACAAGTTCTTCAGTAAGAACAGAGTATTCAGCTTTTCCGTTATCCTTAATATGCTTACACTGTCTTCTGAGTTCTGTCTTTGTCATAGCAGCTTTATTGGCATCTTTTGAATGTTCGATTCTTACATCCATAACAACGCCTGTATTGCCGCTTCCTACTATCAAACTTGAATCCTTCACATCTGCAGCCTTTTCACCGAAGATAGCGCGAAGCAATCTTTCTTCGGGGGCAAGTTCTGTTTCTGATTTTGGCGTAATTTTACCGACCAGAATATCGCCAGGCTTAACTTCCGAACCTAATCTGATCACTCCGTCCGGACCTAAGTTTTTCAAAGCCTCTTCGCTTACATTGGGAATATCTCTTGTTATTTCTTCTGGACCTAGTTTTGTATCTCTTGCAATCGTTTCACATTCTGTTACATGAATACTGGTATAAACATCTTCTTTTACAACTCTTTCACTGATAACAATCGCATCCTCAAAGTTGTATCCGCACCATGACATAAAAGCAACTGTAAGATTTTTTCCCAGTCCAAGTTCACCATTTGAAGTTGATGCTCCATCGGCAATAATATCGCCTTTTTTGATATGCATTCCCGATTTTACCAAAGGCCTCTGATTAATGCTTGTTCCTGCATTAGTCCTAAGGAATTTAAAGAGCTCATATTCTTGTACTTTTTCAGGCTTAGAAGTTTTGTCAATAGATTTTCCGTCTGCTGTGATAATAATCCTGTCTCCTGAAACATCAGCTACAATTCCTTCATCAATAGCTGAAACTACCGATTTTGTATCTACAGCAACCCTGCTCTCTAAGCCCGTTCCAACAATTGGGGCTTCAGTAGTAAGCAGAGGAACAGCCTGTCTCTGCATGTTTGATCCCATCAGAGCGCGGTTCGCGTCGTCATGTTCAAGGAATGGGATTAAAGCTGCTGCCGCACTTACGAGCTGTTTCGGTGAAACATCCATAAGCTGTACATCTTCTTTGGCTCTAACAACAGGATCTCCCTGATATCTGGCTCTAACAGTTTTTGATTCTAAATTGTTATCAGAGTCCAGCTGTGCATTGGCCTGAGCAATTACATATTGCTCTTCCTCATCCGCGGTCAGATAAACGATTTCATTTGTGACTTTGCAGTCTTTCACGACTCTGTATGGTGTTTCAAGAAAACCAAAGTCATTTACTCTTGCATAAAGGGACATTGAGGAAATAAGACCGATATTAGGGCCTTCAGGTGTTTCAATAGGACAGACTCTGCCATAATGACTTGTATGTACATCTCGAACTTCAAAACCTGCTCTTTCTCTATTAAGGCCGCCTGGTCCGAGAGCGGATAATCTTCTCTTATTTGTAAGTTCTGAGAGAGGATTTGTCTGATCCATAAATTGTGAAAGCTGATTTCGTGCAAAAAAGTCTCTGATTACACTAGCGAATGCCTTCGGATTAACAAGTTTTCCAGGTGTCATTACTGATTCGTTCATTCCAAGAAGTGTCATTCTTTCACGAATGAGTCTTTCAGTTCTGACTAAACCGATACGGCATTGATTCTGCAGCTGCTCTCCAACTGTCTTGATTCTTCTTGCTCCAAGATGATCTATATCGTCAACTTTTCCGCCAGAACATCTAAGTTTCATAAGATATTTTGTGGATCCTATTAAATCTTCTTTTGTAAGAGTTCTGGTATCTTTAGGAACTTCCAAATTTAACCGTTTGTTTATTTTGTGTCTTCCTACAAGCCCAATATCATACCTCTTAACATCAAAGAAAAGTCTATCAAGCAGTTGTGTCGCATTTTGAATGCTTGGAGGATCTCCTGGTCTCATTCTTCTATAAATTTCTTTAAGTGCTTCTTCCTTAGTGGTTGAAGTATCTCTCTGAAGACATTTTAAAAGATAATCAGCCTTGTTAGGAATATGAATAAGTTCAATATCTTTTACTTTCTGTGATTTCAAAGATGCTACAGCCTGTTCCGTTAAAGAATCATATGGTTCTACGATTACATCTCCATCGGCATCTATGATTTCTCCAAGTGTATAATAAACAGAAACATCATTTTCTTTAGATAAAGCAGCTACAGTAACTTTCTTTATATCATAGAAGTTACTTATAATTTCTCTATTTGTTTCATATCCAACGGCTCTTAAAAGAGTTGAAACCAAAAACTTCCTGCGTCTTCTTTTTCTGTCAAGATATATGTACATGTTATCGTTGATATCAAACTGAACTTCAAGCCATGATCCGCGATCCGGAATAATCCTGTAAGAATATAATGTCCTACCGCTTGTATGCTGTTTCTTTTCAAAGCAAATACCAGGTGATCTGTGAAGCTGGCTTATAATTACTCTTTCAGCCCCGTTTATGATAAATGTACCTTTATCAGTCATAATAGGTATTTCACCCATATAAACTGTTTCAGTCTTTATTTCTCCGTTGTTGTCAAGTCTAAATTCTATGTTAAGCGGTGAGCTGTAAGATTCGCCGTCTTTTAAGCAATCTAATAAACTTACTTTTGGTGATCCAATTGTATATGAAGTGTACTCTAGCACACACTTTTTATCGTAACTTTCAATAGGGAAGATTTCCCTGAGGACTTCATTAAGACCCTGGCATTTTATATCTTTCTGTGCAATGTCTTTCTGTAGAAATTCTTCGTAGGATTGCACCTGTATGTTAATCAGGTTTGGAATCTCTAATATGTCGTGAAGTTTTCCCAGATTTATTCTTTCTGCCATATCACACCTTGTTATTTCCTGTTTATACCAACTAAAATAAGGGTAAAATACCCTTCGTTACCTAAAGGCAAAAAGCGGGAAACGCATTCACACGCGTTTCCCGGCTTCTAATTATTCAATTCGCGAAACTATTTAAGTTCAACTGTTGCGCCAGCTGCTTCGATTTCCTTTTTAAGTTTTGCTGCTTCTTCTTTAGATACCCCTTCTTTAACATTCTTTGGAGCACCTTCTACAAGAGCTTTTGCGTCAGCAAGGCCAAGACCTGTAATAGCTCTTACGACCTTAATAACTTCTATTTTCTTCTCTCCGAAAGATTTGAGAACTACTGTAAACTCAGTCTGTTCTTCAGCTGCTTCAGCCTGTGCGGCTGCGACAGGAGCTGCGGCTGAGGCTACTGGTGCTGCGGCTGTAACGCCGAGTCTTTCTTCTAAAGCTTTAACAAGCTTTGAAAGCTCGAGAACTGTCATGCTTTCTACATAAGATATGAATTTTTCCATTTCAGGAGTAACGCTTACTTCTGACATTATTGACCTCCGTTTGAGATTTTATTTTAACTTTGACTTATTTTATTTAGTTTAACTAGCTGATTCAGCTTTCTTATCTTTAAACGCGCTAAGAACATAAACAGGACTTGCAAGTTTAGCGTTAAGCACACTAACAAGATTTCTTGCAGGAGCCTGAAGAACACCGAGGAGCTGAGCATAAAGAATTTCTTTGGCAGGCAATTTTGAAATTGCATCTACATCAGCAGCCTGAAGAACAGAACCTTCCAGGTAGCCGCATTTGATTCCTACCACATTAAATTTCTTAATAAATTCACTTATTATTTTTGCTATCGCGCTGCAGTCACCTTTACCGCCAACCAAAGCCGTGTCGCCTGTAAGTTTTACTTTGGCAAGTTCTGAAAGATTGTTCAATTCAGCTGCTTTTCTAATGTATGTATTTTTAAATACATGGCAAAAAGCGCCAGCCTTTTCAAGTTGTATTCTTAGCTGTTCAAAATCTTTTACCTTCAATCCTTTGTAGGCTATCATATATAAGAAAGAAGCATCAACCAATATGCTGCCTATCTGGCTTACAATCTGTTTTTTTTCAATTCTCATATTATGCCACCACTTTTATAAAGTCTTTAAGGCTTATTTTAATGCCTGGACTCATTGTTGAAGAAATAGTAGCAGAGATAAGATATGTGCCTTTTGCTCCTGAAGGTTTAGCGGAAGTTATCGCATTAATAATAGCTCTTATGTTAGCATCAAGCTGGTCAATGGTGAAAGAGAGTTTTCCGACAGGGACATGAGCTACGCCGCCCTTATCTGCTCTGAATTCTACTTTTCCTGCTTTAGCTTCTCTGACTGCTCCTTCGAGATTGTCTGTGACAGTGCCGGTTTTGGGATTAGGCATTAATCCTTTAGGGCCTAGTACTTTACCTAGAGCTCTTAACTTTGGCATATCTCCAGGGGTTGTTATTAGCGAATCAAATTCAAGCCAGCCGCCTTTTATTTTCTCAATTAAATCTTCGTATCCGACAAAATCTGCTCCTGCAGCTTTTGCCTTTTCAGCAGCATCTCCGGAAGCTACCACAGCTACCGTTACCTTTTTTCCTGTTCCGCTTGGAAGAGTCACAGCACCTCTGACAGTCTGATCAGACTGCTTCGTGTCAATGCCCAGTTTAAGGGCAAGCTCAACTGTTTCATCGAATTTAACATGTGGAAGGCTCTTAAGAAGCGTGAACGCATCTTTAAGGTCATACAACTTTGCCCGTTCGACTTTTTCAATCTGGGAACGATATAATTTACTTCTATGCATCCTGCACCTCGATTCCCATGCTTCTGGCGGTTCCTTTGATTACTTTAACAGCTGCTTCCATGTCTCTGGCATTCATATCCTTTTCCTTGAGCTTTGCTATTTCCATAACCTGTTTCTTTGTAACTTTTCCTACAATTTCCTTACCTGTAGTTTTAGCCCCTGAAGCCAGCCCTGCGGCTTTCTTCAATAGGACTGAAGCTGGTGGAGATTTAGTTACAAAGGTAAACGAACGGTCCTGGTAAACAGTTATCACTACAGGAATTATAAGTCCTGCCTGAGACTGAGTAGCAGCATTGAACTTCTTGCAGAATTCCATGATATTAACGCCAGCTTGTCCGAGTGCCGGACCTACTGGAGGAGCAGGATTCGCAGCTCCTGCAGGAATCTGCAGCTTAATTTGCGCTGTTACTTTTTTTGCCATATTTTACCTTATTATGTGGGAGCGAAAGAACGGATTTTCTACCACAAAATTTTTATTGTTTAAACAAGCCAAAAGGTCCGTTCCTATGCTTCCTTTTCAACTTGCCAAAATTCCAATTCAACTGGAGTATTCCTGCCGAATATTGAAATAAGGACTTTGAGTTTCCCTCTTTCCTGATCAATTTCGGTTATGAGACCTTCGAAATTTTCAAATGCTCCATCTTTTACTCTGACAGACTCATTTACTTCATACTGGTTCTTATGTACTATATTGTCTTTTCGTTCCTGAACCTGATTTAACAGATTATTAACTTCACTGTCAGTTAAAGGCATTGGTCTGCGGTCAGATCCACAACCAATAAAGCCAATAATTCCTGCTGTTTCTCTAACAAAATACCATACATCATCACGAACTTTGTTCTCTTTGTCATAGAGATCCATTCGTATAAGAAGATAGCCAGGAAAAAATTTCCTTGAAGATGTGATCTTCTCGCCTTTCTTAACTTCCGAAACTTTTTCAGTAGGAATTAATACTTCATAGATAGGGATATTGTTTCCTTCTAACTTCAATTGCCTTTCGAGGTTTTCCTTAGCTTTGTTCTCGTGGCCTGAAAGAGCCTGAACAACATACCATTTACCTTGTATATTTTCTTCTGGATTAGTCATTTCATAAACCTTAAAGTAATTAAAAACCAGTTAGAATGCGGATGATTCTCTGACTTACAAAATCCACAACTGAAACAAATACAGCTAAAGAGGCGATAGCAACAATCACTATGATTGTAGTCCTGTAAAGCTCTTCTCTTTTCGGCCATGAGCATTTGCCGAGTTCTTCGATCGTGCCAGTTACAAATTTTCTAATATTGGGCCACAAATTATTCATAAGATCACTAATTGGCAGGTGGAACAGGGCTCGAACCTGCGACCTGCGGTTTTGGAGACCGCTGCTCTACCAACTGAGCTATCCACCTGTATTTAAACCTTTACTTTGTTTCTCTGTGGAGAGTGTGTTTTTTATCAAATTTACAGAATTTTTTTCTTTCTATTCTATTAGGAGTATTCTTTTTCTCCTTTACAGTAGAATAGTTCCTTCTCTTGCATTCTGTACAAGCTAGTGTGATTATTTCTCTTGCCATACTATTTCACCATAAGTAATTTGTCCCTAATGCTCTTTTGAGCACAGGGACAAATGATAATTAGCTAATGTAATTACTGTATAATTTCAGTAACTCTTCCTGAAGCAACAGTCCTGCCGCCTTCACGGATAGCAAAGCGGAGTGTTTTTTCCATTGCTATTGGGGAAATAAGTTCAACTTCAACTGATGTGTTATCACCAGGCATAATCATTTCTACGCCTTCAGGAAGTCTTACAATACCGGTTACATCCGTTGTTCTGAAATAGAACTGTGGTCTGTAGTTTGTAAAGAATGGAGTGTGTCTTCCGCCTTCTTCCTTTGAGAGCACATATATTTCAGCTTTGAACTTAGTGTGTGGAGTAATTGACTTTGGCTTTGCTAAAACTTGACCGCGTTCAACTTCTTCCTTTTTAGTACCCCTGAGAAGACAGCCTATATTGTCGCCGGCTCTTCCTTCATCAAGAAGTTTACGAAACATTTCAACACCAGTTACTGCAGTTGAAACTGTAGGTCTGATCCCGACTATTTCAACAGTTTCACCAACCTTGATAACTCCACGCTCTACTCTACCAGTTACAACTGTTCCACGGCCTTCTATTGAAAATATATCTTCAACTGGCATTAGGAAAGGCTGATCAATTGCGCGAACAGGTTCCGGGATATATTTGTCAACTGCTTCAATAAGGTCAAGAATACATTTTGTAGCGGGATTGTTTAAATCTCCCTGAGCTTCCATTGCCTTCAGTCCTGAACCCCTGATAATTGGAATTTCATCTCCAGGATATTCATATTTGCTCAAAAGCTCACGAATTTCCATTTCTACAAGGTCTATAAGTTCAGGGTCATCAACCTGATCAACTTTGTTAAGAAATACAACAATAGCAGGCACTCCTACCTGACGGGCAAGTAGAATATGTTCACGAGTCTGAGCCATTGGACCATCCGTAGCAGCAATTACCAGAATCGCTCCGTCCATCTGAGCTGCACCTGTTATCATGTTCTTAATATAGTCCGCATGTCCGGGACAGTCTACATGAGCGTAATGACGCTTTTCAGACTGATATTCAACATGCGCAGTATTAATTGTAATACCACGAGCTTTTTCTTCAGGGGCACTATCAATTTGGTCGTAACCTTTTACTTCGCCACCGAATTTTTTTGCCATTGTCATTGTGATTGCGGCTGTAAGAGTTGTCTTACCATGGTCAACATGACCAATTGTGCCAACATTCACGTGAGGTTTAGTTCTTTCAAATTTTTCTCTAGCCATGATCCTCTATTTCCTCCTAGCTATTGTGAAATTTTGTATATATGAATGTTTATTAACGCCTATATAAAAAAATGGAGCCCACAACCGGATTTGAACCGGTGACCTCTTCCTTACCAAGGAAGTGCTCTACCAACTGAGCTATGTGGGCGCCGGTCCTTATCTGTCCGGATTCCGGACTCTCGAACAATTCTTATCAACCAACTACCTATCCATCGAATATGGTGCTCGAGGGGGGACTTGAACCCCCACGGATTACTCCACATGCCCCTCAAACATGCGCGTCTGCCAATTTCGCCACCCGAGCGTCTTAATCAACAAAAGGGACTTCTATTTTACCATTATGTCTTTCTAATACAAATTTATAAAAACAATTTTTTGCAAATTTTTATGCAGGGAATTCTGAACGCAGTATTTTTGCAGTGTCTCTGAGGGATTGAGGCATAACCTTGATATCTCCAATTACAGGCATAAAATTAACATCTCCAATCCAGCGCGGAACTATATGCAAGTGAAGATGTTCTTCACATCCAGCTCCAGCTGCAGATCCGAAATTGTAGCCGACATTGTAACCGGCAGGTTTCATAACTTTAGCTAATACCTGTTTTGAAAGAACCATCAAATCGGAAATTTCGTACAAAATTTCCTTGTTCAAAGTTTCTATATCTCCAGTATGGAGGTAAGGAGCAATAAGAAGGTGACCTGAGTTATAAGGATAAGCATTAATCATGACGAATGAATTTTTCCCTCTATAAATTATATATTCTTCGTCTGGTTTCGTTGAATTATATTGTTTTCTGTCGCATAAAAAGCATCCTTGATCTTTTGCCGAAAGAATATATTCTATGCGCCATGGCGCCCATAAATTTTTTAGTTTCTTCATAGTTTTTTCTGAAACTTTACTTATTTAAATTCAATAGGGAAATAATCAGCGGCATTATTGAAACAGATTCCCTTGACGAGTTTTCCATAAAATTCTATATCTTCATGAAGTTCTCCATTTTCAATCCACCCTCCAATAAGACTGCAGAGAATCCTTCTAAAATACTCATGCCTTGTATAGGATAGAAAACTTCTTGAATCAGTAAGCATTCCTATAAATCTTCCCAGTACGCCAAGTTCAGCAAGCGACTTCATCTGAGCTTTCATACCTCTTATATGGTCATTGAACCACCATGCTGTGCCAAATTGGATTTTCCCTGGAAATGAAGAGCTAAACGCCCCAACAAGTGAACTTAAAACTTCGTTCTTTGTAGAATTTATCGTATAGAGAACTGTTTTTGGCAACCCGGATTCGATTTCAATTGCATTAAGAATCGAAGCCAATTGAGGGGCAAAATTGTCATCATTTATAGCGTCGAAACCAGTATCAGAGCCAAGTTTACTGAACATTGGATAATTGACATTTCTCATAACCCCTATATGATACTGCATTATCCAGCCTTTTGCCTTGTACATAGATGCAAGTTTTACAAGGACATCAGTCTTGTAAGCTTCGATGTCCTCTTTTGGGATAGGATAAGCGTTCATAGCCATATCAAAAACATCAGCAATATGCTTTTCTGGAGCTGCATCGTAAGGGACTGTATCAAGCGCATGATCGGAGACACGGCAGCCAAGAGAATGGAAAAAGTCTACTCTTGAAGAAAGAGCTTGAATGAGTTTGTCATAGGAAGAAATCTGAATTCCTGAAACTTCCTGAAGTTGCCTGATCCAGTCTGTAAAACCAACTCTGTCTATATTTATTCCCTTATCGGGTCTGAATGATGGCACAACAGCAGTCTCAAAATCCTTTAGACCAAGTATTTCTTTATGTGCAGCCAGATCATCAATCGGATCATCAGTAGTGCAAATTACTTTGACATTTGATTTTTTTATTATTGCACGGCATGAATAACTGTCTTTACCTAATAACTTATTACATTTTTCATATATATCTTCAGCTGTTTTTAAAGTAAGAGGTTTATGAATATCAAAGTACCGCTGAAGCTCAAGGTGAGTCCAATGGTAAATAGGATTGCCCATGCAGTAAGGCAGAATTTCAGCATATTTCATAAATTTTTCTTCATCGGAAGCATTACCTGTTATATACTTTTCTTCAACTCCGCTGATTCTCATCTGCCGCCATTTGTAATGATCGCCTTTAAGCCAAATTTCAGTTATGTTTTTAAATTTATGATCTTCAGCTATCTCTTTTGGGTTCAAGTGGCAGTGATAATCAAAAATAGGCATACCTGCAGCATAATCGTTGAAAAGTTCTCGTGAAGTTTTAGAACCAAGTAGAAAATTCTTATCCATAAAGTCTTTCATTTATTCCCTTTTGCATCTTTAATTTTTGTTATAAAATGTTGTTTTCTTATTTTATGCTATAATTGCCTTAATTTCTCTTTATGAATGACAAATTGTCTTATCTGGAGGCCTTATGAGCACTTTTATAACAAATTGCAGGATCGTTTCAGCTGGCCTGGATATAGCTAATGGATCTTTGGAAATCAAAAACGATATAATTGAAAATATTTTCCATAATAACATTACAGAGATACCGACTGGTTCTGAAATAATTGATGCTCAACGAAATATTGTTTTTCCCGGATTCATTGATATACACACTCACGGAGCAATGGGATGCGATGTAACTGACGGCAAAGTAGAATCAATTGAGAAAATTGCAGAAACCAAGCTCAGAGAAGGCGTAACTACTTTCTGCCCTACAACTCTTACTCTTCCTTTTGAAGACCTCAAAAAGGCCTGCGAAAGCGTTGAAGAATATAAAAGAAACACGACTTTTGCGAAAGTAGCTGGAATGCACCTCGAAGGTCCTTTTATAAGTCAAAAAGCTATAGGAGCGCAAAATCCCAAATTTATTAAAAAGCCTGACATTAATTTCGTAAGAGATCTTCATAATGTTTCAAAAGTTGCAATCGTATCTTTTGCAATCGAAGTAGAAGGAGCTTCTGAACTCATCGCTGAACTCAATAAGATGGGAATTGTACCTTCTTGCGCCCATAGTTCTGCTATTTATGCAGACTTTAAAAAAGCAAAAAAATACGGACTTAAAAACATTACACATTACTGTAATCAGATAACGCCGCTGCATCACAGGGAAATAGGATTGGTAGGAGCTGGCCTCATCGATGACGATGTAAAACTTGAACTTATCTGCGATACAATTCATGTCTGTCCTGATATGATTCAACTGACATTTAAAGTAAGGCATGCGGATAACATCATGTTAATTACAGACTCAATGTCAGCATCCTGGCTGAAAGACGGCAACTATAAACTCGGGGGACTTGATGTAATCGTAGAAAACTGCGCGGCAAGAATAGCAGCTTCAGGCGCACTTGCAGGCAGTACACTTAAATATTATCAATCCCTTAAGAATGTTTACGATATTACAGGTATTCCTCTATCTGAAATAATAAAAGTTACTTCTTACAATCAGGCATCTTCACTTGGACTCAAAGATGTAGGAAAAATTGAAAAAGGGTACAAAGCAGATCTTCTTATAGTAGACAGTAATTTCAAACCATTAAAAGCATTTGTAAATGGGAAAAAATTCATCCTTTAGCTTTAAATCGATAGAGGAGCTTACAAAATTGAGAACCCCAGACCTTGAAAACAGAATAAAGATATTCTGGGAACAACAGGACAAATTCCGCAATCATCCTCTTCTTACTGAGCTTCCTAATCCTGACACTCATAATATGTCTGAACTGGCAACTAACAATGTCAAAGAAGCTGTAAAACTCATTCAGAAAATAGACATAAAAGCCATTACCAAAATGCTTGAGTATCTTCCTGAAATGGAAAAACTTCAAAAAGACGCAGAAAATACGCTCAAATCAGGAAATAAAATTTACATCTGCGGATGCGGCGCGAGTGGAAGACTTGCTGTCGCTCTGGAATACCTATGGAAAAGCTATAACCCATTTGATAGAAAAGATTCCCTTATTGGTTTTCTGGCAGGGGGAGACAGCGCGATGATCAAGTCTCTTGAAGGTTTCGAAGATCACAAGGATTTCGGCATCAGACAACTCTATCAGGCAGGATTCAAAGACGGAGATTTGCTTTTAAGCGCTACAGCAAGCGGAGAATCTCCTTTCTGCATAGGTGCCGCAGAGGAAGCAGCAAAAACAAGCGTGGAGCCCTACTTTATTCATTGCAATACGAATGACGCTCTAAAAGGCAGGATCAAAGATCACCCTATTTTTAACTCCCGTATCAAAAACATTGGATTATATACCGGCCCAATGGCTCTTTCTGGAAGCACAAGAATGCAGGCTACAACAGCTCTTATGATCGGAATGGGCATGCCTCTAATATCTAAAAACATCAGAAATGAATTAGAAGACTTTCTTGAGTTCTTTAAGTCTTTTGACATGAATCCGATTGATGAAATTATCATTGCCGAAAGCGCTGCTTATAAAAACAAAGAATTTATACTCTACGAAACTCAACCCTGCTACGGGATTACCACTCTTACAGATACAACTGAACGCTCACCCACTTTCAACTTGATACCTTTTGAAAACCAGATTGACTCTAATAAAAAACCTTCAACATGTTATATAATCTTCAAGGAAGCTGAAACAGCCCAGGAAGCGTGGAAACTTCTCCTCGGACGCGCTCCAAAAACACTTGACTGGAGTGACGAAACAAACTTGAACCGGTTGATGGGTTTTGACTTCAGCAAAAATCTGGCTCTGTTCAGAACAAAGTACGCGCCGACAAAACATATTTTTAAAGTAAGTAGAAATGAAAATAATGACATAAATCTGGAATTTGATAGAATCAGATTTTCTTTCAGCATAAAAAAACTTTCGCCTATATTCGAACAGCTTCTTCTGAAACTGATTTTAAATACATCTTCCACACTTGTTATGGGAAGGCTTGGCCTTTATGACGGAAATATCATGACATCACTTTATCCAAGCAACAGCAAGCTTATTGACAGAGCGATAAGATATATTGATTTCATTCTTAAAATGAAACACAAGATGGAAATGAAATACGAGGATATTGCCGACAAGATGTTCAAGGAACTGGAAGTTCTTCAGCCGGGAGAATCAATAGTCAATAAAACCGTAGCAGTAATATTGCAGAACAGGAAATAATTATGAAAAGCTTATATATCGGAATCGACGGAGGAGGAACAAAAACCAAAGCAATTGTCACAGATGAAAACTTCAAACTTATCGGAACAGGCTTTGGCGGCCCTTCAAATATAAGGCTTTCTGTAAAAGATTCTTGGAACTCAATTTACTGCGCTATAAACGAAGCTTTGAAAGACAGTAAGATAACTCTGGACAACAAAAAGTACCTTTTTCATGCCGGGATGGGGCTGGCAGGAGTCACAATTGTAAAAGCCAAAGAAGAATTTCTTGCCACACCGCACCCTTTTAAAACTCTCATTCTTGAAAGTGATGCGCATATTGGCTGTCTGGCTGTTCATGATGGAAAAGACGGAGCCATTATAAGCGTTGGAACAGGAGTAATTGGATACTTGGTTGAAAAAGGTAAATATTATAGAATTGGCGGATGGGGTTTTCCTCATGCGGATATCGGAGGAGGAGCCTGGCTGGGTCTTGAAACAGCAAAACTCACTTTCAAAGCCGCTGACGGCGTTATAGAAAACAGTAAAATGCTAAATGCGGTTTTTGCCAAATTCAATAACAACCTTGTGGATTTTTGCACATGGGCTTGTTCCGCAAAATCATCAGAATTCGCAACTCTTGCTCCGCTTGTGGTTGATTACGCGCAAAAAGGAGATTCATATGCTCTAAACCTTATTCAGGCAGCGGCTGAAGAGATAGGCTTAATATATAAAGCCTTGAATAAAAAATCACAACATCCTTCAGAAAAAATCAATTGCGTTCTTTTGGGAGGTCTAGGAAGATTGCTCTACTCTTATGTTAATGAAAAACATTATATTTCTCTTCCTAATGCCTCAAAAACAGCAGAGCTCGGAGCTATATATATGATTCAACAAGAATTATCCTTAAGTTTTCATAAAATAACAAATTAAAGACATAGGAGAAAATTATGGAAGTCATCATCATGAAAAACAGGGAAGCTGCAACTACTCTAACAGCAAAGCTTATCGCTGCCAAAGTTAAATCAAAACCTTCTTGCGTCCTTGGAATGGCAACAGGAAGAACTATGGAAGAAGTTTATGATATGATTGTTGCTATGAACCTGGACTTCTCAAGCGTCACGACATTTAATCTCGACGAATACATAGGACTAGAAGGGACTAACAAGAATTCCTACAGATATTACATGAATGAGAACCTATTCAAAAAAATTAATATCAAACTCTATAACACTTACCTTCCTAACGGTATGGCTAAGAATATGAAAGAAGAGTGCGAGAAATATGAAAGACTGATTTCAGATCATGGAGGAATAGATATTCAGCTTCTGGGTCTTGGAAAATCAGGGCATATTGGATTCAATGAACCTCTCTCTTCTCTTTTCTCAAGAACCAGAGAAAAAGCTCTAACCCAAACTACCATAGACCAGAATTCAGGCCTTTTTGACAAACCGCAGGATATGCCTAAGCGCGCTCTTACCATGGGAGTAGGCACTATCCTTGAAGCCAAAAAAATACTAATGCTCGCTACAGGAAAGGACAAGGCTGAAATTTTGGCAAAAGCCGTAGAAGGGCCTATTACTTCAATGATTTCTGCTACAGCGCTTCAACTGCATCCTTCATGCACTGTAATCTGTGACGAGGAAGCCGCTTCTGACCTTAAAGAAAAAGCTTATTACAGATGGATTTTCCAAAATGAACCTGAATGGCAACCGTATAGATAGCACTTGGTATAAAAAACTTAATTAAACACTGAGGCTAAATTAAATGAAAATTAAAGGTATTATCCCACCCTTGATAACTCCTCTTCTTTCTTCGGACAAGCTGGATACAAAGGGTCTGGATAAACTTATAGAACATGTCATCAAGGGCGGTGTACACGCAATCTTCATTCTAGGAACTACAGGCGAAGCGCCTAGTTTGAGTTATAGACTGAGGTACGAGCTGGTAGAGAGAGCCTGTAAACAGATAGCAGGCAGACTCCCTGTTATGGTCGGAATTACTGACACTGCTTTTGTTGAATCAATTAAGTTAGCCAATTTTGCAAAAGAAAACGGAGCTGATGCTGTCGTCCTTGCTCCTCCTTATTATTTTACTGCAGGGCCAGATGAATTAAGGGAATATATTTCAGATTTAATGAAAGAAATAAGTGTCCCTCTTTATTTGTACAATATGCCCAGCATGACAAAGACCATGCTTGATCCTGAAACAGTAAAATTTGCTTCAGAAATTAAAGGTGTAAAAGGTATTAAGGATAGTTCGGGCAATATGACTTATTTTCACATGCTCAAGCATAAATTAAAAAATAATAATGACTTTGCTTTTTATGTAGGCCCTGAAGAAATCCTGGCTGAATCTCTGTTCATAGGAGCTGACGGAGGAGTAAACGGCGGAGCAAACTTCTGCCCTGAGGTATATGTAAATTTATTTAATGCCGCCCAGACAGGAAAATGGGAACTTGCCAAAGAACTCCAAAATAAAATCCTTGATATCAGCAGTGCCATTTATACTGTGGGGAAACATGGTTCCAGCTATTTGAAAGGGGTTAAATGCGCGCTATCTCTTCTTGGTATATGCAGCGACACTCTCGCAGAACCTTTCCATTCTTTCAAAAACCCTGAAAGAGAAAAAATCAAAATTCGCCTAAAGCAATTAGGCCTACTCTAATAAAAGGAATCATATGAAGAAAAAAATCGCAATATTCTGGCCTGGTGATTATAGAGCTAAGCCAAATGAACTTGCCCTCCCCGGAGTTATCCAAGCTACCGAACAAATGGAAAAAGCTATTAAAAAGCTTGGATATATCCCTTATAAAGTTGAAGGTTTCATCACTAAACCGCACGAAGCAATTGAAAAAATCAGCCCCATCAATGATCCTCTGATTGGATTGTATACTCACTGGGTCTATGGCCCACATACAACTGACGGTGTGGTGGGCAAAGATACTCCATTTCTGCTCGCAAGCAATTTTTCAGGCAAATGGCCCGGCCTTGTAGGTCTTCTTAACACTGCCGCCTGCCTTGAATTTGTAGGAAGAAAGGCCAGCAGAGTCTGGACTGATGCGGAAAACTGGACTGATGATTCAGCCTTTATGTCAAGACTTGAAGAATGGTGCAAGAATGGAACTATAAAATACTCTGCAACAGAGGTTAAAAAACCTGTAAAAGTCTCCGAAAAAGGTTCTAAAATAGCCCAACAGATAGCTGATGAAATATCCCAAAGAAGAATTCTGGCTCTGATGCTCGGTGATACTTCAATGGGTATGATTAATGGTTATTTTGGTTCAAAATTTCTTACCAAAATAGGTTTTACAGAGCACAAGGTTGACCAGGCATGGATTATTGAGAGAGGAACAAAAATCAGCCAGAAGAGAATTGATGAAGCTTATAAATTTGTCAAAAGCAAAGGGATTACATTCCATTACGGAGAAAAAGAAGCTGAAGACTTTGATGAAAAGGCGACAAAAGAACAACTTCGCGATTATCTTGCAGTCCTGGATATCGTGAATGAATTCAAAGCTGATTGCGTGGGCTGGCAGTACCAGCTTGGATTAATAGGTCTACGCCCGCCTTCAGATTTTGCTGAAGGCCTTCTGAATTCAGCTTGCAGACCAGAATCAAACGGCGACACTATCGTAGATTCAACAGAAGGCGATCAGGGAAACCTCATCCCGATGGAATTAATGAAAAGGATTCTCAAGAAGAAAAAACTTCATCAGGCTACATTCTTCCACGATGTAAGGTGGGGAGTTGAACACGATGGAAGATTTATCTGGCTCTTGAATAATTCAGGCTCGGCCGGAGCATATTCTTTCAATCATAAACCTGACTCCCTTGAAGGTGTCCACTCCTACAGACAGCCAGCTGGTTATTTTCCGATTCCAGGAGGCACATTCACAGGTGAAAGCCTCCCCGGAAAAATTACCTGGGCCAGAGCTTTCGTTATGAATGATGAACTTTATATGGACATTGGCAAAGGTGAAGTTCCCAAACTTGAAGAGAAGAAAAAAGAGGAACTCTGGACATCAATAACAAGACAGTGGCCTTTTATGGCTGCAGACCTTGGAATCTCCAGAGATACACTGATGGCTCACTACATGAGTAACCATATTGCAATAGCTTATGGTGATATCATGGAAGAAATGATTGCTCTTTCACATAAACTAGGATTCAAAGTCAGAGTCTTCGGAGGAAAAAGATAATTATACAATGGAAAATCGCAGATTATTTATCAGTGACATATCCGCCTCAAGCAGGCGGGTTTTACTAAAGGGACGAATTGATCGTGTTGTCCAGACTGGCGGGCCGACAATTTTCTTTCTTTCTGACGGTACAGGGAATCTTGCACTTAAAGGGTTCATCAAACCAGGCGAAAGAGCCTTCCCTGAAATACTTGAAGGGATGAGCGTGCAAGCCTCAATTGAGATAGGAGAATTCAAAGGTGAACTTGAAGGCGAAATTAAATCAATAAAGGAACTCAATGAAAGAGAGGTTGATGAATTGCGCGCTTCAATGAGAGAAATCGAGATAAAAAGAGCAAAAGTCAAGGACATTGAATTCCTCGTAAAAAATGAAATCCTTGATAAACTCAAACCAAGGATTATTAAGGCCGCCGAAGAAATAAGATTGGCGATAATACAGAACAGACCAATCATCATAAGACATCACAATGACTGTGACGGTTATTCTTCTGGATTTGCCCTGGAAAGAGCCATTGTACCGCTCATTATTAAACAGCATAATTCTGAAAAAGCTCCATGGGAATTCTTCCAGAGAGCTCCCTGTCAGGCGCCATTTTATGAACTTGAAGACTCTATAAGAGATACTGCAAACTCACTTAGAAATGTCGCAAAATTTTCAAACAAAATGCCTCTTATTATTATCTGTGACAACGGTTCATGTGAAGAAGATTTAATGGCAATCAAACAGGGCAGGATTCATGGCTCTGACTTCATCGTGGTAGATCATCATGGTTTTGATCAGGATGTCATTTCCGAACAGGTTCTTGCGCATATCAACCCGTTTCTCGTCGGAGAAAGCGGTTCCCTGATTTCTGCCGGAATGCTTTGCGTTGAACTTGCCAGATTTATTAACGAGAATGTTGAAAATATTCTCCAGATAGCTGCTATGAGCGGGTATTCCGACAGAATTGATATTGCAAACAAAGAAACTATGGAGAAATATCTTGCTCTTGCCATCGCTGAAGGTTACTCAAAAGAGCTCCTCTCTGATATCGGACTTGTAATAGAATTCGTTTCATCAAAAGTAAGGTTCATGGAAGTCAGAGAATATGTGGAAGTAGTTTTTGGACAGCCAAGAAATAAACAGAAGGAACTTGTCAGTCTTCTTGCTCCATACATTAAAGAACTGGACAAAAAAGGGCTTGCTATTGGTAAAGCTGGAGCCATCCAGGAGAAACTAGGGAGTGTGACTCTTCAAACTATTGAAATTGAAAAATCTTTTCCGGGATTTGGGTTCTTTCCAAAACCGGGAAGAGCTGTCAGTCTGATTCACGAAAATTACCTGCAGGAAACAGGAACAAAAGCTCTCATCACTGCTGGAATCATGAATACTGCAATTACTTTAAGAGCTACAAATGAAGCCAATTTTTCCCTACATGAACTGAAGAAATATATTTACCAGAAAGTCCCCAATGCCTTTATTGAAGGCGGCGGACATAAAAACGCAGGATCTATAACTTTTCTTCCATGTAAAAAAGATGAAGTTGTGGACTGCTTACATGAATTTATATTAGGCAGAACCAATAAATAATTAACAATTTTTAACAGGAAATTATTAATTATGGATAATTGTTATATTGGGATTGATGTAGGAACCGGCAGCGCCAGGGCAGGAATTTTCACATCAGAAGGTGTTATGCTATCTTCGGCTAGCAATCCAATCAAGATATGGAAGTATGATCAGGATTTCGTTGAACAATCTTCAAATGATATTTGGGAATCAGTATGCCATTGCGTCAGGGAATCCATAAAAAAAGCCAAAATTCAAAAAGATGACATCACGGGTATTGGTTTTGACGCCACATGTTCTCTAGTCGCGATAGATTCTCAAGACAAGCCGGTCTCTGTAAGCAAATCCAATGAAAACGAACGCAATGTAATTGTCTGGATGGATCATAGGGCAATAGCAGAAACTAATTTTATCAATTCCACAAAACATGAAGTCCTTAAATATGTCGGAGGGAAAATCTCTCCTGAAATGGAAACACCTAAACTCCTTTGGTTAAAAAAACACCATCCGGAATGCTGGCAGAAAACAGCTAAATTCTTTGATCTGCCGGATTTTCTAGTTTACAAAGCAACTGGACAGGATGTAAGATCTCTTTGCTCTACGGTGTGTAAATGGACATATATGGGACATGTCAAAAGGATAAATTCTGAAAGCGTTGGATCATGGGATGATTCATATTTTAAAGCCATCGGACTAGAAGACCTTTCTGCTGAAGGATATCAACGCATTGGCACAAGAGTACGACCAATAGCTGAAAGTGTTCCTGGAGGTCTCAGTAAAAAATCATCTTTAGAACTCGGTTTAAAGGAAGGAACAGCTCTGGGAGTTTCAATCATCGATGCCCACGCAGGAGGAATAGGCATGTTAGGTGCAATTCTGAAAGATGAGAATAGAATTGATTTTTCAAGGCGACTTGCCCTTATTGGAGGAACCTCAAGCTGTCATATGGCAGTCTCACCGAATCCGAGTTATGTTCCAGGAGTCTGGGGGCCTTATTTTTCTGCTATGTTGCCCGGTATGTGGCTATCTGAAGGCGGACAGTCAGCAACAGGTGCACTTGTTGACCATATAATTTTCTCTCACACAAAAGCTGCTGAGCTCATAAGTGAAGCCGAAAAAGCTAATAAAACAGTTTATGAACTTCTTAATGCCAAACTTGATGAAATGTCATCAAAAGTTAGATTTCCTGCAGAACTTACCAGAGGCCTCCATATACTACCCTATTTCCACGGCAACAGGTCTCCAAGAGCTAATCCGCTACTCAGGGGAATGATTAGCGGATTGAAACTCTCCGATTCCATTGAAGAACTCGTTCTGCTTTATCTGGCAACAATTCAGGCCATCGCATATGGCACTAAGCATATAATTGAAGAAATGAATAACAATGGTTATAAAATAGATACAATTTTCATATGTGGCGGAGGAACAAAAAATCCCGTTTTTATCAGAGAACATGCTGATATCACTCAGTGCACGCTTGTTCTTTCAAAAGAACCGGAAGCTGTTCTGCTTGGTTCGGCGATTCTCGGCATGGCGGCTTCGGGAGGGGCTTTAACTGTCCAGGATGGTATGTCAAAGATGTGCAAGGCTGAAAAGATTATTGAGCCAGCAAAAGGACTTACTGCTTCCTATCATATTGCTAAGTATGGGGTCTTCAAGAAAATGTACGAAGACCAAATGAACTACAAATCAATTATGGCTGACTTGTAAAAGCCTTGTCTTTTCCAATTTCAAACTTATTATTTGTCATTTAAAAGCTTTTTAAGTCGTGGAAGATATTCGTCATGTGCTCCTTTTTTTAAAGGAATAACTTTACTTGCTTCATCGAGAAAATAATTAACATCCCGCCCCATCTCCTGTCCTTTTTTTGTGTGCATATCAAGGACATAATCTTTTATGTAAGGCCGTTTTCCCTTTTCAAATTCTTTTTCAACAATATTGCGAAGCATATCTGTAGAACGATCTTTTTCGAGAGAACACAGATATCTGATAGCGTGAACGAAAAATAATGGCCTATCTGGAGCATTATACGCAAATTCTTTTCTTATATCGTTCAGAGTTTTTATCAGGATAGGAGCTCTTAGTTCACCGAATCCTATATCTTCAACGCTAATTACCATAAGACGCTTCCACATATAATTTTCCAGTTCTTCGGAAGTAATGTACATTTCCCATGCAAATGTAATAGCATCTTCAACTTCACTTCTGCGTATACTTTTTTGTATTCCTGAAATAACTTCATCTGCATTGAAGCCGTTTTTTGTCTTGGCATTCTGCCATGGATCATATCCAGGAGGCATAGTAGTTCTCCATCGTATATAATTTAAAATTAGAGCTTATTGTATTCACATTATAGGCTAGAGCCAGGTAATTGCATCGAAGTTAGCCTTCTTTGATTAAGGGGCAGCTTACTTTATCCTGAGTTATAAATCTGTAATGTGATATCTCTTATATAGAGCAAAAAGGCCGATATAAAATCGGCCTTGATAATATTGAATTAGTTATTAATCTATTTTTGGTTTAACGCCTGAATAAAAAGCATATACATGCCGTTAGTCCAACCAAAACCAGCGTTATTTTTAGCATAACCTGTTGTGACGCGAACATCTCCAAGTGGATTATACGCGCTATATTTTTCAATAATGATGCCGTGTTTTGCAAAATACATATCAATTGTATCAGTCCACCCCATTGCTATCTTGTCAGCCATCGAATTCTTTTCACAACTGAGCATGGCTTCGTAGGCAAAATATTCATTAGGAGCCCATGCTACAGGAAAATCCCATTGAGTTATACCAATTGCATCTTTGTTCAAACTGGTAGTAACTCCGTAAACTGCTTTAACATCTTCTCCGAAATTTTTTGCAGCAGCCGGTGAAGGAAGGAACAAATCACCTTTTGTTTTAATTTTGATATCACTGGCTCCCACATAATAAGGACAGTATTTTGTTGTAAACTCATATGCGTATGTGCTTTGTTTATTTCGTTCCGGATAGAAGTTGTAATCTGCAAAATATTTTTTCCCTGTATCCCACATCTTACTGTTAATTAATTTTTTAAGTTCAGTTTTATGAGTTGTAACAAACTCCATATTCTTTGAAATTTCATCTGAAGTATAACCGTAGCTATTATCCTTTGAAGCATCTAGTGTACTTATCTCTTCGATATCATCAGCCATTTCGTAAAGCAGTGAATTAAGAGCAATTGGAGCGTAATCCAAACAAAATTGCCCAGCTTTGCCGAATCTCAGGGAAATATCAAAGCCTGAAGCTCTTACTGCTCGGTCATTTTTATAGAGCCATTCAGTAAGTTCGCCCTTTTCCGGGTCATAATAAAGATTCTGTGGATTTGCGAATGTACCGTTTTTAAAATTTGCAGCATACATATCGTAAAGACCACGGTTTGTTTCGTCAGGTGAGAAAACAACTTCAAAACAGGCTCCAATGCCGTCAACATAATAAACTGAAAGTCCGTTAATCACATGCTGATTCTTTTGATCTTTAGGATTGGAGCTGTCGTAAGGACTCCATTGTGTATAAACGGTATTAGGTTCAGTATAATATTTAAAATAGGCAATAGCAGCAGGAAGGACTTCTCTAGTCAGCCATTCTTCGTAATTTGTCGGAGCCTTGAAACTCTTTTTTATTGCGTCAGGTTCAAGTGAAAGATATTCTCCTAGAGTTTCTCTATAAGCAAAAAGATTTTTATTATCATCCGAAAGGTTCTTCCAAAAATTATAGACTGCTAGAGACTCCTGCACTAGAAATGGAGGCTGAGATCTGCCGAGATGATAGCTCCTGTTTGAATTAGGGATAAAGCCGCCATAGCAATTTATCTCATAAATATGATTATCAGCCATTCCTTTGGCTATCTGAAACATCTCTACCGCATCATTAGCTGTAACCTTGCGATAACCTTTCCCCGCAAAATATATTTCGCTGTCAGGGTTGTCTAGAATATATTGGGCACTGTCAAGCAGTCCTTTGATCATAAAGAAAGAATCCCAACCGAACATTTCATTGAACATTCCGCCAGGAACAATGTAGTTATTAGGAATAAACATCAATCCTATATGATTATATAAGCATTCCTGATTCTGCCATATTCCAGATTTGTTCTTAAGAAGCGGTTTCCATTGTGGCTTTTCTTTATCAGTTTGAATAAATTTTGCTCCCTGAACGCCATGAAACTTTTTATTAATAAATTCATATTGGTTATATGGGCAATATATAGGCCAGTTTTTTCCGCCTTCTGCAAGATCATATGAATATTTGTTTAATTTTGAATCGTTAAAAATACCTGCCATGTGTTCTTTGGCATTCTGAGACATATGCGCAGTGTCTACAACTCTTAACAAACCATTATCTGAATCTAACCAAAGACCCAAAGTGTAGGGTATCACACATCCTGTTTCAAATTCAGATTTTGATATTTTTATTATCTCCTTATCAGCATTCTTATATTTAGCAAAAAATCCTCTAATAGCGCCTGAGTTATCGTTAGCGTCATTCAAATCAGAATAGTTCATCGTAATATATTTCTGGTATTTTCCTGAAAAATCGCCTTTCCCATCATCTATCGGGTGAGAAATTTTTACTTTGATCGTTTTTGGAATTCCGGTAGAATCTTCATCACAATAAGCATTATTAGTAACCAAAGTAAATGCTGGCAGTGCCAGCAAAAATGCTGCAATGGCTTTTTTTGTGTTCATTACTTCTTCTCCTTATTCATTTATAATTATGTGATCCTGTTTAAATTTATTTATTTGAACTTCAATCTTAATTATCTCTTGTGAATTCTATCTCTGATAACCATATATTCTCCCAAAATAATAGCGAAAATTTCTATTCCTATGAAGTAAGGGTTCTCTTTAGTTATCTCAGGAGCCTGAGAGATATTAACAAGAATGAAGTTAATAAAATTGAATATAAAATAATTAAAAATTAGGAAAATTATTACTGAAACAATGATGCAGAAAATAATCTTTAAGATAAGACCTGACAAATAATGATGAACCTTCATCGAAGGTGATTCTGTTCTTGAAGACCCAATTTTTTTTCTTTTAAACATATTTAATTTTGATCATTTCTATGAAAATGGTGAAATTTGTTTCAAGGCTTTAGGTATATATTTTATTATATCATCGGCAGTAGCGCTCCTGGTTCCAAAATCAATTTCAGCTAATTCTCCTGCTTTTCCATGTAGATAAACTCCGAAAGCAGATGCTGAAAAACAGTCATTATCATAATTTGCCAGTAAGGCTCCTACTATTCCGCTAAGCACATCGCCACTTCCAGCAGTAGCAAGAGTCGCTGAGCCTGTGCTATTCAGATATGCCACGCTGTTTATTTCCGAAACAGTAATAGTCTTATTGCCTTTGAAAATCAGTATGCCCCCAAGACATTGGCTTAACTTCCTTGCTAAACCTATCCTATTACTAATGGTTTTAAGTCCAAAAGCCTTCGCCAACCTAAAAACCTCTCCAGGATGAGGCGAAAAAACGAAACTATCAGATTTTTTTAACAAATGAATATTGGAAGCAAGCAAATTAAGAGCGTCTGCATCAAAAACAGTTCTTTTATTAGATTCTAAAACAGTTTCCAGTATTTTTATGCAGCTTTCTTCCTGTGAGAGACCGATCCCTATAACAATAGAATCGTGGGATTCTATTAAAGCCATTATCTCTTTCAGAGAAGAACTTTGGAATACTCCGCTTCCTTCATCCTCTATTTTTCTTACAATCAGCGAGTGGCAGTCAGACGATATTCCGGAAGCTGCGGGAACTGCAACTGTAACGAATCCTGCACCAGCTCTCAAAGCAGATAATCCTGAAAGAATCGGAGCTCCGTTATAGAATTTGCTCCCGCCTATTATTAAAACGCTGCCTTTCGATTTCTTATGCGCATCGCATGGAACCCTTCTAACAAAAGATGAGGCATCGCCCAAGGTATAATATGAAAGATCAGACTTTGTTATATCAATGTATTCTTCAGGAAATCCTATATCAATTGGAATAACTTTGCCTGTAGTTCTGACTCCATCATTAATAAAAAATCCAATCTTTGGCAATCCTACTGTTATAGTAAGATCCGCAACTATTCCTGAGCCAAAACCTGTAGTTCCATTCAATCCAGACGGAATATCAATTGAAATAACTGGCTTATTAATCCTATTTACAAATTCGCTCCACTCTTTATAAACACCGCTAAGGGCTCCTGAAAATCCGGTTCCAAGCAAACCGTCAACTATTACATCTCCCTGAAGAAAGTCCGATTCATTTAATTCTTCACGAACTTGATGTTTGATTGCGCTGTTAAGATTTAAAGCATAAAATCTGGCATCCTCTGAAAGTTTATCGACAGGAGAAATAGAGAAAATAATTACATCGCATTTATATTTTTCATACAGACAATTTGCCGCTACATAGGCATCGCCGCCGTTATTGCCTTTTCCAGCCAGAATTACAAATCGTTTGAAATATAAACTATAATAAGTTCTCACATAAGAATAACATTCATAAGCTATCTTAACTCCGGCTCTGTTCATAAGCTCTTTGCCAGAAACTTTACCGGAACTAATTGTAAGGGAATCAATTTCCCTCATCTGTTCAGAAGAAATGATTTTCATAGTAAGTTTCATAATAACTTTAGATAGTTATTTTTTCAATTAGCAGTTATCTTTATCTCAAAGCTAATTCAGACAGAATCAGCATTGTGGTTTTCTTAAGTTCATAATTAAAAATAACTTTAGGAAAACAATAAATCAGGTTATTCTTCTTTCAACAGTTCACTAATTGCGGCGGCCGCGGCATGACAGGCAAAAACCGATGGCATGTAAGAAATTGTTCCTACTACGGATTTTTTGTTTGTAATAATATCAGGATCATCTTCAAGTTCGATAACTACTCCTTTCACATCTTCAGGAGAAAATACAGCTTGGAATCCTTTATATACTTTATATTTCTTAAGTTTCTTTCTAACAGCCCTAGCCAGCATACAATTGAATGTTTTTGAAATATCTGAGACCTTCACTAGGGAAGGATCAAGTTTCCCCCCTGACCCCATAGAGCTGATTATTTTAATTTTAAGCTCTAGGCATTTTAAAATAAGATGAACTTTAGGAGAGAGAGTATCGATCGCATCTATTACCAGGTCAAAGTGGTTTGCTGTCAAAATTTCAGGAGTTTTTTCATCTTTTAAATATGCCATAATCGGAATAATTTGAGCGTCAGAATTAATATCTCTCAGTCTTTGAGCCATTAGTTCTACTTTGGATTTAGCGAAATTGGAGCGCAGAGCAATTAATTGCCTATTAAGATTTGTTTCTTCAATGATATCAGAATCTACTATTGTTATCTTGCCGACTCCGGCACGGCACAGATATTCTGCAGCATAAGCTCCAACCCCTCCGACTCCGGCTACTAAAACGCTAGCGGTTGAAAGCTTCTTCATGGCCTCTTTTCCAAGAAGAAGTTCAGTTCTGATATTCCAATTATTTGTATCCATTGAAAACCTTTCTAAAATTACATTCTATTTTTTCTATAATTACATTAAGTTCAACTTTTTTTATTTCTGCTGCTCTTTCATAAATATTTTTTATATCTAATTCTGATTCATCTGTTTCAAGAAATATCCTGTCAAGAGGTGCTTTTTCGAATGCATCAATTGTCTTAGATTTTTCATCAAAAAGAACTTTGCCGAAAGAGAGATAAAAATCTTTACCAATTAGCTGTTTTGCCATCTCATAGCCTCTATTGAAACCATGCATGATTACCGGAAATTTAAAATCTTTTAACAAAAACAGGATTTCTTCATAGGCTTTTACACAGTGAATGATAATTGGTTTATTATGCTTCTGAGCTATTTCAAGCTGCTTTGAAAAATACTCTTTCTGCAGTTGAAAATCGGCAAGGCAAACTTTATCCAATCCTATTTCACCAATTGCAAGAACCTTTGATTTATAAGCCATAGTATCTATGAGTGGAATTTGTTCAGCGCTCGTTATATTTACATCCCAGGGATGAATTCCGATGCTGCAAAAATGTTCATCCCCTCTGGAAAGAGAGAAAAGAATTACTATAACATTTTTTTGATAAGAGTACTTATGAGTGTGGACATCAAAATAGATCATGAAATAAAATACTGCTGAAGTATAAAAGCGAGAGCTCCTGCACTATATCCAAGAAAAGCCAGAAAACTTATTTTCTTTAGATACCAGAAAAAGCTGATTTTTTCAAGTCCCATAGCAGCGACTCCGGCAGCAGAACCTATTATCAAAATGCTTCCTCCGTTCCCTGCAGCATAAGCAAGGAATAACCAAAAACTGTTATCAGTTGGATATATAGATAAGCCATACATCCCCTGAGCGGCAGCGACAAGAGGCACATTATCTATAATTGCCGAAATCATCCCTATAAGATAGACAATCATGTTTTGATTTTTTATATGGGTTGCTAGACTTGTTGATAACTGGGAAAGCACTCCTATAGATTCTAGGGAAGCCACACTCAAGAGAATTCCAAGGAAAAAAAGTATTGACTGAGTATCAACATTCTTCAAAGCTCTTCCAATTGAAAGCCTCATTTTGGTTTTCTCATCTTTTTTATCATTAATAAATTCAGTAATAACCCAAAGAATGCCAAGGGCTATCAATGCCCCCATGTATGGAGGAAGATGAGTAATTGTTTTAAATACAGGTATCAGCAGTAACAGAGAAAGCCCGCAAAAAAGAATGAACCTTTGATGTCTCTGAGAAAGAGAGATTGTCTCTTCATAATTAATTACTGTTTTTTCATGGGATTTTACATTGCCTTTCAAATGAAATGAGACTACCAGCAAAGGAAGCATCAAAGAAATTATCGAAGGGAATATACACTGATAGATAATAGCACTTGTTGTGATCTGGTTGCCAATCCAAAGCATTGTCGTGGTTACATCCCCTATTGGTGACCAGGCTCCCCCGGCATTTGCCGCTATTACCATTATTCCGGCAAAAAAAAGTCTGTCTTTTGTTTCATGAACAAGCTTCTTCAATAAGGAAATAACTACTATAGTAGTAGTTAGATTATCCAAAGCTGAAGACATAAAAAATGTAACAAAAGATAGAATCCATAAGAGTTTTCTTTTGTCTTTCTGAGTTATAAGAGAAGTAACAAAATCAAATCCTTTGTGCGCGTCAATTATCTCTACGATAGTCATAGCGCAAAGCAGAAAAAACAAAATCCCCGATAGACCTCCTAAGTGATGTTCCAGCTGGATGGATACATCGTGGTGATTGGTAGAATAAAGTATATATACTGTCCAGCAGAGAACTCCTGTAATCAATGCGCTTGCCGCTTTGTTTACCTTTATGAAATGCTCAAAAGCAATAGCTGCATATCCAATGATAAATATAGCAATAATCAATGATTCCATCGTTATCAAAGCCAGCTTTTAAACTTTCTTATGTACCATGTTTTGCAAAGTTGTGTCAATAAGCAATATGCTATTGTCATTGCAACCAAGTAAGGAAAATATGATAGAGGCAAAGGAACAAAACCCAAATGCGCTGTAAATGGAGCGTATGGAATCAAAACTCCAAGTAATATTACCAGAGAAGTGCCGAATACGACAGGAAATGATGCTCTGCTCTGAATAAAAGGTATTTTTTCTGTTCTTATCATATGTACAATCAAAGTCTGTGTTATTAGGCCTTCTACAAACCACCCTGAATTGAAGAGAGCTTGCTGGGCATCACAGTTTGCCTTGAATACATACCACATAATTGCAAAAGTGCAAATGTCAAAGATAGAACTGATCGGACCTATAAAAATCATGAATTTCTTTATAGATTTCGGATCCCATGTTTTAGGCCTTTTCATAAAATCCTCATCCATTCTGTCCCATGGAATAGCAATTTGAGAGAAGTCATACAGAAGATTCTGGATTAGCAGCTGCACAGGCATCATAGGAAGAAAAGGAAGAATAGCGCTTGCGATAAGCACACTGAATACATTACCGAAATTTGAACTGCATGTCATCTGAATGTATTTGATAATATTTCCAAATGTCCTTCTCCCTTCTCTTACCCCTTCCTCAAGCACAAGAAGACTCTTTTCAAGAAGTATAATATCGGCAGCTTCCTTAGCAAGGTCAGTGCCAGTATCAACGGATATGCCTACATCAGCTTCTCGCAATGCAAGAGCATCATTTATTCCGTCTCCCATAAAACCTACTACATGCTTCTGACTCTTGAGATTCTTTACTACTCTTGCCTTATTTGCTGGAGAGAGTTTTGCAAAAACAGTACAATTTTTAACTTTCTCTGTAAGTTGTATTTCATCGAGCTGGTCTATTTCAGGCCCTGTAAGAATTCCTTTGACAGGAAGTTCAACATCCTTGCATATTTTTCTTGAGACAAGGTCATTGTCCCCAGTCAGGACTTTGACTTCAATGCCAAGCTCCATCAAAAGTTTAAGGGCTTTTGAAGTCGACTCTTTTGGCGGATCAAGAAATGCTATATATCCTGAAAAAATAAGGTCTTTTTCATCTTCTGTCGAAAATTTATCCTCAGCCCATTCTGTAATTTGTTTATAAGCTACGACTACGACTCTAAGACCGTCTTCAGAGAGTTGATCCTTAAGTTCATTTAGGACATTTGCATACTCCTCTGATATGTCTTTAATTTCTCCATCATGAAGTTCAATTTTAGTACAACTTCTGATAGTCTCTTCAACAGCGCCTTTGCAGATGAATAGCTTTTCTTTTGTATCATACTTCTCCAGAATCACTGACATTCTTCTTCGGACAAAGTCAAAAGGAATTTCGTCTATGAGCTTATAATCTTTTGCGATGTCTATAACCTGCTTGTCTTCAGCTCTTGTAATGACGGCTTTATCAAGAAGGTTCTTCAAACCAGTTTGAAAATGACTGTTAAGAAAAGCATAACTTAGTACTGATTTTGACTTCTCCCCTGAAAGATCAAGATGCTTTATAAGGACTACTTTATCCTGTGTCAGCGTACCAGTCTTATCAGTACATAAAACATCCATAGCACCAAAATTTTGTATCGAACTTAGATTCTTGACCACAGTCTTTTTCTTGGAAAGCGCGACAGCTCCTCTTGCAAGGTTTGCATTTAAAATCATTGGAAGCATTTCAGGAGTAAGTCCTACAGCTACAGAAATAGCAAAAAGAAATGCGTCAGTCCAGTCACTTTTCATAAAACCATTAACGATAAAAACTATCGGAGCCATTACAAACATAAATTTAACAAGTAACTTTCCGACGCTGTCAACGCCCTGATCAAACGCTGTCTGAGGTCTTTTACCAATAAGTTGGGAAGCCATTGAACCGAAAAATGTATTTGTTCCAGTGCAAAGGACTACAGCTTTGGCAGTACCGCTCACAACGCTGCTTCCCATTAAACACATATTAGGCTGATCTAAAGAACTTGTTTTTTCAGCTGTTTCCCGCTTTCCTTTGTCTTCGCCAATATATTTCTGAAGAGAGACAGATCTTTTAAATTTTTTAAAGTTTTCGTGTTTTTCAACAGGTAAAGCTTCACCAGTAAGCGCAGACTGACTCACAAATAGATCCCTGCTAGATATAAGTCTTACATCTCCAGGAATCATATCACCGGCCGACAAATGGACTATGTCTCCCGGAACGAGATTTTCCATTGGAATATCAACTTCCTTGCAAACAAGCTTTTTTCCCTCATAAAGCTGCCTTATTACGGTAGCTTTATTATGCACAAGTTTCTTCAGATATTCAGCTTCCATTACAGCTTTACTTTCCTGCCAGAACCTCAGAAAAGTACTAAGTAAAATCATAGCCCCCATAACAGTTCCGCCGCTTTTATCCCCGGTAACAACCGAAACCAGCATCAGAAGAAAAAGAATCATATTAAAAGGAGTTTTGAAGGAATAATAGAGTATCTTCCACCATGGAGGCGGTTTCTGTATTCCAACAATATTTTTCCCATATTCCCTGAGAAGTTCTTCGATTCTTTCTGGCTTTAAGCCTTTATCACCTGTTTCAAACTTCTCCATGAGTTTGTCAATGCTCAGCAAAGACATGACTCTGAGCTGATTCCGGACATGATCCAGATGCACTCTCAATTCTTCTTCAGTAGTTTTTTTCTGTTTGAATTTAAACATTAAAAGCTCTCGCCGAGTGTAGTAAATAATTTTAGATTTAGAGATTATATCAAAGAATAAGAAAGTAGACTAGCTTTAAATAAATTCTAACAGAAAAATAACAAAATCTAATCTGAACTAATAACTCGATTAAAAGTCTCGAAGAGTCCTATATTTCATTAAAAAATTATAATCGGCTTAGTTTAACATGATCTCCTTGATTTTTTGATCCATAATTGTACTCGAAATTTTCTCTGGCAGAGAAATTTCTGGAGCAAAGACTTTGATTCTGAACTCCTGGAGCAATTTGGCAAATTCCATTACGCCAAACGCAAATTGTGAATTCTTCAGAGATTTAATCCGTTCATCAAATTTTTCCTGATATGGCTTTATCTCTGAAAATTTATTTAAATCTTTTAATGGCGAATTATTTAATCTCTCTATTCTTAAGGAGAGAGCTTTCAGATAAGAACTGTATCTTGTCCATACATAATCTCTCTTAAGAAAGTCCTGTTGAAATAAAAACTCCATTTGTCTGCAGATGTCATCATAGCTCTCATTTTTTTGAAACTTTTTGCCAAGTTTAGACAGAATAGAATTTCGCTCATTTATAATATTTTCCAATATGCTTGAAAACTTAATTGAATTCTGATAAAGAATAGAGCATGCTTTTTCTGCTCTGTCATTAAATGTGCAGATATCTCTTATATCAATATTTCCCTTATCTGTAAGAGAATGAAAAATGACTGCTCCTGAAAAGTCAGACTTATATTGGGAGGAACCATATATAGAGGATAGCTCAATCGCAATAAATGTTTTTATCGGCAACTGCTTTTCAAGATATTTAGTTTGCTCTTTGTATTTGTTGCTGAAGAGCTTGACTAATGCCATACGATGATTGAATTGGGCTTCTCTCTGATCTGTAAAGAGATGTATGCTTATTTCTCCATTTCCTTCGATAATAAGAGCCGGATAAGCATAAATATTGCGTTCCTTATCAATCAATACCTTTTCTTCCATCTTCACAGAAGGAAACTCCATAAAGTTTTTCGGTATTTGTTCCATATTTTCATTTTTCTCAAGTCGTTGGATTCTTGTTGAAACATCTTCAAGGTCTGGAAATCCTTCAGTCAATACTAGTTTACTTTGCCCTTCTTTTATTTCCCCAACTTTCATAATCAGATATTTCGGAATCTCACTTTCATTAAAATCATCAGGCATTACTTCAATATGTAGTTTTGAGGATAAAAATATAGATAGAGAGGTAAGTAGTTTAGAATTTTTTCGTATTCTTCCAGCTTTTACTTCATTTGTGAACTCTTCAGCAGTTTTCTGTATTGGATTGCACAAAATCCGCTTGTTTTTGGGTAGAGATTTAATCAAAAATCTGACTTTCTCAGAAAGATAGCCCGGAACAAGCCAATCACAGATATAGGAAGGAAGAAGATTAAGTTCAGAGGTCTTTGCAAGAAGAGTTACACCATCATCAATTTCTCCAGGATTAAATGAATATTGAAGAGCGAAAGAGCAATTAGCAAAAATAAGTTCATCAGGATAGTCAATAAAATCCATATCTCCAGGCAAAAAATACATAGCATCTTCAAATTTGATGCCTAGCTCTGGCCTTGAAATATTTAGATATTCTTCAAAACTTTTTACCGAGCATACATCGTCTGGAATTATCTTGTCAAAATGTTCAAAGATCGCGTCATTATTTAACAGAGATTCAGGACGCCTTATTTTAATTTCCATTTTCTTAATATCTTCGATCATTTTCTTATGATCTTTAAGCCACTTATGCCATGAGAAGAAATTTCCAGGGGCAAGAGCATCCCGAATGAAAATTTTTCTTGCTTCTAAGGAGTTGACTCTTCCATAATGAATCCTTCTTCCTTCATTTATCAGAAGACCTCTGAAAACAACCGTTTCCAGCGCCGAAACAAACCCTCTTTTCTTCTCCCAATAGATATCTTTGTATAAAGATTTGCATAGATGTGAAACAGCATTTTCTATCCATTCAGGAGAAATTTCAGCTCCTATTCTGGCATATAGTTTTGAGGTTTCCACAATTGAAGAGCAAACTACCCATTTAGGAAGAGTTTTAAATATGTTTGAGCCAGGGAATAAAAAGAATTTAATTTCTCCTGCTCCCTGATAAACTCCTTTTTCGGTCTTAATTCCTACATTTGCAGGAAAAGCTGAAATAATTGAACTATGAATAGAAGCATAATCATATATTTCTTTTCTGATATTTTCCGTATTTACTTCCCATCCATGTTCCTCTACTGCTTCGATAATCTCTAAATAAAGATTACGCCACTCTTTTATCCGCCGATAGTTAAGAAAATTTTCCTTGCAAATCTTCCTTAGTTTATTAGTTGATGAATAGCCTTCAGATTCAAGGAAATTCCAAAGTTTTAAAATAGAAATAAAGTCAGAACGCTCATCGAAAAATCTTTTGTGAGCATTATCCGCAACTGTTTGTTTTTCCAAGGATCGTTCTCTTGGATCCTGTAAACTAAGAAATGAAGCAATAATGATCATTTCATTTAATGATTTTTCCTTGTTTCCCTGGCATACCATTTTTGCCAAACAAGGATCTATAGGAAAATCAGAAATAATTTTACCTTCCTCTGTCAATTTATTATGATTATCTATAGCTTGAATGTCATAAAGAGTTTTATACCCTTCTCTGATAAGAGAATTTTTAGGCTTCTCCAAAAAAGGGAAATTATCAATTTCGGGAAGATTAAGAGATATCATCTGTAAAATTACTTCTGCAAGCGAACTTCTGCATATTTCAGGGTCAGTAAATTCAGGAGAACTTTCTAAAGTAGATTTATCATAGAGATGAATGCAAATACCGTCTTTTAAGCGCCCGCATCTCCCTCTGCGCTGTTTTTCACTTGCTCTGGAAATATTTTCGATCTGCAAAGACTCAATACGATAACGAGGATCATAACGGTTTATTCTGACCAATCCTGAATCAACTACATATTTAATTCCTGGAATTGTGATTGATGTTTCAGCTACATTGGTAGAAAGGATAATCCTTCGTAATTTGCCTGGCTGAAAAATTCTTTGTTGTTCATTTATACTCATCCTTCCATATAGCGGGATAATTTCAGTATTAAGATATTTCTGCCCTTCAAGTAAGTCGAAAGAGTCTTTTATCTCTTTTTCTCCCGGGAGAAAGACAAGAATGTCTCCCTTGTCTTCCATTTCATTGATCCATTCAATACCCCTCTGAATATGAAACGAAGTATCCTCATCTTCATAAGGGGGAATAAAAACATCTTCTATAGGAAACATCTTTCCTTCTATTTGTATAACAGGAGACTTATCAAAGAAATCAGAAAAGGCCTGAGTATTAAGAGTTGCAGAGCTTATAATTAATTTAAAGTTGGGTCTTTGAGGAAGAATATTTTTGATATAACCGATTATAAAATCTATATTCAATGTTCTCTCATGAGCTTCATCTATAATAATAGAATCGTATTGCAACAACAGTCTATCACTTATCGTTTCAGACAATAGTATACCGTCAGTCATAAATTTGATAACAGTATTATCAGAAGTATTATCGCTGAACCTGACTTTGCAGCCTATTTCTTTTCCAAATACGCATTTTGTTTCTTCTGATACTCTTTTTGCCATTCCTGAAGCTGCCAGCCTGCGAGGCTGAGTACAGCCTATTCTGCCTACTTTGCCAAAACCACACTCAAAAAGAATTTTTGGCAATTGTGTAGTTTTTCCTGAGCCAGTTGATCCTGAAACTATTACGACTTGATTTGAACATATCAGACTTTTTATTTCTTCAATTTTTGAAGAAATTGGCAATTCTGAAGGGTATTTAATTGACAGCAGAGCATTATGCCGTTTATTGACCTTGTCTATAGCAGAAGCTATAAGCTTTTCGAGACTTCCTTCCAGTTTATCAAATGGTCTATCCGATTTTTTAAACTGTTCGATCTTTCTTAATAATGAACGAATTCGATATTGATCCTGAAGCAGAAATTTACCAAAGTCCATAACGGGGCTCTAAAACAGGATCAATAATTTTTATATTGTCATGCTGTCTTTTTTTGAGATTTAATAATTACATATGTTATTGTTTTATACCCAAAAAGAAATAAACCTATCGCATACGCGCCTATGAAAAATCCAAAAAAGTACTGGTAGTGCGCAAGATAGACATAAAATGTTATAAAACAATATATCCCAAGAATAAGCTCAATGAATCCGATAGTCAAGTTATTGCCTACTTTATATTTGCTTGCTTTTTTATCTTTATCCAGACTGCCGCTCTTGGGAGTACGGATAAAAGCAGACTTTTTCCCTCTGATGGCTTCAATTACTGCTGCTGAATTATTAACACAAAGACCTGTTCCCATTGCTATCATGAGAGGGAAATTCCTAAAAGAGAAAAATCCTTTTCTTTGTGCGGCGCCGCTTCCGGTATAAAGAGCACACGGAGCCAGTGAAGCAATTATTACAATTGTCCAAAGATATGGCAATACCGGTCCATAATTAATATGTGGACTTGAGTATACAAGCACAGGAAGAGTCAACAAGGTTAATATTATCATCAGCACTGCTGCAAAATTATTAGTTAAATGCATAAAAGCTTCAAACTTCTGGTGCACAGTCAAAGCCTTTGATTTCAAAATGCTTGGCAAAAGTTTAATTCCTGTTTCAACTGCTCCTTTCGCCCATCTCTTCTGCTGTGTTTTAAAAGCCATTAGATTATTTGGCAATTCAGCAGGACAAACAAGATCATAGTCAAAAGCCATTTTATATCCCTTGAGCTGAACTCTGTAAGACAAATCCATATCTTCCGTAAGCGTATCACCTGACCATCCGCCTACTGCATCAATAGCTGAAATTCTCCACATTCCTGCGGTACCATTAAAATTCATGCATAAATTATTATAATTTCTGGCCCCCTGAGAAGCGGCAAAATGGGCGTCTAAAGCGATACTTTGAGCCTTTGTAAGCCAGTTTTCATGTCTATTTAGATGACCCCATCTGGACTGAACACAGGCAATTTTATTTTTCCCATGAATTTGAGCTATGCTCCTTCTTAGAAAATTTTTAGGAACAATAAAGTCAGCATCGAATATAGCTACATACTCACCTTTGGCTATCTTAAGACCATTAGCAAGAGCACCGGCTTTAAACTGTTCCCTGTTATCTCTTCTGACAGTATATATATCAACTTTAGTGCTTGATTTTAGTTCATTTACATATTCATCGATTATCTTCACAGTCTCATCCGTGCTGTCATCTACTACCTGAACTTCAAATTTATCTTTTGGGTAATCAACTTCACATGCAGACAGCATCAACCGCTTAATTACATCGGATTCATTGTAACAAGGAAGTTGAATTGTTATCAAGGGAAGGTCTTTATCCTGGTAGCTGTCATAAAAAGTTTTAACTGTCTCTACTACTTGTTTACGGGCTTTTTTCTGCTTAAGATAAAAAAGAGTTATCATTAAGTAAGAATGAAATCCGTATATCATTAACATTATTACTGTTATAACATATACTATGAAAATTGTCATAATTAATATTTTATCCATATTACAGCTCCTCAAGTTCAATTATAATATAACAAAGATACAAAATCATTATTTCAAATATGTGAAACCTAATAATTTGCAGATAGTTTTCAATTTTTCAACCTTTAATTAAATTTTTCTTTTCAATTGAAAGCATTCATGATTTCTCAATCAAAGCTTTTCAGATATAATTATTATCCAGTCCAATGTAAAATTTAAAAAAGGAACATATGAACAGCAATAAAATGAGAGTAGGCGTAATAGGCGTCGGCACCCTAGGGAAACATCATGCCAGACTTTATAAAAATATCAATGATGCACAACTGATAGGTGTATATGATATAAATCCTGAAACAGCCAAAAAAGTCGCATCCGAACTAAACACAAAAGCATTTCAATCTTTGGAAGATATAGCTGATAATTGTGAAGGATTTAGTATTGCAGTCCCCGCTACTGATCACTATAAAATAGCCTTTTTCCTCTTAAACAAGAAAAAGCACCTGTTGATAGAAAAACCGATAGCTTCAAATCTCCAACAAGCAGGAGAAATAGTAAAAATAGCAAGAGAAAACGGATTAATTATTGAGATTGGTCACACAGAAAGATACAATCCCGTAACTGATTTCATAGACGGAAAAATAAATGATGTCAGATTTATTGAGGCCAAACGAATGTCTCCTTACCCTCCAGCAAGACACGGGAAAGAACCAAGAGGAACTGAAGTTGGAGTAGTTCTTGACATGATGATACATGACCTTGAACTAATTTTGCATATTGTCAAGAGTAAAGTTGAAAGAGTAGAAGCATCAGGCATCTCTGTCCTTAGTTCATCAGAGGACATGGCAAATGCAAGAATAACTTTTAAAAATGGATGCGTTGCAAATATAATTGCCAGCAGAGTCAGCGAAAAAAGTATACGAACTATGCATATATATCAACCGGCCAAATTTATCTCTTTAGATTATGCAAATAAAACATGTACAGTTTTTTCAAAAGACAACTCTTCTATCCAAAAAGAGGAAATTCCTATAGTTGATCATAATGCTTTGCAAAAAGAACTTACTACCTTTGTAAGTAATGCCCTTTCAACAATTCAAACAGGGAAAACAGCCGAATCTAAAGTATCTGGAAAGATCGGGCTGGAAGCTCTCAGACTTGCTGTAAAAATAACAGAAGAAATAAACAAACATAATAAGAAATATGGAATCAACGACAAGGTTTATAGCCCCAATAATATTTTCTAAGAGAGGGGCATTTTGTCCATATAACATTATTCTTAAAAACTAAAAAGGTTCAGAACTTAAAATTCTGAACCTTTGCATTTTTATATTTTCAATTCTTTAATTAAGTTCATCCTTGATAATCTCTATCTTCATTGCATAAAATGTTCTCCATACAAAAACAAGAGCGATAATCAAGAATATCACACCGAGGTAAATTGCATATTTTCTAAAGCTTGGATCTAAAGATATTTCCATAGCCAGCAAACCGAAAAGTGTAGTAAACTTGATTATTGGATTCATAGCTACAGATGATGTATCTTTGAACGGGTCTCCTACCGTATCGCCTACTACTGTAGCTTCATGAAGCGGAGTGTTTTTCATATTCAGATTTACTTCAACAACCTTCTTTGCATTATCCCAGCATCCACCGGCATTTGCCATAAAAATAGCCTGAAATAACCCAAAGACAGCCAGAGATATCAGAAAACTGATAAAAAATGCGGCGCTTTCATTGCTTCTGACAGGAGAGGATAGAAACGCAAACGCCAAAGAGAAAGAAAATATAGCAATAAATATATTCCACATTCCTTTTTGAGCGTACTGTGTGCATATCTTGACGACTTCCTTAGATTTTTCTATGTCAGCTTTTTTAGATTCTGAATCAAGATTGATATTTTGTTTGATATATGAAACCGTCTTGTAAGCTCCTGCCATCACAGCCTGAATTGAAGCTCCTGTAAACCAGTAAATTACTGCTCCTCCGCACATAAATCCTAAAATAGTATAGGGATTTAAAAGGTTTAATATCTGTTCAGGAGGTACACCAAGAATCTGCTTCATTACAAGAATCAAAGAAAAAATCATCGTTGTTGCGCCAACAACTGCTGTAGCAATAAGAACAGGCTTTGCTGTAGCTTTGAAAGTGTTACCTGCTCCGTCATTTTCTTCAAGTTGAAGTTTCGCATTTTCAAAGTCAGGAATAAACCCGAAATCTTTTTCTATTTCTTTTGAAATGTCCTTTTGCTCTTCTATTAATGACAATTCATAAACGCTTTGCGCATTGTCAGTCACTGGCCCATAGCTATCTACAGCGATTGTTACAGGCCCCATTCCCAGGAATCCGAAGGCTACAAGACCAAACGCAAGCACTGAAGGATATACCATGTATGAGGCAAGGCCTAATTCGCTTACAAAATAGGCGATAACCATCAATATAATAATGGAAGCGCTCATCCAGAAAGCTGAAAAATTTCCTGAAACTAATCCTGCTAGGATATTTAAAGAAGCCCCTCCCTCTCTTGAAGCTGTAACAGTTTCCATTACATGCTCAGAATTCGGGCTTGTAAACTTCTTTGTAACTTCAGGAATAACTGCCGCTCCCAATGTACCGCAACTTATTATTATCGAAAGGATCCACCATAGATTAGAGCCGAAAACACCGCCTGAAAGCTGACAATAGCTGACGCTGAATGTCATAATAATTGATAGAATAGAAGTTATCCATACAAGGTTGGTAAGCGGTTGTTCGAAGTTCATATGCTTCTTTGCGCCGTATATTGTATTGGTAATTGCCGTATTTACCCAATAAGAAACAACTGAAGTCACAATCATAAGATAACGCATGGTGAAAATCCAAGTAAGGAGTGCAATCTGCACACCTTCTCTTGTAGCGCCTACGGGGAGTTTTGAAGTGTCAAGTATGCCAAGCAGAATAAAAGTAATAAGAGCTACGCCTGTTACGCCATAAGTTTCAAAACCGTCTGCTGTTGGACCGACTGAGTCTCCGGCATTATCACCTGTGCAATCAGCTATTACTCCTGGATTTCTCGGGTCGTCTTCCTTGATCTTAAACACAATTTTCATCAGGTCAGAACCGATATCGGCAATCTTTGTAAAGATACCGCCCGCAACGCGAAGCGCGGAAGCGCCTAAAGATTCACCTATCGCAAATCCAATAAAACAGAAACCTGCAAGGTGACCAAGCCCGATTAAAGGTAAAATAATAAGGATAAAAAGCATTATTATAAGCTCTATGCTAACTAAAAGCACTCCGATAGACATACCTGTTTTTAAAGGGATGTTAAGAACTTTTATTGGCCTGCCTTCAAGAGATGCAAAGGCTGTTCTGGCATTTGCAAATGTATTCATTCTTACGCCAAACCAGGCAACTGTATAAGAACCTAATATTCCGATAATGGAGAAGAACAGGATGATAATAACATTTATTATAGACTCAGACTTCAGTACCCCGAAGTAAAAAACCACGCATGTTCCTATAATTATCTCAAGGATAATTAGGAATTTTCCCTGTTGAATCAGATAAGTTTTGCATGTCTCAAAAATTACATTTGCTATTTCTAGCATAGATTTATGAGCCGGAAGAGCTTTGACTTTCTTATATTCGTACAAGCCAAAACAGACGCCCAAAATTGAGACTATTATCCCAACGATTAAAATCCAAAACCCAGTCGGGTCATACTGGAAAAAATTTGGTACGGCCAGAGAAGCTTCTCCTCCGATGGTTTTAGTTACGACATGAGCGGTATTACTCGCTGATACCAACATTGCACTAGACATAAATCCTCTTTTTTGTTTATGTTAACTTTGTATGGAAATACAAAATAGCTAAATTATAGTTAATATATGTATTTTGAAAATGCTTTTTAAAATATTTATTTGCAATTTTTAAGCAGTCCGGTTAATTTTGAGTTATTTAAATGTCACAAACAATCAATAATTCACTTCTTGGAAAATCTTCTGATTATTCTCTCAGATATGAACCAGGAATTCTATTCCCTGTGCCAAGATTAGAGAGCAGAAAAGATTTGAACTGCAATCTTAATCCTCTTCCTTTTACAGGTTACGATATCTGGTCTGCTTATGAACTATCCTATCTGAATATTAAAGGGAAACCTCAATGCTTTTTAGGGTTTATAATTTTCCCTTACAATACTGAAAACATTATAGAATCAAAATCACTAAAGCTGTATTTAAATTCGCTAAGCGAAAAAAAATTTAAAAACAACAAAGAATTTGCAAACCTTATTACAAAAGACCTTTCTAATGTTTCAAAAGGAAATGTAATAATAAAAATCTTCACTGAAAATGATTTTATCTCAGCAAACATAGCCAAATTCGAAGGAACTTGCCTGGATGTCGCTGATATTGAGTTTTCTGATTATAAGATTAACAAGAAACTTGTTTGCCTAGAAAATGATAATCTGACCAATGAAACTCTCTATACAAACTTATTTAAGTCAAATTGTCCTGTTACTGGCCAGCCTGACTGGGCTTCTGTTCAAGTATCATATTTCGGAAAAACTATTTCAAGAGAAAATTTACTTAGATATCTTGTTTCATACAGAACACACTCTGCTTTTCATGAAAACTGCGTTGAAAATATTTTTTGTGATATCATGGAATCGTGCAATCCGGAGAAACTCACAGTGTATGCCAGATTTACCCGTCGTGGCGGCCTCGACATTAATCCTATTCGAACTAATGATTCAGAGCGGACTTTGCCTTGCATTAAAACCCGCCTTTTCAGGCAATAATTTAAACTAAAAACTGGTTTTGAAAACATTTTAAACTAGATTTTTATCTAATCTTAAATAATTTGAAGTATAAACGATGGAATCTCATATTCTTTTCATTCTAGGCTGGTCAGCTTCAGCTCTTGTCATTTTTTCTTTATTTATGAAATCTATGATGAGGATGCGCTGGATAAGCTTAATAGGAGGGATTATTTATGCCGCATATGGGCTTGCTTTTGGCTCTACGCCGTTATTTTGCTACAATATCTTAAGAGCTTTCGTAAATATCCATTTTCTTCGAAAACTATATACAAAAAAAGATCTTTTTGACCTCCTTCATATCCCCTCCAACGATCCATATCTTAAATATTTTCTGAATGCCTATTTAACTGACATTTATAAATTTAACCCTTCATTTACAGGGGATATCAAGGATAATTCTTACTGTTTATTTGCACTTCGCAATGTAGAAGTAGTAAGCATTGTAATTGTTAGAGACGATAATCCAAATGAGATTATTGTTGATCTGGATTATGCTATTCCCAAATATAGAGACATGAAAAGCGCAAATTTCATTATGGGAAAATATGCACATTATATTTCAAGATTGTCTTCGCATGGCCTTAAGCATCTTTACACTTCCGGCGGCAGTCTTGAACACAATAAATATCTTACCGAATTAGGATATGAACCGATTGAAGGAGCATATCAATTTCGCATGAGCGTTGAAACAATAAAGTCGAGGTATTTAAAAAATGTACGTTGAGATTATAGGATGGGCTGCCTCGCTTTTATTACTGCTCTCTTTCTTTATGAAAAACATGAGCAATTTCCGCTGGTATAACCTTGCAGGAAGTTTCTTATATGTTATCTACGGCTTTCTTAATTTTTCAATGCCTGTAATTGTATTCAACCTGGCATGTTGCATTCTGAACCTTTACTCTCTGCACTATCTCTATAATATAAATGAAGCTTTTTCTGTATGCAAAGTTGATAAAAATGAACCTTTATTCAACTACTTTCTTAATCATTATAAAAATGATATTTCAAAACTATTTACTGATTTCAGTGATTCACAAATTACTTCAGATTCGACCTCTTTCTTAGTTCTAAAGAATCATCAGCCTATCGGAGTTTTCATTCTTGAAAACAATTCAGAAAATGAGCTATCAGTAATCCTTGATTATGTAGCCCCATCTGCAAGAAATTCAAAAGCAGGTTTATTCATTCATAATATAGTTCTTAAAGAGCTGTCAAGAAATAAAGTTCAAATAGTGGTAAGCAAAATATTCAATGCTTCTCATAAAGTTTATCTGGAAAAAATCGGCTATACCACTTCTGCTGTTAACGCCAGAATAATTATCAGATAGTTATGCTGATGTTAATTTTAAAAGCTGCGGTTTTAGGAATAGTTGAAGGCATAACCGAGTTTCTGCCTATCTCTTCCACGGGACATTTGATAATTGTAAACCAATTTATAAGCTTCGATGAAAGCTTTACTAATAAATTTGATGTGATCATTCAGCTTGGCGCTATTCTAGCAGTGGTTATTTATTTCAAAAAAGCACTGTTCCCTTCTAAAGATGAATATAGAATATTCTTCAAATCAAGAACTTTTTATATTTGGAAAAAAATAATTGCCGGAGTGATTCCAGCATTAATTATTGGAGCTATTTTTCATAAAAAGATAGAATCACTTCTTTTCAATCCCACGACTGTTGCGATAGCCTTGATTCTTGGAGGAATCATTCTTATAGCAGTTGAAATGAAAAAAAAGAGAATCCCTAAAATAGAATCCTTTGAAAATCTTTCATATTTAACAGCTTTCTATATAGGTCTTATCCAATGCCTTGCCATGATTCCTGGAACTTCCCGTTCGGGAGCGACAATCGTTGGAGCTCTTCTTTTAGGTTGTTCCAGAGTTATAGCAGTAGAATTTTCGTTTTTCCTAGCTATTCCCACCATAGGAGCAGCGACAATATATTCAATATATAAAATGGGTTTCAATATTACTGCTTCTGAAATAATAATTTTATCTGTAGGTTTTCTAGTATCTTTCTTTGTAGCCTGGGCTGTAATTGCTGGATTTATGAACTTTATAAGTAAAAAAGATTTCCAGTTTTTTGGCTACTATCGCATATTACTGGGCATCATCGTTCTGTTATTCTTTTTGAAATAATCTCTTCTACATAAAAAAAGCAACGGTTGAAACCGTTGCTTTTACAGAGCTAAAAATCTCTTCTTAGAGACTGATTGCTTCTACAGGGCACTCGCCTACGCATGCGCCGCAATCAATACACTGATCGCCAACAGAAGCTTTGCCATCTTTCATGCTAATTGCTTCTACTGGACAAGCGCTTACACAACTTTCACATCCTGTGCATTTATCTGCATCTACTTTTGCTGCCATTTTCTTTCTCCTGTTATAGGTTTATACTTGAACTATTTCTAGTTGAATGACAATTCGTCATAATAGCGTAAATTAAAGACTACTTCAAGACAAAAAACTCTAAAATGGAAGTTTTGAGAGAAACGAAGCCAGGACATATTCCCAATTGTCTTTATCTTTATTAAGTTTATCTATTTCTTTATTAATAAGATTCAACGTACCTTTTGTCAGCCATATTCCCCGACATTTAGGACAATAATTCATCTTTACATTAGAAAATGAAACAAAATAAATATCAATCATTTCGTTTTGCATGCATTTGGAGCAATTTTGGTCAGTGCAATTTGATCTGTGTTCGTATAAATATCCTTCATCGCATACCGGACAGGTTATTCCAGATTTTTTTGAAAGATCAGCTTCTTCTATAGATGAGTACTCAACATCTCCTTCTGTTGGATGAGTGATTTTTTTCAGCTCTCCGTGATGTAAAAATATTCCGTCACACTTTGAGCAATGATGGACTTTTATTCCTTCAATATCAATTATATTTAGTTCTACTGAAGAACATGTAGGGCAAATCATATACTCACCTTCTAGTTAAAAAATTTTCCGTCAAAGTATGAAAGCAGACTATCTGCTGAAACTCTCTCCTGAAGCATTGTATCCCTATCTCTGATTGTTACAGAATTATCACTAATGGAATCGAAGTCTACTGTTATGCAGAAAGGAGTACCTATTTCATCCTGTCTTCTGTAGCGTTTCCCGATGCTTCCTGTATCATCATAATCCGCACGATAACGCTTCCTCAAATCTTTGAATATTGAATCTGCTTTATCTCCAAGTTTCTTGGAAAGAGGAAGAATTGCAAGCTGCACAGGCGCTACAATAGGCGGGATTCTTAGTACTACCCTTATATCTTCGGTTTTATCTTCTTTCTTAGTCTCAGCCATATCTTCATCATAACTGTTACAAAGAACAGCAAGCATTGTTCTGTCTAGACCGACTGAAGTTTCCACAACCGTCGGAATAAATTTTATGTTTTTTTCTTGATCATAGTATTCCAGATTCTCTCCAGAAAATTCCTGATGTCTGGACATATCCCATGTGCCGCGATGATGAACGCCTTCAAGCTCTCCCCACCCAAATGGAAATTCAAACTCTATATCAAGCGCAGCCTTAGCATAATGAGCAAGAGTTTCATGCTCATGAATTCTTAGAACATCTTCTTTAAAATTGAGTTTTTCACGATAGTACTTGATTCTTTCATTTTTCCAGTAGTCATACCATTTCATTGATTCTTCGTCTGAACAGAAGAACTCCATTTCCATCTGGGAAAACTCTCTTGACCTGAATGTAAAGTTCCTGGGATTAATTTCATTTCTAAAAGCTTTCCCTACCTGTGCAATCCCAAAGGGCAATTTCTGCCTTGATGATATTCTGATAAGGTGAAAATCCGCAAAAATGGGCTGACATGTCTCAGCTCGCAAATACGCAACATGCTCTTCATCAAATACAGGCCCAACATATGTTTTCATCATCAAATTAAATTCTCTAGGTTCTGTAAGATTAGCTGAATTGCAATTAGGGCACTTCTTTGGATCTTCCATTTGATCAATTCTATGCCTTGCTTTACAGTCCCTGCAGTCTGTCATAAGGTCTCCAAATTTATCTAAATGTCCGGAGGCTTTCCAAATTTTCGGGTTACATATAATTGTGGAATCAAGACCTTCTACATTGTCACGGGTTTCAACCATTTCCTTCCACCAGAGAGATTCAATAGCTTTCTTCATAGCTACCCCCATAGGTCCATAATCCCAAAAACCATTTATCCCTCCATAAATTTCTGAACTTTGAAAAATAAATCCTCTTCTTTTGCAGAGAGATACAAGTCTATCCATTTCGAATTTCTTGGTCATTTCTTATTCCTTGATAAATTTTAAAATTTCAGCACAAAGAATTATACATTCAGTTTTTAGGCAATTAAAGCCCGATATCAAGCTATTTACTGCTTAATTATTCTTGCTTAATAATGCTTAACTATAACATTTTAATCGGATTATATTTGTAATTTCTATCACTCAAACAATATTAAAAGCTATTTTTGATTATTTTGACGCAATACTTTATTTAAAAGCAAAATAGGAGAGATTATGGCTAAGCTAGGACTCGAATGTACAGTTGTTAACCAAGATACACTTAATCAAACTGTCAAGAAATTTAAAGAAAGAAAAATTCAGCTTCCTACTTACGAGGAATTAGCTGACCCTTCAAAAATTTCGCCTGAAATTGTTAAAGCTCTTGAAAATATTGATAGAGATGAGGCTCATCCTCTTAATTTATATAGAATCAACTGGTACAATGACCCAAATGGAAAAGGATTCAAAGAAATTCCTTATTATTTTGAAGTTCCTAAAGCTCTTACAGGTGTCGATGCAAAAATACTTGTTATGCCAGGTGCATTCTTTCCAATGGTAAATGTCCATAAAGTCCTCGCCGCTTACGGTTGCCTGGCTCCAAGGCTTATCACAGGACAGTTTGATCCTAATGTTCATAAAGCTATTTGGCCATCTACTGGCAACTATTGCAGAGGAGGCGTGGCTGTTTCCCGTATTATGGGTTGCAGAGGAGTAGCTATTCTTCCGGAAGAAATGAGTGAAGAACGCTTCAACTGGTTAAATAAGTGGTGTCTTGACCCCCAAACAGATATTTATAAGACTTATGGTTGCGAAAGCAATGTCAAAGAAATTTATGACAAATGCAATGAACTTGATAAAGATTCTACAAATATTATTTTCAATCAATTCTGCGAATTTGGCAACACTATCATTCATTATGTTTGCACAGGCAAAGCATTAAATACAGTATATACAGACGTAAAAAAGAAATACCCTGAACTCAAACTAAAAGCATTTACTTCAGCAACAGGATCTGCAGGAACAATTTCAGCAGGAGACTATCTCAAAGATACATATAATGATTTAAAAATAGTATCTGTCGAAGCTCTTGAATGCCCAACCCTCCTATATAATGGTTTTGGAGGACACAATATTCAGGGCATTGGAGATAAACATGTACCATTTGTACATAATGTAATGAATAATGATATCGTTGCAGCAATCTCAGATGTTTCTACTGATTCCTTATATGTTCTCTTTAATTCTGATGCGGGCAAGAAATATCTCAAGGAAGTTAAAGGTTTAACAGATAATGACCTTTACAATCTTTCTCTGATGGGGCTGTCTTCTATAGCCAATATGCTGGCTGCAATCAAAACTGCAAAATATTACCATATGAACTCAAATGATGCCATTATTACAGTAGCTACTGATCCGGCTTTCATGTATAAAAGTGAAGGGAAAAAAGCCACCGGAAAATATTTCAATGGTAAATTTAACGAACTCTTAGCGGCTGAAACATTCGGTCAGCATCTTAAAGCAGTAACGGTGGATCACTTTATGGAAATGACTCTTGTTGAAAAAGAAAGAGTATTTAACCTTGGTTATTATACTTGGGTCGAACAGCAAGGAGTTGAGATTAAAGACTTTAATGCCAGAAAAAACCAGAAATTCTGGCAGGATCTGAAGAAGTTCGTTCCAATCTGGGACAACCTTATTAGAGAGTTCAACAAACTCGCGAAATAACTAGTTTTAGAATAGAATGAAAGACTCTCACTTAAAATGCACCGGCTGCGAGTCGGTGTATTCTTTTGATTTAAATAGGCCTATTTATGGCTGTGACAACCGTAAAAAAGACGCTGCTAACCATATTCTCGAAAAATTTCTTCCAGCTACTTTGTCTTTTAATATTTCAAAGATTCTTGATATAACTCAAAATCGAGATCCTTACATTCTCTTCAAGAAATATTTTTTTAGTTATTATTTGGCAGAAAAATTAAATGTAAATTATGAGTTGATTGTAAATTCTATTAATTCAGAGTTAAGGAAATTTGGTGAACCCGGGTTCAATTTTACACCTCTTATTGTAAAGGACGACATAAAAGGGATTCCTGGCAAAACACTAATTAAAAATGAGACTGTTAATGTATCAGGTTCTCATAAGGCAAGACATCTTATGGGAAATATTATTTATATCGAAGTTTTAAGAAAAGCCGGAATCATAAATGAAAAGCCAAAACTTGCCATCTATAGCTGCGGAAATGCTGCTTTAGGTGCTGCTGCAGTAGCAAAAGCTGCCGGTTATATTTTAAGCGTCTTTATTCCACCTAATGTTAACACTAATGTTATTGAAAAACTAAAATTCTATGGCGCAATTATTGTAGAATGTCCAAGAATTTCCGGTCAAACAGGAGACCCTTGCTATAACCGATTCCAGGAAGCTTTAGAATCCGGTGCTGTTCCTTTTTCATGCTCTGGCCCTGACAACTGGTCGAATATTGAAGGCGGACAGACCCTTGGACTCGAGCTATTCGCTCAGGCAGCTTTAGCCAAACAGAAAATTAACTCGGTAGTAATACAGGTAGGAGGCGGTGCTTTAGCAAGTTCTGCAGTTAAGTCCATAGAAGAGCTTAATTCAACAAATACTCCTAGCTGCTTCCCTTCTATACATACAGTACAAACCGAAGGAGGTTTTCCTCTATTTAGAGCTTTTTTACTAGTATTAAAAATGATAGCAAAAACTAATCATCTTAAGTGTTCTCTTCACATTTCTAATACACCGGAATATGAAGAAAACAATAAATCATATCTTAACTATTTTGATATGTACCTTGGTGAAATTCTTTCAATATCAGCATTCGCAAAACTAAATTATTCTTCAGATAAAATCCAGAATGTATTAAAAGAATGCACAAAAAATATGAATAAATTTATGTGGCCATGGGAAGGCGAACCTCACAGCATTGCACATGGTATACTTGATGATGTCACCTACGATTGGTTCAAGATAATTCAGGGAATGCTAAAAAGCGGTGGGATTGCCACTACTGTCACGGAGCAGGAATTGATTAACGCCAACATTATAGCAAAATCGATATCAGGAATAAAAGTAGATCCAACAGGATCTTCAGGTTTTGCAGGTTACATAAAACTCAAAAAACTCAATATTATTTCGAAAGATAGTTCAACTGCAATTATATTTACAGGAGTTGAGCGCTAAAATAAGTTGCTAATGTGTGTTTTAATTATTCATCCATATAGGCGCACAAAATTGCGCCTATTTTTTTAATTTAATGGAGTTCAGCAAATGAAACATTTAGTTACAGATATGGGCGGAGTCATTATTGAGTTATACTGGGAATTTTATGCTGCAAAAATGCTTCAGAAAGAATTCACAATAGAAGAACTTCAGAAACTTTGGATCACTTCCGATTCTACTAGAAATTTTGAGACAGGTAAAATTTCATTTGACGAATTTGCTGATGAACTAATTAAAGAATTCAATGTATCTCTTTCCCCAGAAGAAATTAAAAAAAACTTCTGTTCTATTACTGGCCCGCCTAAACCTAATTTTGTGGAACTTTTTTCTAAATTAAAGAAATATTATAATCTGTCAGTCCTTTCCAATACTAATGAAATTCATATTGATTTTCTCAGACAAAAATATGATTTGTTTAAAATTTTTGATAGATTGTTTTTTTCTTATGAAATTGGACTTATGAAACCATTCCCTGAAATATTTAAATATGTAATCAAAGAATTAAATACTGTTCCTGAAAATATATTCTTCTTTGATGACAGCAAAATTAATGTGGAATCAGCCAAAAATCTGGGAATAAACGCATTTGTAGTTACATCGCCTCAAGAAATTTATGACATTTCGATAAAATTCATTTAAAGTACGATTCTCTGGCTGGAAAAGATTTTCTTAGTTTTTTTAAGCCGTTTTTAAGTATCTGTCTCACCCTTTCAGCAGAAATTTCTTCTTTCCTACTAATTGCCATAGTGTTTTCTTTATCAATGTCTCTTAGTCCAAATTTACGCTCAATTACTTCCCTCTCTCTTCTTTTTAATTTATTAAGTAGTAAAATCATATAAGATGATTCATCGCTTTCTTCACATATTTGAGCAGGTGTCTGGTAATTAACAAGAATCATCTTCTCAAGTTCGTCAGCATCGGGATCATTGGTAAGAAATGAATTTAAACTTATATCATTATGATGCCTTCGTAATTTTTTAAATGTATTCCTCCCAATTTTAAGTTTTTTAATTATCTCTTCTTCTGTAGCGCCAGAATCTTTCATTTTTGCCAATGCTGAAGCCATCCCCCACATTCTGGGCGTCATTTTGACAATTGAAGAATTAAATATAACTTCTCTTCTCATATACATTTCTATCCAGTAACAGGCATATGTAATAAATTTAATTTTCCTTGACGGGTCAAATTTTTTAGCTGCTCTAATCATTCCAAGAATACCGGAATAAATAAAATCCGAAGCAGACAAATACCTATTCGTGTATCTCTTTGCTCTTGAAATAATAAACCATATGTTTCCGATAATTATTTCATCAAGAATTTTTTTATCGTTTGTCTTTTGATAAATGAGGATCAGTCGTGTAGTTTCTTCGGCGGAAAGACGCTTTTCATCTTTCAAATCATTTAGAAAATTATTTAAACAATTGTCGTAATTACGCATAGCATCATAACTCCCTGCAATTTTAGATTGTAGTTGTTATGTTATATATTTACACTAGCAAAAAAGAAAAAAGGGCAGCTTTGAAGACTGCCCTTAAAAGTTACAATATTTTGCTTAGTTCGATTATTTGTCAGCTGCTTTTTCCTTACTTGTAGAATTTGGAGCTTCACCTGATGTTGTATTTACCCACTGAAGGATACACATTTCCGCGGCATCTCCAATTCTTGGCCCTAGTTGGATAATTCTGCTGTAGCCTCCATTTCTATCTTTGAATGCTGGACCTATTTCTTCAAATAGTATTTTAACAGCTTGAGTGTCCCCTAACTTGCTTATTGCACGGCGTCTGTCATGAAGAGTACCACTCTTAGCAAGAGTAACCATCTTTTCTGCAATTCGCTTTGTTTCTTTGGCCTTAACCAAAGTTGTAGTTATTTCTTTTGAGGATATTAGGCAGCAAACCTGATTAGCAAGAAGAGATTTCCTATGGGAATCTGTTCTTCCGATTTTAAATGTTTTTTTTCTATGGCGCATGATAATATTACTCTTTTTCTTCGTTTTCTTCTTCTTCGTCGTCTTCCTGTTCTATAACTGGTTTCAGTTCTATCTTAGAAGCTTCCATTCGTATAGCTTCAGTAAGATTTTCACTGAATGTCATACCAAGAGATAGCCCCATAGGAGCCAGTTTGGATACAATCTCATCAAGCGATTTCTTTCCGAAATTCTTATACTTTAGCATTCTGCCTTCAGTTTTTGAACAGAGCTCGCCAATAAGCTTGATATTTGCATTATTTAGACAGTTCTGAGACCTAACTGAAAGATTAAGAATTTCAACATTCTGTGATACCTGTTTAAAAAGAGGTTTTTCCTCATCGCTGAGAAGAGCCGAAGGTTCAAGGTTTTCAGATTGCCCAAAAAATGGACGCAAATGGTCTCTTAGAATTTTAGCGGCTTTTTCAAGTGCATCGTCAGGTGTAATTCTGCCATCAGTCCATATTTCAATAATTAGACTGTCCATCTCAGTTTCTTCCCCTACTCGTGCAGCTCCCACCTGATAGCGAACTCTCCTTACAGGACTGAAATTAGAATCAATAGCGATAGTACCTATTGGCTGGTTTTCATTTTTATTCTTTTCAGAAGCTCTGAAGCCTCTGCCTTCTGTTATATCTATCTCGACTCTGAAATTTGTATCTTTGTCCAAATTACAAATCACAAGTTCAGGATTAACGATATCGACCGTTCCATCTGTTACAATATCTGCAGCTGTAATCGGACCAGCTGTCTTTTTCCTTATTTCAAGTGTTTTTGGAAGATCAGTATGTGGAACTAATAGAACTTTTTTAAGATTAAGAACTATCTCTGAAACATCTTCAACTACTTTTGAAATTGTAGCGAACTCATGAGTAACTCCATCAATTCTAATCGCTGAAATAGCAGCTCCTTTAAGTGATGAGAGAAGTACTCTCCTCAATGAATTACCTATAGTATGCCCAAACCCGCTCTGAAATGGAGCTGCTGTAAACTTAGCATAGGTAGGAGTAGCTGTCACTTCATCCTTCTCAATACTCTGAGGTATTGGAAAATCATGAACTAGACCCATTTTATTAACCTCCTAAAATATTACTTAGAGTAGAGTTCTACTACAAGCTGTTCATCTGCTGGAGCTTGAATTTCACCAGGCTCAGGGAGACGAACTATCTGTACTTTACTTGATTCCTTATCAAAAGAAATCCACTCAGGAATTTTGTTTGTAGTAGCTGTTACTTCAATATTCTTTGCCGTCATTGCTGTTGACTTATTAGAAGCTTTAATGCTGATTACATCACCGGCCTTTAGTGTATAAGAAGGAATATTAACCCTTCTTCCATTCACTTTTATATGTCCATGAGTAACCATCTGTCTGGCAAGCGCTCTTGATAAAGATAAACCTGAACGATACACAATATTATCCAATCTGAATTCAAGTAAAACCAATAGGTTGAAACTCGTTATGCCTTTTTTACCGGCGGCGATTCCAAATACTTTCCTGAATTGCCTTTCTCCTAATCCATAAGATCTGCGGATTTGTTGTTTTGCTCTAAGCTGCTCACCATAGCCTGAAAGTTTAGCTTTTCTTTTCTGATGCATTCCAGGGATGGGTCTTTCTCTATCTATAGCACATTTTGCCTTAAGGCATCTTTCACCTTTAAGGAAGAGTTTTTTTTCTTCTCTTCTGCAAATTCTGCATGCTGGTCCTGTTTGTCTCATAATTATCTCCTAAGAAATTAGATACGACGTCTTTTTGGAGGCCTGCAACCATTATGTGGAACAGGTGTGATGTCTTTTATTGATGTAACATCAACGCCAGCAGCCGCGATACCTCGCACAGCAGACTCACGACCAGGTCCAGGTCCGTTAATACGAGCCTCAACTTCACGCATACCAAAACCCTGTTGAGCTTTCTTTACAGTGTCAGTTGCAACTAACTGAGCTGCATAAGCCGTACTTTTTCTTGAACCCTTAAAGCCTGCTTTGCCGGCAGTACCCCAGCAAATTACATTACCTCTAGGGTCAGTTATGGTAACTTTCGTATTGTTAAATGTAGCTTTAATAAAGGCTATTCCAGATGGAATGAGTCTGGCTCCTTTAATCTTTCGTTTTACAGCAGTTGTTTCCTCAGTAGGAGCAACAGCTACTGCTTCAATATTTTCAACTGCTTCTTGAGCAGTCTTTTTCTCATCTTTTTGTACAGTTTTTTTATCTTCAGCCATTTTAAACCTCAAATTCGTTCCAGTAATTATTCATCTTTATTTGCGAGTTTTCTTTGTGTCTTATCACGAATAGCACCAACAGTCTTAGCGCGTCCTTTTCTGGTACGAGCATTAGTTTTGGTTCTTTGGCCTCTTACAGGTAAACCTCTGCGATGGCGTACACCTCTGTAAGAACCAATAGCTGTGAGTCTCCTAATATCCTGCATAATAGCACGGCGCAAGTCCCCTTCTACAAGATAGTCGTTCTGAAGCATTGTTGTTATTGAAGAAACCTGATCTGCAGTAAGATCATCTGCTTTTGTCCCAAGAGGGATTTTAGCTTTTTTGACAATTTCCAAAGCTTTTGCTGGTCCTATACCATACAAATAACGAAGAGAAATTTCTATTCTCTTCTTCCCTGGAATATCAACACCTAGAATTCTTGGCATCTGTTTATTTCCTTGTTAGTTATATTAATTTTAAGAAATTATTTACCCTGTTTCTGCTTATGTCTTTTGTTTCTTGAGCATATAACTCTCAATACACCTGCTCTTTTAACGACCTGGCAGTATTCACAACGCCTTTTTACTGAAGCCCTTACTTTCATAATTTAATACCTTTTCTATATTTAATTTATTTAAGTTGTTATAAATAAATAAAAAACAAACTTTTTGAATACATCAAAAGGCGTATAAAATATCTTTAGGGTAGTAACAATCAAGAGAAAAGGGAAAAAAAAATAGAAAATATGTAGTACACCGCAATGAATATAATTGGCTAAAGTTACTTTTTCCTAAAAGTTATTCTAGCTTTGGTAAGATCATAGGGAGACATTTCCATTGTGACTGTATCTCCTGGAAGGATTCTTATAAAATGCAAACGCATCTTGCCGCTTATATGCGCCAAAACTGTATGCCCGTTTTCTAGTTCAACTTTGAACATTGTATTCGGGAGTAATTCTTTTACTACTCCATCAACTGTTATTACTTCTTTGGCCAAGTGAGTATCTCCGGTTTATCATCGTTAATAAGTACCATGTGTTCGTAATGAGCAGATAATTTAGCATCAAGTGTACGAACTGTCCAACCATCAGCGTCTGTTTTAACTGCATGTGTGCCTAAATTAAGCATAGGTTCAATAGCAAGAACCATTCCATTCTGCAGTCTTGGTCCTTTATTTGAAGTCTTATAGTTTGGAATTTCTGGAGGCTCATGAAGCTTTTTACCGCATCCATGCCCGACATACTCTCTAACTATTCCTAGATTTGCAGATTCTGCTATTCTTTGGACAGCCTCACTTATATCTCTAATATAATTTCCTTCAATTGCAGCATTAATTCCTGCAAATAATGATTCACGGGTTTTTTTCAATAATCTGTCGATATCCTCACTAGGAATACCTGTGTAAACTGATTCTGCGGTATCTCCTACAAAACCTTCCAGCACTACTCCTACATCAACGCTCACAACAGAGCCTGCATCTATAAAAATATCAGACCTGCCTATTCCGTGCACGACTTCATCATTAAGGGATATGCAGATTTGGCCAGGGAATCCCCGGTATCCAAAAAATGCGCTTCTTCCGCCTGTCAGATCTATAAGCCCTCTTGCAATTTCATCCAGATCTTTTGTTGTAATTCCTGGAACAATCGCTTTTTTGAGCTCTTCTCTTACAAACGCAGCCGCCTGCCCTGCACGCCTTATGCCTTCAATCTCTAATTTTGAATGAATCACTACCTTTTCTGGCATTTTATTCTATAAGCTTGAGCAAATCCTTCATAACTTCTCCTTTTTCCCTGGCCGAGTTAAGGGAGAAAAGAATTTTTCCCTTCTTATAAAAGTCGATGAGCGGAGCTGTCTCTTTGTGATATAAGGCTAAACGGCTATTTGCCGTTTCAAGACTATCATCTTTTCTCTGGTATAATTCTCCTCCGCATTTATCGCATATACCTTCTTTTGCAGGTGGAGAAAAGAGCTTATTGTAATTTTCATTGCATTGCCGACACATGATTCTTGCTGTAAGTCTTTTTATAAGCAAATCATCATTAGCATCAAAGGATATAACAGCATCAATTCTTACTCCAGTCTTCTTTAGGAGTTCAGCCTGATTAAGAGTCCTGGGAAATCCGTCTAATATAAATCCTTCTTTACAATCAGGTTCGGAAAGTCTTTTAGCTACCATATCAGCTACTATTTCATCAGGAACCAATCCCCCTGATTCAACATAATTTTTAGCCTTTTTACCGAGTTCTGTTCCATTCTTAATCTCTCTTCTGAAAATATCACCAGTAGATATATGTAGAAGAGCTTTCTTCTCTACCAGTAGGGCAGCAAAAGTCCCTTTGCCAGCACCAGGAGCACCAAGAAATATAATATTCTTTTTCATTGTGAATTCCTTTTGATTGTTTTATAAAAAAAAGAATAATAATTTAAGCTTATATGATATCAACAAATATGCAACTATCATTTTTCAATTAACCTATAAACCTGAAAAATAAATAGAATACAATGTTTGAAAATTCGTTTAATATCTCTAGAATTGCTATATTAATAGTTACTAATCATTTCTAAACTCAACATTATTGACTGTCCATTAAATTAAATGAATAAAATACCTGTACTTATAGTTCTTTCTGAAGTTGACAAAGGCCAGACTTTCCCCCTTACAAACAAAGCTTATCTTTGTGGACGCTCCACCACAAACATAATAAATTTTAAGGATGCTACCGTAAGTTCAACCCATTGTGAATTTGTTAAAACTGACATGAATACTTATCTGATAAGGGATATGGACAGTACAAACGGAACAAAAATTAATGGTTCTTCCATTAAAAGCGTGGAACTGAAAAATGGAGATATTATCCGTTTAGGTAGAGTTGAACTTCTTTTCAGCCTTGAATCAAATGCTCCGGCTTCTACTGAAACCAAAACAATGATTGATCTTTCAAAAGTCTCTAATGCCGAACCTCTGAAGCCAATGGAAAATGTTTCTATAATTCCTAAGTTAATAGACTCAAGAAAAGAAAAAATCGTTTCTCAAATAACTATTTATGTCCTTATAGCTTTAGCTCTAGCCATCATCAGTTTAATATTGTGGCTATTTGCAATTTCCAAATAACAACTTATTTTTAGAATTTTTACCTGACAGAATTTTGTTTAGGTTATTATCAACTCATTTAAATGAAAATGCAGTTTTCATTATATTTAACCAATTTAATTTCGGATTAATTTATGCCTGAAAACAAACCACTTAAAACACCAAATAAACCTCCTTTTCTAAATAAAACACCACCTGTTGCTATGATAGTTTGGCTTATGGTATTCATTGCTGCAGGGGCTCTATTTTTTATGTCATCGGGACATAAACAATCAACTGTTATAAACCAATCCACCTTTGAAGCAGATTTATCTCAGGGAAAAATTGCTTCTGCTGAATTTACACCAGAAAGTGGAAATATAATGAATCTTCAAGGAAAATTTAAACCCGAATTTCAACAGGGAGAATCATCTTCTTTCACTTCAAGGGTAATTTACACTGACAGTCTCGATAAACTTCTAAGAGACAGCAATACTGGCAGATATAAGCTCAATGTAGTCATCAATACTGAAGATACTTGGATGAAAAATGTACTTTATACCTTCATGGTGGTGGTTCTTCCGATAGTTCTTCTTTATTGGCTTTTTTCTCGGCAAATGAGAAATGCAGGTAAAGGTGCGATGCAATTTGGGAAAAGCAAAGCAAGAATGATTTCGCCTGATAAAAATAAAATTAAATTTGAAGATGTTGCAGGGATTGAAGAAGCAAAAGAAGAAACTAAAGAAATTATGGATTACTTAAAAGATCCAATTAAATTTAAACTTCTTGGCGCCAAAATCCCAAAAGGAGCTATGCTAGTGGGACCTCCCGGAACAGGTAAAACCATGCTTGCAAAAGCTATCGCAGGAGAAGCCGGAGTTCCATTTTTTGCTATAAGCGGTTCCGATTTCGTAGAAATGTTTGTAGGAGTAGGAGCAAGTCGTGTAAGAGATATGTTTGAAAATGCCAGAAAACATGCCCCTTGCCTTATATTTATTGACGAAATAGATGCTGTAGGCCGTTCCAGATTTTCCGGAATAGGCGGAGGGCATGACGAAAGAGAACAGACTCTTAACGCAATGCTTGTAGAAATGGATGGTCTCGAAACGCAGGAAGGAGTAATAGTCCTTGCTGCAACAAACAGGCCTGATGTACTTGACCCTGCGCTTATAAGACCCGGAAGATTTGACAGACAAATTGTTTTGGATTTACCAGACATCAAAGGAAGAAAACAGATTTTGGAAGTTCATGCTAAAAGCATTAAAACCGATTCAACAGTTGATCTAAACATTGTAGCAAAAGGTACTCCTGGATTCAGTGGAGCAGATTTGGCCAACCTCATAAATGAAGCAGCTCTATTGGCTGCAAGAGCAAATAAAGATGCCGCTTCCATGATTGAAATGGAAGAAGCTAGAGATAAAGTTTGCTGGGGAAGAGAGCGCAAAAGCAGAAAAATCAGTGAAAGGGAAAGAAAAATCACAGCTTATCATGAGGCTGGTCATACTCTTGTCGGGCTGTATAGCAAAAACTCAACCCCTCTTCATAAAGTTACTATTATTCCCAGAGGCACAGCTTATCTTGGAGCTACTTTTCAACTTGCAGAAGAAGACAAATATACTCAGAGCAAAGCAGAGCTTGAGGACATGATGGCGATGACAATGGGAGGTAGAAGTGCTGAAGAATTAATTTTTGGAGATTATACCAGTGGAGCAGCAGGAGACATTATTCAAATAACCAAAGTAGCAAAAAAGATGATATGTGTCTTCGGAATGAGTGAAAAAATGGGAACAATCGCCTACGGATCAAGAGAAGACCACATATACCTGGGAAGGGATATTACCCGTTCTGAAGCATATAGTGAAGATACTGCAAGAGAAATAGATCTTGAAGTAAAAAGATTAGTTGATGAAGCCAAAAATAAATCAGACACAATTATCAGAGCCCACAAAGATCAGTTGGAATTGTTGGCTCATGAGCTTCTCAAGAAGGAAACCCTTTCTGCCAAAGAAGTCAAAGAACTACTTGGAATGAACTCCCCTTCAGAAGAGCATTCCGTGCTAGGTTAAATTTCGAAGCTAGGGCTGTTTATTTATCGTTATTTGACAACAGCCTGATCTTTATACATCATATTAATTTCAGTAAATGGGTTTTTCTTCCAGTTCAAATATTTTAGAAGCTCTCTTAATTCATTTAGTTTTTCTCTTAAGATTCTAGAAGAAACTGCAAGCTCAGCATTGCTTGTGAGAGGATCCGTAGAAAATTCAAAAGGCAATACGATTTTTATAATTTTATTCCCCGATCCAAGTATATAAACAAGAAGTTTACCGGGTGAATAGAGATTTATTACTCTTATTTCCAGATCGCTATAGTCTTCATTTACTATAGAAATAAGAATTAGCGCCGGTTTTATAACTGTAATTGTCTGACCGAAATAGTTTGAATTGCGCTTCTCATTTATTTTAAAACCTGTAATAACTGGCAGTGAACTTAAAACATCCTGAAAATATTTACTATCCATAATTGTTCCATATTTATCAGTCAGCATACATGATTTCTTATTATAGAGAATTGCCTGAGGAATTCTTTCAATGATTTCAACTTTGAGAGTGTCAGGTAACTCTTTTGAAATCTCAACAAATGCGATCCCCTCTCCTTTTCTCTCTTCCAACTGCCTTCTCAAATCATATAAATTCAAGTTGAATAAGTTAGTAACACCTTTATTAAGTCCTAAAATTTTTATTACATCATCAGCTCTGTTGTTCCAAAAGCCCGAACTTTTAACAATTACATTCCTAAGTCTAAAACGCGGATTTTCAGAAAACATTTCCGCATATATGTACTTAAAAAAAATAATTCCTACAACTATCATTATGCAGATGAAAAGAATCGCTAAAGAAATTCTTAAATATGGGTTCTTTAATATAGATTTGTTATTTTTTGCCATTTCCTATCAACTTTTAATTTTTGAATTTCTTTCACGAGCAAGGACTGAATAAAGAACGGCAGCAGCGCAGTTCCCTACATTTATAGATATTTTCTTCCCAAGCATCGGCAGGCCAATAATGCCATCACATTCCGAAACAGTGTCTTTATCAACTCCCAATGCTTCGTTGCCGAATATCAATGCAAGAGGAAAAAGATAATCTTTTTGCCAGGCACAAACAGAATTTTCTCCAGTTTCGACAGCTAAAATCATTCTATAATTTTCATTTCTAAGTACTCTTACTGCCTCAAGAGAAGATTCGAAATGTCGACATTTTACATATTTTTCAGAGCCCATTGCTGTTTTAGTCAGTTTTGGATGTGGAGGACAAGGCGTGTATCCGCAAGCAATAACTTCATATGCTCCAACAGCATCAGCCAATCTAAAAATATTGCCTGTGTTATGTGCGCTTCTTAACCGATCAAGAATTATTGAAATCTGTCTATAATTTTGTTGAGTCATTTATTTCCAGAAAAAAGTTTATATATATGATTTTTCAGATATTAATATATAATTCTATATTGTTAGCCTTAAATTCCATCAATATTATATTAATAATCGGCATTTGAATTCTTATTCAAATGCATCTAATCAAATAAGACAACAATAATGACAACGAATGAAGATACTTTTTTTGAAAAAGACGAGTTAATTTTAGGGCTCAAAATTGATGTCGATACATATCGCGGAACTAAAAAAGGATTGCCTGCCCTGATTAAACTTCTCAATAGTGAAAAAATTAAAGGTACTTTTTTCCTTTCTATAGGCAAAGATAATATGGGCAGAAATATTTGGAGAATTTTTAAACCAAAATTTCTCGTTAAAATGCTCAGAAACAAAGCATTTAAACTTTATGGCTTTGATATTCTGTTCAGAGGTTTTTTATGGCCAGGACCTGATATAGGAAAAATACTTAAGAAACTGCTCCGCCTTCCGACAAAATTTGGACAAGAGATTGCTCTGCACTCATATGACCACTATAAATGGCAGATGAATATAAATAAATTCTCTCAGGAGCAAGTCGAAAAAGAATTTAGAAAAGCTAACATTCGTTGGTTTAAATTGTTCGGTTCACCCCCTTCTGCTATGGGAAATCCTGGTTGGCAATTATCTGAAGAATGGCTCAGATTATCCGATTCAATTATTTGTAAAGATGTCAAATATAGAAGCGATACAAGAGGTACAACTTGCTGTCGGATTAAATATAATGGACTGACTTTTAATAAACTCCAAATTCCTACTACTCTTCCAACTTATGACGAAGTCATCGGGAGAAAGGGAGTTACTGATGAAACATATAATGAATATCTTCTTAGCCTAATTGAACCTGGCAAACTGAATGTACTCACAATCCAAGCTGAAATAGAAGGAATTGCATGTTTTAAAATGTTCAGAGAATTTGTTCAAAAATGCAAACATAAAGGTATCAAAATTGTGCCTCTCTCTGAAATTTATGAAAAATTCCAAAATACTGGCAAAGTCATGAATCTGCATTTTCAGGAAATTCCTGGAAGAGAAGGCCAACTTGCTGTGCTTAAGAATTCATAAAACTAATCTATATTTACCAAGTTTAATCCGTTGCTCATTAACCTCATTCCAAAGTTCTCGATCTCTGTATAGAAGTTTTATTAATCTTGATTTGGACAATGAAAGCTTTTCTGCTACAAATTTCACATCAAAATAGCTCCTGTGAAGTTCATCTAAAACATAAGCAACCCACAAGGGATATTCTGAATTTTTCACGCTGCAGATATTACGCATATTAGTTATTTGTTCACAACTGAATAAAATAGCAATTTTAAGTTTCAATTTTTGTCCCGCTTTGATTCTATTTAGATTCTGCTCTCTGAATTCAGAGCATTCCGCAGTTATCCCAGATTCAATATGAATCAGCCTTACGGCAGAGTACTTTCTGTTTCTTTTCTGTCCTCCCTTACCGCTATCCTGAAAATTTTCAATGTTACAATATTTTATCAGGTCTTCATCTGAAGAAAGTAAAAGGATATTCCTCTTGCTATAAAATGGTCTTGTGGTATCATCCTTCATAACAAAAAGCCTCCCAAGAATGATCTTAAGAGGCTATAAGTATAAGTTTTAAGGATTATTAAGCTTTACGGTGTTCTGTAATTTTATCATGTTGCTTCTTTAGTTGAGCATATGCTTTTTCTATTATCGTATCGACTGATTCATACATGTCATAAGTTTCTGCATCGGCTTCTATGTCTGTCTGTTTTGCCCTTACAATAATTTCAGCTTTGCTCCTGGTTTTCTGCATATCAAGAACAATTGTTACCGTAGTTATTCTAGGAAAATCTTCTATTAGTTTTGCAGCTTTATTCTGAGCATACTCTTTGAGAGTTTCCGAAATATTGCCATTTTTTACACTGATTGTTACGCTCATTTTAATCTCCTTTCTACATCTTTGTTAATATGTTAGGTTACATTGTAAATTTAGGGCCAAGGTATACTTCTCTTGCTTTGGGATCCTTAACGAGAAAATCACTCGTCCCTTGAACAACTATCTGACCTTCACAAAGCAGATAGGCTCTATTTACTACAGAGAGAGTTTCTCTTACATTGTGGTCAGTTATTAATATTGATAAACCTTTATCTCTCAGTCTGCAAATAACTTGCTGAACATCATAGACAGCTAAAGGATCTACTCCGCTGAAAGGCTCATCCAGAAGTATCAAGGAAGGATTAGTTACAAGCGCTCGGGTAATTTCAAGCCTCCTTCTTTCGCCACCGCTTAAAGTGACTGCTTTCTGTTTTGAAAGGTGGTCTATTTCAAGCTCATTTAATAGCGCTTTTAGCCTCTCTTTTCTTTCATAAGAAGAAAGGTCTAAAGTTTCCAGAATTGCCATAATATTTTGCTCAACTGTAAGCTTTCTGAAAATTGATGGTTCCTGAGCAAGGTATCCCATTCCAAGCCTGGATCTTTTGTACATTGGATATTTCGAAATATCAATATCTCTAAAATGAACAGTTCCAGAGTCAGGTCTAATAAGGCCGGTAATCATATAAAAGCTTGTCGTTTTTCCTGCTCCATTAGGTCCTAGCAGACCAACTACTTCACCTTCACAAACCTGGATTGAAACTCCATTTACTACTCTCCTTCCCTTATATGCCTTAACCAAATTTCTAGATTCAACTAAAACTTTATTAGTCTTTGATATCCCTTGAGAGCCTTCTTGAGCCATATTATCCTCTATAAAATTTTCATCAGTTTTTACTTAATGTTATATTAATGCAATTTCTATTCTTGGGAAGAAGTATCTGCAGTTGAATTATCATTTTGATTCAACATTACAATACTAGAATTATTTGTTGAGCTCCCGCTTTCAACTTTCATTCTGTCGCTATCCTTCCAAAGTGTTATTCTATCACCTTTTATATAACTGTTATTCTCATAAATGATTGGATTTTCAGTCAAAACTATTATGCCGTTTTCTGTATTGTAGTCTGCTCTTCCAGCAGTTGTTTTTCTTATCCCATCTTTTGTTCCGTTTTTAGCAATGTTCCTTTGAATAACAACAACATCACCCAAGGCAACAATAAATTTAGCTTCTTTGCCACTCATACCGGAATCTTCAGAATCCTGACTTTTTTTCTTCTTATCCTGTAAATAAATAAGCATTTTATCAGAAGTTATGTTCGTGCTTTTATCATCCACTACTACATTTCCAATCAAAGTTATTAAATTATTCTTAAAATCTATGTCCATTGAGTTGGATGTTATGGTCATTGGTTCTTGCTTTTTATTATCCGATGAAGGTTCAGGCAAAGAAAACATTGAATTTGCAAAAAGATTATAGGCAAATAACATGCCAACGCCCAGCAAAACAAAATTTATTTTTTTCATTATCAATTATCTCCAATATTTGTTGAAGTATCAGTAACAACATAAGGACCTAATGTAAGACTTGAGTCAAGATTTGTTTGCGAATCCAGATTATCTCCAGGATTTATTGAAGTATCATTATCGGCAGAAGAATCTATTGTTATATTTGAGTCAAGATCTCTTTGCGAATCCAGTTTTCCGGGATTAAAATCTATACTTGGATTCGTCTCATCAAATGATTTTATTATTAGAGTAACATCTTTCCGTACATGTAGAGATTCAGAAATCATGCTTGCATCAAACCCTACTCCATCCGCATCAAATCCTTCGGCCCTGTAATGTATAGGTTTGTTTCCGCTTATAAATTCAGTAGTCTGATTATAAAAGATTTCAGGTGATTTAAGGATAGCAGTGACAGTCTTTCCATCTTCTCCGAAAAAATCAATTTTTGCATTTGTTACTCTAATTATTGCACCTTCGGTTTTAGCATATTCTCCAAAAAGAATATACTGCAATAAGTGTGTATTCTGATCATACTGTGGCTTGATAAAGTCTTTCATTTCTATATTTACAGTATCGCTGCCTTCAAGAGCTGCAAAGACACCTATCCCTTTCAATAGAAGAAACAATACTAATGGATAAATTAAAATCTTGAAATTATATCGTCCCATAAACCTTTTTCCTTTAATAACCATCGTATCGCTTCTCTAATAGCGCCTCTCCCTCCGTGAGCCATTGTTCTGAAGGCTGTAACTTCATTCAATTCTTCGGCAGCATCTCCTACGCCAATTGCGATACCAGCTCTTCTCATAGGAGGAATGTCTATTATATCATCTCCTATATACATACATTCTTCCTCTTTTAAATTCTGTTCCAATATAATTTTATCAAATCCTTTGCCTTTATCCTTCTCTCCCTCATAAAAAAATGAAAGTTTAAGTTCTCCGGCTCTGATTCTATTAGCCTTGGAAGCTCTTCCGGAAAGAATACCAACTTTTATCCCAGCTTGTAAAGCAAGGCTTATAGCTAAGCCATCTTTTACATCAAAAAATTTAATTTCATCTGAGTTTTGCGAGTAACCGATTAAACCGTTAGTCAAAACTCCATCCATATCCAATATTATTGCTTTAATACTTAAAGCCTTTTCTTTGAATTTCATATAAATATTTTACTTTTCTCAATAAGTTTTCTGTTTGTTTAAAATCCAATGAATTTGCTCCATCAGACAAAGCATTTTCGGGATTAGGATGAATTTCAAGGAACAAGCCATCAATTCCGGCAGCAACTGATGATAGAACAAGCGTCTCAACAAATTCTTTTTGTCCTCCTGATGATTTGCCAAGTGCTCCAGGAAGCTGAACCGAGTGAGTTCCGTCAAAGATTACTGGCACTCCAAGAGATCTCATTATAGGAAGAGAACGAATATCAACGACAAGGTTATGATAGCCGAATGTTGTACCTCTTTCTGTTAATATAACTTTGTTGTTACCGCTTGTTTTGACTTTCTCCACCGCACCTTTCATATCTTCAGGAGCCATGAACTGACCTTTCTTGATATTTATTGTTCTTCCCGTTTTTGCAGCTGCAATAATTAAATCTGTCTGCCTGCAGAGAAAAGCAGGGATTTGAAGAACATCTGCTATAGCTGCAGCTCTTTCTATTTGCCACACTTCATGAACATCTATAACAATCGGTAGTTTAAGTTCTTTTTTAATTTTAGATAAGATCTCAAGATTTCGATCTATGCCATGGCCTCTGAACGAAGAGCCGGAACTTCTATTAGCTTTATCATATGAAGCTTTAAAAATATAACTCATATCCAGTTCAGCAGTTATTTTCTTCATGAATGATGCAATTTCGAAACAAATCTCATAACTCTCCACTACACAAGGTCCGCAAAGAAGAACAAGTTGTTCTGCACCAATTTCAATATTTTCCGTAATGTTAAACATCTAAGTTCCAATATGCTTATTTGATATTATAGCCTCAGCTCTCATGAGATCTTCTGGTGTATCAATTCCAATCCCTGAATCAGATTCAACAATCAAGGCATGTATTCTTATGCCGTTATCAAGGGCTCTCAACTGTTCAAGCATTTCGCATTGTTCAAGTTCACTCTGCGGAAGAGAAATAATTTTCTCCAGTGTCTTTTTACGATAGCCGTAAATACCAAGGTGTTTATATATCGGAAAATTCTTTAATGGTTCGCGAACATAAGGTATCTCTGCTCTGCTAAAATAAAGAGCCGTATTGTCTTTGCCAAGAACAGCTTTAACTACATTGGGATTAGTTCCTATTACATTTCTGTCAGCCTTAGCAACGACAGTTCCCATTTCTATTTTATAAGTTGAAGCAAACATATCAATCAGACTGTCAATTGTAGAAACTTCTATGAGAGGCTCATCCCCCTGAATGTTTATTATTACATCACAACAAATATCTTTAACAGCTTCCCACACTCTGTCAGTTCCAGAAGGGTGTTTGTCAGATGTCATTACACAGTTAGCGCCAAAAGATTTAACTGAACTAAAAATCATATCGTTATCAGTAGCTATCAGCACACTTTCTGCTTTTGAAGCAAGACCTTTTTCGTAAACCCATTGTATTATTGGTTTTCCTCCAAGTTTAGCAAGAGGCTTTCCTGGAAACCTAGTGCTACCGTATCTTGCAGGAATACAAACTAAAGTTCCTTTATGCTTCATATTAAAAAATCTTTATTTATTTATATGAACCTAGAAGCATTAAATATTAAGGTATAAGTTTCTCTTTTCAAGGATTCTGAATCTTTGGAGTGAAAAATAAACTGTATGCAATAAAATAATTCAAAATAGATTAATCAAGGTTCTTGTCATATGGAAAATTATATCGAAGCAAATCTTCATCAAATTAAAAACGAAATTTGCATAACAGCCGAATCTTCACACAGATCACCTGATTCTATAAAACTGTTGGTTGTAAGCAAAAATTTCTCTGTTGAAAACATCATGAAAGCGTATGAAGCAGGACAAAGAATGTTTGGTGAGAACAAAGTTCAGGAACTTGAATCAAAAGCTCCAAATCTGCCAAAAGACATTGAATGGCATCTGATTGGTCATCTGCAGAGCAATAAGGTTGCTAAAGCAGTCGAGTTAGCGGAATATATCCATTCAGTTGATTCCGAAAAGCTCATTAAAAGAATTGATCGTATATCATATGAAAAAAATAAAGTTCAAAAAATACTTCTTGAAATCAATATTTCTGATGAAGAAAGCAAATTTGGACTCAATCTTGCAAATATAGATAAATGCATAGAGCTTGCTCTTAAATGTAAAAGCGTTAACCTTGTAGGTCTTATGACTATGGCTCCTTTTGAAGCAGATGAGCTCGAACTTAATAAGATATTTGCTACTCTTAACAAGAAAAAAAATGATCTAGAAGATAAATATAAAATTAACTTACCTGAACTGTCAATGGGTATGTCAGGAGACTTTAAAACAGCAATAGCAAATGGTTCTACAATAGTCAGAATTGGAACTGCTGTATTCGGACGCAGAATATATTAAAATCAATTAGCTCAGAAATGAACTAACGGATAGGTAGAAAATAAGTTGCTCTTGAGAATGTTGTAAATAAAAAAAAGAGCAGACTATGAAGTTCTGCTCTTTGATTGAGTAAAATTATTTGTTCATATTGTAGTACAATGTATCAAGCAATTCTGTTTTTATTGTGTTTGCTTTTGGCAGCTTGTTTCCTGTGTAATATGTAACTCCTCCAGAGAATTCCATATCTCCAAAGACTTCCCAAACTATTACTCCTCCAGTGTTATTAAGTACGATATAGTCAGCTTTATACTTCATAGATTCTGGATCATCATAACTGAGGAAGTAGTTTCCTTTGATCATATATGGAACTTTAGCGTTGTTATCCCATATCCTTGTCCAACCTGAAGTGTTATTTTTCAGAAAGTAATAGTAAGGACATCCCTCAAAAAGTCCCCAATTAACAAAATCTGCAGCTGAAAGCAATGAACCATCTACTGAAAATGTCTGCAGATATTTTGATGTTTGAGCCCCAAGAGAAGCAGTTCCAATGGTTTTAACTCCTCTGCCATAAAAACCTGCGCCCAGGTTGATTTTTTCTGGATTAACCCCTTTTTGCTGAGTCAAATATTTAAATGTCTGATCCCATGACATTCCATTGTTATTGTACAATGGCGAATTATGTCCGGCGTTGTTTGACCACCCGCCTTCCATATCATAAGTCATCATATTGTAGTAATCCATATAGAGATCAAGCTCGGCAAAATTAAACCCTTCGAGCTTGCTCGGCGATGCGCTGAAAGCTGCTGTCAGAAGCTTGTCATAACCAATTGTTCCTCTAATATCTTTCATTAAATTAGCAAAATTCTGAAAGTCAGCCTGAGAACCTGTAAAGTTCATGCCTTCAAACGGACCAGGGTATTCCCAATCAATGTCAATTCCGTCAAATCCCATATCAATCAATTTCTTTACATCTCTAAGGAAATTAGCTTTCTTTGCAGAATCTGAAGCCATAACCGAGAAATGTTTGCTCATGCTCCAGCCGCCTATCGAAGCCATTATCTTGACATTATTAAGTTTTCCAAGTTCGAGAAGTCCTGGCGCTCCTCCTGAAACTTTTTCTATTGTCGCCGGACTTGTGTTCCAGTTATATTGAACATCTCCGTATAGGATCCACATATCCCAGCTGCTGTAGATATCTTCATTCAATAATGCTGCCGGTTCCTGATCAGCAGTAGTATTATTGGCGGACATTGCCTTATTTCTGAAATCTGCGCTATGCAGAGATCCGTCTTTAGCTACTCCGAAGAATGAGAAATTCAAAATTGTATATTTTGTATAATCCACATTAAGCTGGTTATGAATGCCTTTAACAGGAAGCTGATAAGCTGAATCCTTCCATGCGTCCCATTGGGGCAGATAACCTATAATTTGTTTCTTTGCAATGACAGGAGGCTCCGTGTCATCGTGAACAACCTGAACCGTAATATTTATTGTTTTACTATTCCCGCTGGTATCTTTTGCAAAAGCCGTGAGTTTATATATTCCAAAATTTGACGGAACCCATGCGGCATTTGTTCCATTATAGGTTACACCTTCAACAATAATACTTGAAGAAGCAATTCCTCCTTCATCTGTAGCTGATATCAGCAAGTTCATTAGGGATAAATCTTTAAGTTTAATAATCTGCCCATCATAATGTGAAAGGAATGCTACTGTAGGTGCAATTTTATCTTCAGTAGGAGAAACTGGACCTAAATCTTTCCAGACACCCCATTCTCCAGTCATAGATGGATTTTCCCCCTGAGTCCACCACTTTGCTTCATAATTGCGCCCGTTGTAGGAGACTCTATCTCCCGCTAGGTATATTTTTGAAGAATCCCAAGCAGGATATTCTGAAGGAGCGGCGTTTACATTGACAGACACATTCCCTGTTACTGTCTGTCCTATACTGTCAGTAATTTGATAGACAAAAGCAGCTGTTCCCGTAAATCCTGATACAGGAGTATAAATAATCTTGTTCGAACTAGTATTTGCCGTTCCGGTTGTAGGAGTCCCTACACTTGTAATCGTAATTGCACTTCCAGAATCATTTGCAAGAACATCAATTGTAACTGCTGTTCCTATAGTTGTCTCGGCTGTATCGGTATTTGCCACAGGTGTAGCAATTTCCTTCACTGTGACAGTTACATTTCCATCTGCTCTCTGTCCTGCCGAGTCAGAGATTGTATAACCGAAAGTAGCAGTTCCGATAAATCCTGAGATAGGAGTATAAACTACTTTTCCTGAACTAATTACTGCAGTACCGTTTGTTGGAGTTCCCACATTTGCTAGAGAGATAGAACTGCCAGTGTCGTTAGCAAGAAGATCGATTGTTATAGCCGTATTTACCGAAGTCTCAACTGTATCTGGATTTGCTACTGGAGCATCAGGAAGGTCTTCGGAAGAAAGATCGAAAGTAACAATCTTTCCAAATTCTATTTTAAGATTTGCTGACAGATTTGTAATAGCATTCTCCAGAAGTGTAAAGATCTTTTGACGATCACTTTGAATAATTAAATTTAGGTAACTGTTTTCAAATAGTCCAGATGATGCTAAAGCAGAATCAAAAGCCAAATCAGCATCATTCATTTTGATGAAGTTATACTGATTATTAGAATCTAGATAAGCCAGAGTTGACATGCTCTTACTGAATACAAACCTCAGTTGACTTGCCTGCAATGTAAGATTGCTATCAGAGAATGTAGTTTTATTATACATTTCATCTAAGTAAAACCTTATCTGCCTTGGATATTTTATGAATGTTGTTCCTGCGCTGGTTGTAGTACCAATCGCTGTTTTGTATTGATCATCATTCAAATCGTAGTTATTAATATTTGCTATTTTATCAGCATAAGCAGGATTGTTTAGATTAGCTCCAAACTTTATATAAGTTGTTGTGATGTCTGCCCATGGCCCAGCATTATAAGTAGCATTTAGAATCATATCCAGAAAACTGTTATCTGAACTGGATAGATTCAGCAAGCATTCAGCCCAATAAGCAGCTTGAGGGCCATAAGAATCCTTATTTATTCCTGATAATCTGAGCAAGTCATTGTAATGAAAATATGCCGCCGCCAAAGGACCGAAATATTTATTATCCAAACTCAAAGGACCTGTCTTTGATGTTTGCACAGTTCCCTGATCCTTAACAGAATAGTCTAAAGATTTTTGAAGAACTGCAAAATTTATAAGCCCGTATCCATGCTCAAGTGCTTTGGAATAGTCATTAAGCTGATAAGGTCCCCCTTGCCCTGGAGCAAGAAGTATATTTCTTATTGATTCATTAGGAGTAAGCCAATCAGTCGTATTTATATATGAACTTGCGTCTATGTCTTCCTGAAGAAGCTGGGCAAATAAAGCACCGTAAAGGTAATCTTTATTGTATTTCAAATTTGAATAGTTTTGATCATTTGAAATCAGATGTCCAAGCAAAACTCCCGCTACGACATTGGAAATAATAAGGTCTTTATAATTTTCGTTGAGAAGAATTTTCTCTGTGTTTTCGAGAATTGATACAGGAAAAGTCAAATGGTAATAAACCTGGCCTGAATCTGTCACTGGCTGTGAGTTTTTTACAATATTAACATTTGCTGAAGACTGAGAACTATTTCCGCTGGGGTCAGTAGCCTTGACAGAAATCGTGTAAGTACCGAAAACTGAAGGCGTCCATGATGCAGTTGTACCATTGAAGGTTTTCCCGTCAACAGAAATTACGCATGCAACACTTCCGCTGTTATCTGTAGCAGAAACTTCTATACTTACATGTGAAAGAGCTGTTTGAGGTATAGTCTGTCCGTTTGAAGGAGATATGATTGAAACAATCGGTGGAATTATATCTTTCTGATTAGTGTTAACAGTTATTGAAACTCTAGCTGTTGCCGTAAGTTTTTTGCTGTCTTTTACAGTATAATTAAATGCATCTGAACCAATAAATCCCGATTTTGAAGTATAAACGATTGAGCTCCCGTTTATTTTAGCAGTACCGTTTGCAGGAGTTGTAACTGTAGCTATCTCAAGTCCTCCATTAGGAGCGCTATCATTAGCAAGAACATTGACAGAAACTGGAGTTTCAGTAATAGTTGTAGCAAAATCATCCTTGGCTGTAGGATTGGTAGACTCGCCTCCTAATCTTACATTGGATATTGTATATAAATCAGAATTTGCACCAAAGGAAATTGAAGTCTTCGTATTAGCCTTAAGGATATATCCCTGATCAGCGGGCCACCAGCGATATACTTTTACAGTTACTGTACTTCCAGATTGCGTAAAGCTGGGATTTCCTTCAATACCCCAGAAACTTGAAACCGTGATGCCGCCTGAAAGATCAAACATCAACGGGGTGATTGCTAGATTTACATCCTGATCAGTTGTAAAGGTAATCGTTCCAGTCCAACCAGGTGATGCTTTATCGACAGTAATTGTGGCTCCCGTAGTTGTGTAACTTAAAACCAAGACGGCCACAAAAATAAGTGACTGCATAAGGCGACATAAAGTTTTCATAAAGGTTGCTCCTTGCTTTGTTTGATTTAAAATTAAGAATTATTTCGTTTGCTATAGAATTTACACTAAAAAGGGAGCAAAACGGAAATATGCAAGCTTATATTTTTACTATTTTAACACATTTGACATTTATACTTGACATATATATCTAAATGTCGACGTTTGCATTAAATTAGAATTTCCAATAAGAGATTTTGTTTTCTAAATAGAAGCTTATTGGGAGACTTTTTGCCATGCTGCATGATAGACTTCTAATCCCATTTCATTCCATTTTCTTTCAAAGTCAGTTTTGATTTCAAGAATGTCATTGATAAGAAAATCAGCTCTTTTAAAAAAATCAGCTTTTCCAATAATATTTAAAGTGCTTTCAAAGTAAAATTTGTCGTCTGTAGAAAAATGGAATATTCCATTTAGTTGAAGTTTCAAAGCAAGCCTTGAAACTAATTCAGAGCTTATAAGCCTAAAAGGTTTATGCTTCTCTTTAGGCCATGGATCCGGACATAAAATATGAATTCTGTATATTGAACTATCATCAATACACTGATTTAAAAGATGCCATGCTTCACATCTGATGAAGCGACAATTATCAAGACTAAGTCTTTGATTTCTTTTAACAAGTTTTCTTAGTCTTCCTATCATAATATCAGTTGATATAATTATTCTGTCAGGGTATTTTTGAGCGAGTTCTGTAGAAAAATTCCCTTTCCCGCAACCAAGATCTAATTCAAGAATTTTCTCTTTTGGGCATTCCAGCTTCTGCAATTTATCACTTAATATTTCTATATGCTGATTTTCGTTCTTCATTTATTTTGCAATTGACTTGCTGCTTAAGTCACAAGGTATTGACACTATAATTCCAATCAAATATACTTTAATATTGCATAGCTTATATAAATTTTAAAAAGAGTTAGATCAATGAAATTTAAATTTTTCTCAATGCTGTTTTTTGCCCTACTATCGGTCATATGTATCATCCCAACTTCAAAAGCAGTTACTACAGATACAGATGTGGCTATCTCTTCAAATTATATCTACGACCAGGAATCCACCTCCAATTCAAGAGCTTTAAATGACTGGCAGGGTGATATGGGTCAGGGACCAGTCAGGAAATTGGGCAGAGGCATCTGCAACGCAGTTTTTGGCGTGTTTGAAATACCAATTCAGGTATATGAAACAAATCAGACTACAGGCGGTTTTGCCGCATGGACTTATGGACTATGTAAAGGAGTCGGTAGATTTGTACTTAGAGAATTAGTCGGAGTAACAGAAGTAGTTACATTCTTTATGCCGCTTCCTGGCTGCTCTACTCAAAAATATGGCTCTGGGTGGGGGTATGGACCGCTAATGGAACCTGAATGGGTATTTGATTTTGACACAGATCCTTATAACACTGTTTATCCTAGCAAACCGCCTATGTGACACATAAAAATATTAAAGCAAAAAATCAAAGTCTTTAATTCTTTATTTGTATTTGTATTTTCAGGTTAGCCTTATCAATTCCACTTTTTATAAACATTTTAATCTTTTTAAGGGAATTTAAATTGGGCTTTTCATGAATAGCAAATCAACAATTACGATATTACATCCTTGTTATAATCCTCGTTATGGATGGGAAAAGGATTTAGTTTATTATTATAATTTACTAAAAGATAGACTCTCAAACCAGTTTTATGTAGCTTTGGTAGTAGTAGACGATGGCTCTGTTAAAAGAGTAAACACCGAAGCAATTGATTTTATTAAATCAGGAATTCCAGAATTTATATATCTCAAAAATGCTAAAAACAGAGGAAAAGGTTTTGCTCTCAGATCAGCAGTAGATAAAATTGACAGCGACTACATCATCTATACTGACTATGATTATCCATATTTGATTGACAATATTATTGAGATGATCAATTTGCTCCACGAAAAAAAAAATAATGTTGTAGTTGGAGTCAGAGATTCCAATTACTTTAAAAGATTACCTCTAAAAAGAAGATTTATCTCTTCCGCCCTCTGTTTAATTAACAATATATTCTTACCAAATTTGTTTACAAAAGACACTCAATCCGGGCTTAAAGGTTTTGACAAATATGGAAAATCTATTTTTATGAAAACAAAAATCGATAGATTTTTATTTGACACTGAATTCATTCACTTAGTTTCTAAAAATAATGATGTAAAAATAGCAAAGGTACAGCTTCACTTAAGAGATGGTATAAATTTTTCAGAGATAAATAGTAAAATTTTAAAACAGGAATTGTTAAATTATTTAAAAATATTTTCCCGAAGATCTAAATGAAAATCAAGTATTTTCAAAAGATACTATTGAGTTACAAATCCTCAAATGATAGACTGAAAGGACATGAACGATCGTCGTTACTTTCATTCTAATAAACTAATTACTATAATAATTGAATAATATGGAACCAAAACCTATTCTAGCTATGGTAATACCTTGCTGCAATGAAGAGGCAATTTTACCAGAAACAGCCAAACAGCTCAAGACTATATTGGATAACTTGATTTCTCAAGAAGAGATTGATGGCAATAGTAAAATAATATTTATAGACGACGGCAGTAAGGATAATACATGGGAAACAATAACAAACCTTTCTGAAGGAAATTCCATATTTTCAGGTATAAGGTTTTCTCGAAATTTTGGTCATCAGAATGCTCTTCTTGCAGGATTGATGAAAGCAAGAGAATTTGCCGATGCATCAATCACAATAGATGCCGATTTGCAGCAAGATGTTAGCGCTATACCTGAATTTCTTAAAAAATATAAAGAAGGAAATGATGTTGTTTTAGGTGTCAGAAAAGAAAGAACCGCAGACTCTTTTTTAAAAAAACTAACTGGGAATTTCTTCTATGGAATGATGAAATTCATGGGAGTAGATATTATTCCAAATCATGCTGATTATAGATTATTAAGCAAAAAAGCTCTTGATATCTTGTCTCAATATGAAGAAACAAATCTTTTTCTAAGGGCTTTGATTCTAAAAATAGGCCTTAAATCAACGACTTTAATATACGAGCAGCATGAAAGAACTGCAGGAGAAACTAAATATAGCTTTATAAAAATGCTGAAGTTCGCTCTAATTGGAATAACTTCTTTCAGCACATATCCAATTAATTTAATTTTCTACTTTGGCTGCATAATACTTATTGTATGCGCGATAGCTATCCTAAACTTTATATATGAATATTTAATGGGATATACAGTTCCTGGTTGGCCGACAATACTCGTTTCAATCTGGTTTTTTGGAGGAGTACAATTAATTTCCATTGGGATAATAGGTATATATATTGGTAAAATATATAACGAAACAAAAAGAAGGCCTAAGTTCATAAAAGAAAGCGATATAGGATTCAATAATATCAAGAATAAATAATCTTTCTAATAAAGTATATTTTTTAGATTAAAAATGAAAAAAGTAGTTTTCACAATAGATTTAGAAGAATTCGACACACCATTAGATCATGGAATCAAAATAGATCTTGAAGAGCAATTAAAAGTTTCAACAGAAGGGATGCTGAGATTAAAAGATTTTTTTGATACAAATAAAATCCCTGCAACGATATTTTGTACTGGTCAATATGCAATTCGAAATAAACAATTAATGAAAGATCTAGCCGCCTGTCATGAAATTGGATCTCATACGATGTACCATGGGAGTTTTGATCCTAAAATCGATCTTGTAAAATCTAGGGAAGTTTTAAGTAAAATTACAGGTCAGCAAATACTAGGATTCAGAATGCCTAGAATGGCAAATGTACAAGCTAGAGATATTTTAGAGGCAGGATTTGCCTATAGCGCGTCCATAAATCCGACTTTCATTCCAGGCAGATATAATAATTTAAATAAACCAAAATTTCCTTTCAGGGAAGACGGACTGCTGCAGATACCAGCAACAGTCTCTCCACTGATTCGTTTTCCGCTTTTCTGGTTAAGTTTTAAAAATTTGCCTCTATGTCTATATCAAATATTCGCAAATAACAGCTTAAATTACTATGAAACTATAAATTTGTATTTTCATCCTTGGGAATTTGCCGATTTATCAAGCTATGAAAAAATTCCTAAATTCATAAGAAAAATATCAGGCAAGGATTTGCTTCTGAAACTTAGCAATTTTACTGACTGGCTAAGAACTAAAAATGTTATTTTTACTACTTTTGAAAAAGTTTATTTAAACTATGATTAATGGATTTACTATGCACAATACAGATACAAAAGATGGCAAATTTTATTCTAATGTTTTCATAATTTTTTGCGCTATATGGTTTATCATCTGGAGCTTTATCCCGTTTTTTTTATTTGAAGGTGTATTTTGTGATGTTTTAGAGTATACGGCATTAGTAAATCATGATTTTTCCTGGGGCTATGACAAGCAACCATATTTTGGTGTATGGCTAACAGGGGCTACTTCTTTATTCGGAGATTTGCAGTTTAGTTATCTATGCTGCCAATTATGCGTAATAATAACTGCGTTTGCAATTTGGAAACTGGCTAGTTATTTTTTACCGCCAGCCCAATCATTATTATCTGTAATATTTATTCTCATTACTCCCACTTATTTCTTTTTTTCGTTCGTATTTTGTCAAAATATTATTCTTCAAGCACTTTGGGCATTAATACTGCTATATTTCTATAGATCTCTTGTTAAACAAAAAGCAATAGATTGGCTTTTATTGGGGCTTTTTTGCGGTCTTGGATTAATGACAAAATATTTTACGGTTTTTTTGTTTGTCCCAATGGCATTATTTATAATATTTAGCAAGGAGGGAAGGGCTTCATTCAGTAAAGCTGGAATTTATCTATGCGCAATATTATTTCTGTTAATAATTCTTCCAAATTTTATATGGCTTTTAAATAATGATTTTATTGCATTTACTTATGGAATAAATGTAGCTAAACTAGATGCAAATCCTACAATTTTGTATCACATCTTAAGTCCATTGCATGTAGTAGGGCTTGTTGTAGCTAATTTCATAATCTCAATAATAATGTTATTTTCATTTTTTTCAAAAAGAGATTCTACTTCAACTTATTCCATATCCTCTTTCGATAAAAAATATATTAATTTGATGTGTTTTTCTCCTTTACTTTTAATCATAATTTTTGCCTTTATTGAAGGATCGTACATTAAAATGGAATGGCTTTTCCCGACTATAGGATTATTTGGGATCTTTGCGATTATGTACTGGCGCCCTTCGATAACAAGGAAAAATTTTACAAAAGCTATAATATATTCAGCTGCCATTACAGTTTTAGCTATTGTTGTCAATTTATTCGCGCTTATGTATTATTTCCCTTACAAATATCCTACCATGTATATAATGCCTTTACCGGCTAATAACATAGCGAAAGATGTATTAAAAGAATGGTATAAGGCTTATCATACTCCAATAAAATTTGTCCTCGGTCCTATTCATTTTTCCAGCATGGTATCTAATTTTGATCAGAATCATCCAAGAGCTATATATATGGATTCAGATTACCGCGACCTCTATCCTGAATATAAATCTGCTATTGATAAATATGGTGCGATTCTTATATGGTATGGAAAAGAAAGTCCTAAGTGGCTTAATGAAATAGAAGATACAAAAATTTTAGATTATCAGACAAAATCATATAATAGAGCTGTAAAACCCTGGTTTGAAAAATTAATAAAAAAATGGACAGGAGAATCTCCGAGAACTATAGAGGTTTCTTTTGCTTTTATCCCTCCAAAAGATATTTAATATGACTTCTTGTTCATATTCCAGGTGTTTTTTCAATTGCACTAGAGCCTTTATCATAAGCCTTTATATAAAAATACTAATCTAAGACTTTATAAAAAATATATTTATTGGAAGCTTTAATTCTATAGGAGAATACTATAAAATGATTCTTAAATGTTTATAAAAGATATTAAAGGATTTTATGTACGACTCTGAAGAAAAAGGCACGAAATACTACACTAATATTTTCATAGCAATTTGTATTATATGGTTCCTCATTTGGAGTTTCCTGCCTTTTTTCCTGTTTGAAGGGATTTTTTGTGATATTACAGAATATGTGGCTTTGACAAACCAGCAGTTTTTCTGGGGGCATGATAAGCAACCCTATTTCGGTATGTGGCTGATCAAAACGACAGCTTGGTTCGGTGACTTAAAAGCCGGATATTTCCTTTCTCAAATATGTGTCCTGATATGTTCAATAGCTATATGGAAACTTGCTAGAGCCTGCTTATCAGAAGCCCTATCCTTAATCTCTGTAATTTTCTTTCTTATAACTCCTACTTACACATGCTTTTCTTTAGACTTTTGCCAAAATGTACAATTACAGGCATTATGGCTGTTAATAATACTTTATTTCTACAAGTCTCTAATTTCTCAAAAATATAGTGATTGGATTTTACTGGGATTATTTTGTGGTTTAGGATTGATGACAAAATACTTTACTGCTTTTCTGTTTGTACCCATGGCATTATTTACCCTTTTTACTAATGAGGGAAGGGCTTCATTCAGTAAAGCGGGAATATATCTTTGCGCAATATTATTTCTAGTAATAATTCTTCCAAATTTTATATGGCTTGTAAATAATGACTTTATCTCGTTTACTTACGGAATTGATGAAGCAAGATTAGAAAACATTCCACCCTTTCTTAACCATTTTACTAGTCCACTAAGAGTAATAGGTCTTATTCTGATTAATTTTTTATTTTCTATAATAATGCTGTTTACTCTACTAAGAAAAAGAGATTCAAAATCTTATAGCTATGTACCAAATATTTATAAAAAATATGTCATTTCAATGACTCTTTTCCCTTTAATTTTAATTATACTTTTTACAGGTGTTGAAGGATCATATATAAAAATGGAGTGGCTATATCCTACCGTAGGAATGTTTGGCATATTTGCTATGATTTTCTGGAGACCTGATATAACAAAGCAAAAAGTCAATAAATGTTTGATATATTCGGGATATGCCACATTTTTTGGGATTTTAGTTACATTATATGCTGTCATGTATTATTTCCCATATAAATACAGCAGCATGGCTGTAATTCCTTATCCTTCTCCAGCAATCTCAAAAGATATTACTAAAGTATGGTACGATTCTTACCCTGCTCCAGTCAAATATGTTATTGGTCCTTATAGGTTTGCCAGCATGATAGCTGTTTGTGATCCGAATCATCCCGAAACAATATATATGAACTGGGATTATCGTAATCGTTATCCCCTATACAAATCTGCTGTCGAAGAAGAAGGAGCTATTTTAATATGGAAAGGAAGTGAACGGCCTGAATGGTTTGAAAAACTAAATGGAGCTACGATAACAAAATATCAGACTAGGAATTATTTCAGAGCTGTAAAACCATGGTTCGAAGAATTAATAAAATCCTGGTCTGGCGAAACCCCAAAGACTCAGGATGTTTCATTTGCTTTTATCCCACCTCGTAATAAGAACTAAATATTCAGGGAAGTTTTTATACAAAAAAGGACGCTAAAAACTAGCGTCCATATGCTCTGATTCAGTTTTTTTACCAGTTTTCTCCAAGAATTTCAAAATATGCTTTGGGATGAGCACAGGCCGGACATGCTTCGGGAGCTTCGTTTCCTTCATGCAGATAGCCACAATTTCTACAACGCCATACAATCTTATTGGTTTTTTTGAAAACAGTATCTTCTTCAATATTTTTTAGAAGTCCGAGATAGCGTTTTTCATGTTGTTTTTCAGCTACTGAAATCTTATCAAAAAGAAATCCTATATGAGGAAAACCTTCTTCTCTGGCTTTCTGGGCAAATGAGGGATAGAGAGCTGTCCATTCTTCGTGTTCTCCTCCGGCAGCGGCTTTAAGATTTTCTTTAGTTATTCCGATAACTCCAGCTGGAAAAGATGCTGTAATTTCAACCATGCCGCCTTCGAGCTGGCTGAAAAAACGCTTTGCGTGTTCTTTTTCCTGATTGGATGTTTCTTCAAAGATATCAGCTATCTGCATATAGCCTTCTTTACGGGCAACACCTGCAAAATAGGTATAACGATTCCTTGCCTGTGACTCTCCTACGAAAGCTCCGAGTAAATTTTTTTCGGTTTGAGTTCCTTTAACGCTTGCCATATTAAGGTCTCCTATTTTTTAATTGTTAAGTTCGTTAAGTTTATAAAAATACTCCTTCATAGCAGGTGCTAGACGATATTATTCTTCTAAAAAAATGGCTTTCCCTGTTAAAGGATCATAAATAGCCCCGATTATTTCAATTTCATTTTTATCCATTAATTCTTTGAGTACAGGCTCAGAAGCTCTCAGGAATCTTACATCATCTTCAATATTAGCTCGTATAATAGCCGGTAATTTTTCGCCTTTTTCCCCTCTAAGATTTTTAACTAACTCTTTCGACCCAATGCATTCTATAATGCTGTCAATATGATTGTTATGCTTATGTCCATTGCTATCCATGTAGGCTGAAACCGCTCCGCAGCGTTCATGTCCCAAAACAATTACCAGCCTGCAGTTAAGATGTTCCACAGCATATTCAACGCTTCCAAGTTCATAATTTCCTATAACATTGCCTGCAGTTCTTACAACAAATATATCTCCTAATCCCTGGTCAAATATAATTTCAGGCGGAACTCTTGAATCAGAACATGCAATTATAACTACAAATGGGTTTTGTTTATCTGAAAGCAGATGAATCCGTTCTTTTGAAATATGTGGATGAATAGAATTTCCAGATGAAAACCTGTCATTCCCTTCAAGGAGGCTATCGAGTATTCTTTTATTTCCGGCATTTATTTCAGCTACAATTTTTGAGCTGTCAACATTACTATCCGAATGAGCAGGGCACACCTGAAAAGTTAGCAATAATAGTAAGACCAATAGATAATTTCTCATTGCGTTATTTTTTTAAATTTTATTAGAATTGATTAATTTTAAACTCACACATTAGATTTTCCCTGCTCATTTTAACCCATTCTGGCTGTTTTTTCAATTAACTTAGATACCAATGCAGTCCAGCCACTCTGATGAGACGCCCCGCATCCTCGCCCTGTATCTCCATAAAAATACTCATAGAAAAAAATAAGTTCTTTCCAGTCTTGATGGCAATTCTATAGATATTTCCTTAAGATTCATCAAATTACCAGAGTTTGTCGGGAATTCAACCTTGAGAGAGTTTCCATAGAACTCGTAATACTTTTCCAAAGCTTCAATCAAAAGATAGTTTATAGGAAACCATATAGAACCGCGCCAATTTGAATTTCCGCCAAAAAGAGTGGTAGTCGATTCACATGGAGTGCAATCTACTCTGTGTTCATTTCCTCCGGCGTAAAATACATATGGATTTTTTTCGTGGTATTTTGAAAGAGAACGAATTCCATACGGACTAAGAAATTCATTTTCGTCAAACATATATTTCAGTACTTTCAAGAGCCTGTCCTTGCAAGGGATAGCAAGCAATTTATAACATTTTCCTTTTCTTTCGAGCGAGCACATATAGGATATGCAGGAAGCAAGGTCAGGACGGTTTTTAAGAAACCAGTTCATTCTCTTCATAAATCCATGGAGCTTTTCAATGACATGATCGCCGATAACTTCAACTGCAATAAGAGGAATAAGGGTTCTTCTCCGTTTTGAAAAGTGCATTATAGCACGATTTCAGAATAAATTTTCTTTTGCTTGATGAAGATTATAGATTTTGAGGATGAAATATTCCTTATCCCTGAAGCCGTAAGCTTGGCGGATGAGCCATCCCTACCCACAAAAAAATACAACGATGCG
>MHBE01000027.1 GCA_001803205.1 Lentisphaerae bacterium GWF2_38_69 | reverse complement strand
GCGCTTTGTAGGTAAAACTTCAAAAGGCTTTTCTTTCCTGGCTTTTTACTTCAAAACTAACCGTCCGTAAATAAGCTTTGTTTTCTGCCTCGTAACTCAAAACCCAAAACCCAAAACCCAAAACCCATAACCCAAAACTCATAACCCATAACCCAAAACTCATAACCCATAACCCAAAACTCATAACCCATAACCCAAAACTCATAACCCAAAACTCAAAACTCAAAACTCAAAACTCAAAACTTAACACCTCCCCCCCCTAGCTGATGGTTCATTGAATTCAAATTCGGGTTCAAACTGTCAGCCAAGATTACTCTCTGCTGACTGTGATAACCTTCTAAGCCCCAATATGGGTTATGCTTGACGCTTACAGACTTGATTAGATTCGCCCGGCGCGCAAGACAACTCCTTACCTATGCCCGTGCTGGCCAGGGAGCTGGGAACCACGAAACTCCTATCCTGGAATCTAATCGTTTGTATGCCAATCCTCATCTGACAGGAAGCTTAAATCTTTCCGCTATTTTTATGCGTCAAAATAGTTTCATAATTCAATACTTTTTGTTATACTTGAGAGATTATGAGTAATCTGCTATCTATTAAAAATCTCTCGTTAAGCTTTAAATCCTACAGGAAAACCTATCATGCCTTAAGGGGGATAAGTTTTGATATATCGGAAGGAGAGACGCTTGGAATTGTTGGAGAATCAGGAGCCGGTAAATCCGTCACATTCTACTCAATGCTTGGGCTTATACCCAAAAGCAGAAATGTAACAATTTCCGGAGAAGCAGTTTTTAACGGAACTGACCTCCTTTCACTTCCTGAAAAAGATCTGCTTAAAATAAGAGGCCGTTCAATTTCGATTATATTTCAGGATCCGATGACCTCGCTGAATCCCTATATTAAGGTAGGAAATCAAATTATAGAAGCCCTGTGCATTCATACTAAAATTCCAAGAAAAACAGCCATGCAGGAAGCTATGAAAATGCTTAATGAAGTCGGGATCAGAGAGCCCGAAAAACGCTTCTATCAATATCCTCACGAATTCTCTGGAGGCATGAGACAGAGAATAATGATTTCCATGGCTTTGATAACAAAGCCAAAACTCCTTATAGCTGATGAACCGACGACAGCTCTTGATGTAACTGTTCAGTCTCAAATACTCAAATTGATAAAGAAATTAAAATCAGAGCACAACATGAGTATTGCTTTCATTACTCATGACTTAGGAATAGTAGCCGAATTATGCGATAATGTTTGCGTGATGTATGCAGGTACAATTGTAGAAAAGGCAAGCGTCATGGATCTATTCTATAACTCTAAGCACCCCTACACTATTTCCCTCAAAAAATCTCTGCCAAGTATTACTGAAACAAAAGAAACACTTTATTCAATTCCCGGCATTCCCCCGGATAATTCATTTGAAATAAAAGGCTGTCCGTTTGCTCCAAGGTGTTATATGGCAAAGGATGAATGTTTTGTAACTGATGTGTTTTTAAGAAAAACAGGCGAAAACCACTTTTCCTCATGCCTGTTTTCCGATTCCCTATAGAAAGTGTTTCAATATTTTTTTTATCTTTGCTATCCGCCTTAAAATCGGCCTGAATTTTATTTCATTGCTTTTTATGGTTTCAATTGCTTCTTCTTCAAGCTGCCTGGCAATAATTTTTTCTTTCTTCTTGATAGCGTCAGCATGTCCAAGTTCTGCAGCTCTGTTTATCCATCTTAAAGATTCAGAGAGGTCTTTGGCGACGCCTCTGCCATGATAATAGCAGCAGGCTAAATAATATTGCGCATGCGGATTTTCAAAATTTGCAGATTTCGCAAAATGTCTGAAAGCCTGGCGATAATCCTGCTTGAACCCTTCTCCAAAATAATAAGCATATCCTAGCATATATTCAGCTTCCGGATCGTCCTGTACTGCGGCCAGTTTAAACCATTTTATTGCTTCTTCATAACTCTGGTCGGTTCCATGTCCATAGAAATACGCGCTTCCTAGATTAAACTGCGCATAAGAATTGCCCAATTCCGCGGCTTTTCTGAAGCACTCAATGCTTTTATTCAGATCTTTGGTAATACCTTCGCCGTTAAAATAACAGTACCCCAGCATGTATAAAGCCTCTGAGTAGCTCTTCTCTGCAGCATTGAAGAACCAATAAAAAGCTTCTGTCGCGTTTTTAACAACTCCTTCGCCGTTAAAATAACTAGTTCCGACATTGAATTGAGATTCTGCATCCCCCTGCCCTGCGGCCTTCAAATACCATTTGAATGCCTCTGATTGGTTCAGGTTAACTCCATGGGCATTATCATAACAAAAACCAACCAGAAACTGGGCATCAGAATTTCCCTGTTCGGCAGCAATCATAAAATATTCCAGTGCCTTGTCAGAGTTTTTTGTATGCCCGTCTTCTCCATAATAAAAAAGTTTACCTTTCTTCAAAGCTTCTGAAGCGCTTACATGGAAATCGCTATCATAAAATTGCTGAGAAACATGACCGCAATAGGGACACGCACTCTCTGTTTCTACAATCTCTTTTGTGCAAACTGGGCACTTCACAGATTTTATTGCATTTTCCTCATCGCCCATATGTAAAACCTTTTTTCAATAATTTTTTAATTATCTTTAAATTCAAGAACCAGATATTTCTGAATAAGAGGATGGTCAATTCCAGAGGCAGAAGGATCAACCAGCTCCCACTCCTGGGTAGCATCCATATTAATAAATTTACCGTCTTTGTCGGTAGCCTGCCAATTAACTATGACATTGACTTTATATTTATGAGAGCCGTCAAAAATCACCTCAAGATATTTCACAAAATGGAGGTTGTTTTTTATATTATTTCCCACTCCTTCATACCATTTCTTATAGTCATCGAGGTTTTTAACTGTTATTTCGGGAAATTTCATATAAAGGTTCTCTTTGTCCAGCAATTCGTAAGATTTATTTATGTCAGCATGGACATCGTGAAGCGAGTACCAGTAGTAAACAAATGATTTAATCTGGTTTTTATCAAACTGATGATCCTTAAAAGCAGCAAGATCTTTTAAATATTCGGATTGAACCTTATTTTCCCCCGCAGAAGCCAATAAAAAAAGCAGTAAAAATATAGTTGTAAACAGCTGTTTCATTTTACATTCTCCATTTTAATTCCTGTTGTGATCTACCCGGAACTTTATCTAATTATACCATTCTACTGAGAGAATCATCATAAATTACTATTTTTTATTATTTAAGTGTGTAAATGAGCGTAATTCTATTGTTTTATTTTAGATTGTTTTATTTTAGTTAGAAACTTACATTTTCGATAGAAGAATCAGTAAAAATAAAGAGAAAGGCCTTAATTATGAATGGTTCTCACAGGCTTCCTGTTCTAGGAAACCATTTTTAAGGGAAAATTCCAACTCTTTTGCATAGGTGAAATCCGGATTTTTCTTTAGAAAATTAATTGCCTTATTTTGCGCTGGGATATCTATGGGTTTCAGACTATTTTTATGCTTTTCACACTCAGTGAGGGTGCATCTCCATAATTCTGCAGGGATGATACGGCTGATAATGTCAGCGATGCGCAATCCTGCTAAATCTGTGTCGCCCCAGTGATGAATTCTTTTGACTGAGGAAGAAAGGAGGCTGATGATTTTTCTTACCGCAGAATTTGGAAATCCGGCGGTATAGATAACGGGAATTTTTTCTTCTCTTATCATCTTGTTGAATGGAGATTCATTCTCACAAGTAACAAGTTCTGGGCTGCCTTTATAATCCATAAAACACTCCTGAATATTATCGATATTGTCCATTGACAATGTTGTGCTTTCTCCATTGAGCCAATTTTCTCTGATAAACTCTCTCAGCTGTCCAGACCTGTTTTTAAAAACTATTGGGGCGTAAAGAGTGACTTTAACAGCAGTTGGGTTATCGGTAATCCCCAATGTTTCAAAAAGTTGTGGGTTATCTACCGTTTCTTCAGTATCCATAGGGGTTTCAAGTTTGAGAAAATTTGCTACCAGTGAATAAAGTTCTGAGCCTTTTCTTAGGGCATGGCTATCCGAACAGAACTTGCTGCCCAAATATGAGAGATTGTGTATATGAGTATTTGCCTCAAGGTATTTGACTATTGAGCAGGCAGTGTCTAACTCTTCAAAAGAGTATTTGTTAAAGAAGTTGGTTCCTTTGCCGGCTTTCTCTTCAAGGTAATTATGGATGAAGTCCAAACCCTCATGGAAAAGTTTGAGTTTAAGGAGCGCAGCTGAAATCTCATTTCGCTTTTTTGCGGTCAAATCTTCATTAATACCGGTGATTTTCAGCAACTGGCTAACGAAAAGCGTTTCATCCCCTTTAAGATTCTCACTGACAAAATTCTCTATATTAATAGATCTGTTTTTTACATTGTTATCCCCGAAATTGTATTTTATTTCTCTCATATCGGCATCAGAAAAATTTTTAACCGAGAGGCTTTTCTGAAGCTTCTTGTGGTTTTTAAAATAATTACGGCAGAGATTATCCATGGCGGAGGCAAATTCAGGTGAACTCCTGTAAAGATTCTCGAGATAAATGAATTTTGCTTCTTTCTCCTGCATTAACGAACCTCTCCGAGTTGAATACTTTCGGGTTCACTCTCAAAACCAAGGGTTCCCTGTTTGTTCCTGTCAGGATTCGACCAGTACAACGGCTGTATCAGGATATTATAATTTTTATCTTTTTTGATGAACAGGGAAGTTGAATACATAACTTCTTCTTTTACTCCGTCCTGGTCAGGCGTGGAAATAAAGAGCTGCAGCCCGATATCGCCGGCAAAACCCATCAGCTGGTTTCTGCGGCTTGAGTCTATGCCATAAAACGCTTCGTCAAAAAGAAGAACAGGCAGTTTGATGTTTGACCCCTGATAAATAAAGTGGGCAATTGTAAGGATAAGAAGATAGTTAGGAACAGCCTGTTCGCCGCCCGAACCGATATTCTTGATGTGTTTATTTAAGACCTGCCCTTCGCTGCCTCGTGTCTTTACAAGCATTTCAAAACCAAACCAGTTTCTATAATCCAGCATCTCAGGGATTTCTCCGAATTCCGTGGCCATGATATCGGCTTTGAAGTCTTCTATGAAATTGAGCAGTTCTTTTTTAGTTTCTTCATTAAACGGTGAAAAGTTTTTAATGGTTCTAATAAAGCCTTTATAACTCTCGACAGGTTTTATCTTCATGGTATATGAATTGGGGCCGAACATTCTTTTCTCGAGAATTAGGTTAATTTCCCTTTCCATCTGTTCGATATGGCTTATTCTCTCTTTGAGAAACTTTACAAGGTCGTCCATAATTATCTTTGTGAAGAGCTTTTTAGTGTCATCATTGATAATTTCTTCTGTCTCCCTGATATCGAGTTCGTATTGCTTGATAATTTCTGAAATCTGCCTTCCTGTTCTGTCAAGCAGCATGCAGCCCTCATCATAATAAGTAAAACTGAAATCAGCCGAGTAGGTCATATCGCGTATTTTTGAATCGAGTTCAGTGCGCTGAACCAAAGAGTCCTGTTTGAATTTATCGCAAAGAGCAAGGCATTTTCCTGAAGAGTTTGCTTTATGGAGAGATTTTAACTCATTGAGGTATTCGGAAACATTTCCTATCTCGGAGTATTTATTTTTCAACTCATTAGTTTTAGACTCAAATTCGGCAGATATTTTTGCAATTTTTTCACCATTTCCGGAAATAAACTCATCCACATCTTCAATCTTCTGTTCAGTTTTGCCTCTTAATGAGATATTTTCAGTTATGCTTTTATCTAGAAGGGTAATTTTCCCTGTCACCTCGTTTATCTTTTCCTGAAGATCACTTATCCCCTCTTTGGAGATTATGTTCTTTATTTCTGTGATTCGCAATTGATCAGCCTTGAGTTTATCGGCGTTTTGTTTCATGAGCTCTTCTTTTGAGGCAACTTTTTCATTTTGATAATGCAGTTCTCTGTTTAAATCCTCATACTCCTTTAATTTGTTTTTCAAAGCCGGAGCAAAACTCCTCATCAGGGCCGCAAATTTTTCAAGACTGCTTTTCCTGAGGTATAGTTTGCTTAGAGTTTTCTCTGTTTCAGATAAGCTTTCCATCCAATTCTGCCGTTCAGACTTCATCTCCGCAATCTGGCGTTTCAGCTCAAGTTTTCTGTTTTTTTCACCTATGAGAGAAGCTTCTCGCAAGATCAGGCGCCTGCGATGGGATCTGAAAGAGAGAATGTCATTGGAGAGGTCAAACTCCGGTTCGTTTTCAGATTGAAGTTCTATTATCAGAGCTTTGACAGAGGCAGGATCGCTTTTGCTGAGGTTAAAGTATTTTTTAATCCACTGAGGCACGGGGATATTGCTCGAGTTTAATTTCTTATCAGTAATAATTCTTATTCCAGAGTAGTCTTCTTTTATGATAATATCCAAAGCCTTATCCAGGTCGGCTTCTGCAATAATAAGAGAGGCAAGAATCTCTTCGCCTATAATTTCTTCAATAAAATTCATTTCTTCCGGCGATGTCCCGGGATTCCATTCAAGGCCTCGGTAAAGAGGTTTCGCGGCAATCATGCTTTTTCTGAATTCTTCGAGTGTTTCAGAAAAGTAATCAACTTTCGGAACAGCTTCTTCTGAATTTAAAAGGTTATCTATTTTCTTATCGCATTCTGTTACTTTCTCTTCCGCGGCTTTTTTTATTTTCTCATTGTTGATTATTTCTGATGCCATTGGATTCCAGGCATTTGAGAAAAGGTCACGGATAGGTTCAAAGTCAATGGCTTTGAGTTCGTTGAGAGCTTCGCTTATATTCTCGCTGTGAAGAAAATTATTCAGCAGCGAAATAAGATCTCCTATCGAAAATGGGATATCCTGGCTGATTTCATTAAAATCGCGAAAACCTTTTTTAGCTTCAGATACAAGAAGGGCGGATATTTTTTCAATTTGAGAGAGCAATTCATTATGTGTTTCACGAAGAAGCGCCATTTCAGATTCCTGAGCGGATAAATTCTCAGATAAGCTTTTTATAGAAACGGCCAGTTCCTGTTCCTGTCTGAGAAGCCCTGAACTGTCTTTTTGCTTATAGTCATCCCGAAGGTTTTCAAGGTTTGTTTTCTCCGCCTGCAAATCTGCCAGAGTTTTATTTATAGATTCAATATAACCTGCGAGTTTCTCTCTTTCCCTTTTTTTAAGGTCAGTTGATGTTGTTGCTTCTTTTATCAGAAACTCTGAAACCAGGCAGTCTATGACAGATATGCTTTTCTTTGAATACTTAATGCTGTTGAGTAAATCGGCCAGGCTTTCAATGTATCTGAATTTGTTTTTTAAATTGTCAACTTTCCCCTTACTTGCATCAAGTGACTTGAGAGACTCGGATACAGGCTCAAATTTTTCTGTCCCGGGCGATGGAAGCAGACTTTTGAAGAGCTGATGATAATCGGTAGTCTGTGCGGCTATTTCCCTGTAAGCTTTTCCTATCTTCAGGAAACGGCTGAATTCAAGAAATTGCTCCCAACCTCCGAAAAAACGGTCGGCAAGTGTTTTCTGATAACTTTGAATCTGCAGGAAACAGTATGACGGGCCTATAGCTTTTTTCATCTCTATTCCGATTCTGGGCCTTGGGGGTTCCACCTCATCATTGATAAAAGGAATTTCCTCAAGGCTTCCACTCTTGAGTATGCCCCAGCGGTTAAGGTTGTCAGTAGGAGAATTTACATACATTCCGATTGCGGCGACGAAAGGTTTCCCGTTATGCCCGATAATTTCCAGTGCCGCGTAAGTCACAGCTCCTTCAGGATTTTTATGCCCCGAATCAATATTGAATCTGGTAATGATATCCTGTATGCGCCTGCCTCCTGTCTTGTTGCCGGTTACTCTTGCAGCTGAGTTCAGTTCCAGGCATTCTCCGCCCGTGAGCACATAGTGGACAGCGTCGAGAAGAGTGGTTTTTCCTGATCCGTTGTCGCCGAGGATGAAAAGATGTCCGCCATCCCTGACTTCAATGAGGTCATCTGTGAAGTTATGAAAGTTGATAAGCCTTATTTTTCTGATATAAAATCTATTGAGTTCTGCTGAATTATACACGGTCTCCCTCCCCTTCATTCAAGTCGGCCGAATTTTCAATGTTTTCTTCCGGCTCTTCATGGCTTTCTTCATTGATATCAGTGGCTTGAGAGTCATCTTTTAAATCCTGGAGCAAGGCCTGTGAAAGGCGGGCGGCATTGTAATGGCTCAAGGCTGGAAGCGCTTCATATATATAGTCATCTGCCTTCAGGCTGCCCAGACTGCTGTCAGGTTTCCAAAGTTTAATAAATCTGTACTTCTCAAGTTCGGACATTATCGGTTTCAAGACATTTTTTCTTATATACTCTGCAGAATATATATCCTCATTTTCCGGAAAGAGCCCGTTAAACTTGTTATGACAATATTTAAGGAAGTCCCCAAACCTGAATTTTAAATTCATTTTGTCCTCAGCAGACATATTGTTCTCAACTAGCTGATCCTCGTAGAAATTGAGAAGACACATAAATCCTATGCATTCATCTCTCTTTGAAAAGTGGAATTGTTCCCGTCCTGAGGAGCTTATTTTGTCGTTATACCATTTGTCCTTGTAAACTCTAGCGCATTTGGAATCCATGATAAGATCCCAACCGTAAAACACTTTGAAGAATTCCTCGAACTCTTTTCTGTGATGGTTTAGAAACCTGAATAGTTCTTCAGAGTCTTCCAGATAAAAATATGGGCTTTCTATAAGGATATTAAGAAGAGCTCTGACTTTTTCGGGTTTTGACTCTATTAGTTCATACAACTTCAGCGCTGAATCACTCATTAAGATTTCCCTTTATTTTTTCCAATGTAAATTCATTAAAAGCCAGGCTCCTTCCTTCGATATTGACGCACTCTTCTTTTAACGAGTTTTCATGTCTGATTTGATAATTAATTTTTCTGAGTTTCGTTCCTTCGCCTAAATATCCTGTTTTGAAAAGTTCAACTATCTTTTCAAAATCTGACTCTCTCTGAAAAAGTGTTTTACCGACAGAGATAAATTCTTCGTCCGGAAAGGTCTCTCTGATCCATTTTTCGAGATTTAAAAGTTTTGCCTGTTCTATAGAAACAAAAGAGTCGATGGAGGGATCGACTTCCTTGGGTGTAAAAGTATCGGGGATTTTTGAATATCTCCGATGAGTTTTTTTCGGTATGGGCGGATCCGCTTTTTCATGATCATCCCAATAATTAGGATCATATTTGATATTAGCCCCCTGCAGGAGAGCCATAAAAAATTCAGGATATGTTTCGTCTTCAGCGAGCAGGGCAAATTCCTTCAGTCTGTTTCCAATATCTTCTATCCGGGTATTTCTTCTTTCAAGTTCCCTGAGGTGAGCGTTAAGTTTCCCCCATACCTTCATGGCCGAGGAGTTAATCCTGTCGCACAATGAATCGAGTTTGCCGTTATTTATATAAAAGTCGCGGGTGTTTTTCAGTGTCGAGAAGGGCTGAACTTCGTATCGGGAGTTATTAAGCATCATGGGCATTTTGGCATATTCTTCATTTAGGGCTTTGAAGCACATATTAATCCTGGAAATATCTGAATCTGAATAAATGAGCTGTTCGAGCCCTTCCTGAATCTCTTTTCTGAGTTTATAAATCTGCGTAAGATAGGCATTGCTGTAGAACTCAAGTATCCTGATCGCTTTTTTGGCTTCTTCCATCGTGTAGTTTTTCACGACAAACATCAGGAGTTCGGCATTCAGGTCGGTCAGCTGTCTGGTAGTGCTCATAGTCAGCTTTCCGATGAAGGAAAGATTATATACGACTGTTCTGGCGCTTCTTAACTGAATATCGTTTTCAGCGGAAAAATCTACTGTTACTCTTTCGAGTTCTCTCCTTATCTCCTTTATTCTGCCAACAATATCAAGAAGCAGATTCGCGGTGTCTTCAGTTTGTTCTGCAATATCACTGCTGAGTCGTTCTTCCAGCCATGTCAGGAATGAGACTGTTTCATCAGTGAGCCTAAATCTGAATTTCTGTCTTCTCGAATCCCTGTAGCCCCTCAGTCTTTCTTTTTCAATCCTGCGCTGAACAAGTTCCCATAACAGCAACTGATTCATATCGTGGTTAAACAGCTCATTGTCATATTCGCATCCGGAACTGTTTTCCTGAGCCTTTTTGACGGTCAGATAGATGTCATCATTTAGAGGTTCGATCTCATGATCTCTTCTAAGGCAAAGCATACCGTAAAGTATCTGGATATAAAAGAGAGCTCTGTCCGAAGCAAACATAGCCCCGAGGTTCTTATTTCTGTTTTTTACAAGAAAGGAAGAAACTCCTTCATCAAAAGCTTCGATATAATTTTCACTGAATAATTTTTTTATATCCATAATTCTTTAATTTCTGTCAGTCGTTATTTCCGGACTCCAAGAACAATTTTATTAAAGTAATAATAGTATTGCAATAAATCAATAAGGGCTTACGATTGCAAGAATTGTTAACAAAAGCTAAGATTAAAGACATTAAGAAGTATCAGATACTTCCAGGGATTGCCGGAAGGGTTATAATTCCTAAAGATACCAATAATCTTAACCTGTTAATTTTACATAGTCATTATGAACAATCAAAATATCAGGAGAATGACTGTAGCCGGGCAATTTTACGATGCCGATAAATATCCTCTGCAAAAACTAATTGAAAGCTTCTGCTCCCAATCGAAAAAAATAATTCCTGAAAGCAGCGGTGTAAGGTCTATTATTGCACCTCATGCCGGCTATCTTTATTCCGGCAAAACAGCATGTGAAGCTTATTTTCAGGCAAAAAATAACAGCTATGATAAAATCGTACTTATATCTCCTTCGCATTATGTGGGTTTTTCGGGAATTTCGCTTCCTGATTACAGCCTGGCTGAAACACCTTTTGGTAATATAGAAATTGACCTTGAATCAGCAGGAAAACTGGATTCTGAGTTTTTTATTAAAAACTCCAGACCGCATGTCCGCGAACACTCGCTGGAAGTTCATTTGCCTTTGATAAAATTCTTTTTCCCTCAGGTTAAACTTTTACCGCTTGTCTGCGGTCAGATTGACGGTTCAATGACTGAATCTATAGCAAGTTCCCTGCTTAAATTATGGGATGATAAGACACTTTGGATAATAAGTTCTGATTTCACTCATTACGGCAAATCTTTCGGATATCTGCCATTTGCTTCAGATATAAAAAACAATTTGGCAAAACTCGATAGAGGAGCTATTGAACGGATCCTAGCATTTGACGAAAAAGGTTTTTCTTCTTATATCGAAAAGTCTGGGGCAACAATCTGCGGTTCCTGCCCGATAAGAATAATTCTATCAGTTTTAACGAACCGGAAAAAAGTCGGCGATGAAATTAAATCCAAACTTATCTCATACACGACATCAGGAGAACTCACAGGCGATTTTTCACATTGCGTAAGCTATGCTTCAATAGTTTTCTACAGCTGAAAAATCAACTCAGTTATTCTTGAATTCGCTCCAGACTGGCCCTTTATCAGTTTCTTTGACCAGTATTTCGATTTTTTTCTCAAAATCAGTAAGTTTTTTCGAACAAAAATCAGTAAGTTTTTTGCCTTCTTCATAATTCTTAATCATATCGTCAAGAGGGAGTTTTTTATTTTCCATTGTATTAACAATAGCCTCAAGTCTTTCTAAAGCTTTTTCAAAAGACATTTCCTTTTCTGCCATCTGCGTCTCCGATATTTTTTTATTTATACTATTATCAAGTCAATGTCATTGAATTAAGAGCAGGTAGGGCGTGTCTCTCCGAGACCGCCGAAGGGACATTGTCCCTTCTATACCGGACGGCTACGGAGAGCCGTCCCTACCTTAATTCAACCGCATTGATTATCAGGTTATTATAATAGGCTCGATACTGAGCCTTACCTTGTACTTTTCATAAACTTTGTCCTTGACCAGCCTGCTGAAATCAAGTATTTCCTTTTGGGTAGCTCCTGCATAGTTAACTAGAACAAGCGCATGCTTATCATAAACTCCTACATTATTGAGTCTGAAACCTTTAAGCCCTGCGTTTTCAATAAGCCATCCGGCTGATAATTTGACTTTTCCGTGATCTGAATTAAATGTCGGAATGTCATAATCTTTTAATAAACTGTCCGCTACTTTTTTGTCAACAATAGGATTATGGAAAAAACTCCCGGCATTTGGGATTAGTTCAGGATCAGGAAGCTTGTTTTTCCTTATATTTACAATGAGGTCTCTAAGGTCTTTAGGCGTAAAAGTCGCTGTTTTACTTTTTTTTAAGTGTTCAGCGACATCACGATAAGTAAGGTTTAGTTTAGGCCTCTTATTAAGCTTGAAATTAACAGCAGTAACAATCAGGTTTGGATTACTTTTAAAAACACTATTCCTGTACGAAAAATAGCACTCCCTTTCTTTAAAAAAAACCTCTCTAGCTAAAGACATATCAAAGAGCTCCACAGAGTCAATGAATTCTTTTACCTCTACTCCATAAGCGCTTATATTCTGAACAGGCGAAGCTCCGACAGTCCCTGGTATATAGCTTAAATTTTCCAATCCATAATATCCCAACTCAAGGCATTCGCTGATAAAATCATCCCATTTTAACCCTGCCCCTGCTCTAATATAAATATATTCGCTTGTCTCGGCCGTGACATTTATTCCTTTTATCTGGTTATGAATTACCAGACCATTGAAAAGCTCCGGCAGCAGGATATTGCTTCCTCCTCCTAGCACAAAATAATTTAGATCATGATATTTAATAAAATTATATGCTTCCTTAAGCTCATTTTTATTTTTAAGCTCAAGATAATAACGCCCTTTAGACTCAATTCTGAATGTATTGTATTCTCTAAGAGATATGAATTCTTTGAGTTCTAAGCGGCTCATTCTAAAAATCTATCCCCTTTTTAGCTAATACCCTTTTGTCAAAGGCATGTTTTATTACCCGTACTTCAGAAACAGTATCGGCAATATCTATTAGTTCTTCCGGAGCATTTCTTCCAGTCATTATAACATCAAGTGAAAATGCCCTGTCCTTCAGAAATTCAATAACATCATTAAGGTTGAGGAAATTCTGCTGCAGCGTAATCATAAGTTCATCAAATACGACTAGATCGTAATTATTCTCGCGTATCATATTCAAAGATTGCTCCCAGATATTACGGCATATCAGAGCGTCTTTATCCTTGTCTTTGCTTTTCCAGGTAAATGGGCATTCTGCTCTGATGATATGTAGTTTATCGCTCTTCAAGCTTTCAAAAAAACGGCCTTCCCCACTCTCCCATAAACCTTTAAGGAATTGAACCAGAAGAACTTTTTTCTCCCACCCCAGAGCTCTATTCATCATCCCGAACGCGGAAGACGACTTTCCTTTGCCATCGCCTGTTAGAATAATTATCAGACCTTTATTATCCATTTACTAATCCTCTTATGATAGTTATCTGCTTTTATCATAAGCAAATTGTATCAGATTTTTTAGGTGAATTAAATATTATCTTCCGTAATAGAAGAAATCTCTTGTATCCAGAGAAATTCAAATATTTTCTTTTTACTGCCTTGAAGTATCAGGAACGGGTTATTTATTAATAGCCTTGACAGCGTTAATTACTATCCCGGGTGGCGGGGTAGCTCAGTTGGTAGAGCAGAGGACTGAAAATCCTTGTGTCGCCAGTTCAACTCTGGCCCTTGCCACCATTTTTTTATTTCCTCATATACCCCATGACAGACTAAAAGAGCATATCTCTTTGGTCGTCATCAAGGGCTTTGAGCTTTTCATTTACAATTTTCCTTCTGGAAAGATCGCTGATTTTCTGCATTTCGTTGTTTATCAGATCAAGACCTTTGCCTTTAGTTTCCTCTGAAGCATAATCCAGAAGATATTCTTTTAATGTAAGCAGAGCATTTGGAGTGCAAAAATCTCCTATAAAGCCTGGTATAGCATATTCCATGAAGACTTTGCCTGTTCTTCCCAACCTGTAACAGGAAGTGCAGAAACTTGGCAGATACCCTGTTTGTATTAATTCATTTACAATTTCTTCCATCGAACGCGTATCGCTTAAAGAGAACTGCTCTTTGTTTCCTTCATTTTTTTCTTTCCCCTTGGCATAGCCCCCAAGTTCGATACAGGAACCTGCGTCAATCTGAGAAACTCCAAACCCCAAAGCTTCATTTCTTATCTTTGCGCTTTCTCTTGCAGTCAAAATCATACCTGTATATGGAACGCTCAGCCTCAGAATTGCAATGAGTTTAACAAAATCCTTATCGCTGACGAAATATCTGCTATCCAGTTCAACTCCATGAGCCGGCCTGATTCTTGGAAAACTAATTGTGTGAGGGCCAACACCATATCTTTCCTGAAGGTAGAGAGAGTGTTTGACCAGAGCAATAGCCTCAAACCTCCAGTCATAAAGCCCGAAGAGCGCCCCTATTCCCATATCATCGCAACCGGCTTCAAAAGCTCTGCTTAAACCATCCTGTCTGTAAAGATAATCTCCTTTGCAGGTATTTTTCGGGTGCATCTTTTCATAAGTCTTGTGGTGATATGTCTCCTGAAATATCTGATAGGTTCCTATACCTGAATCCTTAACGATACGGAATCCTTCAACATCCATGGGAGCTGCATTGATGTTAACACGGCGGATTTCCCCGTGCCCTGATTTAACCGAATAGACTTTTCTTACTGTATCGGCAATAAAGCCAGGTGAATAATCAGGGTGTTCCCCAAAAACAAGTATCAGTCTTTTATGTCCTACATTCTCAAGAGCCTTCACTTCGGAAACAAGTTCATTTTCTGTAAGAGTTTTTCTTACAGTAGTTCTCAGACTTTTCCTGAAAGCACAGTACTCGCAGTCATTTATACAGTGATTGCCTATATAGAGAGGGGCGAAAATAACAATTCTATTTCCATAAACTTCCTTCTTGAGCTTTCTCGCTGCCTCTTTTATCTCTTCTACAGTATCTTCATCTTCAGCGGCTATCAGAGCGGCGCATTCTTCTGCCGACAAAGCAACTTTCGACATACTCTTGGAAAGTACATCTCTGATTCTTAATTTGTCTTCCTTGGTTTTTAAGATCAATGCATCAAGATCAGCATCGTTTATAAAGTCAGAATGCCCTCTGGAATACTTTTCCATAATTAAATCTTCCTGAGCGTTATTAAAAATTTAGAACCTTTTCCAAATTGGCTTTCAAGGTTAATAGAACCGTCATAGAGTTTAACCAGTTTACTCAAAATAGAAAGCCCAAGACCGCTGCCCTCTATTCCCTGGGTCAACTCATTTCTGCATCTGACAAACTCCTTGAAAATTTTTGATTTTTCCTCATCCTTGAACCCAATGCCCGTATCCTCAACAGTTATCTTTACAGCATCGTTTTCTTTTGAAAGAGAGATAACGACATCTCCATAGTCTTTATTATATTTTATAGCATTGGAAATAAGATTATTGAAGAGTATTTCCATTTCTCCGGCATCTGCATTGATTAGGATTTCCTTTTCAGATTTCAGGACGACATGGATGCCTTTATCTGAAGCCATCGACTGGTAAGTTTCAATTGATTTAGATGCAGCCTCCTGAAGATTGACAGGAGATATCATTCTCTTTTTCTGTCCTGATTCAATTCTTGTCAGGTCGAGAAGATCAAAAATGAGCTTTTTCATTCCTTCAACTCTTTCCAGAGAACGCTTAATCATCTTTTCGTAAGATGCTATATCCTCTCCGGAGATCCGCGATTCTATTATCCTCAGATAACTTTCTATAGCATTGAGAGGAGCTTTTAATTCATGAGACAGAACAGAAAGAAATTCAAAACGGATTAATTTCTTCTCTTCTTCAAGTTTTTTAGCTTTCTTCTGAAGGATAATTCTTGATGATGCTTTTCTGATAACATTCTTAAGCTCATCTGGAGAAAACGGCTTAGCAAGAAAATCATAAGCTCCATTTCTCGTAGCGCAAACTGCTACATCCAGCGAAGCATAGGCTGTGATAAATACCGACAGCAGATTATATTTTTTTTCTCTGATAATATTAAGAAGTTCGACGCCGTTAATATCAGGAAGCTTATAGTCAACAAGCGCAATATCCAACTCCTGCTTATCCATAATCGCTAGAGCTTCCTGACCAGTTCCAGCCTCGCTTATCTGAAATGAAACCTCGTCATCGTATTCATCAGGCTTAAATGAAAAATCTCGGAGAGTCCTGACAATTCCATATCTCAAGCCCTGTTCATCGTCGATTATGAGCAAGTTTAGTTTCTGCATAGATTTATTTAGCAAAAACTCTATCTATCTCTTTTTTCAGCTGTTCCATTCTGATACCTTTGTTAAGAACTCCATCTGCCTTTATCCAGGCTTTTTTTTCGTCTGACAGATTGTCAAATCTAATACCTGTTTCATTCGCTACATTTGTAAGTATAAGAACGGGGATAGTAGGATATTTCTTCTTGGAGTTATAACTAAGGACAAAACCGCTGTCGGCGTTTTCCATCATAAGGTCGAAAACAGCCAAATCATAAACAACTTCATCAAGCAGCCTCATCCCCTCTTCAAAGGAGCCGGCAGTAACAACACTAAAGCCATAATTCTCTAGATAAATTCTTAGAATCTCAAGATAATCTATATCGTCATCTATGATTATGGCTGTTTTTCCGGTGTATGATTTTACTTCGCTGGTCATAATTTTTCCTCTTAATAAGTGTCAACTTTTCTGCCCAGAGTAATTGTGATTTCAGAACCAGTTGGGCCTTTGGCTGGATCTGCATTTGATTTTATAGTAATACTTCCTTTATGCATCTTGATTATACCATATGAGACAGCAAGCCCAAGGCCTGTTCCCTTTCCTATAGATTTTGTAGTAAAAAAAGGCTCAAAAACGCGATTGATGTTGGACTCGCTTATACCAACGCCATTATCTTTCACAATTATGAAGAAGTCCTCTTCCTTGTCAAATGCTGAAATATTTATTACTCCTCCTGAAGGCATTGCATCTATAGAATTCTTAATCAGATTGACAAGCACCTGAATTATTTTCTCTCCTTCCACTTCCGCCATTGGATTTATAAAGGAGCAATCGATTTTTATATTTATATTTTCAGGCTTCATTACAGAACGCAGAGAGTCATTAATCAGAGCTTCAATGTCAGTAGGAATCCTGACTATCTTATTTATTCTGGAGAAATTAAGCAGCCCTGAAACGATTTTTTTGCATCTTTCAGCCTGTTCAACGATTAATTTGAGATCCTCTTTAAGCTGCTTGTATTCTTCTCTGTTTCCAATTTCCTCCAGCAGTACATTTGAATTAAGCAGTATGATTCCCAACGGGTTATTAATTTCATGAGCTATTCCGGCCGAAAGCTGCCCCATGCTCGCGAGTTTTTCCGCGTTGAAAAGCGCCTCCTGTATTTTGGCAATCTCACCTTTTGAATCCTGAAGTTCGCTGAGTGATTTCTTCAGACGCTCAATCGTATTTGGCAGGCACATTTCATTTTCGGCCAGCCCCGAAGCAATTGCCGCAGCATGCTCCCTGCATGTCTTATAACCGCAGGCTCCACAGTTTAGCTCGTCCTCTTCCTTATTTTTTCCCATTCTGGCAAGAATTGAACTCAAAATATCGTTGTCTGGAACTGGCGATCTGTAGTTAGCTGAAGAGAATTTAACATGCAAATCCAATCCTCTGTTTTTAAGAGTCTTGTACAATTCATAATTATTCTTGGATTCTTCTACTCTCGTATGAGATTTGATATAGTTGCTAACAGCTGTCTTTCTGGCAAAATAATGTTCCTTAGTTCCCATTCCGGCGCCCATAATGCAGCCTTTGCAGCAAAGAATTTCAAGAAGATTAGCCCCGTAAAATTCTACTTCAAATTCTTTTATTGCCTGAATAAAATCATCTTTTCCTTCAGCGCTCTGTATTTTGGATTCAATCAGATTTTCCTGAAGTTCAGCGGCCTGAAGCAATCCTCCTCTTATAGGGAAAAGCGCTCCCAGTCCTGCTTTCGGAGGATCGAAATCACTATCTTCCAGATCCTTCAAGGCATAATTCACATCTTCAAGCATCTCTTTCAATTCAATAAAAGTAAGAACAGCGTCTATGGGATCGACATTTGTTCTGCCTTTGCAGCGAAAAGCTTCTTCTTTCTTGGCAAAGCACGGTCCGATAAAAACTATCTTTGAATCCATCCCGTAAAGTATTTTCAACGCTCTTCCTGCAGCTATCATTGGTGAAACTATAGGAGCAAGGACATTTACAAGCCTGGGGTAATATTTTTCCACATACGAAACAACCCCGGGGCAAGTAGTAGCAATAAAACATTTGTCAGGGTTTTCTGAAACAAGTTTCTTATATTCATATGCCACAAGGTCAGCTCCGAAAGCCACCTCACATACATGATCAAATCCAATTTTCTTAAGCAAATCTATCAGATAGCCGCTATGAATATAACTAAAACTGGCGGGGAAGCTTGGAGCAAGTATAGCTATCTTTTTGGAGTTTGTCTTTAAAATCTCACGGGTTTCATCTATTGAACTGTAATACTCTTTGGCTTTTTGGGAACACACGATTATGCAGTTACCGCACCCGATACATCTTTCAGGCAATACCTCAGCCTGTCCAGCCTTGACCCTGATTGCCTTTGCAGGACAATCCCTGACGCATGTATAGCACATTTTACAGCGCTCTGGAATAGTCTTGATGAGGGTTTTTCCGTCTTTCATTTCTTTTAAGTTATCTTATTTGAGGACTTCCCTCTTGTGATAATGCGTATGCAGAAGTTCATGACTCTTTTCTCCCAGAGGGGAACCTAAAAACTCTCTGTAAAGTCTTCCAACTTCTTCATTCATATGCGATTTATTCAAACTGTCTGAAGCATCTATTTTATAGAGAGCCTTCATTCTTGCCTTAACAGCTTCCAAATCAAGGCTATAAGGCTGGCCGCCGCCATTAATGCATCCTCCGGGACAAGTCATAATTTCAATAAAATGCATATCACTGCTGCCAGCTTTTAACTCGTCAAGCAATACACGGGCATTTGCCAGACCGTGAGCCACGCCAACTCCTACATCTAGCTCGCCTATTTTTACTTTTGCTCTCTTGATTGGCTGAAGCCCCCTGAGCTCTGGGATGACAGGATTTTCCATCTCTTTGCCTGTTATAAGAAAATGAACAGATCTGATAGCCGCTTCCATCACTCCGCCTGTAGTTCCGAAAATCTTCCCTGCTGAGCTTCTCGTGCCAAACGGGGTATCCGCTGTCTCAGGCTTAAGCGATTTCATATCAATACCAAAAATCTTTATTATCTGCCCTAGTTCTCTTGTAGTAAGAACAGCATCGATGTCAGGAACAGAATCCCGTTGCATTTCAGTCCTGTCTGACTCAAACTTCTTGGCAGTGCACGGCATTATCGACACAGAAAAAATCTGCTCCGGCTTTAATCCCTGTTTTTCAGCAAAATAACTTTTAATTACAGCTCCCAGCATCTGCTGTGGACTCTTGCAGCTTGAGACATGCGGCAGTAATTCGGGATAAAACTGTTCTATGAACTTAATCCAGCCAGGAGAACAGGATGTTATCATGGGCAATACTCCATTATTCTTTATCCTGTCAATTAGTTCAGAGCCCTCCTCCATTATTGTAAGGTCTGCAGAAAACGAAGTGTCAAAAACTTTTTTGAACCCAATTCTGCGAAGAGCTGCAACCATAATACCATTAACATCTACTCCGGGCTTGAAACCGAAATCTTCAGCCAGGCTTACTGAAACAGCAGGCGCGTGCTGAACAACTAAATAAGCCTTTGGATTATTTAGAGCTTCGATAACTCTCTGGACATGGTCTTTTTCGATAAGAGCGCCGGTCGGGCAGGCCTTTACGCATTGACCACAATAAACACAGCTTGAAAGGTTCATTCCCTCTTCAAAAGCAGGAGATATCTGGGAACTGCTTCCACGCTTGATAAAATCGATCGCGGATACTCCCTGAATTTCTTCGCATATTCTTACGCATCGGCCGCACAAAATGCATTTATTAGGATCTCTTAGCAAAGAGGGGCTTGAGCAATCCAAATTCATATGTCTCACCGAATGCGAAGCGCTTCTGGTTCTTACATTCAGTTCATATGCCAGTTTTTGGAGTTCGCAGTAGTTGTTCTTCAAACAATAATTGCAATCGTCAGGATGATTGTTAAGGAGAAGTTCGACAATTGTTCTTCTTGCATCAAGAGTCCTTGCTGTATGCGTTTTCACCTTCATACCATCTCGAACTGCAGTAGAACAAGCAGGCACTAAATTTAGTGAACCTTCAAGTTCTACCACGCATATACGGCAGGCACCGCTCGGGAGCAAACCTTCCAAATGGCAAAGTGTGGGGATCTTTATTCCCGCTTTCTTTGCTGCGGATAGAATCGTATCACATTTAGGCACTTTGACGCTTATATTATTTATCTCAATATTTACAGGCATAATATTTCTTCCCTCCGAATCTCTCTAGATTGTCTTTGTAAAAGTTAAATCGCATCTTGAACACCTAAGCGCTTCTTTCTTTGCATCATCTTCTCTTACCGGAAGTTCAACTTCATTAAAACTACAGCGTCTTTCGGCTATGCAAAGTTCAGCAGGATGAATCCTTCCGGAACCTTCCGTGCTTACTTCGTCAGATTCGAAAGGCTCTATATACACTGATGGATTTCTTCTTAAACCTTTAGTCAGTAAAAGTGATTTACCAGCCAGATAACGGTTTATAATACCTGAAACCTTTTTCCCGTGAGCAATGGCGTGGATCACAGCGTTTGGAAGAGTTATCACATCTCCTCCGGCAAAAACGCCCTTGATGTTTGTCTCAAAAGTATCAGTATTGACTACAAGACTTCCCGCTTCAGAGCGCCTAAGACCTTTTATGCCTTCTGTATCAGGTTTCTCTCCAACTGCTATGATAAGAGTGTCTAGACTTACATCGAAATTTGAGTTTTCTATCACACCTGGTTTCCTTCTGCCTTTACCGTCAGGCTCTCCGAGTTTGTTCTTTGCAAGTGTGAGACCTGTTATATTGTCATTTTCTGAAAGAACAGCTACAGGAGAGACCAGAGTAACAATTTTTACTCCTTCAGCCAAAGCAGCTTCAATCTCCTCTCTGTAAGCAGGCATTTCATCTTCTGTTCTGCGATAGAAAACTGAGACGCTTTCTACATTTTGCTGCCTGATGGCAACTCTTGCAGAATCAATAGCGCTATTGCCTCCGCCGATTATGCCAACTTTTCCAACTGCTGAGTTTTTATTGTAAAGATTAAAATTCTTCAGATACTGTATTGAAGGGTAAACTCCGGCAACTTTCTCTCCAGGCACCCCGAGCCTCTGTTCTTTGTGCGCTCCAATAGATATGTATATGCTTTTATATCCTAAAGTAAGCAGTGATTCCACATCGAAGTCTCTGCCAAGCATCTGATTATATTTAACTTCAATATTTTCATTGAGCAGAGAATCTATCTCTTGTGTCAATGTTTGCCGCGGAAGCCTGTATGAAGGTATTGCGCAATTAAGCATGCCTCCCAAGACTCCTTCCTGCTCAAATATAGTAATCTTGTTCCCTGACAGTGAAAGATAATGAGCTGCTGTTATACCTGAAGGACCTCCGCCTACAATGGCTATCTTATTGGATTTTTCATCGGCTTTCTTATAATCATAGTGATAAACCTGAGGACTTACCCTGTCGACAACGAATCTTTTAAGAGTCCTTACAGCAATAGGCTCTCCTCCGGTTGTTCCTGAACGGCAAGCTTTTTCGCATGGCCTGTCGCATACTCTTGCGCAAATTGAAGGCATTGGGTTGGCGCTTCTTATTACTTTGTAAGCTTCTTCGTATTCACCCCGTGATATATTTGCGACATATCTCCATACTTCGGTTTCAACAGGGCATCCCGTCTGACATGGAACTCCTGAAAGTTCAATACATACTCCAGCAGGGCAGTTCCTTTCAAAAATATGAGCCTCGTACTCTTCTCTGAAATGGCGCAAAGTACTAAGAACAGGATTCGCTGCAGTCTGACCCAGTCCGCACAAACTTAACTCCTTCACTTTATAGGCAAGACTCTCCAATTCAGTAATCAGCTGAAACCTGCCAAGTGTGTCCATTTTTTGTTCAGAGTGAGTTCCTCGCGTGATAGCTTTGATTGTTTCGAGCATCTTTTTAGTCCCTTCACGGCAGGGTATGCATTTGCCGCAACTTTCACTTTGTATAAACTCCATAAAGAATTTAGCAAGGTCAACCATGCAGGTACTCTGATCCATTACCACCATACCGCCCGAACCCATTATAGCGCCCAGCTTTTTGAGCGATTCGTATTCTATTGCCACATCGAGGAGAGAATCAGGAATGCAGCCACCAGAAGGTCCTCCCATCTGAACAGCCTTGCATTTTTTATTTCCCAGGATTCCCCCTGCAATATCATAAACAATTTCTTTGATAGTCACCCCCATCGGAACTTCCACCAGACCTGTTTTCTTGACCATTCCTGAAAGGGCAAAAACTTTAGTTCCCCTGCTTTCTCCTGAACCGACAGAAGCGAATTTCTCCCATCCCAACTGCATAATCACCGGTACATTAGCAAGAGTTTCTACATTATTTATCACAGTTGGCTTACCGAAAAGACCACTCTCTGCAGGATACGGGGGACGGGGTCTGGGCATGCCGCGCTTGCCTTCAATACTATGTATCAAAGCAGTTTCTTCTCCGCATACGAAAGCCCCTGCCCCTTTCTTAATTTTGACTTTCAAACTGAATTTGCTGTTAAGAATATTATCTCCAAGCAATCCATTTCTTTCTGCCTCTTTTATAGCAATCTCCAGTCTCTTAATTGCCAGAGGATATTCAGCTCTGATATATATATACGCGGTCTTCGCTCCTATTGCATAGGCTGAAATCGCAACTCCTTCCAGCAGTCTGTAAGTATCACTCTCAATCACAGCTCTATCCATGAAAGCTCCGGGATCGCCTTCATCGGCATTGCATACAAGATATTTCTCTTTTATTTTTGAAGAGTTGGCTATTCTCCATTTTTTCCCTGTCGAGAATCCTCCGCCCCCGCGTCCTCTAAGGCCGCTCTTCTCTATTATGTCTATTATATCAATCGGCTTATGATGCTTTAAGACTTTAGCCAGATTTGAAAATCCTCCGTAAGCTATATATGCATTAAGGTCAATAGGATCAATTATTCCGCAATTCGACAGTACCCAGCGCACCTGCCTTGAATAGAATGGTGTCTGATCGATGTACGGAATTCCTTTCCATTCTTCAAGTCCTTCCTGGTGATATTGAGCAAAAGTATATTCTGCAGGCAATAAACTGTTAAAAACACCGTCAAGTATTCTGCCGACTGTATCAGCTGTAGCACTGTGAAAACTTATCCTCTTTTTGCCCGGTAACTGTACATCTAATAGTGGTTCCATCGAGCATATTCCAAGGCACCCAACTTTAATAATCTCCGCTTCAATATTGTTCTTTTTCAGATACTCTTCTACAGCATCGAGCGTTTTAGCGGCACCTGCACCGATTCCACATGTACCGTAACCAATAAAAATAACAGGTTTGCTGATATCCAGCTTCCTGTATTGATTAACAGTTTTTTCCAGAACCTCTTTTCCTTTAAGAAAATTCTTTGAAAACGGGTTGTCAGGATTTATTGAATCAATAAGCTCTTTGACAGGCAAAACAGGTTTAAGCCATAAGGAATACCTGTCAGTATTATTAGACTCTTGCATTTTCACTCTCCTTTTCCTTTAATTCATCCAGTATTTTCAGAGCCTTTTTGGGGGTAACTTTTGCGACAAATTCCCCATTTATACATATGACGGGGGACAAACCACAGGCTCCGAGACAGGCAACGGTATCGATACTAAACATTCTGTCTTTTGTAGTCATACCTGGTTTCAGATCCAGATTTCGGCAGATTGTCTCAAGCAGCTTTTCAGAACCTTTTACATGGCAGGCAGTTCCTCTGCAAACAAGTATGTGATATTTTCCTTTAGGCTGAAATCTGAACTGATTGTAAAAGGTGGCGACACCGTAAATCTTGCTAACAGGAAGGTTTAAATCCTTACCTATTTCAACAAGAGCGTCTTTAGATAAATATCCTTCAGTCTCCTGAACTTCCTGGAGGATAGGAATTAAAGAGTCCCTACTCTTGGACTCATATTTCTTTAAAATGACACTTATACTAGAATTCATACAGCATATCCTTTCCTTTAAAGAATTTTCAAGAAGTTTATCTTTATACTACTAAATAGGGTCAACCGCAATTACTGAGCGAACTTTATTCAATAAATAATTATAATCTATGCCCTTTATTCTAAGATTTTGCAGTTGAGGATAAAATCAGAACACAATAGTTCCTGAATCCGGCAATTTTGAGTGTAGTTCTTAATAGAAATTGACGGGTTCATTGCTCATTACTGTATATCAATCCGTTTTGCCCCTGAAAGCTATTGGACTTTATCCGCAATTTTCGGAAAACATTATTTAAGAGGATTTACATTCAACAAATAAAAATCCTCTAAAATCTATAAAAACCCAGGCAATTGTGAATTGCCTGGGTTTTTATTTTTCAATCACGCTTACTATGCTAAAGATGCTTTGAGAATCTTTGTTAATCACAAATATCATAGATGAATGTTACTTATCCCACAGGTGATTTACACAAGCTTAACGGGCTAATAGGTTCCAATGGAATTTTTGTTGAGTTTAAAACGCGCGTAACACATGTATAATGGGAAAGAATATAAAAGAAAACCATTGTCTTCTGAACGCTGTATCTATTCAGAAGTTCGTTTAATGTCGCTTCCGATACTCCTGCTAAATCTTCAAATTCATCCACTGCTTTGCAAATAAGATTTTCTTCTTCTGTAAGCGATTTTACTTCTCGTTCGGATAATATGATTTTTAATTCATCTTCTGTTATCCCCATATTTTTCGCCAGTGCTATATGCTGATGCAGTTCGTACTTACAATTTGTTTTAAATCCATATCTGCAAATTGCTATTTCCCTGAGTTTGGGGTTGAAATCTGTTTTATAAATCGCGCTTACAGAATCCATCCATCCTCTTCTGCAATCATCAGGGAGCAAAGTTAATAAGCGATGGATATTAAGAGGAGGAAATCTTTTTAACTCCTTCGCCATCTCATGAGAAAGTTGATTGTCTTCAGGGAGCGGCACACTGCTGTAGTGTTTCATTTTAATTATCCTTTGCCGTTAGTTATTGAATCTAATACACACTTAAGATTTTATATAAAGCAGCGCTGATTTCAATCCTGCAACAGTTGTAATGCACCATACCATATTGGCCTATCGCTTAATACCATCATGTGTTTCAAGGGAGATACCATGTCTTGGCTATTTTCTGAATTATTCCGGAAGCTTCTTGCATTAGTTCTAACTTTCAAGATAATTATAAGAGTTCTTAATATTTAGATGAGGTATAAATGAGGCTCTGTTTTAATCTTCTGCTATTCATTCTTCTTATTTCTATTTCAGGATGCCAGTTAGCTAACGATTCTGATCCTGATGAATATGCTTATGATACCTTTGGAATGGATTTGCCTAAAGGAAAACAGCTTTACCTTGCACACTGCATCTGGTACACGGATCCGCTGGATATAAGCCCCCTTAATTATCATAAGGGAACTATTATTCCTTTCGGGACTCCGATAGATATAGTAAAAGCCGGTGATGGATATATTACTTTCCAGCTCAAAGGGACTATCAGACAATTTAAAATCGAAAACGACTATCCTCTTACAATGCTCAGGGACAGGCCGTTCTTCCAGCAAATATTCACGCCCGATAATCCTGAAAACAATTTAAAGGATATTGATCCGGAAACTCTTGCTGATATGAAAAATGGAATTGTTAAAGTAAATATGTCGAGAGAAGAGATCCTTACCGTTTTCGGCCCGCCCCCAAAATTCATGAATCCCCTGTCTGATATTACCTGGTCCTATTATGTAGATCCGACCTTAAAAACAGTTCATGTTGTTTTCAAAAATGACAAAGTGTCATACATCTTTGAAACCTAGGCTTTGCAATAAAATAACCTATCGATTTGCTAGCGGAGATTTCGAGTTGATTATTGTGATGCGAATGAGGAGCATATTCAAAAATATGTAACGATTGAGCAACGCGATAAGCAGCCAAAAGAACGCTAGCCCTTTGGGACGAGATATATGTATTTGCCTTCTTCGTTACCGCATCCTTCATGTATATTTAATACGCTCAGGATTTGCGCCTTGAATTCAAACACCTATATCTCGTCAAATCAGATAGGTTATTTTGCTACAAAGCCTTAAGGATAAAAGCTGGTCTTTTTAAGTTCAGAAACAGTCTCAAGCATTCTGCCGTTTTCGAGGTTAAACTCAATTTGCAGTTTTCTGAATTCATCTGTCAGCTCTGAATGAGAACCTGCATGTATCATGGCAAATAGATTATAAGGGAATTTTCCGGAGATCGGAACTCTTTCATAACAATGTGTAATACTGGCTTTTTTTGACAGTTCTCTCCCGACTATCTCAGTTCTCTGTTTTTCCACATTCCACACGCACATAGCATTGGCCTTATATCCGATATTCCTATGATAAGGAACTAATGCCACACGCTTCAATACTGCTCTGTCTCGCCAATATTTTAATCTGGCAAGAACATCTTCTGAAAATGTTTCCAGGATATTTGGGAGCAATGAAATATTGTAAAGTTTTTTGGCCAAAGAAATATCATTGTCATCAAATACAATCTGTCCGGAAATCGGATTTTTGAAGGATTCGGCGGGCGGCGCAGAAATCCCAAGTTTAAAAATAACTTCAGTTTTGAATTTTCTTACAGACGGAAATTCCAGAATAGGATATCCGATAATATTCCTTATCTCATCCAGGCTCTTTTTAAAAAGCTCTTGCCTACAGGTGAAAGTAAACCAGACATTATATTCATAATCTCTGGTATAGCAATGTGTTATTTCTTTAATATTCAATAGCTTTTCTGCTAGTTTGCTGAATTGCTCTTCCTCAATTTTAGAAGCGCATAAAATGCTTCTATATCCAATTTTTGCAGGTTCAAAAATCGCTCCGAATCTCCTAACCATCCCTCTTTCAAGAAAAGAATTGTAGAAAGATATAATTTCCGGTTCACTAACTTGAAGCTCTGAAGATATTTTGCACAGCGGCCTGGAAGATAGTTCTATTCCTTTCTGCAAGGAAATAAACACTCTTTTCTCCAGCTCGGACTTAAAAAGCTCTGTCATTTTGTTACTCCCGGAATATATGAACAAAATGGCTCTTCTCCAAGATAGTTTCCGTTCACAGCCAAAGCTCTTGCTCTGCAACCTCCGCAAGCATTGAAAAAACTGCAAACTGAACATTTTCCTGAGTAAAGTTCTTTATTTTTAAGGTCATTGAAAAGTTTAGATTCTCTAATTGTCTTGAGAAAGTCATAACTGTTCTTTCTCAAATCTCCCCCTTCTACAGGGAAAAAACCGCATGGATAGACTTGCCCAGTATTGGATATAAAGAAAAAATTTCTGCCTCCCATGCACGCAGATGGAGGTCTTGCTTTAAAAGTATTAACGATCTCCAGTTCTTTTGAAATATCTTGAAAAATCCTCGAATAATGAGGGGCACAGGTAACTCTTATTTTCCTTCTTCCCGATAAAACTTCATTTGCTATCCATCTTAAAATTTTTTCATATTCTTCACAGTCAAGAAGTTCATCTCTGATGCTGTCTGCTCTGCCTGTAGGAATCAATATAAAAATGTCATGGATGTCTGCTCCGAGTTGATTAGCCAGGTCGTTTATCTTTTCTATTTGATTGCAATTTGATTTGGTCAAAGTTGTATTTATTTGAAAGAGCATATCATGCTCCTTTGATAAATGCGCTGCTCTGATCACATCTGAAAAAGCTCCTTTCTGCCCTCTGAATTCATCGTGAGAGGCCTCATCATAACCATCTATACTGAAGCTCAATTTTTGAACACCAGCAGTCTTTAGTTTTGTTAGAGTATCAACCGTAATAAAAGAACCGCATGTAGCCATAACAACACTTATTCCATGCAAAGACGCATAAGAAGATATTTCATAAATATCCTGCCTCATTAGCGGTTCGCCTCCTGTAAGAATCAATAGCAGAGGCAACTCTTTTGAGAGTGAATCTATAATTAATTTTGCTTCAGTGGAAGAAAGTTCATTGCTGTATGAAATATTTTCTGCGCCTGCCCGGCAATGCTTGCATTTAAGCATGCATCTTTTTGTTAATTCCCAGGCAACAACTCTCATTTAGAAGACGCTCCTGAAATCTCTGCATCATAAAGGTAGCACCCTGGATCAGAAGCCCATGTATCACCGGTAATGTACTCAGAGCGTGACCTGAAATTGCCTCCGCATATTTCCAGATAATGACATCTTGAGCATCTGCCTTTTATAAATTTTCGTCTATTAAGGAGTTTGTTCATAAATTCGTTTTTTGATGAATCCCATATTTCGCTGAATTTTTCTTGCCGGATGTTTCCCAGTATTCTGTTTCTCCAAAACTGGTCAGGATAGACTTCCCCATTCCAATTAATTGAGGAAATTCCTATCCCGCTGCTGTCGGAAGAGTTTCTTCTTAAAAAAGACAAGATCTTTTCAGCGTCAGGATGGTTTTCTTTTTTCATTCTCAGGTAGAGGTAAATTCCATCACAATGGTTGGCTACAGTAAGGATTTCTGTCCTGTTTGATTTAGAATAGATTTCAGTAGTTCTGTTTATAATCTGATCCATCACTTTTCTTTTTTCTTCGATATTCAATTCGAGCTCTCTGATTGAGGCTCCCCTTCCTGAAGGAATTAAATGATAGAAACATATCCTGTGAATCCCTTCCTGTTCTACCAAATTGAAAATATAATCTATATCTGAGGCATTTTTTTTATTCATTGTAAAGCGCAAGCCTACCTTAAGGCCTGCGTTCAAGGAAATCCTTATTCCTCTCATAGTTTCCTGAAAAGCGCCTTTCTTATGTCTGAAACTGTCGTGAGTTTGTTCATTGCCATCTACGCTTATCCCAATATAAGAAATACCGATTCTCTTTAAATATCGGGCTTTTTCCTCATCGATAAGAGTCCCGTTTGATGAAAGAACTGTTCTCAGACCTTTAGAAGACGCATATGAAAGAAGTTCCAAAATATCTTTCCTGGCAAGAGGTTCCCCTCCTGAAAAAAGCAAAACAGGAACATTAAAAGCTGCAAGATCGTCAATAAGAGTTTTCCCTTCCTGAGTAGATAATTCATCAGTATTTTTTGCAAAATGAGCTGCGTTAGCGTAACAATGCTCGCAGGTCAAATTGCATCTGGAAGTTAGATTCCACACTACAATTGGTTTCTTGTAAACCGAACGAGTCTCTTTATAACGAAGAATATCTCCGTATTCCTCATTGCCTAAATAAAGTTTTGAGATACTTAGCATATTTTGTCTATTGAATTTATGAATAACAAACGGTAAAAATGTATTGTTTAAAAGTAAAATCTTTATCTGAAAATTATTAATTCAAATTGTTAAAACTTTTTTATGACAAAACAATGTGATTCGCCTCAGACTATTCAAACTAAAGCAAAGCAGATATATATGCTGGCCATATCAGGCATCCTGGTAGGAGGTCTTACCGGTTTAATCGGCGCATATTTTCAGCTTTCGATAGCCATGATGGGGCAACTCAAATCATATATTTTTACATTGTGGCAAAACAGCATATTATGGCAGTGGGGATTCCCTGTTTTATTTTCTCTTATATGCATTCTAGTATCTCTATTTATAGTCAAGAAATATGCTCCGGAAACTTCAGGCAGCGGTGTACAGGAAATTGAAGGAGTTCTAAGCAACAAAAGAATTCTCAGATGGAAACGGGTACTGCCAATAAAATTCATAGGAGGAGTGCTTACTCTTGCTTCGGGAGCTGTAACAGGAAGAGAAGGCCCGACAATACATATGGGTGGGGCAATCGGCGAAATGTTAAGCCGCAAAATAAAGATAGAAGAAGGTTTTACCCACACATTTATTGCTGCCGGGGCGGCAGCAGGGCTTGCTGCAGCATTCAACGCGCCTTTAGCCGGAATACTTTTTGTAATCGAGGAAATGAGACCTCATTTCAAATACAGCTTCATGTCAATGCAGTGCGTTATACTCGCATCATTAAGCAGCACAATTGTATTGAGATGCATAATTGGCCAGGAGCAGTCTATACCAATGACTGTCTTTGTGCAGACCCCTTCACTGGAATCGATATGGCTTTTTATTATTTTCGGGGCAATATTTGGTATAATGGGCGTTGTCTTCAATAAGTATCTTATTGTTTCACTTAACTATTTTTCAAAACTTAAACCAAGAACCTACTGGCTGAATATAACCATAGTTGGAATAGGACTGGGACTATGCAGCAACCTTTTCCCCGAAATAATCGGGGGAGGCTATGAGGTGATACCTGAGGCTTTAAAAATGCAAATTCCTGTAATGCTGCTTGGCGTTATATTCCTTTTGAGGCTTGGAACAACATGGATTAGTTACGGTTCAGGCATTCCCGGAGGAATTTTTGCTCCTATGCTCGCGTTAGGAACACTATTTGGTATGTTTTTCGGGCATTTTGCCCAGATTTATTTTCCAGGTACCGTATCCCATCCTGCCATTTTTGCAGTAGCAGGGATGAGCGCTCTTTTCGCTGCTACAGTGGGAGCGCCTCTTACCGGTATAATACTTGTAGCTGAAATGACTTTAAACTACGAGCTTCTTCTACCTCTTATCTTAACTTGTTTCAGTGCAACTATTGTATCTTATCTTCTGGGAGGAAAACCGGTCTACGAAACTCTTCTGCTTAGAACTTTGCGCCTTGCAAAAGAAAAAGGGGAAAATATCATTACCAATAGGAAAGAAAAATCACCAAGAAAAATAAGGAAGCACCATCCTGGCGCTTGACAACAAGCCTTCCGGCAGCCTAATTCAGCCAGTTATATTCCTTCATAGTAATAACATCAATTTCGCTTCTGGTTATTAACCCCTTTACGGAGTAAGGCTTGTCTATCCTGATACGCCTTGAAATTATGGCGTAATCCAAAGAATTATCCTGCATGTTTTTCGTAATTTCAAGCAAACTTGTGCCGGTATGAAAAAGCATTACCTTGCTACAAATATGTTCACGGAAAAGTTCTATTGTTTCTTCACTTACTATGGGATTTCTCATTATTCCGAGAATCCTTCCCTTCTCGGTAATAACAACAAAGTTTTTTGATATAATCCTTTCCTTAATTTTGCTTTGCTGATAAGCTTTCTCAAGAGACATTATGCAAAATGAATTTGACATAATGTTGTGCGCATTGATAGCTGGAATTATCGCTGCCTGAAGTCCTTCTGGCACTATTAACCCCTTTTCCTTTAAAGACATCGCATATACACTATCTGTCTTCATAAGCTTTCTTACAGCAAAGGCAATTGATGCTGTAATTATCACGGGATAAACATAATGAATATTTCCAAACATTTCAAAAACTACAATGATACCTGTTAAGAAAACTCCTATGGTGGATGCAACCATACCAGCTATGCCTGCCATAACAAATACATGTGGATCTACTTTTAATTCCGGAAAATATATATTCAGCAACAGGTAGCAGAAACCACCGAAAATGGCTCCAATAAAAATAATTGGAGTAAAAACTCCGCCCGACGAGCCTGATCCCACAGTAATAGCGGTAGCTACTATCTTTAGAAAAACAAGCAAAAGCAAAAACCATGGATTTAATATATTTCTGATAAGCACATCAAAAACCGCATATTCTCCAATGCCATCGACATAATAACTGCCAGTATAGGTAAGCATTAAATAAAGTATTATTCCTACAATCAACATACCCGCGCAGTGTCTGGTATACTTGCTTTCAATTCTAGAGAAAAATCTTTCAATATACTTAAATATCTTTATGCTAATGACAGATAAAACGCCTGTTGCAATTCCAAAAGCTAAAAATATCACAATCATCTGCATATGAATAAGCTCATACTTATAACCATCAAATCCAGAAAGGAGAAAGGCAGGACCGGCACCAAAAATGAATCTGTATATGTAAACAGCAGTCAAAGTACAAACAGCTACTGGAAAAAGGCTGGTAATATTTATTGTCACAAGCACCAGCTCAATAGCAAATATTATCCCGGTAAGAGGCGCATTCAGACAAGTAGCTAACCCTGCGGCTGCTCCTGCGGAAATAAGTATATTTCTTTGCTTCTTGGAAAGATTTATATGCTGGCTCATCCCTTCGGCAAAGCTGGTTCCTACCTGAATATACGGAGACTCATTACCCGTGGAGCCGCCAGTACCAATTGAAAGAGCAGCGGAAAACCCCATAACAACTCCTCGAGTAGTGTTTTTTCTCTCTCTGGCATGATAGAGCCTGCTTATTACCTCCGGTACACCATGGGATTCTGAGTTTTTTACAAATGTCTTTATCAGCCAAACTAATATGATTGCACCTATAACAGGAACAAATATGATATAGACACCCCAGATACTCGCGTCTGTCTTAATGTCAGGGCTGTATTGGAGAGATAATTTGCCGTAAAATGAAACATTGAATATAAGTGCAATCACATAACGGAATACTATTGTGCCTACCCCAACAATAACACCAAGGGCTACGCTCAAAATTCCCATTCTCAGCAATGAGATATCGCTATTTCGATAAACAAATCCTTCAGATTGGGGAGAGATAGTTTTCTTTTTAAATAAAGCCATTAATTGTTTTCCTTTGAATATCTTTCAATTATGCTTTTAAGTAATTTCTCTTTGTCGTCAGGCAAAAAAAACTCTTTAGCTTCTGGATGCTGGTTATTGAACCATGTTTCTTGTCTTCTAGCAAATTTCTTAGTGTCAGCTATTATCCTCATTCTCAATTCTTCAAATGACATCTGTCCATCAAGATATTTTCCGATTAACCCATACCCTATAGCCTGCCTTGCAGTAGGAGTTGAATTTAATCCTTTTTGAATAAGTTTCTCTGTTTCTTCTATCCATCCTTCAGATAACATCCTATCAGTTCTCAAAGATATTCGTTCGAATAAATCTTTTCTGTCACGCTTAATTTTATAAGAAATGGCAGAATATTTCATCTTTTTTGAATCCCATTTTGTATTTTGTTCAAGAATTGATTTTCCGGTAAGGATAAATACTTCCATGGCGCGAATCATTTTTCTTGTCTTTTCCCTGAATAATTCAGCTGAATTTGGATCAATTTCTGCCAGATCATTTATGAGCTTAAGATTATCATTTTCATATTTCCCGTAAAGGTTCTTTGAAAGTTCCTGATCAGAAGGAAGAGGATCAAGCCCATACAAAAGAGCTTTAATATACATACCAGATCCGCCGACAATGAGAGGAATCTTATTTCTTGATTGAATGTCAGCAATAGCTTCAGAAGCAAGTTTGACATAAGTAAAAACTTCAAACCTCTCAGAAATATCAAAAAAATCAAGCAGGTGATGACGAACAAGTCGTTGCTCTTCTCTGGAAGGTTTAGCCGTTCCGATATCCATCCCTACATAGAGCTGCATTGAATCAGCAGAAATGATTTCAGCCGGCATCTTCCTAGCAATATCCAAAGCAAGATCACTTTTACCTGAAGAGGTTGGCCCCATTATGACAACAATAGGCTTATCCTTCATCGGATTTTAATTCAGATTGCTCTTTTTTAACCGTCTTTCTTAAAAGCGATGAGATTATAATCAGAAAAACTCCAACGCAAATTGAGCTGTCGGCTACATTGAAAGAAGGCCAGTGGTATTGCCCGTAATAAAAATCAAGAAAATCAACAACTGAACCTCTAAAGACACGGTCTATCGAGTTACCGATAATCCCGCTTATGATCATAAAAAAACCTGCAACTCTTTCAGGATACCATTCAGTTATACTCTTAAAAAATATACTGAAAGCTATTAAGGCGACAATAGCAATTGCAAGCAATGCAAAGTTGTTTCCGTGAAAAATGCCCCAGGCGGCGCCGGTATTTCTGACATAAACTATATTAAAAACTCCTGGAATTATTTGCAGCGGATCTCGATAGAGATTCTCTTTATTTAATAATATAAGATATTTGGTAAGCTGGTCTGATATGGCTAATAAAAACATCAGTATGAAGCCTATACAAAGTAATTTGCCTTTTGAAAAACTTCCAGAATACATTCTCTACCCAAATAAATTTATAAAATAATTTCTTTTTGCCTGTAAAAATCGTATAAATTATAATACAATTATGCTCACATTATCAAGTTTCATTTTTAGAATGTTCAATATATTTCAAATTTATAGCTGATTCCTTAATGATAGATTATTACAAATACACGAAAGTGCTTCCAAAGCCCATTACGGCGGCTATAATGATTCCTCTTGTAATGATTTTTCTTTTTATAGTAGTGCCAATCGTACTTTTCTGCGCTACATTAATCTTTACCTATCATTACTTTAAGAAAAAGAAATATCATAATAATCCACATTATCAGGAATTTGAAAAAACAGTACTTCCCATATTCAGATCTATTTTTAAAAAAAAATCTCCTTCTTCGGAGAAACCTTCAGATGCTGTTGTTGATGTCGAGTTTAAAAATATCGATAATGACAAGCTCGAAAAGTAACATTAATTAACATCCTGTTGAATTACATCATCCTCATGAAATCAATAATTTTCCTGTTTATTTTCTTAATCATTCCCGCAGCTTTTGAAGCATACTCCTATAATTCTTCAGTTATTATAAACGGCCGGGTCATACTTCTTGACAGGAAATTTGTTTCCTTTGATAGAGCAAGCCAGGAAGAATTTTGCTGAACTATTCGCCAGAATAAAACCTGCTGCATGCAAACTTACAGAGACTGCTTTCAAAAAACAGCAGGAAAGTGACCCTGGTAAAGATTGAATTCTTGTAAAAATACTAAAAATTGAATAATATTTAGTATTTGAATTTTTGTAAGAGTTCAGTAAAGTACGGCGATAGCCTGCCCGTTGCCGGAGTCGGCCAGGGAGCAAGGAGGCAATTCCGCTGGTAATTGAAAATTGAAAGTTCAAAGTTCTCTAAAAAACCATCAACCATCAATTTCCCATTTTCCATTTTCAATTATTCTCCCTTCTCTCACTCATTTTCCATTTTCCATTTTCAACTTTCAACTTTCCATTTTCAATTGAATCAAGTCTGTCTGCAAAGATTACTCTTTGCTGACCAGTCTCTCTCCGAAAATCGGAAATGGGTCCTGTTTTTCACGCTTCCGCCGTGGTAAGTACGTCGAAACCATGCCAATGACGGAACAAAGTGAATCCCGTATCTGATGTCTGCAACGTCGAGTATTCAGTCTCGCGCACTAGCAATTCCTAAGGTGCTCG
>MHBE01000026.1 GCA_001803205.1 Lentisphaerae bacterium GWF2_38_69 | reverse complement strand
AAATCAGCATAGCCTGCTCCTGTCTCTATTTTTAAACCTCCGTCGATTACCTTCAGCCTGGCACTGTTGTCAGACAAATAAATATAATTAGTAGCATCAGATGCATAATAAGCTTTGATTTCATCTACCAGAGCAACTGCTTTACTGGAAGTCCCGGCGCAAGTTACAACTATTTCAACGCCGTTTGTATAACCATTGGTTGTTATACCGGTTTGAGACCACTTTGGAGTCATATCCGCATTGAAAGTTTCAAAATCATAGGAATCTACGATGCCATCTGAATTACCATCTCGCAAAGTTGCTCGCATAATATACCATATATCATAAGATGGACGAGCCTCAGTCGGAGTTGTAATCGTATGTGATGTTCCATCATAATAGTACCAATATCGCCAGCCAATTCCAAAATAGGCAATGTTACTTCCTGATGCATCACGCAGCTTGACAATAAGAGTTCCACTTGGAGTGGTACCGCCTACGGTTTCGCTGCCGGCGTACACAGCTAATTGGATATAGTCGCCGGGTTTGTTTAAAGTAACAGAAAGATTCTTGACGAGAGCTTCCGGATGTAACGCATTGGAGTTATCATCAAGAATTTTCCAAAATCGGCTGTTTATTTCTGTATAACTGTTTTCATCCTTGACAACCGGAGAACTGAGATTGGCGTTCAAATTATCCACGATATGCCACCCCCCAACACCGTTGTCCATTACAGTATCTATAGGGTAGGATTCAAAGTTGTCGATTATAATGACATTTGAATAAACTACATTGAAAATGAAAACTGAAATGATAAAGGATGTCAGGATTTTGCTTTTGAACATGGTATTGTCAAGCATAAAATTTTATTCACAAAAACATTAACAGCAACAGAAGCTTTGGCTCGAAACGTTATGAACTTTTAGCTTCTGTTGCTGCAAGAGATTTTATACGTTTAACAAGATTTTAATGTTTGCGGCCGGCAAAAATAAAACCGCCGATACTTAGCAAAATAACAGTTGCGGGTTCCGGGATTATTGTAATTTCATCGACAAGGGCAATACCTTTTGCAGAAGTTCCGGCACAAGACAATGTAACTGAAGTAGCAGTGGTATAGCTGAGTGCAATAGCGTGTGCGGATGTATAAGGATTCATATAGGCATCAAAAACATCAAAGTCCCACGAATCAACTACACCATCGGAATTACCGTCTCGCAATGTGGACCGCAAAACATACCAAGTATTAAAAGATGGTCTAAGGGCTGTATATCTTGTTACGCCATTATCAGTATAAGTAAATTGCCTCCAGGCAATTCCTCCGGAAGTCATCGGATGCAAAAACTCATCTTCAAGTCTGACAATTAAAGAGCCGCTGGCAGTGGCACCATTAATAGTTTCGCTGCTAATATAAACAGCCACCTGAAGATAGTCACCGTCCTTAGTTAGTGCTACCGGAGTATTTTTGTTAATAGCTTCTGAAGAATTTGCATAAGAATTGTCATCCTTAAGCATCAGAAATTGTCCATTGAATTCACTATAACTTGCAGAATCTTTTACTACCGGTGAGGAAGTATTGGCATTGAAGCCGCCGTAGATACTCCAGCCGCCGACTCCGTTATCCATCACGGTATCCAAGGCATACGATTCAAAATTATCGACAACAACAGCATTAGCAGAACTTAAAAAAGCAACAACAATCAAAACAATAACTTTCTTCTTCATTTTCCACTCCCATAAAAAAAATAAAATTAAGTTAAAACTACCAGACTTTGTTATTAGATTTATTCTAATAAGTTACCATGTTCTGGTTTTTTTGTCAATTAGAAAAACCCAAAAAAAACAAAATAAACAAGCCATAGCCGAATGCAAACATAATACTTTGTTATCAAAGAAGTTACATAAAACACCTCAATCACTCAAGATTGCCTTTTATTATTAATCCAAAGATTTGGGGTAGATTTTTTTAAAGAATATCGGTATAAATGGAAACAACGTAATTACTTTGTATTTGTTGAAATGAAAAATGAAGCCTAAAAATACATGTAACCAAAAACAGATGAGGACAATGAACAGTACGGCTGTTCTATGCGCATTGGTAAACCAAGGGCCAACATCACGATGCAGTCTGAGCAGCAAGCTTAACCTTGATGGGACAACTATAACACATTTGGTACGCGGTTTATTGAAAAAGAAGTTAATTGAAACATCAGGATTCAGCACCACTACTGGCAGGCCAAGAGAGTTATTGAAATTAAATGTCGACGCGAGAGAAGCTATAGGCTTATTGTTGGATCCCAATCATATTGTAGGCAAAGTCGTTAATCTTGGCGGAGAGGTCAAATTTATTGAATCCGTCCAAATATCTGATAATGACTCGAAAGACACTGTGCTAAGCAAAATGCGTATGATATGCGAGAGATTGCTACAAAAAACTTATAAAAGCAGGCTTTTAGGAATGGGCTTGGCTTATCATGGCATTGTCAACAAGAATGATATACTTGAACAGTCGGCGGGATTGTCAGTACTGGAAGGAATCAACATACGTCATTTCTTCGAAAATCTCTATAATCTACCTTTTGCCCTGCAAGATACTTCCCGTTGTCTTGCGATTGCTGAGCATTGGTTTGGTGCCGCTAAGGGCATAGAAGATTTCGTGCTCATTCAATTGGATTATGGCATTGGCTGTACACTTGTTGTAGATGGCAAACCGCTATGCGGTATATCGAATAGTGCCGGCGAGATAGGCCATACTGTAGTGGTACCAGAGGGAAAAGTATGCAGATGTGGTATGAGAGGATGCCTTGAGACTGTCGCTTCATTATCATCCATTCAGAGATCATTTGTTGAGAAATACCCCGAATTAGGTGCCGTTACTCACGAACATATTGCAGAGCTAGTTTCCAAAGGACATACGGGGGCAGTCGAAACCATTACCGAAGCAGGCAAATATGTCGGTATCGCACTGAGTCATCTAATCAGTGTACTTAATCCGGGACACCTGATATTCTGCGGAAGACTATTTAGTATGGGACCTGTTCTGAAGGATGCCATAAAATCTTCACTTAAGTCTCACACCGTTTTTTCTTCATATAATTCACTAAGAATTATAGATGGGCAGCTCGAACCAGACAGTGCTGCAATCGGTGCAGCAATGCTGATTCTTGAGAAAACATTCAGCAACTTAGCTTAATTCTTTTTCAATATTTTCCTAATTTTCTGACAATGTCAAGAGCGTATAAATAATTTTCTGTCTTGGCACCGTATTGCACAGAGTTTGTGGAACCAAAAATAAAACCGCCGCCGGGCATTGCCACCTTCAAGGAATCTTCTACCTCTTTACGAATATCTTCTTTAGTTCCCTCAACAAGAGTTTCACACTGGATTCCGGCCCATAAGGTAATCTTTCTGCCATACTCTTTTTTAAGTCTTGCAATATCCATTCCGGCTGTGCTCTGTATGCTTTGGTAACCTTTAAAACCAACATCTACAAAATCCTGCATAATATCCCAAACATTGCCGCAGCAATGATGAAATGGAATCATGCCATTTGAACTTACTTCATCACAAAACATTTTTAGAAAAGGCATAAACAACTGTCTGATTTGTTTGGGCGAAATTAAACATGCATTTTTACCGCCGAAATCCTGGCCACACATAAAGATTGTTACTCCTCGTTCTTTGCACATCTTAATCAACTTTAAACAACGAGCAAACATCGCGCAGCCAACATTTTTTATCTGTTCAGGATTTATAACTGTCATCATAAGCTGATGTGCCTGGTCGCCTCCAAATAAATTTAAAATACTTTCGTAAAGATTGACAGACCTGATTACGATAGCTTTTTTGTTTCTGAATTTTTGGCAAACAAAGTCTATCAATTCGAATTCCGAGTTGTCAATATTGCACAAATCATTAGTCAAATTTTCTATTTCAGAATCAGAAAATTTTGTCTTTTCAGGGCGAGACGTCATCGAAACGATCGAATCATTGCTTGCGGCATATTTGAAAATATTGCCCTTCGAATCCTGCCAGACCCCATCTTCGATTTGTTTAGGAACATCCAAAACCCTAAATCCTCTATGAGGGACAAGCTCAACGGTAATTATATCATACTCAAGTTTATCAACAAATTCAGCGCAATCGTTTTTCAAACTTTCAACAACCTCATCACGTTTGCCCTGCCATAGTGCTAATGTAGATTCTTTTCGATTTCGCCAATATGTTTGTCTGCCGAGAATTTTACTGACGTGATCATGGTCAATGCCCCATTCGCCTATAGGTACTCTATCGGGTTCTTCATGCATTATGGTTTTCAACACACTTTCAATTGAATTCATCATCAAATCCTTTATTCCGGTGTTTTCAACAAGAATAACTTTGTTTGGCATTCGTTTAAGTTCGTTTGAATTATATTTACATTCCTGCCAATTAAATTGCCATTCAATGCATCGTAAACCGTGTGCTTTTGAGGCAAAGTGATATTCAGATTTTTTGAACCTTCGAATCCGTTATGAATCATAACTAATCTGTTATCTGCATCCATTATCACATTCAAATCACAATAAAAATGAACACCGGCAAATTTTGCAACACCCCTGAGCAGAGTTTTATCAGCATAAGGCACAGCACAATAAACCGACTTCCAATTACCCATATCCTTTACAGCAAGAGCTGTTTTATCATCGGGATAAATGCCCAATGTAACTGCATTTGCATCTTCGACATAAAATACAGGAGCAAAGGCAAGCGGATGCATCTTTTGAACTTCTCCGCCAAATCCCGTCATTTTGAAAATCTCCCCTGATTTTATGGATTCCGTAATAATATGATTTGTATTTGTGATGGAATATTGCATTTCTTCCTTATTAATTTTCTTTTTCACATTAATACCCGTAATGTTTGAAATATTATCGGCAGTCAAGCCTGTTGCTCGACTGACATAGCCGGGTGCATAAAACCAGAACAATGTTTTACCATTCTTCTTGAGTCGTTCTACACTATGCAATTCTTTATCTGACATATAATAGGGATTGATAAAGACATACATTTTATATTGATTCTGCACATAATCATCTTCAAGGTCACTCAAATAGTAAACATCGAAAGGGGTACCTAAACGCGGCAATTCATCATAAATAACACGTCTCACCAGATTGTTGTAAATATTCTGTGAACCGTAAACATCGTGATAGTTCCAGGTTTTACCATTAATAAAAACTGCAATTTCCGTTGTACTTTTTTGGGGCGTTTGAATTACGGTTTTGTAAATATCATTCATCTTGTCAATTGTATTGAGGATATTATGGTCGGTAAACCAGCCAACACCTGTTCGCCCATCGCTTTCGCTGATATCTGAATACCAGCACCCGAATCCATCAATAATCATCGTTGCCCGATCGCGTTGAAGCACAGAAACAGTTTCCTTAATACTTCTCTGGCGGCCGTGAGCTGTAGCGCCTGCGATAAAAGTTCGGTAATCAGCGTCATTCATTTGGAGTTTTTTGTGAAGTCGAAGAGAACCCTGACAGAACATATTTTTGTAAGGCAGGCCCGCCATTCGACAATCATAGGCCATAGCACCTGCATAAAAATCCAGTGAACGCTCATCAAGCATATTTTCAATTTCAAAATTATTGTCGCCCTTCGCCCCTGCCGCATGAACACTGCGCATATGCTCAATAGAATAGCCAAAGTGAGTGCCAACAATCACTTTGTTATCCGTAGCTTCTTTAATCAAATCATAAAGACGGAAATAGTTCGAGGAAATCAATTTTGAAAGGAATTCGAGATAATCGTAGTTTTTGTTTCCGTTGGTCGGATCCGTAAATACGCCTCCATCAATTGGTTCACTCGTCAATTCCGCAAGCACCGGAACTGCAGTTTCAAAAGTTACAGATTTGTTTTTCCATGATTTTTGAAGTTCGTCCAGAGAATCATTATACTTTTTGTGAAGGTAATCCTGAAACAACTTGATGGCCTGAGGGTTGTAATCTCCAATAACAACTTTAGTTCTATTCTTTTGAAAAGTATTTTCAGTTCTGCCTCCGAGTGTGGAATCGGCAAGCCCGAAAGACATTGGCCTATACCCTATTACTCTGGAAGCATAAGGCTGCCTACTGATAAAATCGAGAATAGATCTCATATGATCATCTATCAGCTGATGATATTTACGAGAGGCAAAGCTCACAGGTCCCAAAGCTCCTGAACCTGTAATCAGCCTCTCATTGGGGTTGGCGTTCAACCAGGCAGAATCGGGACGCAACTCTATCGAAAGAAAGATTAAAGCGTTCAAGTCTATAGCAAGCAAATGACGAATTTGAGTATCTAAATTTTCAAGTACCTTACGAGTTGTCTCTTTTGAACCATTTGGTTTAGCGTATTCACAAAGCCAAAATATATTGTTTGCCGCTTTGGAGTATAGATGAAACTTTTCGTAACTGGGTGAATGTATCATCCATGATACAGGAGTATATATCTCCTCGCCAATTGATAAAACTGGCGAATTATTTTTTTGCTGAATTTTCGATATGGGGAGCTTGCCCCAGTTTGGTTCTTCATCAAAACGTTTTATTCGAAGTGAACCAACATTTTGAATAGAGTTATCATGTGAATCACAAATATTTAGCATATTTGCCGTTTCTTTATCTATTGCACGCAAGTAAATTGGCATAATCTCGTGCGGCGAATATTCGGGCAAATAAACATATGTTGAAATCGTGCAAGTTTTGTTTTGAGGCCATTTCGAAGTTGGAATTTCAGACTCAAAGGCAGAAGATGTAAGGCTAAAATTATTTCTTTGCGACGAAGCCTCCGCGCCTTTCAATTCAACTTCAAAAACATAATCGCGTTCAAGTTTATTCTCAGGCGTGAGCTTAATATCAATACGCACTTTATTTCCGGGCTTCGCTTCTTCAGGAACCACAGAGATGCCGTTAAAAATGACTTTTTCACAATAAGCTGTAGCATAATACGGAATCTTTCCCCAAATGCCATTTGGCGGCCGAACAAATGCAATACTGTCCTTCCATTCGCTGTCATCAAAGTCAATATCCTGCCAGTCCTGAATAAGTGTATCATTAGATTTCCATGTCTCATCCGTACCGAAGCGTACGCTCTGTTTTTCGTAATTTAAATTTAATTCCACAATCAATTCTGCCCAGCCGAATTCGCCTGGATTCTTCATTAGGTCGCAAATTACCGCAATAGTATTTTTCCCCTGCCGTAAAAAATCCCTGACTTGAACAGGTTTTATATCGACTGAACCTGCAGCAACTTCCCTGCCGTTAATATAAGCTTTGTAATAATCATTTGAACGAAGTTGTATATACGCAGATTTTATGTCAACGATATTATCGATATTGAAAGATTTACGAAAATACCTCGGAGAATTAGTTTTATAAAGTTTATCAGCTTCTGGATACCAGATGTACCATGCTTTCCAATATGGTTCTATTTGGGAAATGACAGGCTGAGATGGACCAAACACCTCGAAATCTGATAATTGAATATTTTCCCATTTACCAGATTCCATAACAAAACGCAGTCTGTCGGTAACAACCTCATTGAAATCGCAACTGATGATTGAACTTTCGATTGATTGACGTTTATCCGATTTTTTCAAAAGCTGCCATTGGCTTCCTTGTTTGGCATAGATGCTATAAGATGTAACAACTGTGGGTGAGATTTCATTGAAATTAATTTTATTTATGTGCATCGGATTTGACCAGCGAACTTCAAGCCATTGAGGGAATTCATTGTCCCATGCCCGCCAGACACTCTCATTGTCTTCATCGATAAGATTGTCGCTGTAAAAATTTGTTGTATCCCTGAATGAAGATGTCAAAATATAGGCACCATTACCTTTGGTTGCAAGGTTTCCCGGTTTAGCCGGATTTATATTCACTGCAACAGCAGTACTTTGGTATATTTTTTTTATTTCTTCATCAGAAAGAACCCGTTGAAAAAAAGTTAATTCATCAATTGCAGTGCTTCCCTGGCCAAGATGAGGCCAGGCAGGAAACGGAACACCTAACAATAAATTCCACCCGTTTTCCGGAGATATTTCGTTATATTTTTGTTTTCCTGCCAATTTCCCATCCGAATAAAATTTCAATTCGCCGTTTGTATCCCATGTAAAAACAAGATGATGCCATTGCTTCTTCCTCCAGGTAATTATTGATTTATTAAGCGAAACATTGTCATGTGAATTTTGAAACAATAAAGTTAACGGCTCTGCATTGTGAACCTTATAGAGAAGGATTCTGCTTTTGGATTCCTGAGAATTGGACAAAGCCAGAAAGAAATAAAATTTCTCTTCTGAATAATCCCAGTCAATCGGCTGTACCCATAAAGACATCGTTCCATTCACGTTAACTTTATCGATGGGATAAACACATCTGCTTTCTCCTCCGACTATCAGTGCCTTCCCAATAATACCATCAACGTATTGTGTCTGTCCATAACTTCGAAAATTATTTTGGTTAACTGATACTTTTGGGTCAAGTGAATCATCGAAAGGAAGATATAGAGTAACATCCTTTTCTGCTGCACAAAGGGAAACGAATAATATCGCTAACAAAGTTTCAAACATAAAGTGATTTTTTTTGCACATAGACATCCTTTTCAATTATTCGGTTAATTTAGATTTTCACCGGCATATCAATATCATCAGATTTTCCGGCAGCGAGTGAAATTCTCACAGCAAGTCTGCCGTCATCCAAACCTGAACGCGGAGTGCCGCCGTTTCTGCAAAGATTGAAAAAGTCGGCGAATATTTTCTCATCGGCTCCGCCATGGGACGTTAGCATATCTTTTTTCAGATCGTACTGGATGACTTCATTGGTATGGCGTTTAGTAAAAATTACAATTCCATCCGCTATATCCAATTCCACCATTCCCTCTGTTCCAATGATTTTCATTTGTCGAGTAGTTTTTGCAGCAAGGACGTTAACAGTGTAAGTTGCTCTTATATCATTATCATATTGAATTACAGCAATTCCATTGTCGAAAGTATCTTTTTCAGAATTAAAAAGGCATAAGTCAGGAGCCATGGGACCATCTTGTTGCATTTTATATTCAAGTTTACTTAAAAGAGGCGCTAAGCTGCCATTCGAGGGTTTATCCAAGTCGTGAAAATCCGGACAGGTATCTTTTAGAGGACAATCACGGCAACGGAGAGCTGCATTGGGTTTAGATTTGTAGTGCGAGAGACTGCTTACAGCGTATACGCTCTTTGGTTTGCCGCCTGCCATCCAGGTGATAAGATCGAAATCATGACAAGCCTTAGTTAACCAAAGCCCCCCACTAAGACTGCTAAAACGATTCCAACGGCGAAAGTAATCTTTACCACCATAATACCACTCATTCGCTTCAATAGTCGTAATCTTGCCTAACTTTCCTTGCGTAATAAGGTTATGAACTTTTTCGTATCCGGGGCTATGGCGAAGGTTAAATCCAAGATAGCAAACAGCCATAGAATTTTTTGCCGCTTCTATCATAGCATCGCAATCAGCTAAAGTTGTCGCTAAAGGTTTTTCAATAAAAATATTTTTGTTTGATTTTAAAGCCTCAACAACCGGTATTAAATGTGCATTATCAGGAGTACAAACAACCACTGCCTCAACATCGCTTCTTTTCACAATTTCTTTAATATCACTGTAAATATCAGCATCTAAATTAAAATAATTCTTTATACATTTTGTTTTTTCTATATTCGAATCGGCCATGGCTACTAATTTAGCATCCTCAGGATGCTGAGAGATATACTCGGCGAAAGCCATTGCACGCTTCCCACCCGCTCCTATTATTGCAACATTTATTGGTCTTTTCACAAACTACTCCTTAATTATTATAGCTGAGAAACGGTTTATTCGATGTACAATTTAAATTTTTATTGACATAACTTTTAAAAATATATATTATTAGAAGTTGTCTAATAAGTCTAAATAACAATTTCTGCCTCTTTCGTCAAGGGCAAATTTAAAACATAATAAATTATCTAAAAAGGAATTGATAACTGATGCATTTAATTGATTGGGCTATTGTATTTTCGTTATTATTAACTGTAACGGTATTTGCTTTTATTACAAAAAAACACACCAAAAGTGTATCAGACTTTCTCGCAGCAAACCGAACTGCGGGCAGATATTTATTAAGTGTGGCTTCCGGTATTGCTTCTGTTGGCGCTATAAGCATTGTTGCAGGTTTTGAGATGTATTATAAAGCGGGTTTTTCTGCGACATGGTGGCAGCTAATGATGGTATGCGTTTCACTGATTATATCACTCTCCGGCTGGTTTTTTTACCGTTTCAGGCAAACACGCGCATTGACTTTAGCCCAGTTTCTGGAGATTCGCTATAGTAAAAAATTAAGGATTTTTGCAGGCGTTTTAGGTTGGCTTTCGGGAATTATAAATTTTGGTATATTTCCTGCAGTTGGAGCTCGTTTCTTTATTTATTTCTGTGGTTTCCCGGATACTACTTTCGTTTACGTCTTAATAATGATGATTTTGCTTTTGTTTGCTTTGTTTTTCACTTTTATAGGCGGTCAAATCGCAGTGATGGTTACAGATTTCATTCAGGGAACCTTTTGTAATATCGCTTTTGTAGTAGCTGTAATTGTCGGCTTATGTATTATTGATTGGGGGCATATTATTGAAACTTTAACAAATGCTCCGCAAGGAGCATCTCTGCTCGACCCGTTTAAATCAACAAGGATAGAGGATTTCAACATCTGGTATTATCTTATTCTTGCTTTTACAATGCTTTATTCTACAGGTGTATGGCAGGGAAACCAAGGCTATCATGCAGCCGCGATTAATCCACACGAAGCCAGAATGGGAAAGATTTTAAGTGGATGGCGTATTCTGGCTCTAAATTCATTCTTAATGATAATTCCAGTTTGCGCATATACTTTTATGCATAATCCTCGATTCGCACAAGCAGCCGAACAAGCAAGAGCAAACATAAGCAATATTATCAATCCTCAAATTCAGGAGCAAATGACAACTATTGTCGCAATGAAGTTTTTCCTTCCAACAGGCGTAATGGGAATAATGGCAGCAGTTATGCTGGCAGCATTTATAGGCAATATCGATACTTATTTACATTCATGGGGCAGTATATTTATTCAGGATGTAGTTTTACCCTTGAGAAAAAAACCTTTTGCCCCAAAGCAGCATATGAATTTATTGCGATGGTCAATTTTAGGAGTAGCATTCTTTATTTTTGTATTCAGCCTCGTTTTTCGACAAACAGAGTATATCTATATGTTTATGATGATAACTGGTGCCATCTTTATGGGTGGCGGAGGCGCAGTTGTATTCGGCGGATTGTACTGGAAAAGAGGCACTACAACAGCAGCTTGGGGAGCTCTGATTACAGGCTCTTCGCTCGCTGTCGCATCCGTTATCGTTAGGCAAATTCATCAGACATCGCCATTTACAGGCAAGATAATGAGCTATATCGCATCGCAGAATGGCGCAATACTTAGTTTTTACTCTTCTATTTCCGCAGTTCTAATTTACATAATTTTATCATTAACCTATAAAAGAGCGATTTTCAATATGGACAGAATGCTTCATCGAGGAAAATACACTTCAATAGAAGAAGGCGAGAATAAGAATTTGCCAGTTCGCGGATTCAGGGCTTTAATCGGAATGGGTAACGAATTTCAAGGCAGAGACAAAATTCTTTATTTATCAACTATTGTATGGACTCTGCTTTGGGCGGGCGTGTTTATCATAGGATTAATATGCAATACGATATTTGATTTGAAAATCGGCTTCTGGACGACTTTCTGGAAATATTATGTAGGGCTTATGCTGGTACTTTCAATTATTACTACAATTTGGTTTACGTTTGGAGGAATTTTAGATCTTAAAAAAATGTTCCGCTTACTGGCTTCAGCAAAAAGGAATGACTTGGATGACGGTTTTGTAGTCAGCGGCCATAATTTAGATGATGCCCCAGGAAAAAAATGAAAAATAAAATCAAAGGCTTTCATATAGATATGAACATCGCCAGATTCAGATATGATTATCTGAAGAAATGGCTGTTTATGTTATCCAATCTTGGTTATAACACTATTTTATGGGAAATAGAAAATAATATCAACTGGGAAACCTGTCCGGAATGTGTCGCAGAAGATGCTTTCAGTAAAAATGAATTTAAAGTGTTACTTGATTATTGTGAAAGTCTTGGGCTTGAGTCTATTCCTGTGTTGCAGATACTCGGACATTGTGAATATGTCTTAAAGCATAAACAATATGAATATTTAGCTGAAATTCCGGGAAGATTAGACCAATACTGTCCTCTGCATCCTCATTTGTCAGATTTCCTTAACAAATGGATTGATGAATATTTAACGGTTTTTACTTATTCGAAAAGATTCCACATAGGCGCCGATGAGGCGTGGTCGCTTGGCAAATGTCCCAAGTGTAAAAAGTATGTCGAGAAAAATTCATTATCAGAGTTGTACATAAATCATATTAATTCAGTCAGCACTTTTTTACTTAAAAAAGATATACAGCCTGTAATCTGGGCTGATATGGTTTTACATCATCCCGAAGCGTTGGATACCTTAAATAAGGATATCATGCTTTTTGATTTTATGTACGATACTTTCCGTGGCTCCGGGCAAATATGGGTATGGGATAGAAAATGTGATTTTGGAAGCAGTGGTCTGAAAACGAAAGACCAGTTGGATGATTGGGCAATAAAACAATTTGGTAAATATTTATTGCCAAATGGCTCAAGTGAACTGGAAACGTTTTACACTACTGCCTATCTTTCGGATAAAGGTTTTGAAGTTGTAACCTGTCCGAGTTCTTGCAGTTACCCCGATAACATCTTTGCACCAAGAACTATGCTTCACATGAAAAACACCTTTGATTCTTTTTACAAAGGACAAACTGAAAACTTATATGGTTCGGTATTAACAAGTTGGACAATGCATCTTTTACCATGGGAAATGCAGAGTGCATCGATAGAAATACCTGATTTTTTGGCAACCAATCCTTATTCGTCTTTCCAGGATTATTCGATTTTTTACTCTGAAAATCATTTTGGTATAACTGATAATAGTTTCTTTCGTGCCTGTGAACTTCTTTCCAATGGATGCCTGTTTACTCATCATCCTAATTTGGGTTTTGACAAGAAAGGTTTTCGTATTTCGGATAATCATATTGAAAATATTCGCAATAATCTTAAAAAGAACGGACAAATTCAGTCTGAGCTTGAAAACTGTGCTGCACGAATCCGTGAATACGAAGAAGCACTGGAAATATTTAAACAATTGGATAAAACAATCTGTAAGGGTTCAAAAGAAATTAAATATTGGATTTTGGCATCTGAAAATCTCATTCTTAGGGCTCAATTTTCTATAAGTTTTCTTAGCGGCAATTTGCAGCTTTGTTCTTTTGATAAAGAATTGAAAATATTGAAGCAGCTAACTCGTGATGTTTATGCTGATAAGCTGAAACTAAACTGTGTTGATGATTTTATGCACTGGACTTATTACCCATTCGAAAAACATCTCAGTCAATTATTAAGTTTGGAGACTACTTCAAAATGATTCCTATAGAAAAAAAAATTGATATCCTGCGGATTATGTATTTGATACGCGAATTTGAAATTGCTTCCCGTAATATATTTAAAGCTCATTTAGCTAAAGGTGAATTCCTTGGCGCTTTGCATAACTGCGATGGGCAGGAAGCGGTAGCAGCTTCTATAGGAGCAATTCTGCGAAAAGATGATTATGTCTTCACGACATTCAGAGGCCATGGCCATTCAATCGCAAAAGGTGCTGAACCTAAAAAAATGATGGCAGAGCTTCTCGGTAAGAAAACAGGCTATTCCAAAGGAAGGGGCGGCTCAATGCATATGTTCGATCCTTCCATCGGCCTGATGGGCGGAAATGGTGTAGTTGGAGGAGGATTAACACTCGCTGTCGGAGCTGCCTTGTCTGCTCAATACAGATGTTCAGATCAAGTAAGCGTGTGTTTTTTCGGAGATGGTGCCGCAGCAATAGGAGCTTTTCATGAAGCTATTAATCTTGCAAGTCTTTGGAAATTACCTGTTATTTTCTTGTGTGAAAACAATCTTTGGGCTGCCACAACACCGATAAAATTCGGTTGCCCTATTGAAAACATTTCTGAAAGAGCTAAGGGATATAACTGTGTGGGTAAAAGCATAGACGGCAATGATGTTTATACAGTTTATGAAACTTTTTTGAGCGCAGTAGACCGAGGGAGAAATGGTAATGGTCCAAGTTTGATTGAATGTAAGACTTATCGCCATCATCCCCATTGTATGGTAATTCCGGAACATCGGCCTAAAGACGAGAAACAAATGTGGCTTCAACGAGATCCCATTCCAAAATTTGAAAAAGTATTGCAAAATGAAAATATTCTTTCTAATCATCAGCAGGAAAAAATAAGAAACGAGATAAAGAAAATAATTGCAGAGGCAATTAAGTTTGCCGAAGACAGTCCCCTGCCAACAGTTGATACTTTATACGATTATATCTGGGCATAAAAGGAGTTAAAATAGATGCGTGACATAACATATACAGCAGCTTTAAGAGAGGCACTATTTGAGGAAATGGAAATAGATGAATCTGTATTTCTTATAGGTGAAGACATTGCCGATTTTGGAGGCGTATTTGGCGTAACGAAAAACCTTTTACAAAAATTTGGCAGAAAAAGAGTTTGTCAGACTCCTATATCCGAAGGTGCTATAATTGGCGCAGCAGTTGGGGCCGCGATGACTGGTTTAAGACCTGTAGCAGAACTTATGTACGTGGATTTTATCCTGTTCGCAATGGACCAAACCGTTAATCAGGCAGCAAAACTGCGATATATGTCCGGCGGAACAGTAAAAGTTCCTGTCGTTATACGTGCACAACAAGGTTGCGGAACATGTGAAGCTGCGCAGCATTCTCAGCAACTGGAAGCTTGGTTTATGCATACGCCAGGCTTAAAGGTTGTTATTCCCTCAAACCCTTATGACGCAAAAGGCCTTCTCAAAACTGCTATTAGAGACGATAACCCTGTAATATTTCTTGAACATCGCATGCTATATTCTGCAAGGCAACAGGTCCCAGATGATACATGGACAATACCATTTGGTCGGGCAGAAATTAAAAAAAGTGGAAAAGATATTACGGTAGTCGCAACCTCACTTTGTGTCCATAAAGCTCTTGAAGTTGCCAAAGATAATCACTTTGACATCGAAGTGATAGATCCAAGAACATTAGTACCATTAGATATCGATACTATCGCAGAATCAGTTGTAAAAACAGGACGCTTACTTGTTGTTCACGAATCGATAGCTCAATGTGGAGTAGGTGCTGAAATAATTCGTTTGATTACTGAACAATATTTCAAAGCGTTTAAGACAGCTCCAAAAGTTTTAGGTGGAGCTTATGTTCCTATGCCTTTTGCAAAAGTTCTCGAAGAAAATGCGGTACCACAAAAGCGAGATATAATTGAAACAATAAATAATATGATGAAAGAATAAAAAAATGGCTGAAATTTTAAAGGTACCAAAAATAAGCGAGACCATAAGTGAAGTTACTATTACTTCTTTGCTTGTAAAACAAGATGATTCTGTTTCACAGGGGCAAATAGTTGCTGAGTTTGAAACAGATAAAGCTAATTTTGACTTTGAATCACCTTGGGCCGGCAAAATATTAAAAGTCTTTGCGAAAGCGGGGCAGACTTTGAAAGTAGGCGAATCTTTGGCAATAGTTGGTGAAAATGGAGAAGATATAAGTAACCTTGTACAATAATTCGAAAGCATAATTATATGGCTTATGAAGGCATATTAAAAGATATAAGAATATGTGTTGACCTCGGTATTCCCGAAAGAATTCCTATGTTTGGAATTGGAATGCCTTTTAATATAAAAATGGCTGGTATTACACATAGTCAATATACAAATGATATTGATTTGATGACAAAGACAGAAGTAGATTCAGTATTAAAATATGACTACGACTGGGCAATTCCTTTTTCGGATGATTTTCTTGAAATAGAACCTTTAGGCGTTGTAACCAAGCAACAGGAAAATATACCCATTGCCGCCGTAAAATATTTAGACGTTTCCCATAAAACAGTAAAAAATCTTAAGTTATCGGATTGTACTAAAACAGGCAGGATGCCTTCATTACTGGAAGTTCAAAGAAAAATAAAAAATATTTTAAAAAATACAATCTGTTTAACCGGTCATGTAGCCGCGCCTTTTACAGCAGTTTCACTTCTATTCGGAACGGCTGAAACACTTATGTTGATTCACAATGACAGGCAGTTACTAAACGAGGTGATTGATTTTTGTACAGAACTTGAAATACGATGGGCTCAAGCACAATTAGATGCGGGCGCGGATGCGATTTGGCTGGGGGATTGTGTAGCAAGCTCGTCTTTTATTTCTCCAGGACAATTCGCAGAATTTGCTGCAGAACCGGCAAAAAAAGTCTGTGAATCAATTAAAGATAAAGGCGGCTTTGTATTTTACCATTCGAGTGAAAATTCGATAAAACATCTCAAATTAGCTGCCGAGATGGGATTTAGTGCAATTAATATTGGTGAAGGTGCTGATATGGCGGAGGTAAAAAAGCAAATAGGCGATAAAGTTTGCGTTATGGGCAATATTAACCCGATTGAAATATTATGGCAAGGATCGCCGAAAGAAGTCGAAAAAGAAACAAAAAGAATAATTGAGGCTGCCGGTAGAAATGGGGGATTCATTTTTAATAGCGCCGAGGGAATAGTAATGGAAACACCTGAAGAAAATCTAAAAGCAATGATTAATACCGTTAAGAGCGTAGGGAAATACCCTATAAGTAAAATTTAATTGGAGATTTTAAAATGAGATTACTTGCGAATAAAATAGCATTAATAACAGGAGGAGCAAATGGAATAGGCAAGGCAGCCTCATTAAAATTTGCGAATGAAGGGGCGAGCGTTATCATCGCAGACATAGATGAAGATAATGGCAAAACTCTCGTTTCGCGAATTACGAATCTTAATCAACATGCTATTTTTGTAAAATGTGATGTTTCAAAATCTCAAGATGTAAGAAATACGATTGGTATAATTGAACAAAAGTATGGCATCCTGGATGTTATCTACAATAATGCCTCA
>MHBE01000025.1 GCA_001803205.1 Lentisphaerae bacterium GWF2_38_69 | reverse complement strand
CAAAAGCCAGGTCTTCTACAGTATCAACAAAGTCATTGCCGATATGGTCATCGGCTACATTGAGGAATATTCCGACATCGCATTTCTCATAAGCAAGACCTCTTCTTACTATCGCGCCTCGGGCTGTCTCCAGTACAGCGTGATCAATTGTTGGCTCACGAAGCACCATCTCATGACCTGAAGGTCCAGAATAATCTCCCATGGCTATTGGAATTCCGTCTATTTCCACTCCGGTAGTTGTAGCTAAACCCACTTTATTGCCAGCATACTTCAAAGTGTGCGTTATAAGTTTGCAGGTTGTAGTCTTTCCGTTTGTCCCCGTCACTGCTATTATCGGCATCTCGGTTTTCTTACCTTCAGGAAACAGCATGTCTATAATAGGTTTTGCCACATTGCGCGGTTTGCCGAAGCTGGGCTTCAGGTGCATCCTTAAGCCGGGAGCAGCATTCACTTCTACTATGCCGCATCTCTGTGAAGCTATAGGCTTTGTAATATCGGGACAGAGAAAGTCTATTCCGATTACATCCATTCCTATTATCCTTGAGGTTCTTTCCGCCATAAAACGAATTTCAGGATGCACATCATCAGTAACATCCGTAGCTGTTCCTCCCTGGCTCAAGTTCGCTGTCGTTTTGAGATAGACTTTCCTTCCTTCTTCCAGAACGCTCGAAAGGCCTAAATCAAGAGCTTCAAGAATGCGCTCTGTCATTTCATCAACAGTAATTCTGGTAAGTATATTCTCATGCCCGAATCCCCTGCGGGAATCTGCATTTATTATATCTATAAGTTCCTGGATTGTGGATTTGCCGTCTCCTGTCACAAAAGGAGGCTGCCTGTGAGCTACCGCTGTAAATTCTCCGTTGATTACCAGCATTCTGTAATCATTCCCCTCGACATACTGTTCTACAACTATGTTGGGGCAGATCTTCTTTGCGGAATAATATGCTGCTTCCAGTTCTTCTTCGTTTTTTATATTAACTGTTATTCCCCTGCCGTGATTACCCACTTCAGGCTTAATAACAACCGGATAACCCAGTTCAGAGGCAGTATCAAAAGCTTCATCAAGAGTGTAAACCTTTTCCCCATCTGGAACAGGGATACAGGCATTTTTAAGCAGCTCCTTGGTTCTTCCTTTTTCGTCAGCTATTTCTGTGGCAAGAGCCGATGTTTCAGATGTCATGCTAGCCTGTATCTTCTTCTGGTACTTGCCGTATCCAAGCTGTACAAAACTCTGGTCATTGAGTCTGACATATGGAATCCCTCTTGCCGCAGCTTCGTCTACAAGTGTCTGCGTCGTCGGACCCAGCTTGCCTTCTTCACGGAGCTCTTTTAGCTTCTGTATTATCGCGGAAATGTCTATATCTCTGCCATCAATACACGCTTCAAGTATTTTAACAGCGCTTTTAGCCGCCTCAAGTGCGACTGCCTCAACAAAATAATGGAATGTCACAATATACTGACCTAGAATATCAGTGTTCCATGCTTTCCCATATCTGACATCAAGCCCTACAAGATTCTGAAGTTCCAAAGTAACATGTTCTGTAATATGAGCCATGTAAGTGCCTTCCTTGAGCCTTTGTATAAATCCGCCTTTTACGCCAATTGAGCATCTGTGTTCTTCGAGGCTTGGAATAAGTTTGACTAGCCTTTCGACAAAACCAGGAACCATGTTTGAAGGTTTTGTTTCGAATTCGCCTATATCTAAAAGCATAAAAATAGTTTTGTGGGAGCTATAGCGGTTAGGACCTCTTAAGGCTCTTAGTTCTAGAATTTTAATGTGCTCCATAATTACCTCTTTTTATTTAGTATTTGCTTTACGAAAAGAATTATGGTTAATTATACGCGGATATAGAGATTGTTGAGACTCGGTAGTTTTTTTTTCCAGGTTTTTTACAAAAATTACAATTTTGGCTATCCAACAGCGAAGAATTTTGCTCTATAATCACCCCCATAACTTAAAAAATAGAAATGTTTTAACTATCAGAAAACATGACAGAAAAATTGATAAAGATTATTAAAAATGCCAAAGTTTACTCACCTGAGTATATTGGAAAAAAAGACATACTTATCACAGGAAACACTATTTCACAGATAGCTGACTTAATATCATTAAATAGTACAACTGTCGAACATGAAGTAATAGATATTGACGGCAGGACTCTGATTCCAGGATTGATAGACCAGCATGTACATGTAACAGGAGGCGGAGGAGAAGGTGGATTTTCTTCCAGAATAGCCCCGATTGGAGCAAATAAACTTGCATTAGGAGGAGTAACAACTGTTTTGGGGCTTCTTGGAACAGACGGAACCACAAGAAATGTTGCTGACCTTTTTGGCCATACTAATAGGCTTTGTGAGAGCGGTCTTACTGCTTTTATGCTAACGGGCTCTTATGAATATCCGACAGTAACTCTTACCGGATCAGTCAAACAGGATATAATTTTCATTGATAGAATCATAGGCGTAAAAACTGCAATCAGCGATCATAGAGCTTCCTTTATGACATATGCTGAACTGGCTAACCTTGCCTCAATATCCAGAACTGCCGGAATGATATCGGGGAAGGCTGGAATTGTAACTATTCACATGGGCGATGGCGATGATAAGCTTAATATGATTTATGAGGTGCTGAAAAAGACATCCATTCCAATAAAACATTTCGTACCTACTCATCTTAATAGAAACAGTGAACTAATGGCTGAATCTGTTAAATACGGCAAAATGGGCGGTTATTTAGATTACTCAGCCGTCCCGTTAAAAGAAGAAGTTAAAGACATAACAGCAGGGACAGCCGTAAAATATGCTTTAGAAAACAAAGTTTCTGAAGATTTAATTACTATGAGCTCTGATGGTAACGGAAGCTGGTCAACTTATGACGAAGCAGGAAAACTCAAGAAAATAGGCTCTTCAAATCCTCAGGATCTTTTTGCTGAACTCAGACATTTAGTAATTAATAAAGTCATCAGCATCGAAACAGCGCTTAAAGCCGTTACATCAAATCCGGCAAGAGTGATTGGGCTCTATCCTAAAAAAGGGACGATAATGGAGCAAAGTGATGCTGATATGATAATTATTGACAGTGATTTCAATGTTGAGTCTGTCATTGCCAAAGGAAGATTTCTTGTAAAAGAAGGGATCTTTAATCCTGCCAAACCCATTCAGAACTACTGATAAAGAAACTAAAATTAGCTCTAAATCTCTGGTTTTGACCATATTCTAGGTTGAAAACTTACACGGATTCTATGACATTACCATAGTCAATTTCAACTTGTCTAACTCTAACTTAAGGAATTAATATGAGAAGCGATACGGTCAAAACAGGAAACGAGAGAGCGCCTCACCGCTCTTTGCTTTACGCTACAGGCATCAAGAAAGAAGACATCAAAAAACCTTTCATAGCTGTTTGCAACTCTTACACAAATATTGTTCCGGGGCACTGCAAACTTAATAAAGTTGGGCAGATAATCTCTGAAGAAATAAAAAAAGCTGGAGGCGTGCCATTTGAATTCAACACAATGGCTATTTGCGATGGGATTGCAATGGGACATCAGGGAATGAAATATTCACTGCCCAGCCGTGAATTGATTGCCGACACAGTAGAAAGTATGGTCAATGCTCATATGTTTGATGCTATGATATGCATACCAAATTGCGACAAAGTAGTTCCTGGAATGCTTATGGCTGCAATGAGGCTCAATATTCCTACTATTTTTGCCTCAGGAGGGCCAATGAGAGCCGGAAAACTTGAAAACGGCAAAGCATGCGACCTTATTTCTGTTTTTGAAGGTGTAGCGAAACATAAAATCGGGCAGATGCCTGATGAAGAACTTTCAAAACTCGAAAGCTGCTCATGTCCAGGAGAAGGGGCGTGCTCTGGCATGTTCACTGCTAACAGCATGAACTGCCTTACTGAGATTCTCGGTTTTGCACTGGAAGGCAACGGTACGATTCTTGCAGATACTCCCGAGCGGATAGAATTTTGGAAGAAAGCTTCACGAAGGATAGTGGAAATGGCCATATCTGGCGGACCTCTGCCTCACGAAATAGCCACAGAGAAATCATTCAAGAATGCTCTTGTAGTAGATGTAGCTATGGGTGGAAGCACAAACACTATTCTTCATACTTTAGCCATAGCAAATGAGCGCGGAATCCAACTTGATCTCAGAATGATAGACGCAATAAGCAGAAAAACACCCAATATCTGCAAGGTTTCGCCTTCAAGTTCGTACCATATGGAAGATGTCCATTCTGCAGGTGGAATATCCTCTATTGTCAAAGAAATAAGCAAAATTCCAAATTTGATAAACTTTGACGCTGTTACTGTTTCTGGCGGCACGATAAAAGATATGGCGGAAAAAGCCTCAAACCCTGACGGAACGGTTATCAGACACCTTGATAATCCCTACAGCAAAGACGGGGGACTGGCCATACTATTTGGCAATATAGCTGAAAAGGGCTGTGTAGTCAAAACGGCAGGTGTTGCTCCCTCAATGCTTAAGCACAAAGGACCTGCTGTTGTTTTTGAAAGTCAGGAAGAAGCATGCGAAGGAATCCTCAACGGCAAAGTCAAAGCTGGCGATGTTGTAGTTATCCGCTATGAAGGACCGAAAGGAGGTCCTGGAATGCAGGAGATGCTTGCTCCGACAAGTTACATAATGGGAAGAGGTTTGGGCGAAAGCGTAGCTCTCATAACTGATGGAAGATTCTCAGGAGGGACAAGAGGAGCATGCGTCGGACATATCAGCCCTGAAGCTGCTGTGGGAGGAATAATCGGCCTTGTGAAAGATGGAGATATTATCTCAATAGATATTCCTTCTAGAAGCATTGCCCTTCATGTTCCAGATGAAGAATTGAATAGCAGAAGAACTAACTGGAAGGCTCCTGCTCCTAGATTTACAAAAGGTTGGCTTGCAAGATACGCTAAACTGGCAACAAGCGCCGATACCGGCGGTATCCTTAAGGCTGATTAAGAATTTTAAAATTTTTTACTTTCTGAGGTTTGAATAATCCCTTAAAAGAACTAATTTCTCAAGCGCTTTAAAAGCGTACACGCTCCGACATAGCTCAGCGGTAGAGTAGGTGGCTGTTAACCACTTGGTCGCTGGTTCGAATCCAGCTGTCGGAGCCATTTTTATTTTAATTATGTTTTATGTCTATATACTTGAGCTTAACAACGCTCAGCTTTATACAGGATATACATCCGATCTAAAGCGAAGGCTTGCTGAACACAATTCGGGAAATGTTAAGTTTACTTCCCAGAGACTTCCCGTAAAGCTTATTTATTATGAAGCCTATTTGGATGAAGATGATGCTCGGAACAGATAATTATTCCTAACCCGACTTTGTTTTTTAGACCTCTCTGAAAAAATTCAAAAATATATTTGAGGCTAAGCCTTAAAATCTTTTGAGGCTGACAAGTTGTTTTGTAGGTACCTAATATTATTTGACCTGCTTGATATTTTTATTTCCCGGATTATGCTTTCTTCATATGTATATCAAAGAAATCAAAACCAAGAACCGTAAGACGAATAGAGCCCGGCAGCGAACTTGGCAC
>MHBE01000024.1 GCA_001803205.1 Lentisphaerae bacterium GWF2_38_69 | reverse complement strand
CTAACTATTTGTGATGAATTTAAGATCAGGAGTGTCGATCTTTTACATCGGCTTCTTTTAATTGCAGTTGAAAGTTCTCTAAAAAACCCATCACCCATCCATTTTCAATTATCAATTATCAATTATCAATTATCAATTATCAATTATCAATTATCAATTATCAATTATCAATTTTCCATTTTCAATTTTCAATTTTCAATTGGATCAAGTCTGTCTGCCAAGATTACTCTTTGCTGACTAGACTTGCCCGAAGTTTTGTGATGGGTTATATTTGACGCTTACGTTGAGATCGAGGTTTATCAATTCTTGTCCGGGTTAGTCTCTCCTGCCAATCTCGAAGGGTCTATGTTAATCATTCTACGTTAAGGTAACTAACCTGTCATTCATACTCGGCCCCCCGTCCTAACACCCATCCTACCTTTTTAACGCGGCCTATTCTTATTCGTTGGGCCCTTCGCGGTGAGGATATTCGTTCCGTTGTCACAGGGGCTAGACGATTCTAGCCCTTCGGTGTCACAGGAGGTTATCGCACATTCATATATCAGGTTCTCGCTCGAACTCTCCGTCCAACTCATATAATCGCACGTTATGATTTCGCCCCCTTTGTTCCACACGTGGGTGCTAGTCCCCTGTAATATCTTGAGAGGATTAAGCGCCATTACTGTCGGAGTGTTTGTCCAGCTGGTCGTTATGTTTTGTGGTGCGACTGGAGTCTGTGGTGGAACATTTGTGGAATAACTGTAAAAGGCCAACGGAGCTGCTTGATTATCAGGACTATTCTGCAAGGCTAATTTAGAATTAGGGTACGAAGTGGAACTGGTGTACAAACTTCCTATCACACAAGTCGCCAACTCGGTTCCATTTTCGCAGTCTGTTATATTGAAGGTTACAGTGGCCCCATCATCCGACGAGAGATTACCCGTCCATTGCAAAATATAATTGATGTCGGCGTATGAGCCTGGAGTAATAGTAAATGTGTTCTTCTGTCCCAGTTGAGGTTTGAACTTGGCGTTAGTAGCGCCTTGGTAGGTAAAGGTTAACCCGTAACTTAATGTATTAAAAACTCGTAGCGTTTGTGAAATATCCTCGTATGCCTGAGCCTGTAAGGTCATCGCCATTGTGGCCATCGTGATTAAAGCTATTAAAATGCCCTTACTTGTCTTCACCGTAATCTTCATAATAACCCCTATGATTTAATTTATTAATACTTGCGTCTATTATAGTAAACATGGTTTGCCATTGTATTCTATCTGGCTATCGATTGCAATAATAAAAATTCTTATTTATATATTTATATGGCTATTTATACATATAATTAATCTTGTCTTCCATATTCATTGCATCCACTTATGGGAAGACCGTTAGATTATTTTGTCTTTCGAACCATTTATAAAAACACCCTTGTACTATTCCGCCTATTTCTGAAAATCTGGTTATCTCTCTGAGTTCATATTTCTGTTTAAAATCATTAATAAAATCAGCCTTTATAAAGTCATTAGAGGGACTCTCTTTGCAATAATCGTAAAAGTCGGCGAGATATCCGGAATATTTAGCATCATCTTCCATTTCCCTTTTCCTGGCTTCCTGCACTCTGGTTTCGGCAACTAATTCTTTTTCCCTGGCAAATTTCAGATCGGCTTCTTCCCTTTTCCTTTTAGCTTCATGTTCCTGCATTAAAAGCACCGTCTGGAGCTTTATCGCTTTGACTCTCTCCCGCAGTAGGCCAATGGGATTATTAACGCCGGAAGTGGCTTCTATGGCCTTTAAAGTTATTTCTACAAGCTCTCTGCCCTCTTCCTGTATAAATGTCTCAGGGTCGCCCATAAAACCCATTTTTATTAACTTCTGCCCTAGTTCGCTGTATTGAGGTTGTGAAGCCATGTCAAATAACTCACCCTGGTATGACCCTCCATCTTTCGAATCCGGAGCAGAAATTGGCTCTACATCTATAAAGTCCATTGGAGCGACAGGAATCTCTTTTGTTGAAAACTCTTTCCTCTGCCTTAATATGGTGAACTCTATCTCGGCTACCTTGTTGCCGTGTTTTATTTCCAAGTACTCGAAATAAATCTCACAGTGCTCCTTAAGCTCTGTTTTGGCTCTTTCAATAACATCTTTTTTAAAATCGGTGTACAGTTTATATTTGTCCTCTATCCCAAACATCTTCTTTAATTCATCGAGTTTTATGCGATAAGTTTCACTTTTCCAGGCATTCATTTTTAACATCTCAAAAATACGAATAGAGTAGCCCGACTTTAAAGGTTTGATGTTCTCAATATGATACTGAGTGAAGTTCTTTTTAAGCCCTAAAATAAACGGCCGCATTTCTCTGTTTATTCTTAAAAACAGTTCGCCATCTTTATATTCGCCTGTTGGAATGAGTTGTACAGGCGGTGGAGCCATGAGGATTTTTCTTCTGTCGCAATCGCAAGTTGGGCCGTATGTTATCCTTATAAACTTCTTAAGATAGTATTGTTTCTTCATGCAAACCTGCCATGACACGCTCTCGAGGCCATCTAATTGCATTCTTTCTTTGCCGCATTTTGGACACTTGTTCTCTTGCAATATCTCTTCAACTATCGGAAGATCCGCCGGTATCTTTCTGCCCTTCCCGATATGCCCCTTCTTCGCTCCTCTGGTTTTTTTCCCTGTTTCTTTTTCCTGAACTGCATTATTATTGATTTCTTTGCCTGAAAATATGACCTTCTCGCTTTTTACACCGAAAAGCATGGAAGCAAATTTGTCAGCCTTACTTTTTTCCTTTATGAGCTCTGTCTTGATCTTGTCATTTTCAAGCGTCAGTTCTTTGACTCTTTCCTTAAGAACATGAATTTCCCCCGCTCATACTCTCAAAACTCAGAACAGCTTGATCGAATATGCTTCTTAACCGCGCGTTTTCCTCCCGCAGCTTCTGTATATCGTCAATTCTGTTTTCTAAAATCCCAACCAAAGTTTTCCCCCTTCTTAAAATGGATTCTTCTTTAGCCAGGAAGGTTATTCAACTGTTTTTTTTCGCGTAATATCTTTCCGTACCATTCGAAGCGATTTTTTTGAGACTACAGTCCATTCTACTGTTTCTCCCTTCTGAAAATTCATGGCCTCCGCCAATGCGTTCGGGAAATTGACATACCACTGATTGCCCTTGTTTCTTGAAATAAGCTGTATTCTTGTCGGATATCCCATTTTTGCGCCTCCTTATAGCCTCTATGGATATCCATAGAGTTTATCAGAAACAAAAAAATCAACAACCGGTTTTGCAGTTTTTTTTTAAAAAATATTGTGATATTATGTGTTTAGTGAATACTTACGAATTTTTCAGGAATATGCTAAAAAATGGAATATCTAATAGATAATTATAAATCAGTCAGAAAAAAGGCTGCTATTGCAATAAGTCTGCTTGTGGTCTTCAACATTGCCGCATGGATTATTGCGTATGCGGCCTTTCATGATTCGCCTAAACTTCTTATTTTATGTCTGATTGCTTATGGTTTCGGACTCAGGCATGCCGTTGACGCTGACCATATCGCCGCTATCGACAATGTTACAAGAAAATTCCTCTACAATAAAAAATACCCGGTTGGGGTTGGTTTCTTTTTCTCTATCGGTCATTCAACCATTGTAGTATTGATGTCGTTGATAGTTGCGCTGGGAACGATTTATATGAAATCACACCTTTCCAATTTTCAGGAAATAGGCGGATTGATAGGGACACTGGTTTCATCAGCTTTCTTATTAGTTATCGCACTTATAAACTTTATGATATTTATTGATACTTATAAATCTTTCCTTGCTTACAGAAGAAGCGGCGGACAGAGCGATGACATTCAGAATATTCTTGTCCAAAAAGGAGTCATGACTTCCTTGTTCAGGCCTCTTTTCAGATTTGTCAACAAGTCCTGGCATATGTATATCGTCGGATTTCTGTTTGGGCTTGGCTTCGATACTTCCACAGAGGTTGCACTGCTTGGAATTTCCGCCACGCAAGCCGCAACTAACCTTTCTGTGTGGTCAATCATGGTTTTCCCTGTACTATTCATGTCAGGAATGTCACTTATCGATACTCTGGACGGAATACTTATGATAAATGTTTATGGATGGGCAATGGTCAAACCCGCCAGAAAATTATTCTATAATATGGCCATTACTCTTCTTTCTTTCTGTGTCGCGCTTTTCATAGGCTCTCTTGAAGCGCTTTCTATTATCTCTGAAAAACTTGGTCTCAACAATGGTTTCTGGGCTTATATCAATAGCATAAATAACAATTTCGATTATATGGGGTTTTATATTGTAGGAATATTTATTCTATGCTGGGTGCTGGCTATCGTGGCTTCAAAGTTCATAGACAGACAATCCCCTCAACCTTGTAAATACAATTGACGCTATAAATGCATATCAAAGATAAAATTAACAAGAGAATTCTATCAAGAATTCTTTTAGGATTTGTATTAATTATCTTTGCTATTCTTGTTTTCTTTCTGCTTTCTTCTAGAAAACCGCCATTGGAATCTGCCTCGCAACAACCACTTAAACTCCTAATGGCCATACCTGCAGCTCCTGGTTCCTATCAGGTCACTGAAACAGGTTACGGCACCATGCAGAGTGAATTTATTATAAAAATAAGTCCTGAAATCGGAGGAAACCTTACTTACCTGAATGAACTGGAAACAGGAGATATTGTGCAAAAAGGTGATCTGCTGGCAAAAATAGAAAAAAAAGACTATCAACTCAATTTTGAAAGAGCAAATATTAAAATTGAGACTAATAAAGCAGAATACGCCTCCCTGGAGAAAATAATAGAATATGATAAGAGTGTCCTTAACTCTTTGGCTGAACAGCTTAAACTTCAAGAATCCGATTATAAGCGCTCAAGAAGCCTCTATGAAAAATCAGCTCTTTCTAAAAAAGAATTTGAAGCTTCGGCCATATCATATTTTCAAACGCAAAAAGCATATATAACAGGTATGACTTCACTTGCAGAAAGACAATACAGACTAACTTTGGTAAAAAACACCATTTACCAGGCTGAATTAGATAAACAAGATGCAGAACTTGACTTACAGCGATGCGAAATTTTTAGTCCGATATCAGGAAGAGTCGAAAGCGTATCAGCCGAACAGGAAGAGAATGTTTCCATCGGACAAACTCTACTATCTATTGCTCAGGAAGAAACAATGATGGTTTATGTCTCATTAACCGCTTTTCAGATGCTCAATCTGATTGGAACTTATGAATCGGGAAAAACCAATGGAACTAACTGGCTTAAAATGCCCGAGAATATTGAGTGTAAAATTTTCTGGACTGATTTTCCTGATAACTATGCATGGGAGGGCAAAATTGTTAGAGTAAAAGATTTTGATGCTAAAACAAGTACTGTTAGCCTAGCAGTAAAACCAGAAACTTATATTGGGATTTCAAAAACCAACAAACCGCTGTTCGAAGGCATGTTCTGCAAAGTTATTTTCACTGGAAGAACTTTAAATAATGTTGTTTCCCTTCCATGGGCAGCTCTTCAGTTATATGGGAAAATCTATGTTGTAGACAAGAATGGCATCCTCAGGGAAAAAACTGCTAATATTATTTCGTCTTCATCTTCCGATCTTCTGATTCCTTATAATTTCGAAGATGGGGATAAAATAGTAGCACAGCAGATGCCACAGGGTCTGGTCGACGGAATGGAAGTAAAAGTTTCAGAAATTGAAAAATCTTGGAAATAAAATCGCAGGGGTTTAAAAAGTGTTCACAAGCTTAATAAAAGCAGCAGTCAAAAACCCTGTCCTCTCGAATCTCCTGGTCATTCTCATAATAATTGGCGGCTATATCGGCACCAAAACAATGAACAAGGAGGTATTTCCAAATTTCTCCATGAATCTCATTGAGGTGAGCGTAGCATATCCGGGGGCAGATCCTGATGAAATTGAAGAAGGCATATGCCTGAAACTTGAAAGCGCGCTTGAGGGCATAGAGGGAATCAAGGAAATTTCCTATGAAGCAAAGAGAAACATAGGAAAAGCTCTTATCGAGTGTAAAAACGGTGCGGATGTTTTCAAGGTTAAAGATGAAGTTTCCTCAAGGATAGATGCTATCAACAACTTTCCAATTGAGTCTGAAAAGCCAATAATACGGGAACTCAAATTCAAATCAGATGTACTGACTCTGGCCATATGGGGTGATTTGCCTGAGTATCAGCTAAAAGAATTTGCGGTGGAGCTTAAGGATAGAATACTGCTTCTTGATAATGTCACTTATGCTGATGTATCCGGAACAAAAGACTATGAAATATCACTTGAGGTTCCGGAAGAGAATCTTATTAAATACAATATCAATTTTAATGACATAGAAAATGCTGTAAGAAACAATTCCTTAAACCAGCCGGCCGGCGAAATTAAAACGGGTCTGGAAAAAGCCAATGTAAGGATAGAAGGCCGTAAGTATTCTGCAGAAGAATACTCAAGAATACCTGTAATATGCACTCCTGAAGGAGAAGTAATAACCATTGGCGACATAGGTAAGGGCAAAGACACATTTGACCCTGAAAATAACTCTATTACCAGGTTTAACGGCAAACCTGCCGTCCTTGTAATAGTCTATAAGGCAGAATCCGAAGACGCTATTAAAATCGCAACCGAAGTTTCCAAACTTCTTGATGATATCAAATCTCAAATCCCTCCGCAAATACATATTACTAAATTCAAAGATTATTCCGGTTTTATTCAGAGCAGGTTAAATCTACTTATAAATAACGGGATTATAGGTTTTTGTATTGTTATTTTTATATTGTGGCTGTTCCTGGACATCAGATTAAGTTTCTGGATTACCATGGGCATACCTATAAGCATTGCGGGAGCTTTAGCTATCATGTCCATGACAGGTTCAAGTATAAACATGCTGACCATGTTTGGCCTTATTATGGTTCTGGGACTTATAGTGGATGATACAATAGTTATCGGAGAATCTATCTATACAAGAAGGGAGAGCGGAGACTCTTCATATGACGCGGCTATAAATGGTTCTTCTGAAGTAATCATGCCGGTAATTGCCGCTGCGCTTACTACAGTAATAGCTTTTATACCTCTTTTCTTCATACCTGGAATAATGGGGAAATTTATAATGCAGATTCCTATTCCGGTCGTCGCGGCTCTTTCTGTCTCAATAATTGAAGCTTTATTTATCCTCCCCGTTCATCTCAGACACCTTCCCGAAAAGAATTTTGGGGGTAATAATTTTCTATCCCATATATCCTTAAAGATGAGAACATTTGTTAACAAATCTCTCTCCTTTATAATAAACGGGCCTTATAACAGAATCCTGAATTTATCGCTAAATAACTACTATATAGTCATAATTATAAGCTTGGCTCTCTTACTCATTTTCGCGGGACTTTTCAAGGGAGGTTTTATAAAATACTTTTTCATGCCTGAAGCTGACAGCGATTTTATTTACGCGAAAATAGAACTCCCTCCGGGCACGCCGTCCCAAAGTACTATTGAAATCAGCAACAAACTCCTTGGCGCTCTTAAGAAAGTTGAAGATGAATATACACTCAGAACGGCTAAAGAACTGACCATAGCACAACTATATAGAGTAGGCACAGAAAACAATATTCTAAATGTTGAGGTAGAACTTATTCCTTCTGAAAAAAGAAACTGGTATTACACCAATGTCCTTAACGCATGGAAAAATGAAGTCGGATCCATTCCAGGAGCCTTCGCTGTAAAGTATGATTCAGCAAAACGCGGCCCTGGCGGAAACCCTATTGATATTCAGCTTCTTGGAAAAGACAGCGTAAATCTGATGGCCGCTTCTAATGAACTTATAGATAAACTTCAAGACATTAAAGGTGTTATAGATCCTCAATCGGACATGCGCTCGGGCATGAAGGAATATGTCGTTAAAATTAAGGATTCAGCTTACTATTATGGAGTAAGCATAAGCGATATAGCCCAGCACATTAGAGGAGGCCTTGAAGGGGCTGAAGCGCTAAAAATACAGAGAGGAAGGGATGAGATCAAGGTAAGAGTCAGGTATCCGGAGGGGCAGGTGAACTCTATTGACTACCTGAAAAATCTTAAAATAAAGACAAAATACGGAGATCTAGTTCCTCTACAGAGCCTTGTAAATATTACGCTCCATGAGACTCAGAAGGTTGTTAAGAGAAAGCATCAGAAACGCACAGTAAATGTGACTGCAGACATAGATAAGAGCGAAGCCAACGCTCAGGAAGTCCTGGACAATCTCTCATCTTCATTTCTCCCTGTTTTAGCTCAAAAATACAATCTCTCATATAACCTCGAAGGCCAGGCAAAAGAGTCCTCTCAATCTTTCGAATCTCTTATACGCTTCGGAATTCCCTTTGCTCTTTTTGCCATATATTTTATTATTGCTTCACTCTTCAAGTCCTATTTGCAGCCGATCCTGATTTTATTTACTATTCCTTTCGGGATAATTGGTTCAGTTCTTGGTCATGTTATTTTCGGAAAAGATATAACTATCATGAGTATCTTCGGGATGGTAGCCGTTGCTGGAATTGTGATTAATGACAGCATTGTCCTAATAGAGGCTTTCAACAATAACCTGGAAAAAGGATTTACTATGAAAGAAGCTCTCAATCTCGCCGGCAAAAGAAGATTCAGAGCTATTATTCTTACCACTCTTACAACATTCTTCGGCCTTTCCCCGCTTATTCTAGAAAAGAGCGTCCAGGCTCAATTTTTAATACCGATGGCAATATCGATATCGTTCGGAGTACTTTTCAGCACAATAATAACCTTAGTGGCAATCCCATGTTATGCTCTTATGGTAAACGATATAAGAAGAGTTTTTTCATATCTCTTTACAGGATTGTTGCCAAGCAGGGAAAAAGTTGAACCTAGATATGAAGACCCGAATAGAAGTTAACAATGAGCTGCCAATATGAACTCTAAAATATCTCAAAAAACAGCCTGGGGAATATAGTTTATTGCAGCCTTATTCTATTTTTACGATAGAACAATATATGAATAAGATATCTAAAACAATTTATAAAATTTAATACAAATTTTAAGGCTAAGAAAAAACCATATCCCTATAAAGTTTCTCTGCTTCTTTTTCCAAACCTAGATATCTGGCAACTTCAAGCGCAAATTCAGCCGCAGCTCCAGGCCCTTTAGCGGTAATGATATTGTCACTTATTTCCACTCTTGAACCAGTGTAAACTGAATCAATAAATATCTCTTTCACAGAAGGATGCGCTGTATGTTTTTTGCCCTTCAGAATTCCGGCCTTGTAAAGAGCTATCGGAGCTGCGCAAATCGCCGAAACAAGTTTTCCAGTATTGTAGCAGCGCATGATAAGCTCAATAACAAGTTTATTATCACGCAACTTAGCTGAACCTGGCATACCACCGGGAAGAAATATCGCGTCATACTCTAAATCTGTATTTTCTAGCTTTCTGTCTGCTTTGACAACAATATTATGCGATCCCTTCACTTCATCCTTATTATCTATGCTGGCAGTATGAACTTCCATACCAAGCCTTCTCCAGAAATCAACAGGCAAAATAGCCTCAACTTCCTCAAACCCATCTGCTAGCAATACTAAAATCTTAAGCATATATCTTTCTACTGTTCTTAATGTTATATAATTTTACTGGTTATATTCAAATTCCGTACTATAATAAAACATTTCTAATAAATATAACTTAAAAATTGAAATATGAAAACACTGCAAATTTGTGAAACTTTTACAAGCATTCAGGGTGAAACAACCCATATTGGCAAACCATGTTTCTTTATAAGGCTCTCAAAATGCAATCTTAATTGCCGCTGGTGTGATACAAAATACGCCTTTTCAGACCTGGATTCAAAAGAAATAAAGATCGATGAGCTCATAGAAATGGCAATCCTATCAGGTGTTAAACTTGTTAATGTAACGGGAGGAGAACCTCTTCTACAGGAAAATACCATTGAGCTGTTGAACAAATTAATTAAAAAAGGTTTCACCGTTTTGCTTGAGACAAACGGTTCAATCCCGATTAAGAAAGTCCCGGATAAGGTAATAATAATTCTTGACTTCAAATGCCCCTCATCAGGATACTCTGAGAAAATGTTCCTTGAAAATTATCAGATGCTGAAAAAAATGGATGAAGTTAAGTTCGTAATTGAAAATGAGAAAGATTACAGGTTCGCGTTAAATAAAATAGAAGAATTAAACCTGCAGACAAAAACTCAAAACATTCTCTTCAGCCCGGTTTTATCCAAACTGGCACCAAGATTCCTTGCGAACTGGATGATAAAAGACAAAACACCTGCTATCCTACAGGTTCAGCTCCATAAATTCATATGGCCTGATATAGAACGAGGCGTCTGACAGCATGCGCCTGTCTTAAATAAAATATTGAATATAAGCATTTTTGCGCAGAGTCCCGATATACTCGTGATAAGCCTTTTCTTTCTCTTCGTCAAGCATTCTTTCGCGTATTTTAGATTTAGCCTCTTCGTAAGAAACAGTATGTGATTCTTTATACTCTTTTATAAAGAAGAAGTATATTGCCTCGTCTGTGGTTGCGGGACCAAAAACCTGTCCCTTTTTATACTCTGTAATAACCTTAGAAAATTCTTCTCTGAGATCTTCAACATTTACCCAATTCAATTCACCCCCCTCCTCCAGATTGGGTCCATCTGAATAAAGGGAGACTGCTTCTACAAATTCTTCTTCGGATTTTCCTTTCATTTTTTTTTCAAGATGAGCTGAAAGGGGTAATGCGTCTTCTTCATGTATGCCCTTCTTTTTAAGAGTTAGAATTCTAAGTTTGATGGAGGACTTGGAGGTAAAATCATTCTTGTGCTCCTGATAGTAATCAAAAACATCTTTTGGAGTTACAAAGACCTCTCTGTAACAGCGTCCGTAAATAAGGGCATCAACTGCAATATTCTCATAAACTCTATCTTTAAATTCATCCATTGTTTTGCCGTTTTCTCTAAGAATACTTTCCATCTCATGTCTTGAGGTAACATGAAATGATTTAAGCATCACATCCATATTATTCTCAACAAAATCTCTTGGAAGTTTAAAATCATGAGCTTTGAAATCCTGGTATACTAGTTTTCTGGCTATGACAGATTCCAAGACCTCTTTACGGAGTTTAAGGATTTGTTTATCTAGTTCGGCTTCCTTATACATCACGGCCAATTGGGCTTCTTGCGGAGATGAAATCTCCAATACATCAGCAAGCGTAATTGGAGTGCCATTTACGCTAGCCAGAACCCCTATGTCTTCTGTTTCAGACAAAGCAGAGAACACAATTGTTATGAAAAAAAAGAGAAAAGAGAAAAATTTCACATTACTTAAACCTTAATTGTCACTGACGGAGGCTTTAAATAAATAAGATCCTCAATACAGGTATAGTTGCCTTTAAAATCACAAAACATTTTTTCAATAGGAAATCTGTTTAGAAAAATAACTGAGGAATTCTTTGGGAGACTTGCTCGTATTGCCTCATTCTCATTAGCTACACACAGCACCGCAAATCTTTTATAGCTCTCTACATATTTTAGCTCGCTCTTTGCCAAACAGACAGGAGTATTTTCCATAGACAGAGAGCCGTTTTCATCTGAAAAGATAGTACAGAAGTAAACAGCTTCTTTAGAGGAAGGGAATATAATACCCAGTTTTTCTCTCTTTTCGATGGCTGATTCAATAGCTACCGGGAACGCAGATGAAATTCCTACAGCCTTCTTGAATGAACCGTATGTTATTCCCATGACATATGCTGAGGCAATTCTTAATCCTGTAAAACTACCAGGACCTGTTCCAATAATCCACTTTTCTATCATTGAAATATCAATTTCATATTCAGAGCACTTAGAAAAAAAAGAAGAGAAAAATACAGCATTGTTTCGATTCTGAAGTATAAACGATTCAGCCAGAACCAAATCCTTTCCTTTTGTTAATGCAAAAGAAGCAAATGATCCGGATAAATCCAAAGCGCAAATCAAGTTTTCAGGCATTGAGAACCTATGAGGCAAGTGTTTTTATAGATGTTATCATAAAATATATTAACACTATCAGGACAACAGTCAGAATCCCAAGAAAAATCATATTCTGTTTTTTTTTCGTCTTAGGCTTTCCATATGCACTATCAACATTAGTGGGAATAGTGAAATTATCATCACTTTTAAATAAAGCTGCTCCTTTGTCTGTAGGGAAATCTTGTACTTTGGGCATCTGAGCGCCCATATCAAGCGATGAAGGCGGTTTAGTCTCTATTTCTTTGGTTATTGGCGAAGGGATTTTTATCTTATTGGCATCTTTTTCAGGATCGCTTATGGGCGCAGATACGACTTCCCCCCGAGGCTTTATTTTTAGCTTGATTGTATCTGATATGACTTTATTAATCTTGGGTTCTTTCGCGCCATAATCAATATTAGGTAGAGGGGGAGCTGCTGCTGCCTTCTCTTCGGGTTCTGCAGTTTTAGTCTCCTTGTTAAGGTCAATTTTCAAAGCATTCAAATCTATAACAGGTTTTTTGGGAGTTGGTTCAGGCTCAATAAACTTTTGAGTTTTGCCCTTGTAATCTTCTTCTATTTTTAGTGACGGTGAAGTTGCATCGGACTCTGCCTGATCTGGGACATTGCCTCTGGCGTAAGCTGGAACAGGCGCTGGCATCTTAGTTCCATCAACTGGAGGAGCTTCTTCGTTAATTTTTTCCTGGTTTACTTTTAGTTTAATATCCTGAAGCTGGGGTTTTTTCAAAGTTATCCTGGTCTTTTCTTCCAATCCTGCAGAAGGAGCATCAACATTGATCTTTGGAGCTTCAGAAGGCAAAACGACAGGAGGTTTAGTCAATATTGGCTTTATACTTAAATTGGCTGTCTTTTCGGGTGAGAAATTATTAGAAGCTGAATCTGTCGAAGCAGAAGGAAGCTTAGGAGCCAAATCATTTAAAGAAAGTTTTATTTTTGCGCTTTTTGAAATATCTTCAGGCATTTATGCACCTCAGGCAATATTAAAAAATAATTTATTTACAAGAAGAATTCTAGCTAAAATAAAATCAAAAAAAAGCATTAAATAATAAATTTTATCTTTCTTGACTTAAGATTCTTTTTATTTATAATTCAATACAATCCCAAAATCACTCATTCAGATTAGTAACATCAAAAGCTTCTTCCAAACCTTTTTTCGAGTTCTTTGATAGATATATTTATCACTGTTGGCCGGCCATGGGGACAATTGAAAGGAAGGTCGCATACAGATAAGTCTGAAACAAGTTTTTGAGCTTCCGGAAAGGAAAGATTATCATTGGCCTTCACTGCCAAAGAACATGCTATGCGCGCTATTTCTGTTTCATCAATTTTGCTTCCGGATTTATTACTCTCTATAATTGAGTTGAGAATATTTGAAATAAGTCCTGATATGTTGTCTTTCCTGATAGCTTCAGGTACACTATGGACAAGTACTGTAGTATCTCCAAAAAAATCTATTCCGAAGCCTAATGCGCTTATCAAACCTATAAGTTTTTTCATAAGATTGATTTCAGGTCTGGAAAGTTCAATCGTAACAGGAATAAGCAGTTCCTGTCTCATTTTTGAAACGGAATAATCCTTTAATAGTCTTTCGAAGATAATCCTTTCGTGAGCGGCATGCTGATCTATTATTACAAGCCCTATGTCCGAAAGCGCCAGGATGTAAGTCTTATTTAAAATATCTATGATTTTAAGATAACCGCACCCGGGCAGTTTAAGCGCTGTTTTTTCATTGTTTGATTGAGGAAAAGCTGCCATATTCTCCTCCGATTCTGTTTTTGTTCCAGGCATCAGGCTTTTCTCGGAATGAATAACAATCAAGGAAGGTTCTACTGGTTTTTCAGTTTTCAGGTAAGTGATCTGAGATGAATCTATTACTGAACTAATAGGCAACCTGGAAATTGAAACAGATGCTGCAGGCTGTATAGAAGCATTAAGAATTTCTCTTATCCCTTCAGCAAGGATATTTGATACTAAACTTTCATTTCTAAACCTTACTTCATGTTTGGCAGGATGGACATTCACATCAACTTCAGATACAGGGACTTCTAGAAATACTGTTACCGCTGGATAATATCCATGCATTATATGAGCACCATACCCTTCCCTTACTGCAGAACTCAATACAAGAGAGCGGATAGGCCTCTTATTAACAAAAAATCTCTGCTCTCTCCTCGTATTTCTGGTTACCGATGGTTTAGAGATATACCCATGGATTTCATAATTATCTCTGCTTTTTTTTAATTCCAATGAATTATTAGCTATCTCTCGCCCGCTTAAAAGAGAGAGGCGCGGCAATAAATTAGTATCACCGGTTGAATTGAAAACAGTTTTACCGTCAACCTTGAATTCGAATGAAATTTTAGTATTAGCCATGGCAAGAAGAAGAACGGTTTCATAGATGTGTTTCTCTTCGGTTATTTCTCCTTTGATGAATTTCTTTCTTGCAGGAACATTAAAAAAAAGGTCTGATACAGTAAGTTCTGTACCACAGGCGCAGCCAACTGGATTTTGAGACAAAAATTTTCCGCCATTAACAATTACTTCAACGCCTTCAATAGAGCTATGCCTTTTTGTCTTTAGCCTTACCTTTGAGACAGACGCGATACTCGGCATAGCCTCACCTCTAAATCCCATCGTAGAAATTCTGAATATTTCTTCTTCTGATTTTATTTTGCTGGTCGCATGAGGCTCAAAACACAAAATAGCATCATCATCATCCATTCCGCATCCGTTGTCTATAACAGTAATAGACTTAAGGCCTGATTTTTCAATGCTTATTTTTATTATTGAAGCGCACGCGTCAACTGAATTTTCAACTAACTCCTTGACGACGGAAGAAGGTCTTTCTACAACCTCTCCGGCAGCTATCTTATTAAATACGCTCTCAGGAAGAAGACTTATAAACCCCATGATTTAAACCTAAATTTGAATTCTGTAAGAATTAGCCAATGTGATTCTTTAGTTTAGAGAGCTCTTCTTCAAGAAGTTTAAGATTCTTTTCAATTTCGTTGATCCTCTCTTTCTGTCTTTTTACTTCTTCAGGGCTCAGTAATAGTTTCATATATTCCTTTGAGCTTGTTGCAGGGGTACCGGCCCATCTGGCATTCGGAGGAACATCCCTGGTAACTCCTGCCTGCCCGGAAATCATGGCTCCATCTCCAACTTTTACTCCATGGCTTACACCAGCCTGTCCCGCTACTATTACCTTATTGCCTATTTTTGAACTTCCGGCAATGCCGCTTTGGGCTATAAGCATTGAATCTTCTCCGACTTCGACATTATGAGCCACATGAACCAGATTGTCTATCTTAACTCCTTTTTTTATCCAGGTCATGCCGAACCTGGCTCTGTCAATAGCGGAATTAGCTCCTATTTCTACATCGTCATCAATTCTAACTGTCCCCACTTGAGGAATCTTTATAATCCCTGAAGGCGTAGTCTCATATCCAAATCCGTCGCTTCCTATTATTACGCCTGAATGGATTATCACATCATTGCCTATTTGTGTTTTTTCCCTGATAACACAATGAGGGTATATAATGCAGTTATTGCCAATTCTACTTGCTTCTCCAATAAATGTACCTGTCAGAATTATAGTGTTTTCTCCAAGGACAACTTCACTTTCTATTACTACATTAGCCCCGATATGACAGGATGCCGGAACATTAACTCCAGACGCAATAATGGCAGTAGGATGTATGCCAGTCTTATAACTGGAATGAAGGGAAGCAAACATGCTGACTATTCTGCCGAAAGTTATATTCGGATTATCGCAGTAAATATATATTTTGCCTTCAGGCAGATTGCCTTTAAATTTTTTAGGAGCCAGAACCACAGATGCTTTTGATTCTAGCAGCAAATCCTTATATTTTTCGGAAATAATAAAAGTTATTTCATTGTCATTGGCTTCAGAAAGAGAATTCATGCCTTTAATAATGAAACTTCCGTTGCCTTCATACTCGGCATCCAGCAAGCTTGATAAATCTGAGACTGTAATAGTATTCATCTGGTTTCTTGTATTAAAAATAGTTTCTTAATTATCAGAGTTTGCTTCAGCCATTGCAGCAGCAGTAGCCTCATTGCCAAGGTTTATTTCCTTTATTATCTGATCTGTTATATCCATACTAGGGTCAAAATAAACAATAGCAGGAATATTATTCATAGTATTGCCTGATGAATCCAGAACCAATCTATAGTCCTCTCTTTTGGCTTTACTTAATATTACAGTTGTTATTTCTCCAGTAAGTCCTTTTCTTATTCTTTCATATTCATCCACAAGAAAGGTTCTTTTCTGCTGATTATATTGCTGAATTTCAGTATCCTTTGCCTGAAGTTCCCGGTATTTATCAAGGGATTCTACTCTCTTTTTCTCTCTTTCAGCATCGCTCAAAGCGATATTCTGTGAAGCATCCCGCAGCTCAATATATTCTATTTGTATCTTTTCTCTAGCATCATTTAAAGTTGTAAGATACTGTTTAAAAACATCTGTTTGCTTTTTGAGTTTTGCATCTTCTATCTTTGTCTTGTAATATTCGGTAAAAACCTTTTCCATGTCTATGACAGCAATTCTCTGTTCTGCAAACAAAGCAGTAGACATGCCAGCAAAAAGCGTCATTAACAGTAAAACATAAAGCTTGGAATTCCGGTTTTTCATTTCGACTCCCTCTCTTAGTTATTTTTTAAAAATTGCATATCATAAAAATATTTATATCTTCCGTCTGGTTTCGCAAGCAATTGATCATGTGTGCCAACTTCAACTATGCGCCCCTTCTCAAGCACAAGAATAGTGTCAGCGCTTTTTATAGTGCTTAATCTGTGAGCTATAGCGAAAACCGTCCTATTAATCATTAATTTGATAAGCGCTTCCTGTACAAGTCTTTCAGTAACTGTGTCAAGAGCGCTGGTAGCCTCATCAAGAATAAGTATAGGCGGATTTTTAAGTATTGCTCTGGCAATGGCTATTCGCTGTTTTTCCCCTCCGCTTAATTTGAAACCTTTTTCTCCGACAACTGTATCATATCCTTTTTCATGATTACCACCCACAATAAAATCATGGGCGTTCGCCTTTCTTGCAGCTTCGATAATTTCCTCTTTCGACGCATTCGGGTTTCCGTAAGATATATTGTTTGCGATAGTGTCATTGAAAAGAATCGTATTCTGAGTGACTATTCCGATCAAATCCCTTACATCACTTATTTTATAGTCTCTTATATCAATTCCGTCTAAAGTAATCCTGCCTGAGCTTACATCATAAAATCTGGCCATCAGATTGGCTATAGTAGTTTTTCCTGAACCGGTCTCTCCAATTACCGCAACCATTTTCCCTTTGCACAGTGAAAAACTTATATCTTCAAGGATGATTTTTGATTCTTTTCCGTAAGCGAAAGATACACCTTCAAATTTTATTTCATTCTTAAAGTCAGACATTCTCACGGGATCTTGTCTTTCTTCTATTTTTGTATCCATATCGATGAGTTCAAAATACCTGTCTGCTGCTGCCATTGCCTTCTGGATTCCGGAATTTACCCTTGAAAGCGCCTTTAGCGGCTGATATGCAAGAAGCGCCGGAATTATAAGAGTGACAATATCGCTTAAAAGGAGATTAGTAAAAAAACTATATATAAAGAAAACTCCTATCGCAGCGACACCAAAAAACTCAGTAAAAGGGCTCATAAACAGCTCAGGTTTCATTGCCTTGATGAGAGATCTGAAATAAGTGCTGTTTGTCCTGTGGAACTTATTCTGTTCGTATTTTTCGGTATGATACGCCTTTACCAGAAGAATTCCTGAGAAAACTTCATGCATATTTGACATCACTTCAGCTACTTTCTGATAAGCTTTGAAATAAACTTTTCTTACCCGCTTACCTATAAATACAATAGGAATCATAATAGCAGCTCCGCCGCCAGCTATTATTATCAGCAAGGCAAAATTATTATTTGTCAGACTTACAAAGATTATAAACCCAAGACAGCCCAATATTTGAAAAGGGCAGTTTGTCAAATCAGCTACACTGGTAGAAACAGCCGATTGGATCTGCCCAGTATCCTCTATGCAGCGGCTGATTAGTTGCCCTACATCAGCCGTACCGTAAAAAGTCAGTGACTGGTCTAGAAGCTTATTAAAGATATCGTTTCTCATATCCATAACAACTCTAGTCCCAACCCATTGCATACAATAACTATTTATGAAATCAGTTAATGCCTTAAGAAACCAGATAATAACAAAAGATCCGACAAAAAGGAATAGACCAAGAAGCGTCAGCTTCCCATCGTAGTCCTGCATCTTAATCCCGCATCTCTGAGCCAGAGTTAAAACAGAATCCACCTGCGAAGCTGTACTCTTAAGCTGTTTATTAACTCCACCTGCAAAGCTATTATTATCTGAATACTTTAAGACAGGAGTTTTAGAGTTATCTTCTGCTTTAAAAGCAGTAGATGACATAGTTTCCTGATGCCTTTCAAAAGGTTGAACAAAACCCTTAATCCAGAAGAAGCTTGCGCCAAAAAAGCCACCGGTAAAAATACCTGCGGTTATTCCGGCAATCAGAATTAAAGAATAAGGCTTTACATAACTTAACAGCCTGATATATGACTGAGTTTTAACAATGCCTGTATTCATTCAATCTCTTTTTTCTTTATTCAGACAGAATTTCTTCTGTTTTTGATACAACATATTGTCTTTGCTCAAAAGTTGTTTCAGGATAAACAGGCAGAGCAAGAATTTCTGCCGCAATCGTTTCACTAACAGGAAAATCACTCTTCCTGTATCCTAAATATGCAAAGCACTTCTGCAAATGCAAAGGAACCGGATAGTATATATCTGAGCCAATGCCAACTTTATTGAGTCCGGCTTTAAGAAGATCTCGTTTGCCATTTTTGACCCTTATACAAAATTGGTTGTAAATATGCTTTGTTGCGTTTCCTGCAATTTCAGGAAGAATTATTTTCCCTGATATTGAAGAGCGAGCAAAAAGAGTTCTGTATTCATCGGCATTTTTCTGCCTGGCAAGATGCCATGAATCAAGATATTTGAGTTTGACCTGAAGGACTGCTGCCTGAATTGCATCTAGTCTGAAATTACCGCCGATATGGTTGTAAATATACTTGTTATTCGAGTCTGCTCCATGATTCCTGAAAGACTTTAGAAGATCAGATTTATCCTTACAGTTTGTAGTGATAATTCCTCCGTCTCCAAATCCTCCAAGATTTTTGCTTGGGAAAAAAGAAAAACATCCATAGTCGCCAAAAGAACCTGCCTTGCATTTGAGGTATTCAGAACCTATTGCCTGAGCTCCGTCCTCTATAACAATTAAATTATGTTTTCGTGATATATCAATAATCTTGTCCATTTCTGCCATTTGCCCAAAGAGATGAACTGGAATTATTGCCCTGGTTTTATTTGTTATTTTAGATTCTATCAGGTCAGCGTTTATATTGAAATCAGCCTCATTTATATCAACAAAAACAGGTTTCGCGCCTATTCTTGCAATCGCTCCTGCAGTAGCGAAAAACGAAAAAGGAGTGGTTATTACTTCATCTCCAATTCCGATTCCCTCAGTCATCATCGATGCTAGCAGAGCATCAGAGCCTGATGTTACACCGATTGCATATTTACATTGACAATATTGAGCAATACTTGTTTCAAAATCCTCTACTTTTTTCCCTAGGATAAAGAGCTGTGTGTCACACAGCTCTTCAATCGCTTTCATAACTTCAGCTTTCAATGTTTTGAACTGGAGTTTTAAATCAAGAAGAGGAACCTGCATGTAAAAAACCTCTGTTGAATAAATATCAGTAAGAAAATATAGAATTAATATCAGTCTGCAATGAATTCAACTCAATTATTGTTTTAGATTTAAACAAAATTTACTTTGATTTAATTCTCTCTACTTTAGTTTTCAGAACTTTGAGAAGTTCATCAGTATTTTCTTTCAATGATGCGCTTATCGGAACTATCTGCGTTTCGTAAACCTCTTCTTTGAATTTCTCCAGGTTTTCCTTTGAATCGGGAAGATCCATTTTGTTAGCCGCAATCAGAGAAGGTCTCATTGAAAGACCTTTCATATAAAGTTCCAATTCATTCTTGAGAGACTTATAATTCTCAATAGGATCAATTCCTTCCTGTCCTGACATATCTATCACATAAAGCAGAATTTTGGTTCTCTCAATATGTTTAAGGAAGCTATGCCCCAATCCAATGTTGTTATGAGCTCCGTCAATCAAACCCGGAATATCCGCGACTGTAATCCTGAAAAAATCATCAAAATCAACTGTCCCTACAATAGGATGAAGAGTAGTAAATGGGTACGGAGCAACTTTCGGTTTAGCAGCTGATACTGCTCCGAGCAGAGTTGATTTTCCCGCATTAGGAAAACCTACAAGGCCTACATCGGCAATGGTTTTTAGCTCAAGTTCCAATTTTTTCTGTTCGCCTTTCGTGCCAGGATCGCATCTCCTTGGAGCCCTGTTAGTACTAGAAGCAAAATGTATATTGCCTCTTCCGCCAATCCCCCCCTGAGCAAGAATAAAGGGTTTTCCCAGTTCTTCAAGATCGCATATTACTTTGCCTTCATCATTGAGATCTCTAACAACTGTGCCTGGAGGTACTTTTAATATTATATTTTTCCCACACTTTCCATATTGATCCTTACCTCGTCCGTTTTCTCCTTTTTCAGCCTGGTAATTAGTCTGATAGACATAATCAACCAAAGTCTGCTCATTGGATTCAGCAATAACTATTACACTTCCGCCATTGCCTCCGTCTCCTCCATTGGGTCCCCCATAAGGGATAAATTTCTCTCTCCTGAAACTGGAGCACCCATTGCCGCCGTCACCAGCTTTTATGGTAATTCTTACTTTATCTACAAACATTGTTCCTCCCGAAACAAAAAAACCCGACTTCTTGCCGGGTTTCTAATAGGCGGTATTAATTAAGCTATTAAGCCTGTTCAATAACGCTAACTTTTCTCTGACTCTTGCAGAATTCAACAATCCCGTCCTTGAGAGCGAAAAGCGTAAAGTCACGACCTGTTCCGACATTTTTTCCAGCATGGAATTTAGTACCGCGCTGACGAATTATAATACTGCCGGCTTGAATCATTTCTCCGCCGTAAGATTTGACACCCAAAAACTTGGGTTTGCTGTCGCGACCATTCTTACTGCTGGATTGACCTTTTTTATGTGCCATAAAGACCTCCAATACATAACTTTCCTAAGAGAATTAAAGAACTCCTAGAATATTACAAAAGTTAAAATTTACAAATTTAAATAACTTTTTACTTTAAACTATTTTTTAGTTGCCGTATCTGTAGCAGCAACTGCTGCCGTCACAGGAGCCTGAACATGTTGCGCAGGTGCGCTTATTGTTGATTTTTCAAGCATGTTGTCAAGCGAAGATTCATTTCTATTTAACCCTCTCCCTGAAATTATCGCAAGAGCGAGAGTAACAACTAGAAAGATAGCTGAAAAAACAACTGTGAGCTTACTCAGGTGCGAACTTGCATGAGCTCCGAAAAGTGAATCCGAGCCTCCCCCTCCGAAAGTCGTCCCCAGTCCGCCTCCCTTTTTAGACTGCTGCACAAGCACCAGCGCGATAATCAAGATAGCAATTAAAACATCAAATATTGTTAACAGTGTTGTCAGAATACCCATGATAAAAACTATTTAAATCCTTTTATTACTTAATGGCGTTTGCCACGAGATTATAGAAGCCTTCTACTTCAAGACTTGCTCCACCTACAAGAGCTCCGTCAATATCCTTCTGACTCATAAGCTCTTGGCTATTGTCAGCTTTAACTGAGCCTCCGTACTGAATAATTACTTTTTCTGCTACAGCTTCTCCATAAGCTTCAGTCAAAAGCTTTCTGATTAGTGCATGAACTTCCTGTGCCTGGGCAGGAGTAGCAGTCTTTCCTGTGCCTATAGCCCATACCGGCTCATAAGCAATTACTGTCTTTAGCATTTCATCATCAGTAAGTCCTGCAAGTGATCCCTTTACCTGGGTAGTTATCACATTACTTGTTTTACCTGCTTCGCGTTCCTGTAGCGTTTCGCCGATGCATACTATTGGGATGAGCCCTGACGAAAGAGCTTTCTTTGCTTTTGAATTGACATATGCGTCTGATTCAGCGTGATACTGTCTTCTTTCGCTATGTCCGACAATAGCATATCTTACTCCGATATCGAGAAGCATTTTTGCTGAAACTTCACCTGTAAAGGCTCCGCTGTCTTTTGCGGAAATATCCTGAGAACCTACTCCGATATTTGACCCATGAAGGATTCTAGTTGATGTTTCAAGAGCTGTAAAAGCGGGACAGACTGCCAAATTGAGCTTACCGCAAAATGGAGCCAGTTTAGATTTAAGATCCACAAGGAATTTTTCTGCCTCACTTGAAGTTTTATTCATCTTCCAGTTGCCAGCAATAAAAAGCATTCTCTTCTTCATTGATAACCTCTCCTTAAATTCATAATATATACAAAAATTTTCTGAATATAGCTTAGAGTTCTCATTTTACGAACGACATAAATAAATAAAAGTCCTTTCTGTTTATTATCGTCTTCGCTTTACTTCTACCGTAGAAGACAAATCTTCTGATGGCAGTTTAAGGAATCTATAATAATAAATTGCAGCTTTACCAATAATTATTCCAGTAAAGCATCCCGAAACTATGTATGTCACGGCAAGAAAAAGAGCATTCTTAAAAAACTCAGGATGCACAGCATGTTCATATCCAAAAAAATAACCTTTTGCAAAAATAAGTACAATCAATACAAGTGCAAGCGCTGAGCCTGGGACTCGTATTAGTTTATTCTCTCTGTCAATTCTAAGTTTGCTTCTGGAATATATTGCAGCACCTACCATAGCTCCTATCATAAGAAAAACCCCGTATATAAAAGGGTCTTCAACATGATTTACAGTCAGTATAAGAAACAGCACTGGCATTATCAGGAGTTTTTTGATAGCTAATGTATTGTCTGAAAGCATTTTTATGCCTTTATAAATTACAAGAACTAAAACAACCCAAACCCACATTGGGGTGCCTTTTATTATTCCAACCATATTTTTTTGTCTCCTTTTTTTATAATAATCTCCTGATTTTAAATAAACTTTCAGCTTTACTATAAGTTACAATACTGTTAATAAAGCTTTGATTTTGTTTCAATCCCTATACCTTTTAACTTCTATATGCTATTTTAAAAGCTTTATCTTTAATAAATTTATAAAACACTTTGAGGTTATATAATGAGCGGAATCAGGAATGTGGCAATAATTGCCCATGTTGACCACGGCAAAACCACACTCGTGGATCAGATTATTAAACAGGCTAAACTTTTCAGAGACAATCAAGCAATGATGGATTGCCTTCTGGACAGCAATGACCTTGAAAGAGAAAGGGGTATAACTATCCTTGCTAAAAATATCAGTGTAACTTACAAAGATACAAAGATAAATATCATCGATACTCCCGGGCACAGCGACTTTGGCGGTCAGGTAGAAAGAGTTCTCAACCTTGCTGACGGGGTACTTCTGCTCGTTGATGCTGCTGAAGGGCCGATGCCGCAAACAAGATTCGTTCTTGACAAGGCTCTTAAACTAAAACTCAAACCGATTGTAATAATAAATAAAGTTGACAAACCTGATTCCAGAGAAGAAGAAGTATTGAACAAGATTTATGAACTTTTTCTGGAATTAGATCCTGAAAACGAAGATATTCTGGAATTCCCCGTTCTCTACGCAAGCGGAAGAAGCGGATGGGTAGGCACAGAAAGGGATCCTGAACAGAAATCAATTATCCCTTTAATGGACGCCATTATTGATCACATACCTTCACCAATAATAAAGGAAGGGCCTGTTCAAATGCAGGTAGCCACTCTCGATTATTCGGACTATGTCGGAAGGATAGGAATAGGACGAGTTTACAGAGGAACTCTCAGCACAAAAAAACCTATCGTTGTAATTAAAAGAAATGATACAGTCAAACACACTTCCATCAAACAGCTTATGACTTTTGACGGACTTGCAAGAACTGATGTTGAAGAAGTTCGCTGCGGAGACCTTTGCGCTGTTGTCGGAATTGAAGACATTGATATAAGCGATACTATTACTGATTCCGAAGTTCAGGAAAAACTTCCGCCAATCAGCATAGATGAACCTACAATTTCCATGATTTTCAGAGTAAATGATTCACCATTGTTTGGACAGGAAGGCAAATATGTGACCAGCCGCCATCTTCGTGCACGACTTCTCAAAGAAGCAGAAAAAGATGTAGCCCTAAGAGTCAACGAAATGGACGGCGATTCCTTCAAAATAAGCGGAAGAGGAGTCCTGCATCTCTCTATTCTTATAGAAAATATGAGGCGTGAAGGTTATGAAATGACAGTTTCCCAACCTCAGGTAATCCTAAAAGTCGTTGATGGGACTAAATGCGAACCTATAGAAATCCTTTCTGTTGATGTTCCTGATGAATACGCAGGCAAAGCAATAGAACTTGTCGGCATCAGGAAAGGTGAAATGGTTAATATGGAACAGAGAGGCAAGAGAAAGCTTATCGAATTCCACTCCCCTACCCGCGGACTAATAGGGCTCAGAAGCAAAATGATGACTGCGACGGCTGGCGAAGGAATCATAGCTCACAGATTTATCCATTACGCTCCTTTTAAAGGTATAATTCCCCAAAGGACAAACGGCGTAGTCCTCAGTATGGATCGGGGCAAGGCTTCAGCTTATGCTATAGATGGTTTGCAGTTAAGAACTACCTTCTTTATCTCGCCTAACGAACAGACCTACGAAGGGATGATCGTCGGCGAACATTGCAAAGAAGGCGACCTGGTTGTCAATCTACAGAGACTTAAAAAGCTCACCAATGTAAGAGCTTCTAGTTCAGATCGAGCATTGATGATTATCCCTGCTCAAAAAATGAGCCTGGAAGAAGCTCTTGAATACATTGCTGACGATGAGCTTGTAGAAGTTACTCCTCAAAATGTCAGGCTTAGGAAAAGATATCTTACTGAACTCGAAAGAAAGCGCCTCTATAAGAAAGAAGAATCTGATAATTAATAAATACTTTATCAGCTTAACTTTTCACTTTTTTTTGGTAGTGCTCGTTGAAAAGTTGAAATGCCGCTAAGCAAGGACTATATACTAAATGGCATTTAGCTTAATATTAATTTTAGACTTAAGAATAAAGTTTAAATCTATAATAAGCACGACATAATAAAAAAAGATTTAATCTTTAGGATGATTTATGCTGGAAATTAGAGAAATCAAAACCAATAGAGAGCTAAAAGCGTTTGTTAACTTCCCTCTTGAGCTCTATAAAAATAATACATACTTTGTACCTCCCATACTCTCCGACGAAATAAAAACATTAAGAAAGGATAAAAATCCCTCTTTTGAATTCTGTGAAGCCAGATATTGGATGGCTTACAAAGATAACAAAATAGTTGGCCGTATTGCAGGAATTATAAATAATAAAGCCAATGAGATATGGAAACAAAACCACATTCGATTTGGATGGATAGATTTTATTGATGACCAGGAAGTCTCAAGCGCTCTGCTTAATGAAATAGAAAATTGGGGGAAGGAAAAGGGATTAACTCACATTCAAGGACCATTAGGCTTTTGCGATCTTGACAAGGAAGGAATGCTTGTTGAAGGTTTTGATGAGATTTCCATGATGCACTCTTATTACAACTATTCATACTATCCTAAGCACCTCGAGAAATTTGGCTACGAAAAAGAAGTAGATTGGGTCGAGTCCAAGATAAGCGATCCAAATTATCCCGACAGACTAAAGCGTATGATTTCGATAGCCAAAAAAAAATTAAGCAATTATACTTCCGTAAAATTCAAGACTCCAAAAGATGTTTTCAAATACAGAGCAGACATAGTTAAACTGCTCAATACTTCGTACGAATCTATTTTCGGGTATGTTCCAATCAACGAGAAAATTTTTGACCATTATTTCAAGAGTATGATATTACATACTAACTTAGAATATATAACTGTAATTAAAGATCCTGTTGGAGATACGGTTGGATTTGGTTTAGCTATGCCTCTCTTATCATATGCATTGCAATCAACAAAAGGCCGTTTGTTTCCTCTTGGATTCATTAAAGTTCTAAAAGCGTTCAAAAAGAACGATTATGTAACATTGCTTCTAATAGCCGTTCGTCCAGATTTACAGTCTAAGGGTATACCAATTGTTATCATAGAAAATATTGATTCTAATTTTATTAAAAATGGGGTTAAAACTGTGGAAGTCAGTCATATGCTGGAATCTAATGAAGATGTTCAGCATCTTTGGACTCGCCAGTTTAACGCAAGACAACACAAAAGAAGACGCTGTTATATTAAAACAATTAAGTAATAGCTAAACATTAGTAAGTTTAGAAGAGTATTTAAAAACTGTTTTAGGATTGAATAATTTAAAAGTTGACGAAATAAAAATACCATCATTACCATTTTTGCTGCATGACTTATATCCTTTTTGTAAAATATGCCTACTGGGTAATGAGTTTTTACTTTTTACACCCTAAAAAATAACACTCTCCCTGAAGTTATTAGGCCTTATTAAACCCAGATTTTGCAGTTGGAAATACTTATATTTATGATTTATAAAATTTAATCAGGTTTTCATCTATAGAATTCAGTTTCTCTTTGACTTCCTGAACTCTGTCAGAGTTTGATTTAAAAATAGGTTTAATCTCTTTTCTAGATTGGGAATCCCCGTTTGAAACTGATTTGTTTTGTTTGAATTGATTGTTTTTAGGTAGGAATAAAAAATCTATTTTTTCTTACTAAATCAGAGTTATTTTCTGCAGGGCAAAGTCGAGACTGAAAGCGTAGGATAATAAACGCATAACAAGGAAGCTAAAAAAGGAGTAATGAAAAACTTAACCCGACTTTGTTTTTTAGACCTCTCTGAAAAAATATTTCAAAAATATATTTGAGGCTAAGCCTTAAAATCTTTTGAGGCTGACAAGTCGTTTTGTAGGTACCTAATATTATTTGACATGCTTGATATTTTTATTTCCCGAATTATGCTTTCTTCATATGTATATCAAAGAAATCAAAACCAAGAACCGTAAGACGAATAGAGCCCGGCAGCGAACTT
>MHBE01000023.1 GCA_001803205.1 Lentisphaerae bacterium GWF2_38_69 | reverse complement strand
TGAAAGAAGTTCCCAATCAGCCCAGCGAAGAGATGCTTTCTGAAAATCAACTATTACACAGGTTTATTATCGTCTTAGACAGGGAGGGATACAGTCCGGGTTTCTTCAAAGAAATGTGGGATAAATACCGCATAGCGTGCATTATAGCCGGAAAAAGAACGCTTCAGGGCTCTTTCGTCAAGCAGAAAAAATCTGACAGATGCAGTTAAGATGGTTGCCTACAGAGCGGAAACTGCAATGGCTAACCTCATTGTAAAGGAGTGTGGAACTTTCGAACAGGCCAGAGCTTTGCTTAGAGATGTCTTCCTGTCAGAAGCGGATCTTATTCCTGAACTTAAAGAAAAAATCCTGGAAAGTATTTTTACTGATGAAGTCTTTAAAAAGTCGTTACCCGTTTTGTATAGCTTGTTTAAGAAAGACTTATAGCCTGACAGTTAATTCTAAACTTCTAATTCACGCTCTTTGCTCTCTTATTTAATATCTAGCTTTTTTGTCTTAAGTCAAAGTTCAGTCAATCAGCACTTTCAGGCCGGTAAAAATAAGAAAAGCAATAAAGAGAAACCTAAGCCAAAGCGTCGGCATGTTGTTGGCAATTTTAGTTCCTATCATTGTAAATATCATGGTAAAAGGGGCTATTATTAAAACTGCCGGCCAATAGATAAACCCAAAGGTGTATCGGATATCGCATCCTGATAGAATTCCAATGATAATAAAAGAAGCAGTACCTACAATGCTGATAGGAAGTGTTAAGGAGGAAGTAGTTCCGGTAGCTATTTTAATCGGCACTCCGTAGCTGGTAAAAAACGGTGTGGCAATTGCTCCGCCGCCAATGCCAAGCATTCCAGACTTGAATCCTATTGTAATTCCTGCGATGGATGTGGCGTATTTTGGTATTCCTTTTTCCTTTTTGTTTTTTAACTTTTCAAGCTTTTTCCTGCGCGTCACAAAGTCATAAATCATTTTTAACGCCATAATAAGAACTACAACTCCAAATATAACTTCAAGTAAATGAGAGTGTAATGCCGATGCGGTTAATGCACCGCATATGTCCGCTAATACTATCCACGGCATCATACTTAAGAATAAATGCCATTTTATCCTTTTCTGTTTATTGCATGAATATGTATTGCTTATAGATGTAAAAATCATTACAGCAAGGGAAGTTCCGGCTACCACATGCATTAAAGCTCCTTGTGCGATCGAATAATTTTTAAATATCAGAATGAGCCCTGGGACAATTACCAACCCTCCACCTATTCCAAGTAACCCTGCTATCAGACCGGTGACTGTGCCTAGCAATACTAGTAAGATGTATTCCATATCTGCCTCATTTTAGTTACTTGAAGATCAAATGCGAAAAAGTTTTCGTTTTTCATTTTTGTGAGTATAAGGAAGAACTTATCCTTTTCAATAAGTCTCCTGAAAGGTCGGTCTTTATTCTCAAAGATAGTGAGTTTCATAAAAAAACATGTTAAAATTTAAGAAAATATTATTCTATTAATACCTTAAATAAAAATGCAATGAGACAAAAAGTAATTATTGATACTGACCCCGGAATTGACGATACAATGGCAATAATGTTAGCCTTAAAATCACCTGAATTGGAACTGGTGGGGCTAACGGCAATTTACGGAAATGTAAGCTGCGATCAATCATCAATCAATGCATTAAAACTACTGGAAATCGCTGGAAGAAGAGATATTCCTGTAGCAAAAGGAAGCAATGTTCCACTCTTTATTGAACCTCATCGCTATGCTACTCATGTGCACGGAGAAGACGGTCTAGGAAACTCTAATCTGCCAGTGCCGAAAGGTAAAGTCCTCGACATTTCTGCTGCTGAGTTTATCGTCAAAATGGTATTGAAGAATCCCGGAGAGATAACGCTGGTGTCAATAGGTCCGCTTACAAATATCGCTCTTGCGGCAAGAATAGAACCAGGTATTATCAAACTTGTTAAAGAAGTCGTGATTATGGGAGGAGCAGCCACTGTCAGAGGAAATGTTACTCCTGTTGCAGAAGCGAATATCTGGCAGGATCCTCATGCAGCTTCAATCGTTTTTTCCGCCGGATGGCCGCTAACAATGCTCGGGCTTGATGTAACAACTAAAATTATTCAAACTGAAGAATATCTCAATGAAATTTACTTAGCAAATAATACGGCGACTAATCTGATAAAAGCTGTAATGCCATTCTACCAGAATTTTTATTTCAAGCGATTTGGTTCAAAAAATATTCATACGCACGATCCTTCAACAATTGCTTATCTTCTCAACTCAAAACTCTTTACGGTTAAACCTATTCCTGTATTCGTGGAGACCGAAGGCCGATGCGCAGGACAAACTGTGCCTGATTTTTGCAATCAGTGGGGTACACAAACTCATGCAAATATCTGTGTGGAGGTTAATTTCCAAGGAGTACTGGATCTTATCAAGAAACGCCTGATGAATTGACTTTGCAACAAATTAAAGCTTTTTTCAGGGATAGCCCTCTCAAACTGTCATAAATCTAGGCTAGAATTGTAATTATCTCATTGATATCTAATATCAATTTTAACAAAAGGATAGAATATGAACTATTGTTTCATTTCTCCTCACTTTCCCCCTAATTTCTACAATTTCTGCGTAGAACTCAAAAAAGCCGGAGCAAAAGTTTTTGCCATAGGTGATGCTCCAATGAGCGAATTCAGACAGGAGCTTAAGGACTCTCTTACTGAATATGCTCAAGTGGATATGGCTGACTATGACAAGGTTTATAGAGCCATAGCACTGTTTGCCAGCAGGCATGGCAGAATAGACAGGATTGATTCACATAATGAGCATTGGTTAGGTCTTGAAGCAAGAATCAGAGAAGATTTTAATATTTTCGGACAGAAGCCTAAACATTTAAAGATTAATCAAAGCAAACTCGGAATGAAGACTGTTTACAATGAAGTCGGAGTTCCCTGCGTGGATGCTATTCCGCTATCAGTAAGTCCGGACATTCTGGGAGATTTTATAAGAAGAAATAATTATCCATTTATCATCAAACCGGACAAGGGCGTGGGAGCAAGCAATACCTATAAAGTGGAAAACCAGGATCAGCTCTTTAGTATAATAAAGGATCTGCCTCCTGGATATGTTATTGAACCTTTTGTAGTAGGTCAGATAGTTACATTTGACGGACTGACAGATAAGAACGGTGAAATTTTGTATTGTTCATCATTCGAACTTAGCATGGATGTGCTGACTGCTCTCAAAGACCAGAAGGACTCTTTCTATTTCTACAATAGATATATGGATCCTCAACTTGAAAGATATGGCAGAGCCACGGTAAAAGGATTCAAAGTCAGGGAAAGATTTTTCCACTGCGAATTTTTCAAGACACCTGAGGGAGGATACAAGGCAATTGAAATAAATGTCAGATGTCCCGGCGGATATGCTATAGATATGATTAACTACCAGTGCGACATGAATATATATAAAATTTATGCTGAGTTAGTAGTTCAGGGCAAAAATAGTCTGGCATATGAGAGAAAATATAATGTCGCTTCTGTATTAAGGAGAGACCGCTTCAAATATGCTCATAGCATTGATGAAGTAATGAAAACTCTCGGCCCTTCAATAGCAGTGGAATATAAACGGCTGCCTGAAATTTTCGCAGCTGCAATGGGCAACGATACTTTCATCCTTAGACATCCTGAAAAACAGGGACTTTTCGATGCTGTAACATATGCCATGAAGTGGGCTTGATTGCATCAATAACCAACGAGCAGGAGTTTTCCTGCTCGTTTTCAATAAATCATAATCAAACAATCAAAGATTTTGAACTAAGAGTAGGCTAGGCCTATTCATCTGTAATTATTAATACCAGATAGTTTTTATTTTTTAACTTCCTGGATTGCTCTCCAAACTCTTTCCTGTGTAAAAGGAGCCTTTTTCAGCCTGGCACCTGTTGCATTATAGATAGCATTGGCAATGGCAGGCATACCGCCATTAATGCAAACCTCAGAAACACTCTTTGCTCCAAACGGCCCGGTTTCCTCGTAAGAAGGGACAAGAATAGTTTTAATTTCAGGTTTGTCTCTCATAGAGAAGATATTGTATGTCATAAAATTGGCATTAGTCATCTTACCTTCTTCATCAAAACGGTACTCTTCCGTAAGAGCATAGCTTATACCATTTAACAATCCACCTTCTGTCTGCCCTTCGCATAGCTGAGGATTAATTGCTGTTCCGCAGTCAACAGCAGCTACATACTTGAGAACTTTTACATGACCTGTTTCTATATCAACTTCAAGTTCAACAAAATGAGCTGTAAAAGGAGGAGGGGATTTATGTGTAATATGCGATTCAATTGCGCCAATTTGGAACTGATTATTTTCGTAGAGAGAATAGTTGGCAATATCTCCGAATGCTACCTTGCAGGAACCATCAAGAGAAATAACATGGGCATCATGCAGATCAAGTTCTTCAATTTTCTTACTAAAACCCTGTTTTTGAAGTATTTCTTGACCTACTTTTAAAATCTGTTGTCTTACTTTTTCGGCAGTTTTTCTGACTGCTTCGCCCGAAAGATAGGTGGTACTTGAAGCATAAGCGCCTACATCGAATGGGGTCATGTCAGTGTCAGATGAATAAACTATGAACTTGTCGAGAGTTGTGCCAAGTTCTTCAGCTGCGATTTGGGCGAGAACAGTATCGCTTCCCGTGCCCAGGTCAGTTGCTCCTACTAGAAGGTTGAAAGAACCGTCATCATTCATTTTAATCGATGCTGAACCCATATCTATTTCAGGAACGCTGGATCCCTGCATATGGATGCTCATTCCTATGCCGCGTCTGAATCTGCTGGTTTTTTCAGTATGAGGAAGCCTTTTTGACCAGTCAATTTCTTTAGCACCTTTGTCAATACACTCGGCAAGCGCGCAGCTTCCGATTGTCATTGGAGTTCCTGGCTTCCCTTCGCCCAAAGCTTCAAATGCCGGATGCCCTTCGCCTGATCTGATATGATTTTTCTTTCTGAACTCCATAGGATCCATACCAATCTTATCAGCCATTACATCAATCATTGTTTCGACAGGAAAATAAGCCTGAGTGGCACCGAATCCCCTGTAAGCTCCACCCACCGGCAGATTTGTATATATTGATATTGCATTAAAATGGATATTGTTTACATGATATAGAGGAAGAACTTTACTTCCTGCACAGCTCATAACAGTAAGGCCATGTCCGCCGTATGCTCCTGTATTGTTAATAATATCCAATCCAATAGCTGTAATAGTGCCGTCTTTCTTTAGCCCGTATCTAATTCTAAGGCGCATTGGATGTCTTGTTCTGCCTGACCTAAAAACTTCATCTCTTGTTAAAGCCCATAATACAGGCTTGTTAAGTCTGTAAGCAGCAATTGCCACTATGTCTTCAAGAAGCATTTCCTGTTTGCATCCAAATCCTCCGCCGATTCTTGGCTTAATAACCCTGATTTTTTGAACGGGAATACCAAGAGTTCTTGCAACTATTCTTCTTGTATGGAAAGGAACTTGAGTGCTTGTAGTAATAAAAATTCTTCCATAAGGATCTATCTGTGCCCATGAGATATAACCTTCTATAGGACAATGTTGAGCATAGGGCGTTTCATATAATTCGTCAAATGTGAAATCAGCTTCCTTCATTCCTTTTTCGAAATCGCCTGCCTTCATTCCCACTTTTGCAACTATGTTTTTCTTAGGCTCGTAAGGAATGGGAATCGGAACAAATGCTTCAGGTTCATCATGAATTATCGGAGCGTTATCTGCAAGTGCTTCGTCATATGTAAATACAGGTTTTAGTATTTCATATTCTACTTCTATTGCCTTAATAGCTTCTTCTGCCTGATCTGGAGTTTCTGCTACAACAGCAGCAACCCTGTCTCCCACGAAACGAACCTTTTTATCAAACATAAATGTATCATATGGTGATGGCTCAGGATAACCTTGCCCTGCAGTACAATGAGGAATTCTTGGTACATTTTCATGATAAAGAACCAACTTTACGCCCGGCATTTTTTCAGCTTTGCTTATATCAATTTTCTTAATATTTGCATGAGCGTGTGGGCTCCAGAGCATTTTTACATACAAAGAATGCTCAGGAGCAAGGTCGCCTGTATAGAGTTTTTTACCTTGAGAGAGAGCTGATGAGTCTATTTTTCTTAATGGTTTATTGACAACCGTCATTTTAGTTACAGGTTTCATTATTTACCTCCCTGGTTGTGGCTTTTTGAAACTTTGTCGATGGCAACCAAAATTTTTTCATAGCCGGTACACCTGCAAAGATTACCATCAATTTGGACTTTTATCTCATCTACTGTCGGAGTGGGGTTTTCATCAAACATAGCTTTTGCAGACAACACTATTCCAGGTGTACAGTAACCGCATTGCACGGCTCCTTCACTCACAAGAGCTTCCTGTATCTCATGCAATTTTTCTCCGATACCAAGCGATTCCACAGTTTGGACACTTCTGCCGTTTACCTGAAAAGCGAAAACAAGGCATGAATTAACTGCTTTGCCGTCAAGTATTACAGTACAAGTACCGCATGCGCCTTCCAGGCAACCGTATTTCGTTCCTTTAAATCCATTCCTTCTCAAGAGAGAAAGTAGTCTTTCATTAGGAAGAACATCAAATTCTTTATGTTCGCCATTGAGTGTAAATGATATTTTTCTAGTAGTCATTATTTGCATCCTCCCATAGCTTCTTTCATTGCTTCGCAGATAGCATCCTTTGCTTTTATTTTTATTAGGTGAATGCAAAATTCATCTGTCATAAATTCTCTTGGCATAAGTTTCATTTTGGCAAGTTTGTCAAAATGAATTTCTCCAAGCAGTTTGCATTCAGGTCTTTTACCGACGAGGAAATCTTCTACATCTGTTAACCTGACAGGGAAAGGAAGAACTGACCCTATAGCAACTCTTGCTTCGGAAATAACTCCTTCTTCAATTTTTATAAATGCTGCTGCAGTAGCAGAACTGAATGCTCCGTAAGTTCTTGTTTCTTTCTGATAAGAAAAGCCCATTCCTTTTGTGGCAGCTGGAATTTCAATGTAATCGAGAATGGAAGCTGTAAATACATCTTTGTGTGAATGAGGTTTAGAAAAAACTTCAGCTATTTTTACATGCCTCGAAGCTATTCCAGAAAACTTCAGAGAACCTCCAAGAGCAAGCAAAGCCACAGGCATATCTGACCAATAGAAAACTCTTGCGAGATTACCACCAATTGTAGAAATATTTCTTATCTGTTGGTTAGCAATAATTCTGGCTACTCTATCAAGCACCCATCCTTCATCTTTAAACTTTTGAAGTTCATTAATAGTAGTAAGAGCTCCGATTTTATAATTGTCATTGACTCTGCTAATTCCCTTAAGCGGCAGCTTCGTAATATCTATAGCCACTTTTGATGTCTTAGAAGCAATAAAATAAGTTGAAGTGCCGCCTGCCATCAAAAAAGCGGAATCTCCAATTTCTCTCATGAGAGACGCAACTTCCGAAATTTTGGAAGCAAAAATGAAATCTTTAACCCTCATTTCCTCTCCTTTACTTTAGTTTAGTTATTATTTGATTATTATACTTTATTATTCCAGTGATATTTATGGTTCTTCTTCTCCTGTTAGAAGTCTGATCACCATATTAGCCTGATGAGCCGCGGCAATGAGAACTCTTGGAGAAACAACTCCGTAGCCTCCACAGACTGACGAAACAAAATCACCTGAAACAAAAATTCGTTTGCTGTATTTAATTGTTTTTATCAGATTAGCAGAAGCTATTCCACCCAACCCTGAGGCGCAAAGAAGATATTTTTCAGAAAAAGTCTTTTCGTCGAGGAAAGAATTGATTATCATTGATTTTTCTTTCTCATCATCAAAAGCCTCTACAATCGCTTCGGCAGAACTGAAAAAACCAGTCAAGTTTTCGGGTGTAATTTTTTCAGTATGTGAGATGATTTCTATATAAGGATTTATTTTCTTTAAATTATCCTTCAATGCCTCGGCTTTTGGCTTGCCGATATCGTTAGTAAAAAAAAATTGCCTGTTTAAATTAGATAGTACGACATTATCAAAATCCGCGATTATTAGCCTTCCTACACCGGATCTGGTAAGAGACATAGCGACATTTGATCCCAATCCTCCGCATCCTGCTATTCCTACAGTGGATTTCTTAAGCTTTTCCGAAAAAGATATATCATGGCTGTTTCTCTCAGTTAATCCCCTGAAAAATTCGTCTTTCGCTTCAAGCATAACCTCATCCGCCCCCTACAGGAAGGAACAGTTTTACCTCGTCGTTATCTTTAAGCACATAATGCATAAACTCTTTCTTTTCATTTATCATCGCAATTATATACTTTTTATGTTCTTCTCGAATCCCGATTTTAGAAAATAAATTGCTCAGAGTAGAACTTTCAGGCAAGTTAATAAAATCGCCGCTGGTAAGATCATTAATATCAATAAGCCCCGTAAAGTGTAAGCGAACTCTAATTTCACTCATAAACTTCCCCCCCCCCCTATTATTTTTAGCAAAAGCTAAGTTTATAAGCTATTTAAGGTATTTCTATTTTTAAACAAATCAAAGCTGTTTTAGATTAATTTCATGATCTATAGTTAGTAAAAATGAATTTAAAATCTTTAAATATGTTAAATTTTAAATTGAAATTTCTAAAGTATTATTAAGGCTCAATTCAAATTGATTGTTTTAGAGAGAGGAGGAGCATCCTTTCTAATAAAAAAATTCTTCTTTTGCAACCATGATAAAATCGACCAAGGCACATAGTGTTTTATCTCTATTTGTCCCATAACCCAGTATTTAAATCTTTTTTCCTGTAAAGTGTCTCTATCAATAATTCTTATCCAGGTATTTACCACATTTCTGAAAGTTTCTGCTTTCTGAGTGTAGGGCAGCAGATAGGCATAATATAATTTAATATCCTGCTCTTTGCTGTATACAACCCAATATCCCTGTGTCAAAATATCAATTGCTGAAGCTATTTCCGCACTGGTTATCAGGACATCTGATTCATGCTTATTGTAATAATCGCTGAACTTTTTCATGACTTTAACTTTGTGTTCTGAGCGGAATGCACGAACAAAATGTTTATTTGAATATTCAAAGTCCTCAAATGCGCCAAAGGTCAAATCTTTAGCCTTAAGTACTGAGTTGAAATCTGTATACACTTTCTTGTATTTTATAGGGATGACAAGAGCCGGAGTATATTTCATATATGGATCTGAACAAATAACATCTCCCGTCAATGCACTCATATACTGAAGACCTCCGACACATATATCCAGAAAAATTCCCCTATTCAGGCATTCATTATAATTCACCACGCTGTATACTGGGTAAAATTCAATAGTTGTACAGCCCAGATCTTCTGCTATATCGTAAACAAAGTCAATATCGTAGCCAACTAACTCTTTTCTGGCATTGAAAAATGAAAAAGGTATAGCCTCAGGATCATAACCTACCTGTAAGGTTTTAGTTCTTACTATTTTTCCCAACAGAGTTTCATTGGGATTCAAATAAGCTATTGAATGGTACTGGCTCAACTCAAAGTATTTTGCTTCGATATTACCATAATACTCCAGATTGTGTCCCTGCAGATTCATATGTTTGAGTTCCTCATTAACCTGTTCATCTCCCTGCAGCAACCCGGCCATCAGGTAACTCAAACTTATTAAAACAATTATAAACAATACCGTACAAGCGCATAAAATTGAGATTAGTTTCAGCCAGCAAACTTTTATTTTATTGCTTATTGCAAGATAGCATAAAATCGTGCAGACAATAATGAACATTGCAGCATTGGCATTATTGAAATAGACCATGAAATTTGAGACAAGCATAAAGGTGCTGTATGCTTTGTTTGGAATTCCACTTATTTCTAACAGGAACGGAACAATTGCCGCATTGTTTCCAAAAAGACAGGGAATTCCGGCTATATAATGAAGAATCTGCTCTGCCATATTAAAGGGATTGTTATAATACCAGCGTGCAAAGACTATAAAGAATATGACCAGGAATTTATAACTTGCCGGGACTACCCATGCCAGAGGGACAATTACACTTATTATGTTTCGCCCTTTATCCTTCGCAGAACTATCATCTGAAGCGTAAGCCTCCTCAATTTCATCAAATTCATACATCATGTTATAAATCACGGGAAGAGCAAGAAATACACTTCCTGTCGTAAAAGCAATGATTGCAGCCGGCATTGTATAATGAAGGAATTTTTTATAATTGAGTTTGCTCACACTTGTAACGATTCCAGGATAGACGAGCATTGAAATGAAAAACAAATAGAAAAGCGAAGCAATTATGTAGAGAAGCAGCACTTTGAATTTAATAAAACTTAGTGTTCCAAAAGTATATGTGGACATTATGAGAACTCCAAAAGGCAGCAGGACGGTAATATAGTCATTGACTTCCTTCATCAGGAGAGCTAGCATGCCTGAATTTTCAACTAATTTTGCTTTATTTTTATTTCTTATCAAAGCCATTCCGACAAGTATGCAGAATATAACAATCGCAGGTATATATCCATTTGCTATTGATTTAAATGGGTTTGAAGGAATAAAGAGATCGAGGAGACTTATACCAGTGCTGCCTAGATCATTTTCAGGTCTGAAAAAATTGCTTCTTTCTATATCAGGAAAGGAATATGCTAAACCGAAAGCATAAAAAATACTTAAGCTCCATAACAAGATAAGTATGGTGATCCCTTTTTTACCTACAAGTTTTGCGTTCTCTTTTGTAAGAGATCCTATCGAATGTAAGATGCTGAAAATCATAAAGGGTATAATAGTTACTTGGAATAATCTGATAAATAATTCATTAACAGGCTCTAACAAAGAGCATTTAATTCCAAAGAACATTCCCAAAAGCAGTCCGGTTGCCGTAGCGAAATATAACTTCTTGCTTAATGATAAATTATTGTAATATCTAACAAGAGACATCTTTCACCGTCATCCCATAAGATGAAAATAGTTAAAAAAGCTGCACAAGGTTGTTATTTTTATCAATTATATATTGAGGATAAAAATGGAACAAGGGGTGAATGCATGCAATAGGAAAAAGATAGTAACATCAAGATAAACTTGATAATAAAATTGCAGTTCGTGGAGAAAGATTTTCTGTAAGACAAGGAAAGAGAAGTATTATTTTGAGGCTATGCCCCACTTCCTCTTGTAGCGGGCGATACAAAAATGGATTAATTTTGGGATATCCCTCAAATCATTCCATCTGATGAGTTTAATCTTTAACAATTTAAAGACAATATGCATTACCTGGTGGAAATCGAAGAATGCCTGCCTGTTTTTCTTTAAAATAAGTTTTAACTCTTTTGGCCCAAATTCTTTCGAGTAAACAGATCCGTTAGCCGATTCATAATAATAACCTGGCGTTTCCTCAACCATCTTCTTAAGGGGTGAGAATTTTTCTATACGGAGGTTTGTAAGCACAATAAAATCCAAGCCAATTTCTTTGGCAAATTTTGGGACATAGAGCATTTCCTCTGCGGTTTCATTAATATTGCCATAAATGAAATATCCAAGCAGAAAGAATTTGAATTGCGTTAAAATTGCAAATGAAGTCCTAATATCCTGTACTGTAAAACCTTTTTGTAGTTGCTTAAGAATTCTATCATGAGGGGATTCAATACCGATAAGGAGAAATTTAAAACCCGCTTTCTCAGCTTTTTTCAGAATAGAATTGTATTTAGAAATATCAATTCTTGTTTGGGCTATAAATGTTTTCTTTATATTGTTTTTAATAATGAGATCGCAAATCAGTCCGCTTCTTTCGGGATTCATGAAAAAGTTTTCATCACTGAAAGCAACAATATCTGCTGTAATTGTTTTGAGTTCTTCTATTATCGATTCGATAGGTCTTTCTGAATAGGTTCTCTTCTGCCCTAAAGGATTGAGACTGAAAGTGCAGAACTTACACTTGTAAGGGCATCCTCTGGATGAAAGTATTGAATCAAAAGTGCGATTGCTGATACGGACTCCTTCTTTCTGGATATAGTATTCATTCCTTCGTAATGACCTGTTCGGAAATCGGATGGCAGAGACATCGGGTAAAAGATGAATATTATTGTGAATTATTTTTCCGTTTTTCCGATACGACAAGCCGAGGATTTCGTCATAAGAAATTCCAGAAACAATTTGTCTTATAATTTCTTCACCCTCTCCTCTGACAATCAAATCAATGTTTGGGCAGCGCTCAAAAAGATAATCTACTTCCAGCGTGGCTTTATAGCCGCCTACTACTGTAGTTACATTATGAGGCAGAAGAGAGATAAAGTCACAAACATCTTCAAAGCCCTTTTCCCATATGATGCTGATGCATAGCAGATCTATTTCAGATTTGATAAACTCATTGAGTTTTTCTAAGCTGCGATATTCTTTCTCATAGCGAAGGTCAATGAGAGTTACTTTATCCACAAGATCCTTAATATTTGCAGCAATGTATTCAAGTCCAATCGGAGGGAATCCCATTAGCCCATGATTGTTTGGATATAGAGCAAGGGCATGTTTGTATACTTGTTTCTTACCTGGCAAAATGTTGAAGTCTCCTGAGTTTTATCGTTACGCGGCTTTTTAAACTAAAGAGCAAAACTCAGGTGAAGTTTACCTTTGTCGTGTACTGGTAGTCTAAAACGTTGAACAGTTTAAACTATGGCTTTTTAAAGTATTTTCAATCTTCATTTTGTAGAATGAAGATTGTTATTTCGGAAACGCTGTGGATATGAAAAAGAGATGTAGATTATTCTATTGGGGGCTAAGAATATTTATTTGAATGTTGTTCAAAGAGGCAAATGATTCTAAATCTTTACTTAGGTCGACAAAGGCTTTTTCGTCAAAAGTTGTTATGTAACATGCAACGCCCTGGTCTTCGTCGCTGTCACTGCTGAGGGATACAAGTTTTAATGTAATCTCCGAATGATCTTTCTTTGCTTTTACATAATTGCCGTATCTGGTAGTAAAGGTACTGTAGCCGGAATGCCTTAGGTAGCTTTCGGCTTCAATAAGTATTCTTTGCTGACTTGTAAGCCCAAAATTATTAGCAGCGATGAGAGAATAAGATAATAATATTGAAATTGCAATAATGACATAGTGTTTATTTATAAACATTGTTTTTCTCCTAGATTAATTACCAAAAATTGAACTGACTCCATCTCCCACTGCGTCAACTGAAGCGCCAAGAGTTCTTCCAATGACTCCTGTATCAATTGGAACTCCCCTTATGTCTATGTTTCCTACATTTGATGTAACATTTATTATTACAATTAAAATCTGCTGCAGCACTTTCTCAAGGACATATGCAGCATTTTGATCGCTTCCTGAGCCTAAATCTTTCATTTGAATCATGGGTATTGACACCTGCGCTCTACTGTTTGTAAATGCTGAAGTTATTACTACATTACCGTTGTTTATTACAAAATTCTTAATGAGAAGTTTTGTCTGTTTATTATTTGTATTTTCAGTTGGATTTTTGGATTTGGATTTTTGGGCGCTTTCATAATTTGAAACATTATTAATAAGGTCATTGATGTTGCTTCCAGAAGTAAGAGAGGGTTCGAAGTCCAGATAAATGTTGTTAATCGATATCTCGTTGATTATTATCCTGTCACTAAAAAGCGAAAATAAGTCGGCATTTACAATTATCTGTCCTACAGTCATAGCATTTATGATTTTATAACCTTCAGGGTTCTGAATAGTAAGATTGTTAATTTCAAGATGTCCTCCAAAGAAGGAGAAAGCAACCCCGTCTACATCTACTTTTGTTCCAAGCGCTTTTGATCCAAAAGACTTTATTCCTGTCGAAATAATTGAATTTATCAGAAGTGAAATGATAAATAAGGCAATGGCTGCAACCGCCAGCAACGACAGAATTACTTTTTTTGTTTTATTACGATGTTTTCTAGGAGACATATAGTATTTGTTTTCCTGATTTTCATGCAAAAGGATAAGAAGAGATACAAATAATACAACTGTATTTTTTACGGAAGTGAAGGTTTTATTTTTTTTTGATATTATTGCTATAACTTAAAACTCAACCAAGTGGAAAATTTGTAATACTATCCGTAAAAAACATGCAATAAAAACAAGCTTTTTACTTCTAGTAGCCGTTACCAGCTAACCGTTATCAGGTTACTGTTGATCAAATCGATTAGGTTTATTTCAATTGCAATCAGCGGTCAACTGTGAACTGTCAACGGTAAACCATGCAATTTGGTTGCGGCTTCGCTGCTCTGAGTACTACATTAGGTATAATGATCGCTTTGGCTTGTTTTATAGTATCTGTTGACTATCAGCCTTTGTTTGTTTCTGTTATATCATTATAAACTGTGGCCAGTCCTCCGGTGGAAGTTTCTCTGTAGAGAGAAGAGAGGTTCTTACCTGTCTCGATAAGCACTTTGACTATGTTGTCATAAGAGATTCTGTGCTTGCCGTCTGAAAGTAAAGCAAAATTAGCGCAATTATAAGCCCGTAATGCTGCATGGGCATTTCTTTCTATACATGGGATTTGAACAAGACCCATAACAGGGTCGCAAGTCAATCCTAGATGATGCTCCAGTCCCATTTCTGCAGCATATTCAATCTGTTCTAAAGTTCCTCCCATAAGTTGTGTGGTGGCAGCTGCGGCCATGGCGCATGCTACTCCGATTTCAGCCTGACAGCCTGCGACTGCTCCTGATATTGAGCCATTGTGTTTGGCAATATTGCCGAAGATAGCGGCAGTGGCCATAGCATGCAGCAGATCATCAATTTCAGTGTTATATTTTTTATGAAAAGTAGCCAGGATTGCTGGAAGAACTCCGCATGATCCGCAGGTGGGAGCCGTAACGACTATACCGCCAGATGCATTTACTTCTGCAACTGCATAAGCATATGAAGCGGTCAGAGCCTGAGGGCCGAAGTCATCATTTAAAGATAAACTTCTGTTTTTAAATGTTCCAGCCTTTCTGGGAAGTTTTAAGGGGCCGGGGATAAGGCCTGTGCCTTTGAGTCCGGCTATCATAGAATCTCTCATTACATATATACATTCTCTGAGATAATCCCAAATACCTGATCCTTCTACTTCTTCTACATAACTCCAATATGGAATATTGTTTTCAGTGCAGTATTCCATGATTTCTCTCAGGTATTTGTGCTTATAAATAAAACCTGATTCGCCATCGCTTTTTAAAGCTCCGCCGCCTAGGCTAATATCAGTTATTGAGGCAGTTTTAAATCCATTTGAATCATATGCGTCAATAATAAATCCGTTTGGATGGTCGGCAATTATGATATTGGGCTGCCATATTATTTCCACTGGGTTTGGGGCAAAAGTATCGATAATTGCCTTATCCGTGAAATGCCCTTTTCCTGTTAGAGCCAGGCTGCCTCCCAAAGTGACCTTAAAGGAGGCTGCTTTTGGGTATTTTTCTTTAAACTTTTTTGCAGATCTGGCCGGCCCCATTGTATGACTGCTTGAGGGGCCATGGCCAATTCTGTAAAGTTCTCTGATCGATTTCACTTCTTGGAAGGAGAGAAGTTAAAGAGAGGAAATGTTGGGAAAAATCCATTGTCCAACATATTTATTAGTCCAATCTGAACTCCTTTTGAAGATGTACCTTTATTGATTACGCCGATTTGAAGACCTGCAGAGTCCTTAAAGTCGTTGTATACTCCAATTTGAACGCCATCGAACAAGCTGACTATATTGGCAACTGAAACTTGAAGACCATCAGACTTCTTTCCTGTGATCATGAGCGCAATCTGAGCCCCTTTTACATTAGAACTTGATTCTAGAATGGCCAGATCCAAACCAGCTACATATTCATTTCCTGAATCATATGTAGAGGGCAGCCCTAAACTAAACCCGTAAACATTCATTCCGCTTGGCCATTCCCAAACACCTGGCCATACTCCGATTCTGAATGGAGTAGAGGAACTTGCAACAGCAGGTGTTGAAGCGGTTGAACTTACTTGCTGTTCTGCGCCAAAACTTATAGATGCAGCTCCTAGTATTACTGTGGCAATAAAAATGCTCAATTTGTTCATTGTGATTTCTCCTTGTTATTTTAATTGATGGAACATGGTAGTAAAATGATATTGTTATGTGTTTATATTTTCAATAGTCGTCTGCAAAAAATAAAGAAGGAGAAACAATGACTATGACAGGGAAAATAGGATGTCTTTTTGTTTATTCAATAATCATGATTATTATCGGAATGGGGTTATACAAATACAGGACTGAAGTTATTGAATATCTATCAGAAAAATACCATGAATTAGCCGTAAAGGTTCAAGACAAGGTAGATGAAACAAAAACTCAAGTAATAGAAGAAGCAAAATAAGTAAGTGTTGGTTGAACCAGGGCGTTCTTTATCTCAAACTAATATCTCCTTGCTGACCAGTGAACAATCCTTAAAAGAGTTTCGGGCTGTTTCTTTTTCAAGAAGGAAAAGTTTTAGTTTTTGCCCCGAACCGTAGTTTCCTATTTTAAGATCAGATTTAAGGACTCTGTGACATGGAATCAGAAGAGGGAAAGGATTAGTGGACATAGCTGTTCCTACTGCTCTTGAGGCGTTAGGATTGCCGGTAAACTCTGAGAGTTTTTTATAAGTTACAACTTTGCCTTGCGGGATTTGATAAAATAATGTTTCCAGAACTTTTCTGTAATATGGAGCAATGTCAGCCATGTTCATATATTCAAGCTTCACATGAAGAGGTTTGTTTTCTTCGAAATAGGCAAAAATAGAAGATATAACCGAATCAAGAATTCTGTCATGTTTGTAATTATCACTGAATGCTGTTTTTTTTCCCTCCAGGAGGCTTTCGAGATGGACTGAAGTGATTTTGAATTTTGGTTCAGTGATATAATTGATATTGATAACGCAAGAATCAAATGCCAGGCTTTTTGAGAAGTTAGTTTGCTGCATAGTTTGTTTAATCTCTTTCAGAATAGTTTATTACTTTCAATTTAAGAAGAATATATTTCGAATCAGATTTTCAAGCAAATGAAAAATTATTTAAGACTTGATTTATATGTGCCGGCCTTCCATCTGGATAAAGTTAAAGAAGCTTTGTTTTTAGCTGGAGCAGGAAAATTTTCCAATTATGACTGTTGCTGCTGGGAAACACCTGGAAGGGGACAGTTCAGACCCTTGCCTGGAAGTATTCCATTTATAGGAAAAGAGATGTCTATTGAGCATGTGGAAGAGTACAAAATAGAAATAATTTTTCCTAAAGAACTTAAATTAAATGTTCTTGAAGCTTTGAGAAAAGCTCATCCTTACGAGGAACCGGCCTTTCAGCTCTTAGAAATAGTTATGGAATAGATGGTGCAAACTTATGGAAAAATTGATATTGATGTTTTCTATCCTGATAATATCGAGTGTGTTTTCCGCCAAAATCTCAAAAAGATTCAATATCCCATTGCTTGTAATCTTCATTTTTATAGGAATGCTGGCTGGGTCTGACGGAATAGGCTGGATTCATTATAACGATCCTGACTCTGCCTTTTTTATAGCAACCATATCTTTGTGCATAATACTTTTTACAGGCGGTCTGGAGACAGATGTAAACTTGGTAAAACCAATTATTAAGGAAGGAATATCGCTGTCTGTGCTCGGGGTTTTTCTTAGTATGATATTGTTTGCAGCGCCTATACATTTTCTAACTAACCTTGGATGGAAATTATCTTTCCTTGCATCCGCTGCAGTAGCTTCAACAGATGCCGCAGCCGTTTTTTCTTTGCTTAAATTCAGTGGTTTAAAAATTAAGCCGAAGATAAAAAACATCATTGAGTTTGAATCAGGAAGCAATGATCCGATAGCTTATGTATTGGTTATATTATTTATTGCCCTGGTAAAAGGAGGAGATGATCAGAATCTGATTCATTATATATATTTCTTTTTGAAGGAACTTATTATAGGCGGTTTACTTGGTGTATTGTTTGGTTATATTACAGAGAGATTCATTGAGAAGCTAAAACTTGAAATTGAAGCAATGTATCCGATTTTGCTTCTCGGCGCTTTGGGGGTTACCTATTCTGCTACTGCGTTGATTCACGGAAACGGATATTTGGCAATTTATATCCTGGGTTTATCAATAAGTTCCAAGAAATTTCTATATAAAAACAGCTGTGTAAGATTCTTTTCAGTTCTATCCTGGACTATGCAGATTTTTCTTTTTTTGTGCCTTGGCCTTTTGGTTTTTCCAAAACAATTACTCGATTTTACCTGGATAGGGCTGTTCCTTGCTTTAATAATGGTTTTTGCAGTACGGCCTTTGAGCGTTTTTATGTCTATGTCATTTTTTGGGAAGAAGCATGACAGGAAAAGTAAGCTTTTTATCTCATTGGGAGGATTCAAAGGGGCAGTAGCCATTGTTTTTGCGATTTTCACTATGGTAGAAAAAGTGCCCGGATCAGACATGATCTTTAATCTTATTTTCTTTATTGTTCTTGTCTCAGTAATTATCCAGGGCAGCACACTCAGGTTTTTTGCAGGAAAACTGGGTGTAATCGAAAATAAATTATCATCAATAAAGCATGCTACAGGCGCTGAGGATATGGAATACCTGGAGAATAATATGTTTGAATTGACTATAACTGAAACATCGCCTTTTCTCGATAAAAGTGTTTCGGAAATTAACATTCCTTATGAATTGCTGATTACGCTTATTAAGAGAGATAGCTCTTATATTCATCCCAAAGGCAAGACCAGGTTTAAGCTGGGAGACAGAATTACAATCATGTGCAGGGAGAAAGAAAGTCTTTTGAAATACTTTTCAGAAAATGATCCTAGTGCGCTTATTTATACATCCTAAGGAGTTCTAATCTATGTTATTTTGCCAGCTTCTCTTTGTAAATCCGAAATTTTATTTAATTTGGATAGTGATGGTTTTTATCTCTATATGGATTCATGAATGTGCCCATGCCTTGACTGCAAAACATTTTGGCGATGATACTGCTGTAAGAGGTCATTATCTGATTCCCAATCCGATAAAGCTGATGGGAATTCCGGCAATAATTTCTCTGCTGGTTATAGGTATCACATGGGGAAGTGTCCCTGTTGATTACAGAAAATTAAGAAAAGGAAGGATGCCTCCAATGCTGGTGGCTCTCGCAGGACCTCTTTCTAATTTAGTCCAGTATCTGTTTTTTTGTCTGGCAGGTATATTGATATTAAAGTTTGCTGGCGGAGGAGTGGAGAATGATCTTTTTCAGATGATGTCAATAGGAGCCGTGCTTAATATAGTTCTATTTGTCCTTAATTTAATTCCCGTGCCTCCTCTGGACGGATGGATAGTATCTCTCTGTCTCTTTCCTGGGATAGCAAGGATAAATCAGGAACTTCGCAATGGTGTAATACTAGGGATTTTTGTTCTGGTTTTCTTTTCTTTTGGTTATCTCTTTACATATGGGCAGCATGCAGTAGTCTTTACCATGAGACTCTTCGCTTATTTCTTTGGAATATAAAAATAACAAAGGGCAACCGGAAATGGTTGCCCTCTTTGTATAAAAAAGTTATTTTGCGGCTAGGTAAGCAGCTTTTTTTGTTTCGAGCATGAGACCTACTTGATCAAAGTCTATAGGAGTATATCCTTTTTCTTTGAGGTACTCGCAGAATTCAACCCATCCTGTATGGTTCCATTTGCCATTATTTTTCTTGATAAAATTCATGACAATATTGGTGCGAGATAGTTTCTTAAGATTTTCAGCTTTTTTATCCATTTGATTATTTCTCCTTTTTGCGTTGTAGATACTCTATCCATCTTGCGTAGTTCAACCATCTTACTCATCAATGGACAGGTAAAATTTGCAGAATATAGCATCTACATTCGGATTGTCAAGGATGTGATAAATAGACCTCTGTTTTCTAGGATTTTTTATTCTTCTTCATCTGTGTAGTCAGGTCTCATTGCCTTAGGCAATTTGTACTTTGACTTTTTCTTCGAAACTGCGGTCAGCCATGTGCCTTTCTGAGGATCCAGATCCACTACATGATATTTGGCTTCATCTTCTTTTCTATTGAATCCAATCTGTGTGTGAGCTGGAACATCATTGTGTTTGTCCACGATGGCATTTCTGATCTTGCAATGTTCTCCAATTTGTACTCCATCCATGAGGAGGCAGTTCTGGATTGTGGAGTAGCTATGTACTTTTACAGAATTAAAGAGAACTGAATCGACTACCGTGCCTCCGGATATAATGCATCCGCCGGAGACGAGAGAATTGATAGCTTTGCCTACGCGTGGTGTTCCTGCAGCGCCAATTTCTTCATTATGGATAAACTTTGCTGGGGGAAGGCTGAGATTGTAATTATAGATAGGCCAGTTTTCATTATACAGATCAAGGGCAGGTTTGGTGTCTCTCAGATCCATATTGGCATCGAAGAAAGCTTTAAGGCATCCGACATCTCTCCAATAGGGGGTGCCTTCCAGTCCTTTTATTTTGTTTTCGTAATAATTGTATGCAAAGAGTTTTCCTCCTTCAACAAGAGACGGGAGGATATTCTTTCCGAAGTCGTGGCTGCTGACTTTTTCTTTTGCGTCTTTCTTAAGCAGCATTACAAGGTCTCTTGAATTGAATATGTAATTTCCCATTGATGCCAGAGCCATTTTCGGATCTGTAGGCATTGGTTGAGGATTTTTTGGCTTTTCCTGGAATCCGATTATTTTCCAATCTTTATCCACCTGAATAATCCCGAATTCGCTTGCTTCAGCCAGCGGAACAGGAATAGCTGCTACTGTGGCAATAGCATCTTTTTGCGCATGGAATTCTGCCATCTGGCTGACATCCATTCTGTAGATGTGGTCTCCGCCGAATATTGCTACGAGATCAGGGGAGAAGTCTTCAATAAGATGAATATTCTGATATATAGCATCGGCCGTGCCTACATACCAGTGCCTGTCTTCTGTCTGCATCTGTGCTGGTACTGGAAGCACGAACTGCTTGCCGAACTTTGAAGCAGTATTCCATCCTCCGATAATATGTTCTGTCAAACTTTGTGACTTGAATTGGGTTATTACAAAGACTGAAGAGATTCCGCTGTTTACAAAATTACTTAAAACAAAATCTATAATTCTGTATTTGCCGCCGAATGGGACAGCTGGTTTAGCTCTTTCCTTGGTTAGCGGGAAAAGCCTTGTTCCTTCTCCTCCTGCCATGATCATACCTAATATGGTTTTGCGCATTCTCTACCCTCCTAAATTTAAGGTTGTTATTGTGATTTGAATTTTTTTGATATAAGGTCTTTAATTAACGAGTATATATACTTATAATTCCATTTCAACGACACTAATTCAAAAATTTCAACAATAGAAAACAATCAAAAAAGGAAGGTTAAGCTCATGAATATAGTATGGGTAACAAGCGAAGCGGCTCCTTATGCTAAAACCGGCGGGCTGGCTGATGTGTCAGCTGCACTCCCTAAGGCATTGTCCGAGCGCGGGCATAAAGTATCTGTAATAATGCCTTATTATCCACAGGTTTTTAAAGATCTGACGGCTAAGACTTCTCTGAGGTATGAACTTCTCGGCGTCCCGTTCGGATGGACAGAAGAGTGGGCTCAGGTCAGAGAGCATAAAATCAGCGACAATCTTTCATTCTTTTTCATTGCATATGACCTCTATTTTGACAGGCCGTCGCTTTATGACTTTCAGGGTACAGAATACGGAGACAATGCTGCAAGGTTTATCTTTTTCTCCAGAGCCGCAATGCAGGCAGTTCTTGCTCTGGATTTAAAACCGGATATTCTGCATTGCAATGACTGGACTTCTGCTTTCTGCAACATATATCTGAAGACTCCGCTTTATTGGGATTTTGATAACTTTAAGAACTGTAAGTCTGTAATTACAATCCATAATATCGGTTATCAGGGAGTATTTGATAAAAATAATCTCTTTCTTTCAGGCTTGGGCTGGGAATATTTTAACCATACATGCCTGGAGTACCATGATAAACTAAATTTCATGAAAGCAGGAATAATGACAGCCGATATGGTAAATGCTGTCAGTCCCACTTATGCAAAGGAGATAATGACTCCGGACTATGGTTTTACTCTTGACCCGGTGTTGCATCATGTGAGCTGGAGAGGAAAGCTAAAAGGGATTCTTAACGGGATAGATCAGGATGAATGGAATCCTGCTACAGATAAATTCCTTCCTGCTAAATACGACAAGGATAAGATGGAAGGTAAGAAAGCCTGCAAGGCCGCATTGCAGAAAGAATTCGGACTTCCTGTTAATCCTGATGTCCCTGTCTTTGGCATTGTGTCAAGACTTGCATCACAGAAAGGAATAGATGCTTTTGGCAACGCAATAGAAAATCTTCTCTATAATGAAGACCTCCAAGTTGTCATTCTTGGAACAGGAGATAAGGAACTTGAAGGACATCTCAATTATCTCAATGGCAAATACCCTGATAAATTCTCTGTTTATCTTGGATTCAGCAACAAACTTTCACACCTTGTTGAAGCAGGCAGCGACTTCTTTGTCATGCCGTCAAGATATGAGCCTTGCGGTCTTAACCAGATGTACAGTATGAGATATGGAACTATTCCTATTGTCAGAGGAACAGGCGGACTGGAGGACACAGTAGTTAACTATGATCCGGCTGCTCTGGATAAGTCAACAGGTTTCAAGTTCTATATTCTTTCTGATGAAGCAATAAGAAATACTCTAAAATGGGCTATTGGGATATACAGAAATGAGCCTGAAAACTTTAAAAAGATTGTTTATAACGGCATGGCAACTGATTTTTCATGGGACAGAACCGCTTCAGAGTACGAAGCAATGTATAATGAGGCATTCAAATAAGTAACTTTACTTAAGAATACAAAGCCCGGCGGATTAATTTTCACCGGGTTTTTTAATGTGTGCCCAGCATGTTGCATCTCTGGAGACTGAGGTAATTTTAATCGCTAGACGAGGGGAAGAATTAGCCGAACAGTAAGATCTGTAGCGATGCAGAATCAGAAGCAAGCAGCTGGCAAAAAGCTGGTTTGACGAACAAGAATCGGATGAAATGGTGTGTTAATTTCGGAGGAGAAGGCAGAATTATATTTCAGTAAGTATGTGAACAGAGACTCTTTTCATGCTTTGATTTTAGCTTAAAATAGTATTGCGCAGTTCTGCGCGTCCTAATATTTAAACAATGGAGCACTAAAGATGATTATCAAACCTGAGTTTATTGGACCAATTTGCAAAAACCCTCATCCTTTCGGATGTAAAATTTCTGTTCAAAAACAAATTGATTATGCATTGACACAGCCAAAATTCAAAGGCGCTAAAAAGGCTTTGATTATAGGCGCTTCTTCAGGTTATGGATTAGCTACGAGAGCAGTTATGGAGTTTGGATCAGGAGCAGACACAATAGGCGTTTCCTTTGAAGTCGGAGTAACAGAAAAGAGGGCAGGGACGGCAGGATGGTGGAATAATATATGGTACAAGGAGTTTGCTGCCAAAAACGGGAAAAAAACGAAAAATTTTGTAGGCGATGCTTTTGGAGCTGAACTCAAAAATGAAGTCATAAAATATATTAAAGAAGAATTCGGAGGCAAAGTTGACCTGGTTATATATAGTTTGGCTTCAGGCAGACGAACTGATCCTAAAGACGGCCTTACTTATACTTCTGCATTGAGAAGCATTGACAGCGAGATAAACGCTTACACTCTGAATCTTACGACTGGGGAGCTAATTAACGGGCATATGGGGAAAGCTACTCAGGAGGATATCGATAATACCGTTAAGGTAATGGGCGGAGAGGACTGGAAACTTTGGATTGACGCTCTGAGCGAGGCAGGAGTTATTGCAGAGGGGTGCAAAGCGATTGCTTACTCTTATGAAGGGCCTAAATCAACATATCCGATTTACGAGGGCGGCACAATAGGTCTTGCTAAAAGAGATTTAGAGAAAACCGCTTTTAAAATAAATGATCAGCTGAAAAAAATAAATGGCGAAGCGTTTGTGGCTATCTGCAAGGCAATGGTAACAAAGGCTAGTGCCTTTATACCTCTTTTCCCTGTTTATGCGAGTATCCTCTTCAGGAAAATGAAAGAGAAAGGCACTCACGAAGATTGTGTGCAGCAGATCGAAAGACTTTTTAAAGATATGGTGTATGGGAATAAACGCATAACTGACAGGAAAGGCCGTGTAAGATCAGATAATCTTGAAATGGAACCTATGATGCAGGCTGAAATAGAGAAAATTATGTATCATACAGATAATTCAAATCTGAAACAAAACGCGGATGTGGAAGGATTTTTAAAAGACTTTCTTGAACTGAATGGTTTTGGTCTTGAAGAGATTGACTACGACATGGAAGTGGATTTGAAAGAACTTGCCAAATTGGAATATTAGGTCGACTGATGAGTATAAAAAGCAGACATGGACAGAATTATACGGAAAAGAAAACGAGGTATGGATGGTTCCATACTTATGATGAGTTCAATCTTGATGGTTTTCCCAGAAAGCTGAAGATTCTGCTGCCTCTTGATTATAAGGAGTCCACTCATCACTATCCAGTCGTTTACATGAATGACGGGAACACCGCCTTCAACGCAGAAGGTTTAAGCCCCTGGTCCTGGAATGTCCATAAGAGCACGAGCTCTCTTATAAAGAACGGAGCGATAGAACCAATTATTATCGCCGCTGTCTATCCCCTTGACAGAAACTATGAATATCTTACTGTTAAAAGATATCATGAATGGACAGGGGAAGTTGTACATGGCGGAGGCGGTTTAAAAGACTATGCTCAATATTTGGCTCATTCATTAAAACCTTTTATCGACCAAAGTTACAGAACAAATCATCTTAAAGAAAAAACTGCAATAGTAGGTTCGTCTTTTGGAGGGCTTGCTTCCCTTTATATTGCTGCATCACATGGAGATGTTTTCGGGATGGCCGGTGTTTTTTCTCCTGCTTTTTTCGAAATACTCAATCAATCATTCAGAATTCAAAATAACGGCTATTTAAGAACAGTTATAAAGAATATAAAGGCAGCATCTGTTAAACCCAGGCTCTGGATAGACTGGGGAGAAGATGAAGGTCTCGATGAGCCTGAAGTATCCGAACTCAGCCGAAGAATAGTAAGAATTTTTAAAAGAGAACTGGGCTACAGAACAGGGCAAGATCTTATTTATTTCAAGGATAGCAATGGTACTCATGACGAAAGAGCCTGGGACTACCGTTTCAGAATTATGCTTGAGGTCTTTTACGGTATAGGCAATACCTAAGCTTTTAAATCTCGCTTTTTAGATTGCCATTTCATGAATTTGTCATGGCACAAGGCAGGAAGCGGCAGTGTCGAGAGATATATAATCAGACCTGCCAGATACCAGAAATTCCCATAGGTTCTCGAAATTTCCTCCCCTGTCCCGAATGGAGCAATTAATAGATACATCATAAGTATATGAAACGCGAAAACCTGCAGAGAGTGTTTTCCCAGAAAATTTACCAATGGAATTCCGTATTTAATAGGTATCTTCTTTATTATTAAATATATAGCAAAGAAAACCGAGCACATGTCGATGAGCCTGAGCCATGCGAGGTTATTTCTTTCTGTCAGCCTGAGCATGAGTTCTGTATTGTAATATGTGTGCCTAATGATAAATAAAATGCAGAAGACAAGGAGTATTGGAATAATAATATATTTCTTCTCAAGTAAAGTATTAGGCATTTTAAAATGTTTTCTAAATCCAAAATAAGCTCCCATAAAGAAAACTATCTGCCAGGAAAAGAAATTAAATATGCCTGGAGCAGACCCCGGCAGAATATAAGCTGAAAGATACCATATTGGATTTATGAACTGGCCAAGAAGCCAGAACGCCGCGCATAATGCGATGGCAATATAATCTTTGCCGTGTATAAGCAGCAAAAGTACTGGCCAACAGAAGAAAATAAAAACAGTGTACATTGGCAGAATATCCATGTATGTAGGCTGATTGATCATGAAAAATGAGCCTATAATGTATTTTACCACGGAGAGATTATAAAGATAATAAATCATGTTCTTCCAGTAAATCTGATATTCAGGAACGAAGAGCGAAATAAGAGGAATTCCGAATACCAGATAAAGATGATAATGGTAAACTGTGAAAGCTCTGTGAAAAATCTTTTTGGTAAGTTTTTTCAAATCCGTTACATAGCGTGAATAAACAAGAGCAAATACAAATCCTGACATATAAATAAAACCTTCCGCGTCTGATACATATCCAAAAGGCTGCCAGACAATATCCGCTATCCAGCCTCCGTAATGATCGACAGCCATTGATATAAGAAGCAGACCTCTCATGGTGTCAATTCTATTGTCTCTTTCGACAGGAGCTGAGGCAAGGTCAATGTTTTTGATATATTTTGACATAGATTCCGCATCCATTAATTTTGCGGGAGTTAGCAGGAATTATAACATATGCGTTTATTTTTCCTTAGTTTGATTCTTCATTGATTTGAATAAAAATCAAAATTAAATGACTTTGAGTTTAAGAAAATAAATCGTTGATGATAAAATCAGAATATGTTTATAAAACTAACGAACTTTTAGCATCTTATGACGCTTAATAAAAAGTATATATTTAGCTGGACGCTTTTTGACTTTGCCAACTCAAGTTTCTCTGCGGTAATAATGGCTGTCATCTTTCCTGTATATTACATAAATGTCATAGCGTTTAATAAAGATCAGGCAGGTGATTTCTGGTGGGGAGCAGCTGTCTCGCTTAGTATGGCAGTGGTGGCATTGACTTCCCCATTTCTTGGAGGGATTGCAGATTATGGAGGAAAGAGGAAAAGGTTTCTTTTTATTTACACTTTTATATGTGTCGCGACAGTTGCTTGTTTTTCATTATTGAAGCCGGGAATGGTGTTTACTGGTTTTATACTCATAGTCATTGCAAATATCGGAATGGAAGGAGGGCTTGTGTTTTATAACTCTTTTCTGCCGGAAATAGCTCCGGCCGATTATCAGGGAAGGGTATCAGCATGGGGCTTTATGGTTGGATATGCAGGTTCAATAATTTCTCTCCTGATTTCAATCTCCCTAATCAATGCCGGAAAAATCGAACTTATATGGATTATGGTTGCTCTTTTCTTTTCAATTTTTTCAATACCTGCTTTTGTTTATCTTCAGCCTGACGCAAATGAAAACTCTTTATGCGCTTCAGGATTAAAGGGGATTAAGTATACATGGTTAAACATCAAAAATATATGGAAGAGGAAGGAAGCAAGAAAATTTCTGATAGCATATTTCATATATGAAGATGGAGTCAATACAATCATAATTTTTTCTAGTATATTTGCAGCTTTAACTTTGGGATTTAAGACCAAAGAACTTATAGGGCTCTATTTGCTTGTTCAGATAACTGCCCTTATAGGTTCATTGATTATGGCAAAACCTATTGATATCTATGGGCCTAAAAAAATCGTAATAATTACTCTGATATTGTGGGTATCTGTCTGCATATTCGCATTTTTCGTGGAAACAAAAATTCAATTTTGGCTGCTTTCGTCTTTTGCCGGCCTGGGGCTTGGTTCTGTACAAGCAGCTGCAAGAGCTTTTTTTACACAATTTGTTACGAAAGGATGCGAAGCAGAATATTTTGGTATTTATTCATTGGTAGGCAAGTCTTCAGCTGTTCTTGGTCCGATTCTATTTGCACATATTTCAGCTGTTTTTGGTAGCCAGAGGCCTGCCGTACTTTCTATCGCGGCTCTTTTCTTTATTGGTCTTGTAATTTTGATTACAGTAAAAGGCGGCGAGCCAAATATCAAAACAAACTTACAGGAATAGTTATGACCTAGATTTTGTCATACACATAATGAAAACGGAATTTATTATTCCTGCAGGCTTTTTAATTATTTAATAAACAGCAGATGCTAATTTTAAACTTGAATAAGATTTGTACCTTCCCTCATAGTTGGCCTTATGTTTCCTGCAGTAAGCAACAGACATTTTACACTGACAATAACCTTTTTTGACCTCAGCTATTGAGTTTCCATGGCAATCTCTGCCGAATTTTACAAGGTTGCAGGTGGAACATTCTCCGTTATTTTGAGTGCAATATTTCATAATAGCTCCTATTGTTTGATGTATAAATCTATGTGATTTTGAGATAATTGAAAGAAATATATTGTTTGACTTAGTTAGGATATTGTTAGAAATCGATCTCAAGAAAGAATAGGCAGTTATAAAATCCAGAGCTTCTGCCTCATTCAGGCACAATAAATGCCTATTCAATTGATTATTATATTTTTGCAAAACATAGAGAAAATATTAAGGAAAAACATCAAAATATTTTTGATTTTTGATTTGCTAAAGAAAAAGACAGAGGCATTTTAAGAGTCCTTTTCAGAACGACTGCGATAAAACAAAGTTGAAAACTGAA
>MHBE01000022.1 GCA_001803205.1 Lentisphaerae bacterium GWF2_38_69 | reverse complement strand
AGATAATTCCAAGATTGTTGAAAGAAGTTCCCAATCAGCCCAGCGAAGAGATGCTTTCTGAAAATCAACTATTACACAGGTTTATTATCGTCTTTGACAGGGAGGGATACAGTCCGGGTTTCTTTAAAGAAATGTGGGATAAATACCGCATAGCGTGCATTACCTACCGCAAATACCCAAAAGAGGATTGGAGTGAAACTGAGTTTGAGGAGACAAAAGTCACCCTTGCCAATGGAGAAGAAACTTCCATGCTTCTGGCTGAACGGGGAAGTTTCATAGGGGACAAAAAAGATGGACTCTGGGTCAGAGAGATCAGGAAACTGACAGAAAGTAAACATCAGACAAGCATTGTCAGCACAGTGTTCGCCTTACCTAATATGATTATTGCATCGCTTATGTTTGCCAGATGGTGTCAGGAAAACTTTTTCAATTATATATGGTCGAGGAAATAACATTAATAGAGGCAAAGGTGCCATCCTTATTTCCGCCGGATCAATATTCCTGAACTTGTTGTTGCGGGTATGACGATATCGTCCATATAACGCAGGTAGAAAATGTTCCCTTTCTTGTAAAGATCATGCATGACAGAGTCTAAAGGCGAAAGATAGACCGCTCCGAGCAAAGTTGATAAGGCTCCTCCTGCGACAATTCCCGTTCCTTTATTTTCAGTATCCGGAATTCTGACATAATCTCTGATGATGTCTGACATTTTGTGTTTCGAGTGTACCACTGGCGTCCCTGGCCGACTCCGGCAACGGGCAGGCCCGCCCGTGGGTTTGATATCCATATTGTTTATCAGGCGAAGAAGTATCCTGTGTTTTATGGACCCGTAAAATGATTTTATATCGAATCTGGCAGCAAAAGGGTATGAATTCAGTTAGCCCATATAGTTTTGATGGTAATAGTAACTTTTGGCTTCAGGTTTCTTTCTTTATACCTGTCGGTAAATAAAAATTAAGCATTGACCCTGAAGAACATTCTCTAAAAATGCGTATTCAAAATAATCTACGATCCTGAAATTCATTCGATTATGTGTTAAAGCGAGGGGTATAGAATATTTTGAACTAAATCTACCTTGTAGAAAGGTTATTTTTCCGGTTTATTTGAAGGACAGGATTTTGAAGGACATCCACTGCAGCTGCAGCTTCTTTTGCCATTGATTGTTTTCAAAGCAATTCTGATAATATAAATAAACGCACAAATAACTATCAGAGCTGTTATTATATAACCAATCATACAAGAAATCCTGATGTATATTTATACAAGTTGTCTAAATTTTCGCTGGAAATATACAGCTTAAAGTTATAGAATTCCAGTTAATATATTAAAAGACCATAAAAAGGATTTTTAGAATGGGTTATTCAAAAAATAATATATCCGAGCAGATTGCGGTTATTTGCAAGGACTACGGTAATGACAGAACAAAAGTTCTTGATATTCTCCGAAAAGTGCAGGATATATTCAGTTGTGTTCCGGATGAAAGCCTCTCTCTGATAGCAAATGAAATTTCATTGCCAAGAGTAGAAGTGCATGCAGTAGCATCGTTTTACGCATTTCTTACTAACCATCAAAGAGGAAAGTTTTCAGTAAAACTCTGCAATGATATTATTGACATGCTTTCAGGGGCTGAAAAAGTTGCCAAAGCATTTGAGGAAGAGCTTGGAATAAAATTTGGAGAGATGACCAAGGACGGTATGTTTTCTCTTGAATATACAGCCTGTATCGGGATGTCAGATCAGGCTCCGGCAGCAATAATTAATGATCTTATCTATACGAATCTGTCACCAGACAGGGCAAGAGAAATAATAGTGAATTTAAAACAGACGATGGATGTATCTAAACTGGCATATCAGTATGGTGATGGAAATAATTCTCATCCGTCTGTCAGAGCCATGGTAAGGAATCAGATAAGAAAGCCGGGAGAAGTTATTTTTGGGCAGTACAACAGGTCTGAAGCTATTAAGAAAGCCATATCTCTAAGTCCAGCTGAAGTTATTAGAGAAATAAAAGCTTCCAGGCTTCGCGGAAGAGGAGGAGCAGGTTTTCCTACAGGGATGAAATGGGAATTTACCAGAAATGCTACAGCGGATAAAAAAACCATAATCTGCAACGCCGATGAAGGAGAGCCGGGGACATTTAAAGACAGGGTTATCCTGACTGAACGGACTGATATGCTTTTTGAAGGAATGACTATTGGGGCATATGCGATCGGGGCAGAAGAAGGCATAATATATTTAAGAGCCGAATATTCCTATCTGAAGAAATATCTGGAAGAAATTCTCCAGAAAAGAAGAGATGAAGGCTTGCTTGGCAAAGATATTGTAGGTAAAAAAGATTTTAACTTCGATATACGCATACAGATGGGAGCTGGTTCTTATGTATGCGGAGAGGAAACAGCTCTGATAAGTTCCTGCGAAGGGTTGAGAGGTGATCCGAAAAACCGCCCTCCTTTTCCAGCCCAGAAAGGGTATAAAGGGACTCCTACATCTGTTAATAATGTAGAAACTTTCTGCTGTGTGGTGCAAATAATAAACAAAGGGCCTGCCTGGTTTGCTTCAATGGGAACCAAGGGAAGCACCGGCACGAAACTTCTTAGCATATGCGGCGACTGTTCGGCTCCCGGCGTATATGAAGTAAATTATGGAATATCCATTGAAGATCTTTTAAAAATGGCTGGTGCTCAGAATACTCTGGCAGTGCAGGTCGGAGGCCCATCGGGCTTTCTTATCGCTCCATCGCAGTTCAAAAGAATTATCTGTTATGATGACCTTGCCACGGGCGGGTCTATTATGATTTTCAATAACACGCGCAATATTCTTGAAGTGGTAGATAATTTTGTTGATTTCTTTATCGATGAGAGTTGTGGATACTGCACGCCGTGCAGAGTTGGCAATGTCTTGCTGAAAAAGAAACTCAATCAGATAATGGAAGGATTGGGAGAGAAGCATGATATTGAATATCTGCAGAAACTTGGAACGAGTATTCAGACTTTCAGCCGATGCGGATTGGGACAAACTTCTCCCAGAACCATTCTGTCATCGATTGAGGGTTTCCGAAACGAATATGACAAGCTCCTGAAAATCCATGCTCATGGTTTTGCACCAACTTTTGACATAAATAAAGCGCTTGGCAGAAGCGAAGAGATAATCGGGCGTAAATCTGTTATTTTTGAGGAATAAAAATGGAAAGAATAGTTAACCTTACGATAGATGATGTAGGAATAAAAGGGAAGTCTGGACAGACTATTATGCAGGCGGCAGATGATAATGGAATATATATTCCGAGACTTTGCGCCCATAAAGAACTGACCCCTTATGGTTCATGCAGGGTTTGTACAGTTATTATTAACGGCAGGCCGCAGTCAGCCTGCACTCAGCCCATTGCAGAAGGGATGATAGTTGAAAATGATTCTGAAAGAGTCAGGGAAATCAGAAGAGACATAATTGATATGCTGTTTGTGGAAGGCAATCATTACTGTATGTTCTGTGAAAAGAGCGGGAACTGCGAACTGCAGGCTATTGCTTACCGTCTGGGTATTACTGCACCTAAATACCCTTTTATGTTTAATAAAAGAGAAGTTGACGCTTCACATCCTGACTTGATGATTGATCATAACAGATGCATTCTCTGCGCAAGATGCGTAAGGGCTTCGAAGGATATTGACGGGAAAAATATTTTTCAGTTTACAGGAAGAGGCACTCACAGAAAACTTGAAGTGAATTCTGAAGCAAATCTAAAAGATACTGACGCCGCAATAGTTGACAGGGCTTTCTCTATTTGCCCTGTAGGCTGTCTGATACGAAAGAGGAAAGGTTTTGCCGTTCCTATCGGGCAAAGAATTTATGATAATAAGCCCATAGGTTCAGATATTGAAAGACAGCATCAATAAATTCATTTTAACTAAATGGCTGAAGATTGTATCTTTATAAATGAGTAAAATCTACCTTGTTGCAGGGCAAATAGGTTCTGGCAAAACTACTTTTTCAAAAGAGCTTGAGTCCAGGACCGGAGCATTCAGATTTTCACCTGATGAATGGATGCTCAAACTCTGCCCAGGCGAAATCAGGAACGAAGAATTTGACCACTACTTTTTTATATGTTGCGAAATTGCCTGGAAGCTGACAAAGAAACTTTCGGAAAAAGGGTTGGATATAATTCTTGACTTTGGATTTTGGAATAGGGAACTGAGAGATAAATATATCCAGAGGATTATTGGAATTGGAGCGGAATATAAACTTTATTATGTATACTGCCCTGAAGAAACCATCAGAGAAAGGATTAAGGCCAGGAACGAGAGTCTTCCTAATGATTGTTTCCGTATAAGTGATGAAGCTTTCAACTTTTTTTCACCTGGTTTTCAGCCTCCTTCAGAAGACGAGAGATTTGAACTTATTGATAACAGCTGATATATGTAAGCAGCTTAATTAATTCAATTCTTTTGTGTGATAGTTTCTCTATGAAGCTTATAATTTCTGATTACAATAGAAAGAAAATTACGGAAATACTGAAGATATACAGAGAAATCAGAAAAGCTTCAGAAGTTTTTGAAAAAGAAAATCATGTGTTCTGTCCAGAAGGGTGCGGTTTCTGCTGTAACAGTACTGAAGTTGATGGGACGATATTAGGAGCTCTTCCTCTGGCTCATTTCCTTCTTAAAATATCTGATAATAAAACAATTAATTCTATTCTGGAAAAGCTTAATGATTTAGATGAAAGAAGTCCTTGCTTTTTTTTCAGGAAAGATTCCGATATAGACTGGAAAGGAAGATGCTCGGTATATAAGTACAGACTTCTTGTATGCAGGCTTTTTGGTTTTTATCGGAGAAAAGATAAGCACGGCAAATATATTACAGGGACTTGCAGGATACTTAAAAATAATTACCACTCATTTGATTCCAAAAATTGCATTGCTCCTGGTATTGCTGATTTTTCTACGAGATTTACTTCAATTGGAAGCGATTCAGAAACTAAGTTGATTCCTATTAATCTTGCCATTAAAAATGCCATTGAATATTTGCAGTTTGATATGATGAAAGAGGCATTGAAGAGACAATGAAATACATGAGTTTCATTTTATGTTTTATTATTATTAATCTCATGGCTGAGAGTGGAGGCACAGACAATATGTACAGAAAACTTACCACGGAAGAAGAAAAAGTGATAATACACAAGGGTACCGAGAAACCTTTTACAGGAGAATATTATGACCTTAAAGAAGATGGAACATATTTATGCAAGCAATGCGGAGCTGAACTCTTCAGATCAAGTGCTAAATTCGATTCGGGCTGCGGATGGCCAAGTTTTGATGACCAGATTCCGGGGGCAGTAAAATCTCTTACTGATGCTGACGGGAGAAGAACAGAAATTCAGTGCGCAAAATGCGGAGCTCATCTTGGGCATGTATTCAAAGGCGAAAAGTTTACAGCCAAGAATACCAGATATTGCGTTAATTCAATTTCTTTGGATTTCAGAAAAGAAAAAGGCTATCAGGAGATTGTACTTGGAGGAGGATGTTTCTGGTGTATTGAAGCAGTCTTTCAGAAACTGCCTGGAGTGACTAAGGTCACTTCCGGTTATTCCGGAGGAACGAAAGAAAATCCTACATACGATGAGGTATGCCAGGGGGAAACAGGCCATGCGGAGGTTGTTAAGATTCAATATGACCCTGCCCGGGTAGACCTTAAGAAACTACTTGAATTTTTTTTTGCTGTCCATGACCCTACTACTTTAAACAGACAGGGTGCAGATTCGGGGACGCAATATAGATCAGTAATATTTTATAACTCAATAGAAGATAAAAATGCAGCTGAAAATTATATACAAGAAATCATGAGTTCTTATTCAGAACCGATAGTAACAGAGGTTTCTGAACTAACCGAATTTTATAAAGCAGAAGATTCTCACCAGAATTATTTCAACACGCATCAAAATCAGCCGTACTGTTCTATGGTGATAGCTCCAAAAGTAAAAAAGGCTCAGGAAAAAATCAAAGTGTTACACGAATAATGATTCCATGCAGTTCTGAAACAGGCAGATTGTAATATTTCACCGTTCTCGGGAAGATTTTCTTTATCAGAGCATAAGTTTGCCAGATGATACTGTCTGTTTCAATGTCTTCAATTCCATAGAATATGGCTCGTTTCTGAATGCCGGCTTCAATAAAAATTGCTTCAAGATTCATCTTTTCCATATAGCCCACATTTATTTCAAAGAGCCTTAAGCCTTTGGTAAAATCAGGTTTGAAGCCAAAACTACTTCCCCATGGGCCTTCCTTACGCTTAATCTGTACGATAATATTATCTTCGTAAATTATCTGATTTCTTATCATGGAATGTTCCACAAAAAGAGGGATATTCATTCCGTCCCTGACGAGATAAAGAGCAGTTCCATGAAGTTTTGGAAGAGAATTATACTGAGTAAAGAAAGCAGGTATAAAATCCTCAATGGGGGAAGGGCACATTTTTGCGTAAAGCCTTTTTTCGCCCTGAGTGTATATAAGAATAAGGAGCAGCGGTATCATAGAAAGAATAATGGACCAGTAGCCTCCATGGTCTATCTTGAATGTACATGAAAAGAAATATGTAAGAGCAGTCACTGTCACCAGCAGAGAAAAGATGAATTTGACTTTCATGCGGCGCAGGTAGAATATCATCGACATCAAAACGCCTGAAATAGACATAGCTCCTGTTACTGCAAGCCCATAAGCTGCCGCCAGGCTGTCAGAAGTCCTGAATAGAACAAGTATAACAAGAATTGCAATGAGGAGAAACCAGTTGACAGCTCCTATATAAATCTGGCCTTTGATTTTTGATGAAGTAAAGTTGATTTTCAACATTGGGAATATGTGCAGGTTTATTGCTTGATAGATAATTGAAAAAATCCCGCTTATCATTGCCTGTGAGGCAATAACAGTAGCAAGAATTGTTACTACAAGAAAAGGTATGTATAAGAAAGGAGTCAGATCATATACCATTTTGAAAATATAATTTGTAGAATCAGGGTAGGCAAGAAGGTATGCTCCTTGTCCCATATAGTTGAATAATAAAGATATAAACACGAAACACCAGGCAATAGTAATAGGTTTTCTTTTCATATGCCCCATGTCAGCATATAGCGCTTCTCCTCCTGTAGCGCAGAGTATTACATCTGAGAGAGTGAAGAAACCCAGTACCCCGTGGTTTAAGAGGAAATCTATTGCATACCAGGGATTGACAGCTTTTAATATCCATGGTGACCGCGCTACATAGCATACTCCGAAGAAAAGAATGGCAACAAACCACACAAGCATTAACGGAGCAAATATCAGGGATACTCTTTCTGTTCCTTTTTTTTGGGAGCTTAATAAAATTACAGCTATGCAGGCAGAGATAAGTACAATTGTATCCGTGGAGATGTCAGAGTAAAAAGAGACAAATTTCATGCCTTCCACGGCACTTAGAATAGATATTGAAGGAGTAATTATTCCGTCTCCGATAATCATTGATATTCCCAGGAAAGCAAGTAAAAAGACAAAAGAGACTGTCCTGCCTTTTTTCAGATAGGGTAAAACAAGCGCCAGGAGAACAGCAGTACCTCCTTCCCCTCTTCGGCTAAGGCTCATCGCCAACCAGACATATTCTCCGGTAACAATTATTATTAGAGTCCAGGTAATAAGTGAGAGAACTGATATTACATTGTGTTCGGTGGGTTTTAGAATCAAGAAAATGACAGTAAGAGTGTAAATTGGACTTGTCCCGATGTCGCCAAATACAACGCCGAGAGATTTAAAAGCTCTTTTTAGGTCAGAATCACCTGTAATAGTTCCGGAAATCATTCAAAAATAATTATTGAAACATTTAATTAATTAGAAAATAAAAATCATTCTACACAAAGAAAATTATTTTTTCAAGAAGCTTGATTAAGTAAGAGCAATAAGTTTTAATATTGTGTGCCAGTAAGGTTTAGTAAAACGCTATAATGGAGTTTATAAAATGAACTTGGGAAATCATTCAAAGCGCATTTTTGTATTGCTTTTTTCTGCTCTTGCCCTGACTGCTATTACAGGGTGCCAGTCTACTAAATTAGTTGAACAAAATCAACTTGTTGAAGAGAAACTTCCCAAGCCAGGAACAATATATGTTTATGATTTTATAGCAAACAAAGCAGATGTTCCGGCAGATTCGGCATTGTCAAAAGTTGGCAGTGAAGATAGTGTTCCTCAAACCCAAGAGCAGATTATGCTGGGTAATGAATTGGGGTCAAGCATAGCGTCACAACTTGTAAAACAGATTAACGATCTTGGGCTTAATGCTGAAGTAGCTACGAGCGAAACCAAGCCTAAAGTAGACGATATAATAGTCCGCGGATATCTTATTACTATGAACGAAGGAGATGGGGCAGAGCGTGTCGTTGTGGGATTTGGTTACGGTAAATCTGAACTTATGACGGTGGTCGAAGGCTATCAGATGACAGATAAAGGCTTAAGAAAACTTGGTTCAGGTAAAATAGAATCATTTGGAGGCCAGATGCCGGGAGCCGGACTAGGTGCTGCTTCTTATCTTATTTTTGGCAATCCAATCGGTTTGATTGTAGGCCTTGGCGTAAAATCATACGGAGAGATAAGCGGAAGCAACACTATTGTAGGTTTAGCCGACAGCACAGCTTCAGAGATATCGAAAAGAATGGAAGCTGGATTCCTGAAGCAAGGATGGATTCAAAAGTAACTTGAGTAATCGTATGGCTCCTTTATCCTTTCATCTTTTGATTATCAGAAAGATAATATAGAAGACATAGATTAAGACCATAAATACTCCCTGCCATCTTTTGAGCATGTGTTTTTTTCCGATAAACATCGAACAGAAAAGAACCAGGCTTGCGAAGATAGTCATTAGTATATCGAAGTTGGATTTTGGACTGAATGGCAAAGGTCTTATAATTGAACTTATACCAAGCACCCAGAAAATATTGAAAATATTTGAGCCTATAACATTACCTATTGCAATATCAGTTTGTTTTTTACAGGCCGCAACTGCAGAAGCTGCAAGCTCAGGCAAAGAAGTGCCTATTGCAATAACTGTCAATCCAATCAAAGATTCGCTGACACTGAAAAGTCTGGCTATTTTAACTGCTCCGTCAACTATCCATTTACCGCCTATTGCTAGCCCTGCTAACCCCAGGCATATAAATACTATTGATTTGAGATATCCCATGCTTTTTATTTCGACTTCATTAGGGGATTCTTGTGACCTCATTGCTATAGCTAATATGTAAGATAGGAAAATAGCAAAGAAGCAGATAAGAATAATCCCGTCAATTCTGGTTAACCCTGAAAAACCTTTGTTTCCGTCAATCAAAGCATCGTTGGCCATTACGCCCAATACAATTGCTGCCAGAAAGCTGAGCGGGATTTCTTTGAGCACAGTATTTTTTTTCGCTGCAATTGGATAAATGATTGAAGATACTCCGAGAATTAAGAATATATTGGCTATATTGCTTCCAAGAATATTTCCTATTGCAATATCTGTATTACCATTTGCGCTTGCAATGATATTTACGACCAGTTCAGGAGCTGATGTTCCAAAGGCAACTATTGTAAGTCCTATTACTATGCTGGATATATTTAGTTTTGAAGCTATTGATACGGAGCCATCCACAAGAATGTCAGCTCCTTTTATCAGCAATACAAAGCCAATGATGAAGAGAATATATGTTATCATAAAATTAGAGGCTATTTATTTTCATTTAGAGACGGCACGACTTTATATCCTGCTTTGCCCCATACCAGTGAATCAGGTTGAATCTGGATGGCCTTAATCAAAATGTTAAGAGAATTCATAGTCTGATTAAATTTATCGAGAGAATCCGTAATATTATTGCCTACTTCGTCGAGTTTTCGCCCGTTTGCTATCTCTGAGAGTTTAAGTACCAGCTCATTTATTGTGGACATCAGAGAGTCGAAATTATCAGCTATTTTGTTTATGTTTACATGTTCAAGCTTTTTAGCTATTGACTGTACATTATCAAGTATTGTCCCTATTGAGGCAGTAGGTATGATTGGAATAAACGGATAATCGCTTTCAGGCAAAAAATCCAAATTTGGCATAGGATATTCCTTTGGGTCATAATTAGAGATATCTACATATAGATCTCCTGTTATGCCTTCATACTGGAGCTGGCATCTTAACCCTTTATCAACCAGAGGTTGAATGCTCTTATTGAAGTTCTCTTGAAAATCTGTTTTTATAATTGGGAAATTAGTAAGAGCTTTATCAATAAACGCATTGAGATTGAATTTCATGGTAATCAGAATTGTGAATTTATCATTTGTTATGATTTGTATATTTTTTACAGAACCTATTGTAACGCCCTTAAGTTTTACATTCGATCCTATGTTCAGTCCCTGAACAGATGTATCTGAAGCTGTTAAGAAAAGTATTTCAGGCTGGAAATATTTCATGACTCCAAGTGAAAGCAGTCCAATAACCAATATAACAACTGCAATTAGAGCCATAGCGCCGATTTTGTATTTATTCCCTTTTTTAGGCATATTCTACCCTCTCATATTTGAACGATTTAAAAATTCTCTTACCCATTCATTTTTTGATTTTTTTCTTAACATTCTAGGATCCCCTTTTTCAACTATGCCTTTTAGCTTTGTATCCAGTACTATTGCGTTGTCAGCAATAGAAAAGATACTGTCAAGCTCATGACTGACAATAATCATAGTGCATCCCAGAGTATCTCTGAGTTCCAGGATAAGTCGGTCAAGTTCAGCAGAAGATATAGGATCAAGACCGGCAGAAGGCTCATCGAAGAATAATATTTCAGGGTCAAGAGCCAATGCTCTTGCAAGGCCTGCCCTTTTTTTCATTCCTCCGCTTATTTCCGACGGGAAAAAATTTTCATAACCTCTTAGACCTACAAGGCTTAATTTTAGTTTCGCAATACTGTTTATGACTTCTTCCTGAAGGCCTGTAAATTCCTTAAGAGGAACAGACACATTTTCCACTAGCGTTAATGAACTAAATAAAGCTCCTGATTGATATAATACGCCGAACTCGCGGCAGAGGTTTGATTTTTCGGTTTCGTCAGCATTTACGATGCTTTTCCCGTTAATGATAATATCTCCTTTAATGGGGCTGTACAATCCTATGAGATGTTTCAATACTGTGCTTTTTCCGCATCCTGAGCCGCCCATAATAGCAAATATTTCGCCTTTTTCGACTGAAAAATCCAGATTTTTAAGGACAATATAGTCATCATAACCAATTGTCAGGTTTTTTACTTCTATAACAATTTTATGTTTGTTGTTTTTCATTAATAGACAATCCCGAAAAGCCCGAGAAATTGAGGAAGTGAGAGGGTTACAAAAAAGTCTGCCATTATCACAAAAACAACGCTTGTTACCACTGAAGATGTTGTAGCCTTGCCGACCCCCTTGGCGTCTTTGTCAGCTTCGAATCCTCTGTAACAGCCTACAACAGCAATGATTATAGCGAAAATAAAACCTTTTATCAGCGACTCCAGAAGATTTGCAGGCACCAGAGCCCCAACTGTCCTTTGGTAATATTGGATCAAAGTAAAATCCCCTAAGGGTAAGCTGATGACAGCTCCGCCAATAATTCCCGAAAGATTTCCTATTATAACAAGCATAGGAATAACGATGCTTAAAGCTATTATTTTGGGCAGGACAAGCGCTCTTGCTGGTTTTAACCCCATAGTGATCATCGCGTCAATTTCTTCAGCTGAGTTCATTGTTCCCAGTTCGGCTGCATAAGCAGAACCGGCTCTGCCGATACAAATGACAGCAACCATGAGTGGTCCCATCTCTCTGACCATTCCCAAAGCAACCAGGTCTGCTACATAGACAGACAAACCAAATCTCGCCATCTGGGCAATTCCCTGAAAAGCAATAATCAAACCTACGAGAAAGCATATAAGGAACACTATCGGGATAGCGTCCGCGCCGCTTTTATCCATATAATATGTGATTTCTCTGATGTCTATTTTTCCAGGATGACGAATGTAGTAAAAAATTGACTCTATAACCTGTCCGAAAAAACCGGTGAACTTTTTTATGTTTTTTGCGCAATTAACAATCGAAAAGCCTATTTTTTCCAGCATAGGAATGTTCTTATCTTCTCTGAAAGATTGAGGCTTATAAGTAGAGGACAGATCAAATCCAAGGTTATTCAAAGCTGTTTTAAGCTTATCATCATCAATTGATGTGAAGCTTATAGTAAGATTATTATTGATAGCAAGTTCCCCGAGTGAAATCAGAAAAGAGAGCATCGAATATGATTTGGAATTCAGACCTCTTAGATCAACTATCAGTGAGGAAATCCCGGATTTTTTTACAGCTTTGTTTATATCATCATAGTACTTTTGCATCTGGGAAAAAGAGAAAGCGTCCGGATGAAAATCAAAGAGATTTAGTTTGTTATTTTGCAGTTGAAGCTTCATTTACTTTGAATCTTTTATCTGCGAAATGTTTTTTGAAAGAGAATTAATAATCCTATCCGTCATGACTTTGAAGGCTGAAGCAAAACCTTCAGCGCTCATTTTTTCGATTCTGGAAGTTTCAGTGATCAGATCCGTATATCGTATATTTCCTTTTTTAGTGTCTTTTAGCTCTATAAATAAAACAATCCTGGCCTCATTAGTTTTTAAGTTTGCCTCAAGACAGATTATTGTCGCGTGTAATTCCAGTATTTTATTTTCCGGTTTTTGAAATTTTCCTGTATTTTCCTGATTGAAAGCAAGAGTCAAATATCTCATCAAAATGTCATTAGGAGGAGATGCCCAGCGATTATAATCGTCGATAAGGAGATGTGTTTCAGAATCTCTGAAAACCATTCTATCATTATATGGGACGATTGTTTTTACTTCCTCTATCTCAATTTTTTCAAGAGAATCATTTTTCTCTATTTTAGCCGGGCTGCCTATGTCAAAGTAGGATACCGGAATATCAGGCTGAACTTTAGGAAATATTGAACATCCGGAAAATAATATAATAAAAAATACTAAGGAAAAGTTCTTAATCAAATTAAATCCAATCATATAAGTTACCAGTTTAAATAGTTTATAAGTAAAGCGTCAGTTGGAATTATAAGCAGAATATTCAGCATTGTCACACAGTGTATTGCAGAAAAGAGTAGTTTTAGTACATGTATCTGACTATTTTTTGAGCTGATAGTAAAATAATTTAAGATATTGCCGGATTTGAATTTCTCTAATACAATTGGGGTTATGAGAAATAGGATTAACGATATTTTACGGGGATATAATGAATAAAAAGAATAAGATAAGGCTGCTTTTTGTAATAGTAATTACCGCAGTAGTATGCGTATACTTCTTTTTCCATGGATGGGTTATTGCCTACACAGATGACGCATACATTAGAGCTAATATTTCTGTAGTTACTCCCAGAGTAAATGGACATATCCTCAATATCTATGTCAAAACGAATGAGTTTGTTAAAAAAGGTACTCTGCTAATGGACCTTGATCCTTATCCTTACGAACTCAGACTTAATGTTCAAAAAGCAGCTTTAAGTCAAACTCAAGACGAACTGAAATCTTTAAATATAAAATACGAGACAGTAAAGAAGGATTTAATCTCAACGCAGGAAGAATATAAGCTGTCGTTGATCAACGCAGAAAGAAATGAGAAACTATTAAAGGAAAACGCAGTTTCGAAAATCAACTTTGAAATGACAGTTGCAACTTTGGATAGAGCAAAAGCCAAACTCATTGATGCTAAAGCTGAATGCAATTATACCGAAAACGAGCTTAATGCCAAACAAATTGAAATAGAATCTATGCAGGCAAAACTTGCTTTAGCGCAATATGAGCTTGACCAAACAAAAATATATGCGCCTGCTGACGGATACATTACTAATTTCAATGTGATGCCGGGAGATTATGCAGGAAGCGGACAACAGATGTTCGTGATTATACAGGATGATTATTGGTGGGTCATGGCGAATTACAAGGAAAGCATCCTTAGGCATATTACGAAAGGACAAACAGTTTATATTCATTCAGATATGTATCCATACAGATTATTTAAAGGAACTGTCACTGATATTGGCAGAGGAACCAGCAGAACAAAAGAACCCAACAAGGTGTTGCCTTATATTGAGCCTACTACAGATTGGATCAGACTTCAAAGAAGATTTTCAGTAAGAATTGATTTTGAAGATCTTCCAAAGGATGTGAGACTTGCCGAAGGTTCTGATGCCAGCACCTATATCATGTTATTATGAAAAAGAACCTAAAAAATGAAAATCTCTCGGTTTCCGAATGGATATTCTATTGCATTATTCTTTTCATAATAAGCGTAGGGTTGATAATTATTTTTGATATATGGTTTTAATAATTCTGAAAATTAAATGTCTATTAAATATCATTATGATTTGATCTTTAGGGATTTTGACGATGCAGTCAGAAATTTCTCGACGGACAGCACTCAATTTAAAACTGCTTTAAAAACGGCATTGGCCTGTTTAACAGCTGTTTTAATTGCCAACGCAGTGAAACTTCCACATCCTTATTGGAGCGGTATTACAGTTCTTGTGATCATGCGTACACATGTAGGAACTAGCTTCAGCAAAGGCTGGATGAGAACAGCAGGATGTACTTTGGGCTGTATGCTGGGTTTTTTCTTTTTTGCATTTATAGTTCAGAATCCGTATCTATTTTCTTTGTTTATCTTTCTGGGCATGTTTCTTGCATTTTATGCAGGAGTACGGGCAAACAATTCTTATTTCTGGTCATACATGCTGGCCAACATGGTTCTTATAGGTCTTATGTCGCATGCAAATCCCTATGATAATTTTCCCTTATTTATAGCTTACGAGAGGGCTCTTGAAATATTCCTTGGAGTAATGTGCTCCTGGTTATATAACATCATAATTTGGCCTAACTATGCATCTGATGATTTTGAAAGGAAATTCACAGGTATTATATCTGCAATAGATTTTTTTAATAAGGAACTTCTACGGCAATGTCTCAGAGGAGAGAAATCTCTATCCGATCTAAAGGAATTAAGAGACAATATTGAAAAAGATATTAAGTACTGCAAATCCCTTATTGAGCCTGTCGGCATTGAAAGCAAGATATCTATTTGTGACGCTGCAAATCATTCTATGATATTCAAGAGAGTACAGAACAGGGTAAGTTCTATAGATAAATTGCTTGAGATTTATGCCAATTGCGACATCAGCGAAATTCCTGGCATATTTAAAAAACTTTTCAGAAGAACCTTAACTTTCCTAAATAGCTTTCCTGATTTCGGTTTATTCTTTACAAGAAATTTTAAAGTTCCACAGGCTAACCCTAGTTATATGCAGGATTTTCTTGATAGAAACAGAGAGAGAATTCAGCCTCTAAAAGTATCTTCTTCATCTTCATTTTTCCTATATAGTCTGATTCTATACCTTGAACTTTCTTTTAGAGATATAATCGATATTGCAAGAAGAGACAATCAATTAGCTGCAGAAAGCGAAAATCCTTCCAGAAAACTTAAAATAAAACATAGTGATTTTTTATATCTAGTCTTATTCAATAATCGTTTTTCTTTTTATATTCCTTCAATTATTAATGCTGTAAAGGGCGGATTGATTGTTGTATTGATATTCTGGTTTTGCGTATGGCTTCAGGTTCCCGGAGGATATTTAAATATGACTGTAGCCATTCTTGCTGTTATGGGGCCGCAATTGAGTGCAATGGACACTAAGCATAAAGGTATTTTAAGATTTTCCGGGTGCATTGCGGGCGGTATTATAGGATTGTTTCTGCTGCTTTGCGCAATAGATTCGACCTTGCTGAATTTTTTCTGGTTTTTTATCGTTATTTTATTTTTTGCTTATATCTGGGGTGCAAAACCTGGCGTTGCCTATATTGGATTGCAGGGAGGAATTGCATTTCTTTTATGTTCGGCAGGTGATTTTTATCCTGTTACTTCATTTGATAGTATATTTGAAAGGCTGGCAGGCATTTTCATAGCAGTAATAATTATGTGGGTTATGAATTCAATCATATGGCCTGACGATTTTATTTCCAGGCTTTTCAGGAAGATTGGGTATTTGCATAAGGCAATTAACGAATATGTCTCCATGTTCCTTTCAAAGCAGAAAAACTTTCCCGAATATAAAGACCATATATGCAAATCAATATCAGTTTATTTGTCTGAAACTGAAATTCTTATAAAAAATTGTCGTAGCCAAGATTACGCAATGAATGAAAATATTGATTCAATACATGAATATATACTCAAACTCAATTATTTATTTTCCAAGTTATTAATTCTGGAAAAGACAGATTCTGAACTTATTTTTCCCTTTAAAATATATCCGTTAAAGGTCACTAAATTTCTTATGAGAATTGTAAGATTTTCCATTCATGAAAATATGGATTTACAAACTAGAAGAAGAATCTCTTTACTTATTTATAAGGAAGCAGTGCAAATGGAAAAAATTAAGGAGAAAATTATTAATTCAGAAAACTTTTTAATCTCTTCTGCAATTGCCAAATTTGAATTATGCCGATTCTTCATACGAGTAGAAGATATTCTTCAAAAACTTAAATCCCTTAACGCTATCGAATTTACAAAACCTTTGATACTGTAAGTAAGTATAATTGATTTTATTCGTATTCGATGGCGATGCGGCTTATGGAAGCTTGATCATAGATAAAAATTTTGTTTTGGAAAGATTGCATCTAATAGATTTATTACGACTTGTCAGCCCGGATATTATTAATACAGATGATTTAGGGATATCGAGAGTCTTGGCAAGAAATTTTATAAGTTCTTCATTGGCTTTGCCGTCAACAGGCGGGGCATTGAGTGTTATTTTCAAAGAGTCACAGTAAAGTCCTGCTATTTTATTTTTTGATGATCCAGGCTGAACGCGGCATTTAAAAGTAACCCATCCATTCTTTTCAGTTAATAAAAAAGCTTCATTTTCCATAATATTTGTCTTTGCTGAAAAATTTTCCCATGTAACGATAATCCCATATTTAAAAGGAATTATAACATCTCATGCAATAACTGTAACTTGCATAATTGGTTTTGCAGTTTAAAAATAAGTTAAAATCCATTAACAGATCAAATAATTAAATGTTTAATCTTGTTAAGGTTATTTTTAAATCTATAATTTAGACAGGACAATAACTTCAAAGGCATAAACATTATCCTTATTTTAATAGGCTAACTAACCATGAATACACTAAAAATAAACTGCGTACCAAGAAAATTTGAGCATGATACAGATGTTCAAGACATTATAGATCTGATAGAAAATAGTATTGATCCTGCACTGTTTCTTGAAACTAACTATAAAACGCAGGGGATGGATGTCCTTTTTAAAACTGCATTTGAGCGGTTTAAGAAGAAGAGTCAGCAGAAGCTGATTAAGCTGACCCAGAGTATGGGCGGCGGTAAAACTCACAACATGATTTCTCTTGGACTGTTAGCCAAACATCCTGAATACCGGAAGCAGATTATTGGTGTAGATTACAGTGATGATGGGTTGGGAGAAGTTCAGGTATTGGCGTTCTCCGGCAGAGACAGCAATACTAAGAATGGAATATGGGGCGAGCTTGCCAGACAGTTAGGCAAAGAGACCGAATTCAAGTCTTTATGGGAAGGAGGATTGAGAGCCCCAGGCCCCAGTGAGTGGATCAATATGCTGAAGGGGAAACCAAAGCTTATTTTGCTTGACGAACTTCCGCCATATCTTGAAAATGCAAAGACAATAGCTGTTGGCTCAGGTGATTTATCCATCGTTACCACGACAGCCTTAGCGAATTTGTTCAATGCTCTTAATCGAGCTGATTTAGACAATGTATTGATTGTCATTTCAGATCTTAAAGCCACTTATCAGAGCGGTACACGGCTTTTGCAGTCATCATTTTCCAATCTCGAAGGGGAAGTAAAGCGTTTTGCACTTGATATTCAGCCAGTAAGCAGCACATCAGATGAAATATATGACATCCTTCGAAAGAAACTTTTTAACCAGCTTCCGGGCAAAGAAGAAATTAACGAAATCGCCGTAGCTTACAAAGCTAAAGCTGAAGAAGCAAAAAATCTCAATTTTACTAATTACAATCCTGATAAACTTTTTACGGGTATTAAAGAAGCGTATCCTTTCCATCCTGCAATTCGAGTCCTTTACGAACGCTTTAAAGAAAACCAAGGTTTTCAACAGACTAGAGATTTAATAAGATTGATGAGAATGGTTATTAAAGACATGTGGGAGTCAGGTGTTGCTGGAAAGAGGTTTTTGATTAATCCATATGACTTAAATCTTAATAACCCAGCAATAAACACCTTTGTTGAGCAAATTAAGCCACCACTTGGACCTGCAATTAGTAATGATGTAGCAAATGAGGGAAGGTCATCAGCGGAAGTAATCGATTCTCAGTATAAAATAGAATTCATTTCTCAAGTCGCAAAGCTGCTACTGGTTTCATCTTTAGCTAATGTGCCGAATGCGCTTCTTGGACTAAATAAGAACGAACTGGTCGGATACCTTGTTGAGCCTGGCAAAGACATTACGAATTACAGAAATGCTTTTGAGGAATTTATATCTCAGGCCTGGTACATACACACAGACAAAGACGGCAGGCTTCATTTCCAAAATGTCAGGAACCTCATTGCTGAATTGAACAGCCTCATAGGGGGCTATGACGAAGAAAGCGCCAGATTAGAAATACGCAAATTTCTGGAGGAACGCTTTAAACCTGTTTCAAATGACTGCTATCAAAAAGTATTGGTCTTTCCTGCAATTGATCAGATTATTTTAGAACAGGAAAAAATTCTCCTTGTTTTATTTGAGCCAAATACAACAGGAGGCGGATTAAATCCTGATTTGTTGCGCCTATATAGCGACACTCAGTACAAAAATCGAATTATGTTCCTGTCCGGGGATAGAAATACAATGGATAACCTTCTTCGCAGGGCAAAAGAATACAAAGCCATACAACGCATTATAGCAAATATGCGGAGTGAACGAGTGCCGGAAAATAATCCTCAGTTTGAAATGGCAGTGGATCGCGAGATAAAGATTGGCCAGCAATTCCTGTCTGCCGCCCGAGAGACTTTTGTAAAACTATATTACCCTTTCCAATTCAAAGGGCAGGATAAACTTGTTGATGCAGAATTTCTGATGGATTTTAAAGGTAATAACTACAATGGAGAAGAACAGGTAAAAAAAGTATTGACAGAGAGGCAGAAATTCACTGCCGAAGATCCCAAAGGCAATAGTTTCAAAGACAAATGCCTGCAACGACTGTTCACCCTGGATGAAATGAGAAAGGTGGATCTTAAGAGCCGCGCCGCTTCAAATCCAGCCTGGCAGTGGCATCATTCAAAAGCCCTTGACGAATTGATTGATTACTGTCTTCGCGCTGGAATATGGTTTCAAATCGGAGATTATATTCAAAAGAACCCTCCAAAGGAAGAAACTACAGTTACGGTTCAGGCGACATGGCCTGATAGAAACAAAAGTGAAGCCATACTCAAGATTCTGCCTAAATTCGGCGATGTCGTTCATTACGAGTTTGAGCAGGAGCCGAAAACGACATCTGACAAGATTACTGATTTCAATAGCTGGAAAACAGATGAGATGATTGTGTATTTCCTTTGTGTTGACAGCAAAGGGCAGCATGAAACAGGCAAATCTTATAAATGGGTAAACAAATTAAATTTAAGATATAGTATTTATGACGCCGGAGATGAAAAGAAAATAAAGCTCGAAGCCTCGGCGCCCAACTCGAAAATCCTTTTTACTACTGATGGCAGCGACCCAAAAGAACACGGAGCTGTTTATGCTGCTGATTTCATAATTCCAAAAGAAACCCGTTTTGTCCTAGCCATCGCCGAGAAGAAAGGAATTTATTCGGAGAAGCTCGAAATCCCAATAAACTGGAGCAAATCGACAGGATTTAAAATTGACAAAGACATTGCTCTTACTTACGAAAAACAGGGCATGTATAAAACCAATAATAATAAAAGCACTTACGAAGAGCTGGATCTGCTTAACAAGCATGGCGGGACATTTTTCGAAGTCTATCTTAATTTCACTTTTAAGATTAAAGCAAAGGAATATTGGTCAACTATTAATTTTGGCCCCGACCTTGCTCTGGATAAAGACCAGATATTAGCGCAAATTGATTTTATGCGTTCTTCCATGAAAGCTGATGAAGTATTTGAAACATCATTGCAGATTGTGAGTATCAAATTCCAGTCTGGACAGAAGTTCCTGGACTGGATGATAGACAAGAAAATGCAGCTAAGCAATGTAAAACAGCAAGAAATCATTCAATGATTTTGAGTAAAATGACAAAACCAAAAGAACAAATCGGCTTTGGTTTCAATCCTTCTGAATCCAAGCATCATTTTCTGGTAATCATCCCCAAGTCATTGACTGCAAAAGTTCAGATATATGAACGCTTTGAATGGGGGAGTGAAGAAGAGAACCCCGAGCTTTTAGACGAGCAAGGAAGTCTTCTTGATTTGCCTGAGCAGAAAATTGATCAGCGCTTTGACCGCCTGAAATGTGAAATTTCAAGAAATAAGTGGAAGGAGGTAGAGGCGGCTCTGCGTATAGAATTTAATTGCAGATTGAAAGAGCATGGATATAAGACCGCTGCCTGGAAACAGGGACAGAATGTGCTTCAGCGGCTTTTTGGTAAAGAGCTTACCTTGTTATGCTGGGCTATAGAAGATTGTGAAATCAGGTTAATACCTACAGCCATCAAAAACTGGCAGGGACTAAAGCCTGAAGAACGCTGGTGGCTTTACACAATGACTAATGCAAGTACTGGAGAAGTACATACCAAGTATGGATGGCGTGTCGCCATACGATATGCTTTAACAGAAAATCCCATCACCGATAAACTGCAGCAGGTCAGTCTTTTTGACCAATTCTTCAACGATTCAATAGAGATTAACCGAGGCAATAAATGAACCACGATTTATCCTTTATAGAAGTTCAGTTTCCTGTAAGTAAAGTATCCAAGGAGAGTTATAAGGAACGAAAAGCTGGTCAAAGCCAGACGCTTACAGGTTTAGGCAAGTGGTGGGGCAGAAAACCTTTGATACTGGTTCGCGCTACTCTTTTAGGATTGCTAATGCCATCAACTAAAGATCCAGTTAAAGACAGGGGTATTTTCCTAAAAATACTGATGATGGATGCTGAAGGAGTTTGGAAGCGCAAGAATAAGCCAATGGATGATAAGGTTATTATTGACAATCTCACATTTAAAGAGCTGAAAGAATATTTCGAAGTGCCTGTTGATTTATTTACAGAGGGTTATGAGAACCAGGATAAGCTCATTAAACAGGCTCTTAACAAAAATATTGGCACTCTTAAATGGAAAGAAGGTACTTTAAGAACAAACAAAGACAAGGCAACTAAACTTGCTTTTGACAGACTGAGCTATGATGACTGCCTTGAGTATTGTTTGAGACCCGAAGAAATACAGTTAGAGGACAAGTCCGTATGGGCTGAAATCAATCAACATTTGGGGACAAATGTAAACTCTTTACCCGAATTGATGAGAGAATTAGGGATTAAAAAGTTCGGGCATGTGCCTACAGTTGGCGATTGTTTTGCAGGCGGCGGATCAATTCCTTTTGAATCGACTCGTGTCGGACTAAAAGCTTACGCCAGCGATTTAAACCCTTTGGCAGGGCTCCTTACCTGGGCTGGATTGAATATTCTTAGTTTGCCCGATAAAGAAATAAAAAAACTAGTAGAATTTCAGGAAAAAGTATTTGATGAAGTTTGTAGACAAGTTGAGGAATGGGGCATTGAGAAAAATGAAAAAGGGTGGATGGCAAAATACTATTTGTATTGCAATGAAACTGTATGTCCTCATTGCAAGACCAAAGTGCCAATGGCTCCAAGCTGGTGGGTGAGTAAAAAAACAAAAACAGTCGCGCTCTTAAAATACAATTCTGTCAAACATAACTTTGACATTGACATCATCCAAAATGCCACATCAGAACAGATAAAAGAATCTGAAAGATTAGCTACGGTTAAGGATGGCGCTTTATTGTGTCCAAAATGTACAAATTCAACTCCAATTACTGTATTGCGCAGAGATGATATTGACACTGAAGGAAAGACAGTGCATGGCTTAAGGCGATGGGAGGCAAATGAATTTTTACCAAGAAAAGATGATGTCTTCCAGGAACGCCTTTATGCAATTAAATATCTTGAGAAGAACAACCGTAAAACTTGGGCACAATTCCTAAAGAAACCTGCTCCCGCAACTGACGCCACTTACGGGACAGTTCATTATGTGGCTCCCACAACAGACGACCTGAAAAGAGAAGAAAAGGTGATCTCTCTATTGAATGAGCGATTTGTCGATTGGCAAAAGAAGGGCTACTTGCCGTCTGCTGTTATTAAGCCTGGAGATAAGACTGACGAACCAATTAGAACTAGAGGCTGGCAATACTGGCACCAATTGTTCAATCCTAGGCAGCTTCTTCTATGTGGGTTGTTAGCTTATGAACTTGATAAGTTATCAGAAAATATTCATCAAAAAGTATTCGGTATTGTTAGCCTGAACAGGAGCTTTTATTATGCATCAAAGATTTGTTTATGGGATGCTGGTGGAGATAAAGGCCAACAAACTTTTTACAATCAGGCGTTAAACACATTATATAATTATGCCTGTCGAGGGCTTGCAGCCTATTATAACAATTGGGTTATTGATTTTAATCCGAATCCTTTTAATTCTGATTCTAGCATTGCAACTATTGACGCTAGAATAGCTAAAAAACAGTGCGATTATTGGATAACTGACCCACCATATGCTGATGCAGTTAATTATCATGAGCTATCCGAATTTTTCTTAGCCTGGGATAAGGAGTTGATTAAAAAAGCATTTCCAGAATGGTACACAGACAGTAAAAGAGTTTTAGCTGTCAAAGGAACTGGGCTAAACTTCAACCAAAGCATGATTGAGATTTACCGTAATCTTGCAAACCACATGCCCGATAACGGCATGCAGGTAGTAATGTTTACCCATCAAAGCCCCGCTGTCTGGGCAAACCTGACATTGATATTGTGGAGCGCTGGTTTGCATGTGACTGCCGCCTGGAATATAGCTACCGAAACAGAAAGCGGAGGTTTAAAGGAAGGCAATTATGTAAAGGGGACGGTTTTATTAGTGCTTCGCAAGCGTACTACCGAAGCCACAGCCTTTACCGATGTAATTACTTTTGAGATACAAGAAGAAGTAAAACAGCAAATAGACAGCATGCGTAGTCTGGAAGATAAAGAAGACCCAAACTTCAGCGACGCAGACTATCTGCTCGCCGCTTATGCCGCTACATTGAAAATACTCACCAGTTATAAAGAGATAGGCGGCATCAATGTCGAATACGAACTTAGTAAGCCTAGAGACAGTAAAGTTATTGGTCCGGTTGAGGCCATCATCAATAATGCCATACGAACGGCTTATGATTATCTGATACCGCAGGCATTTGACAGTTACATCTGGAAAAACCTGAGCGCTGAAGAACGATTCTTTATTAAGGGCATGGAATTAGAAAAGAGCAATGTGCATCAGCTTGGAGCCTATCAGGAAATGGCTCGTGGTTTTGGGGTAAAAGACTTTAAAGATATGTTGGCAAGCACCAAGGCAAACCAGGTGAGGTTTAAAACTCCAAGTGAATTTGGTAACCGTTGGCTGAGGGTATCGGATTCCTTTAGCAATACCTTATTGCGCCAGGTATTCATGGCTATTGCCCAAAGCGAAAAAGAACAAAACGGACAAGCCGGTAGAGCATGGCTGAAAAATGAAGTAGAAGAATACTGGAATAAAAGACAGACCATTATAGAACTCTTGCGCTACCTCAGCACTACAGAGCATATAGACCACATGCAGCACTGGCAAAGTCCTGCATTGTACGCTAAATATCTGATAGAATTAGTAAGCAGCGATGGAGTTTAAGAGGTTTTAAGATGAATGCGCAGGAAATAGAAAATCTTATAAAGCAGGGCGAAGGACTCAGAATTGAGTTCAAAGAAGCAAGAGATACCGTACCAGCCTCTTTCTATGAAACAGTAGTGAGTTTCTCCAATACTGACGGCGGAACAATTTTATTGGGAGTCACTGATGAAGGACAAGTCGTAGGGATTGACCCCAAATGCAGTATTAAACTACAAAAGGATATAATCACTGCCCTTAATTCAAGAGACTGCATAAATCCGCCATTATATATTCAGCCTTTTATTGTAAGGCTTTCCGAAGGAGAAGTGATGGTAATACAAATCCCTGCAAGCAGTCAGATTCATGATCACGCAGGACGAATATACATCAGGGAATTCGAGGTGGATATTGATGTAACTGGTAATCAACATAAGATTAGCGACCTTTATCTGCGTAAACGCAATTTCTTCACTGAGGCTCAGATAATTCCGCACCTTGCTATGGAAGATCTCGATGTCAGGCTTTTTGATAAGGCAAGACAAATTATAAGAAATTTCCGCAGCGACCATCCATGGTTATTGGTGAGTAATGAACAAATGCTAAAGGATTCTGTCTTATGGCGCAAGGATTTTATGACTGCACAGGAAGGTCTAACCCTCGCTTCAGCATTGATTTTTGGAAAAGATACGACAATCCAGAGTATATTACCCGCCTATAAAGTCGAGGCTATGGTTCGTATTCATAATACAGATCGCTGGGATGACCGTATTAATCCGCCGCTCAGGACAAATCTTATTGACACTTATCTGGCGTTAAAGAAATTTATCAATGAACATCTGCCAGAAAAATTTTATATGGAAAGAGACCAAAGAGTTGATCTGAGGGACAAGATATTCAGGGAAGTCATCGGTAATGCAATCGTGCATAGAGAATACACAAGCGCACTATCTACTGAATTGATTATCACTGCATCAGAAGTAATCATGACGAACCCAAATCGTCCGCTCTTTCACGGCCCGATTGATCTTCACAAATTCAATCCTTACCCGAAAAATCCGAATATACGCAAGTTCTTTACTGCGTTTGGGTGGACAGACGAGATTGGCTCTGGTATCCGCAATACATCGAGATACTTACCATTGTATTCATCGGGAGCTGCTCCTGTTTTTCTGGAGGAGGATACTTTCAAGACCGTATTGCCTCTGATCCATTTAACAATGGGAGACTATGCAAAAGAGTTCCATTCCTGGCTGGAATTGCCTACAGAGAGCCTGGATAGATTCGAAAGAGGTCTTAAGTCAATCGCCCTACCTTCTTCGATGGCAAAGGCTAAATGGGAAGACTTAATATTGTATTTAGTACCTAGCTATCATCAAAAAGGTACCCAGCTTCAGTCGTTGAAATGGCCTAAAAATCAACTACATACAAAAGAATCCATAGAAAAGGTACCGAGCTATCACCAAAAAGGTACCGAGCTTCTTTCTAAAAAGGTAAGGTATATTCTCACTATTCTTGCCTTGAGTATCGAACCGATAAAGATGAGCGAACTAATGAGCATTCTTGACTACAAAAATAATAAGACATTCAGAGATAATTATATCTTACCGTTAAGACAGGAAGGTTTAATTGAATTAACCAACCCTGAAAACCCGACAGATCCTGAAAATAAATACTCAATCACCGAAAAGGGTAAAATATTTTTAGGAGGCATGGAGTGATTCATAGATTTTCTTCCAGAATAAATAATCTCGGAGAAACATTTTTTAAAAGCGCGCTTCAGAATGCTGCAAGTTATGACCGCATAGCAGGTTATTTCAGCAGTTCCATTATCGAAATAGCCGGAGAGTATATTGACCAAATGCATGGCAAGGTCAGAGTCATCTGCAATTCTCAACTACAACTAGATGATGTAAAATTCATCAAAGACCCACCACAGGCTATGAAACTTGAATGGTGCGACGGCAAACCAGAAGAAGAATTGGCAAAAATACCTGATCGGCTTAAAAGGCTTTATCAATATCTTACCACAGGAAAAATGGAAGTCCGTGTTTTGCCAAATGATGTATTTGGATTAATACATGGTAAAGCCGGTGTTATTACCAAAAACGATGGCCGAAAGATTGCCTTCATGGGCAGTATGAATGAGACATACAGCGGCTGGGGTAAAGGCGGGAATTATGAAATTGCTTGGATAGATGATGATAATGAAGCCATTGAATGGGTTCAAAATGAATTTAATGCGTTGTGGGAACATCCTTTAGCAAGACATTTAACACAATTCATTATTGAGGACATAAAACGCATTGCAGAAAGAAAAGTCATTTACGAAATTACTGATTGGCGAAATACCGATAATCCTGCATCTACGGTAATTGAAACTCCGGTTTACCGTCAGGAGTTTGGCTTATGGGAACACCAGAAATATTTTGTTGACCTGGCATATAAAGCGCACAAAAAAGGATTAGGCGCCAGATATGTTCTGGCCGATATGGTTGGTTTGGGAAAAACAATACAATTAGCCCTGTCAGCTATGCTAATGGCCCTAGAAGGAGATAAGCCGATATTGGTAATTGCTCCAAAAACCTTGATATGGCAATGGCAGGATGAGTTATTGAATTTACTGGATATGCCATCTGCTGTCTGGAATGGAAAATCATGGGTAGATGAAAACAAAATGGAATATCCTGCTAAAGAAGAATATGCATTACTTAAATGCCCAAGAAGGCTAGGAATTATTTCTCAGGGTTTGATTATTCATTCAAAAGGCAAAGTAAGCGAACAACTTCTAACTCAGTATTATGAATGTATTATTGTGGATGAGTCACATAGGGCTAGAAGAAAAAATCTAGGTCAAGGCAAGGAAAATGACTCTCCACAGCCGAATAATTTAATGGCATTTCTGATTGAGATAGCTAAACGAACTAAAAGCATGCTCTTGGCTACTGCCACTCCTGTGCAAATACATCAAATAGAGGCATGGGATTTATTGTATATCTTATCCCAGGGAAATGACTTCGTTTTGGGCGATAATTTCAGCAGATGGCAAAGAGAGGGTAATAGAGGATTGAATTTGATTACAGGCCGTGAAGAAATAGAAGAAGATACTTTGAAATGGGATTGGCTCCGCAATCCATTTCCACCTGCAGAAGAAAAGCCCAGTACTTTTGGGGTATTCAGGAGGCTATTGAATTTATCTCCAACAAAATTTAACATATCTGGCAGCGAATACTTTAGCCTTAATCCGCAGCAAAAAGCTATTTTAAACCAAATCTTCGCCAGCGACTTTCTTAAAAACCATAATCCATTTATAAGAAATATCATACGAAGGGAAAGAAAGTTTTTAGAGTCAACAATCAATCCTGCCACTAACCAGCCATATTTAAAGCCGATAAATGTAATACTTTATGGTGAAGGCGAAGATGAGGGACTACAGCTTTCAACTCATCTTTATGATGCCTATACTTTGGCTGAAGAGTTCTCTCAGTTGCTGGGAAAAAGAGTCAAAGGAAGCGGTTTTATTAAAACTATGCTGCTACGAAGGGTTTGCAGTTCTATGTTTGCCGGATTTTCGACCGGCAGCGATATGCTTAAAAATTGGGTAAATGAACCTCAAGATGAAGATGATGACAACGATGAATCAGAAGAAATAGATTTTATAAATAACCAGGATTCTCCATTCAAGAATCTAACACCGGAAGAAATTAACTGCCTTGAGAGATTTGTGAATATTCTCGAAGCTCATTATGAAAAAGATCCAAAATACGATTTAATGAAGAAAATACTTACTGAGCACTATAAATCCGAGCCTTGGATAGAAAAAGGGTGCATAGTCTTTTCGCAGTATTATGACACAGTCAAATGGGTATGCGAGAAATTTGCTAAAGACTTCCAAAACTCAACTTTTGGCTTATATGCAGGAGGAGATAAATCCGGTATTTACGATCATGGAGTATTTCACCGCAAGTCAAAAGAAGATATAAAGAAGATGATTAGGAATAAACAGTTGAAACTGCTCTTTGGGACTGACGCAGCTAGCGAAGGATTAAACCTTCAGGCATTGGGAACATTGATCAACTTGGACTTGCCATGGAATCCTACAAGATTAGAGCAACGCAAAGGCAGAATTCAAAGAATAGGTCAGGAACGGGAAGAAGTCCTTATTTACAATATGCGATACAAGGATTCGGTTGAGGATCGTGTACATCATCTACTGGCAAGCCGTCTTAAAAATATTCAGGATTTATTCGGACAGATCCCGGATACCCTAGAAGATGTTTGGGTAGAAGTTGCATTGAATAAAATCGAAGACGCTAAAAAGATAATATCGGATTTTACTGAAAACGATACACATCCTTTCTATAATAAATATCAAAATCAAAACAGCGTAAAATCAATTGACTGGGAATCCTGCTCAACCGTATTAGATAGCTTCGAAAAACGAAAGCATTTAATGAAAGGCTGGCGATAAAAACTAAATTATGGAAAAGTTTTATGGAAGGGGCAAATAATATGATAAAAAAGAATGATGAAGTTGCTAACAAAATATGGGTTAGAATAATTTTTATAATCTGTTTTTTAATCATTACACTATCTTTGTTAAGCTTACTTTATTTTGGATGTATAGCGCTGAGCATAATGATATTTAGTCTTATATCTATTATTTACATCGTTCTATATTTCTTATTCTGCTTGATAGAAAAAAGAGTGGATAGCAATAATATGGTAAGAATACTAATTCTGCCTGGGATAATTTTGCTAATCCCAAGTTTGCTCTTAATTCAAAAAGAATACAACATGGACTTATCTCCATTGTGGGCTCTTTTTGGAACTATTGTGGGTTATCTTCTAGGCAAATTCGATAAAAATATAAAAAGTGAATAGCAAAAATAAATGTATAATGTGAGGATTTATCGGTAGTTATAGCTCATACGATTTTGTTTTGGAATTATTAACACAGATTATTGTCAACTGCTCGAACAAAGTCGATCTGCCCTTTGACAATCGAGTCAGCCAGCGGAGGGTGACATGAAGCTGTCAGCCCTTCGATGCGATTGGCTTTAATAATTCGGGGAATAGATTACAGTCATTGTTTTTCGATCGGCTGAACGCGGCATTTAAATGTAACCCATCCATCTTTTTCTGTGATTGATAACATTTCAATTCCCATAGCCATAATTTCAGGAATCTTGATCTGGGGGACAAAAGGATGACACATGCAATCATGTTTCGCCGATTCTCTCATATCTTAATACCAGATTGGTACCAGGG
>MHBE01000021.1 GCA_001803205.1 Lentisphaerae bacterium GWF2_38_69 | reverse complement strand
TCTAAACCAAAAAAATCCTAAAAATATTTTTATTCATTTACAGTTTATTCACTTACCATGATTAAACAATTTTAGTCAGGTAAGGATGCCTGAAGTTACAAGGTTGTGTAATCTTTTTATCTAAGCTATAATTTATCCCGCACACATCCCAAATTGGTTTAAGTAAGTTTTTTGAAAAAACGGGTATTTTCATGCTGTCTTAATTGTTTTCATACCAATAAAACAGAGAGAATCAATTATGAAAAAATTATTGCTGGTACTTGTCACAATCTTTTGTTTTTCACTTTTATCTTATGCTGATACGGTTTCAACTCAGGTGGCTATTACCACTGAATAAGCTACGATAAATAACCACTCTTTTTTGAGATTGGAAATCTTTCCAGATTTTCGAAAAATATTTACACCAAATGAGTCCATATGTGCGAAATAAAACCAATATTCAAATACCCTTTGGGTATAATAAAATCGGGAGAATAAGTAACAGTGCACAGTAATATAGAATTGGAACACATGCTGGAGTTTACTGAGGAACTGGCAATGAAGGCAGGTCATTTGATAAAGGAACTCAGAGAAAAACCCCTTGAGTTTAACTACAAATGCGGGACTGAACTTGTTACTTCCGCTGACCTGAAATCAGATGACCTTATAAGAAATGAGCTTAAAGCATATTATCCTGATATCCCCATATATTCTGAAGAATCTCACGCCGACAAGACTGATTTCTTCGGACCTCTTTGGATTGTGGATCCTATAGACGGGACTGTAAACTATGCTCACGGACAATTTAATGTTTCTGTTTCGATAGCTTTTGCCTATAAAGGAGAACTGAAACTGGGCGTGGTCTACTGCCCCTTTTTAGAAGAAAAGTTCAGCGCCCTGCGGGGGCACGGTGCATATATGAACGGTAAAAGAATATATTGCAATCAGATGGATGATTTGAGCAGGGCTGTGATAGCTACGGGTTTCCCATACGACAGAAGCAAACGGTCGGCTCTTATGAAAAGAGTAAGCAATATACTGAATAACTGTCAGGATATCAGGCGCCTGGCTTCTGCTGCTATTGATATATGCTGGGTGGCATGCGGGAGATTGGAAGGCTATTACGAGACAGTCAGCATCTGGGATATGGCAGCGGGTTTTGTTATAGCAAAGGAAGCGGGAGCTCTTATCTCAAATTTCGGCCCGGAAAAACCTGAACTTCCGGAAGAATTCAACAGCGAATGTATGTTGGTATCAAACCCGAAATTGCATGACAAACTCTTTGATTTACTGAAAGAATAACCTTTGAACAAAAAACATTTAACTAGAATTTACTCGGAGTCCTCTGTGGTAAAATGTCTATTTTCAAAAAAAAATATATCGAACAGGTGTTAATGATGGAAATAAAAACTATCGAGCTCAAGTGGAGCGAAAATTGCAATATAATTGTGGGGCAGTCTCATTTTATAAAAAGCGTGGAGGATATTTCTGAAATTATGTCAGGATATGTGCCGTCTGCTCAATATGGTTTTGCCTTTTGTGAGGCATCAGACCCCTGTCTTATAAGGACAGCCGGAAATGACGAGGCTTTGATAAAGGAAGCAGCGGACAATGCCTTCGCAGTTGCAGCAGGCCATACATTTTATCTTATTATGAAAGGCTGTTTCCCAATTAATATTCTTAATCAGATAAAAAACTGTCAGGAAGTTTGCAGAGTATTCTGCGCGACGGCCAATCCTCTCCAGGTAATAGTCGCTTCAACTGATCAGGGAAACGGCATTTTGGGAGTCGTAGATGGCTACTCCCCAAAAGGTGTGGAAAGTGAAGAGGATAAAATTTCAAGGCATGAACTTCTGCGCAAGTTCGGCTATAAATTTTAATCAAAATCCATATCGGACCATGGAGTGGTTTTAAGCCCAAGAAGATATTCCTGTTTTAAATCTACTTCCAGGATAAGGGATTTTTCACCGGCGAATGAAGCTGTGACTCCTCCGCCTATATTTACCGGGACTCCGCTGAAAGTCAAATCTACGCTGGCTTCAAAATTTCCGTCGAAACTGGAGCTGGAAGTGAATCTGACTGTATATTTGCTGGCAAAAAGTACTTCATCTACAATCCTTACTTTTTCCAGATCATGAACTTCAATCATTTTTCTGATTTCGTCAGTCGTTTTATAATGCGTTCCCAGCAGACACAAAACCCCCTGTTTTATATATTCAAGTCTTGGTTCTTCAATTGCGATCTCTACCGCGACCACATCGGACAAATCCACTTTCATGTTCAGCTTTATAGGGATTCCCGGGATTGATGTGGACATATGGGAAGAAAAATTTGATGTGTTCTTCAGTTTAGTCAATGGAATCTTTCTTCTTGATACGGTTACGGGATTTTCTTTTGTCAGAGACTTTAAAATCTCTATAATGACCTGATCCTTTGGCGCGTAGAGTTTGGGAACAGGATACTCTTTTGTGTACCAGTTATTAATATATTCTACAAGACTTCCAAGAAATTTTCCGCCGTTGGAATCCGTACCTATTCTGATAGGGGATTTCAGAAACCAAAGTTCTCCCAGTCCCACATTTCCGGCAAGTTCTTTTGCAAAGTAATATTGTTCGTAATCGTGACTCATTTTATTTTCCCTCTTTTCTATTTCTTTGAAATCGGCTCCTTAAGGAATTCTATGTATCGGGTCTTTTGTTTTATATATTCGAAACAACTGGGAAATAGATATTAAATACTGTTCCCTTTCCAGGTGTGCTTTCAACGGAAATGGCGCCATTATGAATGCTTATGACTCGTTTTACTATAGAAAGACCAATGCCTGTCCCTTTTTCTCCCTTTGTGGTAAAGAATGGTTCAAAGAGGTGTTTTTTTACTTCCGGAGTAATGCCATTGCCGGTATCTATGATCGTAAGCTTTAAATGTCTGCCTGGTTTGAGTTCAGGCAAAGGAAGAGCATGTTCCATAAATGAAACTTCGTCAATAATAATATCGAGTTTCCCCCACTTTCCTTCCATAGCATCGCACGAGTTGGAAAGGATATTAAGCAGCATCTGCCCTATCTGGGTGGCATCTCCCATAATTGGAAGGCGCTGTTTTGGAATGACTGTGACAGATACCTTAGCTATATACTTGATTTTAGTAGCAAGCAATTTAAGTGTCGATTCTATAATAGGCTTTATGTCAATGGGCTCAAATGAAAAATTCTTGGGTTTTGCAAAATTCCGGATCTGGTTTACAATTGCAGCGCCTCTAGCTGCAAGTTCCTGTATGTTTTGTATGTAACTGCTTTTCCCGTCTTTTTTGGAATATTCACTTTGGAAGAGAGAAGCAAAAGCAGAAATGGAAGCAAGAATGTTATTCATATCATGGACAATGCCTCCGGTAAGAGCTCCTATAGCTTCCATTTTCTGTGACTGGAAGAGCTGCTTTTCCAGACTCAATCTGTCTTTCTGTTCATTTTTGAGCGCGGTAATGTCGCTGAAAAACCAAATCCTTCCGAAATATGTACCTTCTTTTGAATTTATAGGGGAGGAAAAACGATAAAGAATTCTCCCGTCATTAAGACTTACCTCTTCTTCGCTTTTTTCCTCTTTGTGTTCATAGAGATATTTTACCCTTTTAATAAATTCATCAGGACTGGCTAAATTTTCCAATACGAATTTAAGAGCTTTTTCGTCAGATTTTGAAGCCATAACTTCCACGGGTATTTCCCATATCTCAATAAAGCGCTGGTTGCTGTAAATTATCTTTCCATGTTTGTCAACTACTAGGATTCCGTCATTGGATGCCTCAAGCTGTGTACTCAGAAGGGTATTATTAAAATGCAGAGCTTCTTCTGTCTTCTTACGCTCCGTAGTATCGTGGAAAAGCCCCATAAGGAATGATTTTCCGTCTATTTTTATATGAGTTGCATTAATATCAGCGTAAAAAACAGTCCCGTCTTTTCTCTTTACCGGCAGGTCGCTTGCCATGCTATATTCTCCTTTGGCCTGTTTTTCAAAATGTTCGATAACATAAGGGAGATCTTTTTCAGGATGGATATCCAAGACCGAGAGGTTAGCTATTTCCGAGCCGGAATATCCTAACATTCTGCAAATTGCCTCATTGCCGCGATTAAACTTTTTTGTTTCCATATCCGCAATGATAATTCCGTCTGGCACACTGTCAAAAACTATTTTGAATTCCTCGTTCTTGGCAGCTATCAATTCATGTTGCAATTCTTTTAATTCTGTGATATCGCTTATTGTTACGATGAACAGCTGTTTGTCTATTCCGTCATGAAGCGGAACAAATCTTATTGTTACCCAAAGTTCTTTTCCGTCTTCTTTTTGTGCTCTGATCTCAAAAACCTGATATTCCAGGGTTGTAAGAAGTTTTTTGGCACGAATATAGTAAAGGTCTTTATCCGCTGGAAAGATAAAGCTCGAAAATGGCTTTTTGACCATTGATGCTATCTCTGCTGATAACATATAAGATGCAGTAAGGTTAGCTTCGAGGATTATTAGTTTTTCATCGAGCATGAAATATCCCATAGGAGCCTGGTCAAAAAGTTCAAAATATTTTATCTTAGCTATTTCGAGTTCCTGCTTAGTCGCTTTTAGCTCTTCGTTTTGCATTTCAAGCTCAATTTGATGGACTTGCAGCTCATGAAGAAGTTTCAGCGTATCGGCTTTGTTAAGTTTTGAAGCTGGTTCCTTCTGCAACTTTCTCAAGCGTTCTTCCGCCTTCTGGCGAAGCAAAGCAGCACTTTCTGATTTATCTTGAGTTTTTTTCATACGCCTCTTCTTTAAGTTGGTAAGCGAAGTCTATCATATCTTTATATATGTATCAACAGGGTGGGATAAAATAATAAAAGCCGGACGGCTGCGGAGAGCCATCCACCCTAATTCACGGTCACGACGAAGCGTGACCCTCCACAATTTACCATATATCACACAACACATGGAGGGACGAGCTTTGTCTCGTCCGCATATTTTCGGTCATGACGAAGCATGACCCTCCACAATTTCTGTACATCACGCATGCATGACCCTCCACCTACCATCTGAAAACATTTAATTCCCCTTGATATGGCCAAACGCCATTTTCATCTATCAATTTATGTCTCAACGGATTCAGATTGACATATTCCCATTTTCTCGAATACGAATCACCTTTGCGCAGCTGCCTGTCCCAGAATTCCCTCTGCCACAAAGGGCGTTCATCTGCTTTGTGCCATTTGAGTGAGACAAGGGATTTCCAGTATTTTATCCAGTCGGCTAATGAATGACTGATATTAGTTGATGATGGAGAACAGAAGAAATGGATGTGATCAGGCATAATCATATATTTGCCGACAAGCCAGTCTCCTGCGAGTTTCCATGCTGATACGAGGTTAAGGTGAACAATATCATTTGCAAAAATCTTTTTCCTGTCTTTACTGCAGACAGTTACATATATAATATTCGGTCTGCCCAGTTTATCTATGTAATGCCAATGGACAGGATGGCGCCTGTCAGGTAATTTGTTTTCATTCGATTCCATATCATCCTTTTATCCACGAACTGCGTGGAGGGACGAGCTTTGTCTCGTCCGCATATTTTCGGTCATGACGAAGCGTGACCCTCCACAATTTCTGTACATCACGCATGCATGACCCTCCACCTACCATCTGAAAACATTTAATTCCCCTTGATATGGCCAAACGCCATTTTTATCTATTAATTTATGTCTCAACGGATTCAGATTGACATATTCCCATTTTCTCGAATACGAATCACCTTTGCGCAGCTGCCTGTCCCAGAATTCCCTCTGCCACA
>MHBE01000020.1 GCA_001803205.1 Lentisphaerae bacterium GWF2_38_69 | reverse complement strand
AATCCTGTTCCGTAGCGTTGAAGAAGACTGGTAGCCATAACGGTGCAATATGGCGTCGGCCTGAGCAAGGGTTTCATCTACCGATTTACCTGTGGAGGCTCCTGAAATTACATCTATACTCCTACTCCTAGAGATTTCAGCAGTTCATGATTTTAAAATTAGGAGCCAAAAGGGAAATTAAATCGTCTTTGTACTTTTCTATGTTGTTAAAAAAATCAGTTACAGCTCTCTTAAACCCGTCAAAAAACTCATAATATTTCGTACAGACTTTTTCCTTGAAATATTTCCAGAGCCGTTCTATGAGGTTTAGGTTTGGAGAATATGAAGGCAGATAAATAAGTTTGATTTTATTCAAAGAAGCATAGTTTGTTACATCTGCTGCTCTGTTATACTTTGCATTATCTAAAATAATTGTTATCACGCTGTCAACATGATGTTTGGCTCTTATTTGAACCAGAAGGGCAGTCGCAGAATCCCTGTTTATGGTTTCATCTTCTCAATAGACTAACTTCTTATTGTGAAAACAAATAGCTCTATTAATGTTTACTCTTTGTCTTTTCCTTTTAATATCCAACCATAATGCGGCTGTACATTGTGCGTAGGGTGCATTGCATCACTAAAGTACAATGGATTATCGTCGCTTGCTTGATCCAGAAGAGGTTTGAGTACAGTTTTAAGAAATTCATCCTGTATTTTTCCATCAGCTTTTCCTGGCACTATTTTCGGCTTTTTGTACACAAATCCTAGCCTTTTAAGAAGCTTTACCATGTCTTTTGATTTATAGAAAACTGCATATTCCTTCATCGCGAAAGCGCAGATATCTTCTGCTTTTAAATAAATTTTTACACTCAAATGAAGTTTTAACTCCATTAATTGGCTTTCGCTTAATTTAGAAACTTTCCCTTGATATCTGAAAATCTTTAAATCAGGGATGCCATCACTTCTAACCTGAATTATTCATAAAATCATTTTACGATTAAAAATTATATCTCCGATAAGCTCATATACCATCACGGATCATTTAGAGCATAAAAATTATTGCAAATATCATAACATGTTGTATATTAAAGCATAGCACCCCAATCCCCGCTATTTTCTTTGCGGCGGGGACCGCTTAGATTGTTTATGTCCTGATTGCTGTAAATATTCTAACTGCTTTTTCATAAATATCTTGAATTGGAAAATGTTTTGGAAGATGAAATATTGTTTTAGTTTTCATAACTTGCACTTGAGCTGCCACTTTCAGAAGTTTTAACCGGATTGTATCAAACTGCGCTCTGGCCAGCGAGGTTCCCTTGAGGATATTTTCCCTGAGCGCATGCATCATCTGATATGCCGCTGCATGTAAAAATATACGGAACTGATTAGCCGTTGCTTTGTTACAACTTGTTCTATCTGAGTTGAGTCCTGTTTTTTGGTCTTTGATGTAACGTTCGGCATTCCCTCGACCGCAGTAAACAGTTTCATATAAATATTTCGCTCCGGCATTTTCAAACGATGTTACAATATATCTAACATCTTCAACACCAAGCTTATTGACGATAACACTGCAGATAATTCTTCTTGGCTTGCTCCATGTAGAAGCCTGATAGGTTGCAGAGGCAAATACCGTGCAAGGTTTGCGGGTGTTGGCATATCTAAGTTTAGCCTGAGATATAGTATTGGCAAATAGTCTATTGAGAACAGGATTTGGCTCTTGTCCAATTATAAATTTTAAGCCATTATTGTCGCAATAGTTATGCACTTCAGGCTTGCTGTGATGACTGTCGGCGCGGAAAATAATCCTAGTCTTTGGAAAACGCTCTTTTTTTTTGACAATTCGTTTGAGCAGGGCATTTATCTCATGAGCTGTCGGAGTTTTGCCGGGTCGGATAACTGTAGTAATGAGTTTGCCGCTGAGTCCGTCATAAACATAAAACGGCATCAGGCAGTATTCATCCTCATGCGCATTGAAAAGTGACATCTGCTGATGACCATGGCAATAATGTAACGAAGGATCCACATCCAGAACAATTACTTTTGGAGGTTTTGGAAATGTATTAAGGTAATTATCAATAAGGGCATAAAACATTCTAAATAAATCTTTTACCTTTCCATAATTCTCAAGGCGGCTCATGGTAGGCTGAGAGGCAAGTTCCTTCCCTGTGCCAGGATGTTTTCCTACTGCTGTCTTGAATGCAGCATCTTTCCTGAAATAATCGCAGTCATCAGCGTCCTCATAGCCCTGGCATATCTGATAAATACGCTGGCTGACTATCTCTTTAAGTGTATGCAGTCTAATATTATTGTACGCTCATTTTCTGATAATATTTTCATGCCCTTAGATTGCGAAACTTTTTTAATGCTGCAAGTTAGATTTTGTTTTTATTCACTATTTTCCATGGAGTTTGAGTATATTGTTATGAATGGGATATTGGAAATCTTTGAGTTTTGTGTTTAAATTTCGTATGATAAATAATTTTCCATGATGAGATAGCTGATTGAAAAATTGCGTCAAAGTTATGAACGGCGGTTTTTTTGAAATATCAAATAAATAATATATGTAAATGCCATGAGAGAAAAACAGTTTCAGATGTTAGAAATGTACAAGAATATTCTTACTCAAGACAATCCTAAACCATTTCTGTATTATTATTGTTTTGATGAAGGGAAAAAAGTAAGAGTAAAGAGCTTTACCAGGAAGGTTTTTTTTTCTCTAATTAAGAGAGCAGCTTGTTTACTGAAAAAAGCAGGACTTGAAAAGCAGGAAAAAATTCTTCACTGTTTCAGTATGAACGACTATACTGATTGCGTTTTCAGACATGCTTCAACTTTGACAGGGACGGTCCCCGTGACAGTGAATTGGCAGGCAGATACACCGGAAAAAGTATTATTTAAATACAAAGATAGCGGAGCAAGAGCAGTTTTGGTAGGAGAGGGCTGTAATCAGGGATATATTGATATTATCAAAAGCAATGTTCCTGAAGCTAAATTCATATACACATATGAGCTGCAGGAGTCTGATCAACTTGACGAGGTATCCATAATAGATGATATCTCAGTTGACTCAATAAGGGTTATAGTTTATACATCTGGCACAACAGGTATCCCAAAAGGCGTTCAACAGACCTATAAGAACTATATTACCAATTATAATGAACTCTTTTCTCTTTTTGGCCTTCAGGAAAACGATGATATAGCCGCAATTATCGTAAACCCTCTTCATCACACCAATGCTTCAGCATTCATTGATACTTTTTTCAGGAAGCCTGATACATGTATTCATTTAATGAGCAGGTACTCTACCCAGTACTGGAAAGTGATATGCGATATTACCGAATTGGAAAAAGGGAAGAAAATTATTGCTCCGGTAGTAGCTAAACATTTTGAGTTTCTAACGCATCTTATAACAACTGGCGCTCTTCCAGTTCCATTAGAAAAACTGAAGCATTCAATGGGGAATATAGATTTTGTATATGGGTCTGCTCCTGCCGGGCCTAATGCGATCAAAACCATGCAGGAATATGCAGGGAAAATTCCTTGTGTCAGGTATGGTTCTACAGAAACTACGCTTCATGTAATAGGGATCCCTTATTTCCTTGACCAGGAAACCAGGCTGGCTAATTTTCAAAAAGGCTGGAATCATGAAGAGAATGGGGAGAAGGCTCCGGGATATTATATCGGGCGCGCTGCTGCTCCTTATGTAGAGGTTAAAATCGTAAGAAGCGTAGACAGAAACAAACAGGAATATATGAAAGAGGTTGGATCTGGACAGGCAGGATATATTATTACCCGCGGAGGGAATGTAATGTCCAGTTATGTAAACAATCCTGAAGGAACAGCTAAAGTTTTCGATAACGACTGGTATCTTAATCTGGGAGACATAGCATTCTACCTTATAAATACTAAAGATGGAGCTAAAGAAATATACTGGATGAATAGAGATGTAGGATTAATGATAAAAGGCGGAGCTAACTATTCATGCGATCAGGTAAGCAATGAATTATCCCATTTTCTAGCCAATAAATACAACATCTCTTTTTCTTCTTTCTTTCTTGCGGCTATCGGGCTTAAAGTAGAGAGCGAAAGCGAGGATTCATGTTGTGTAACCATAGAACTTATTACTGAAGAAGCTATCAAAAAGAAGCAAGAGATAGAAGAGTCTTTTAAACCATTGGCCGCAAGATATGTTTCTAAAGGAGCTAAACCCGATTTCTTCAGATTTGCCAGTGTGCCCAGAAACTTTAAAGGCGCTATTCTTTATAATGAAATGAAGAAAGATTTCTCCGACTATTTAAAACAAAACCCATCAAGGATTAACTAAAAGCAGATCAGGAAAAAGTTTTATTTCTATTCAGGAAGCATAGTTCCGAAATTAAGAAGATTGGAGTGAAGTTCAAAACATTTATCCAAATTGTGTCTGATATGCCCCGGTTTTGAGGATTTAATATAATTAAACAGATACTCCTTATACATTGGATGTGCACAGTTATTGATAAGGAGCTGTGCCTTTTCGCTTGGCGCTTTGCCTCTGAGATCAGCGATTCCTTTTTCCGTAATAATTATCTGAACAGAGTGTTCGGAGCTGTCTATATGCGGGCACATCGGGACGATAGATGAAATTTTTCCGCCTTTAGCTGTGGAAGGGCATATAAATATCGAAATATAAGCACCTCTGGAGAAATCAGCGCTTCCACCGATTCCATTCATTAATTTTGTTCCTGTTACATGAGTTGAATTCACATTGCCGTAAATGTCAGCTTCCAATGCAGTATTTATAGAAATTACTCCGAGTTGGGATGATGCGATGATATTATTTGATACTTCCTGAGGACGAAGGACAATTCTCTTAGCGAAATAATCCATATTGGAATAGACTTCATTTAAGCTTTTTGTCGTAACAGTTAAAGCACATGTGCTTGCTCCGAGTAATTTTCCGCAATGCATGATTGGAATCAGGGAATCCTGAAGAACTTCAGTATACATGTAGAAAGGAGGAATCTCTTTGCTTTCGCCGAGCTGTTTCATAACAGCGTTGCCTATGTTGCCTACTCCGCTTTGGATGGGGAGGAATGTCTTAGGTATAGAACCTTTAATCATTTCATCAAGAAGGAATTTTTCTACATTCTGCGCGATTTTAACGCATGTTTCATCTGAATCTGAGAATTCAGCTACTTCGTCAGGTTCATTATTTTTTACGACACCAATAACTTTGGAAGGATCGACTTGGGCGTATGGTTTTCCGACTCTGCTCATAGGAGTATCCAAACCTTTCGGCCATGAATTAGTACCGTGAAGGACTACGACATCAATTATTTCGCGAAGTCTGGGAGAGTGGAAAGAGTTAAGCTCAATTATTATTTTTGAGGCTTTTTCCAGCAGAATAGGGGAGATGCCAATAGCCGTTGTCAGGTACACCTTGCCGTCAGGAGTAATATCGCATGCTTCGATTATTGCTGTATCTACAGGGCGGAGTCTGTTCATGGCTATATACTTGGAGACATGAGAAAGATGTATGTCCTGAAAGAAAACCTTTTCTTGATTAATCCTGTTCCGTAGCGTTGAAGAAGACTGGTAGCCATAACGGTGCAATATGGCGTCGGCCTGAGCAAGGGTTTCATCTACCGATTTACCTG
>MHBE01000019.1 GCA_001803205.1 Lentisphaerae bacterium GWF2_38_69 | reverse complement strand
TGCTTTTTTCCATTTGTCGCGCTATATTAGGATTAACGAACTCTGAATATAGTGCCCCTTGAACATATCTGTCGCCCATCTCATCTGCGTCAGATCCTCTTGGTATTTCAACGATATTATAGATTGGAACTCTGCCACTGTGCTTAATTCTTTCTATCCAAGCATCTGTGGCAATATTTCCAGTAGGAGTTAAATGCTTATTGGTTTCGTCTGTAAGCGGATAAGTATTTAAGTTCTCGACATCAGAAATAATTTCACTTTTTATCTTGGCAATTTCTTCAAAAACCTTCTTCATCTTGCCGCCTCCAGCATAGCTTGAGTTGCTTTATTAACGGCCTCTACAACGCTCGAAGTATTGAGCCTGGCATAAACAGCGGTTGTTTGAGTATTGTCGTGGCCTAAGGTTTTACCAATTACGCTTAGGCTGGCTCCGGTTGCTGCTTGCCAACTCCCGAAAGTTCTTCTCAAGTCGTGGATTCTGACATTGTTAAGGCAAGCGTTCTTTCTTATGCTTTCCCAGGTCATCTTGGGTTCTGCCAAGTGTCCGGATCCTGAATAGCTAGGAAATACCCATTCACCGGCATTGGTCTTGAAGCGTTCAAGTAGAATGTCTATTACTGGTTGAGATAGAACTACATCTTTGCTTTTACCGGTCTTAAACTCTTCTTTTGGAATAATCCACACTCGGCGCTCAATATCTATATCACGCCACTTCATAGCAAGTACATTACTGCGCCTTGCACCGGTAAATAAAAGAATAAAAAAGAAATCCTGCCATACCTTCTTTTCTTTGCTAAGAGCCACAAAAAATCTCTTCAGTTCCACTGCATCAAGAAAACGCTCTCTGGACTCTTCTTTAGTCTTTTTGAAGTTGGCCGCCGGATTAGTCAGTCTAGCACCTGAAGCTATAGCGTAATTAAATGTTCTCCGAATTAGCTGAATAACTCGATTTGCTATTACAGAGCCATTTTTAGACGATATTTTTCTATGTAGCGCTGTTATATCCGTACAGGTAGTTTCTTTAGCAAGTCTGTTACTGATGTCTCCGCAATAGCCGTTAAATCTTTGTTCATCGACTTTCCATGTACGGCAATTTATCTTTAAGTGCTGTTCAAGGTAATGGTTGAATATCTCTTCAAAGGTTTCGCCGATGCGCTTCTCTTTGCGTTGTCTGAGAGGATCCTCTCCTTTTGCAATCGCGCTAGACAGTCTGTCGGCTTCTATTCTGGCTTCTGCAACATTTAACTCAGGAAAGTAACCTATTTTGAATGGAGTAGTTTTGTAGTTTACGCAACGGATATACAGAAACACTTTCTTTCCACTCGGATTGCATTCTAAGTAGAGATATTTATTTTGCGAATCTTGATACCGGATTCTCTTTTCAGGTACCGGTAAAGCCTCAGCTCCCTGCTTCGTAAAATTGAATTTTTCTGCCATTTTTGCCTTCCTGTACAATAATTAAAATAAGGTTTTTGGGGTGTTTAGCCTCATTATTGGTTTATTTCTGTACAATAATTGTACAATAATCCGTGGATATTTCCAGTTAAATACAGGTAATAGTAAAGAAATAGTTTTAATATTTAAATATTGGTGATATCAATTATTTATGTAAGATAATTAACACTAAGTAAAAGTGGTTAAAAAGTACTGGAAGTGCCTCCGGAGCATTAGGTAGTGGGTTCGAATCCCGCCGGGCGCACCATTTCATAGAATTAGCAATAAGATGCTTATAAAGATATTTGTAGCGCAGAAAAACTTCCTAATTCACTTTAACGAACTTATAAAGAGCAATCGGATTGATATCAGGCGATATAGAGCTAGAGTAAAATGTCTCCCAAAAGTCTCAAACATACTTGCCAACCTATTCACAAGCACAATTACTTCGTACAAATAACATTTTTGACAGCTTACAAGACCTGTAAACTGGCAACTTCTAACAGAACAAGGAGGCATTTATGAGCAACATATATAAATTAGTCCATGGAATCTATGGTTATGAACTGAATGTCGTAAAATTTTCCTACAAATCCGAAGACACGGCTGGTCTCACAAGCCTATATAAGGACAAGCGTTATGAGGTATGGCATTCCAATAACTCTACCTATGTGACTTGCAGTTCTACAGAAGGCTTGCCATTACTAAGCATTAGTGAGCTCGCTTTTAAAAACAATCTAAATACCGTTGCGCCAGTTGGAAAAGATCTCCATCGGTTATGACGGCTCAAAAATGAGCACTTCCCCATTAGTCAAAAATGGCGACCTTATAATAGGCTGAATTATCGAACTTTCGGCATTGGGAGGAATTTAAGCAGGCTGCCCAAAAACTTTATTCTCAAGCAGACACTCTTCTTGAGGCTATTGTTTTTCTTCATTTTTTGTTGCTATAATTGCTTATAATCTGCATATGGTTGATTATGGTATTAAATAAAATTGATTTCATTGATAAACGAGTATGATGGAGTTGGATTTTATGAAAAAGCCAAAACCTCCGATCCTGAAGATTCGCAGAACTCTAGCTCCGGCAACTAAGGTTGTTAAGAGCAAGAAGGTCTATTCCAGAAAGAGGAAGACAGAGAAATAACAGTAGGTTGACAATTTAATTCTTGGTACTATGAATAATAAAGTTAAAGAAACTATACTGAAGAAATACCTATAACGAAATGATTTTCGAATTTCATAAGCTTTATTAAGTAGGGTCATATCCACGCAGCGCGTGGCAAGCTCCGGAGTTTATAACGCAGAAGTATTCCTGACCGTAATTGACGGACACTTACAGAAGAACCGTCCCTTGTTAGGTCGAAAAACAAAACGGAACTGTTATATTTAAAAGACCGGGATGAATTACTGAATTAAACTGCGAAGATGGATAAAAAGAAATTGTACATAAGGACTATTTAAGAAGTAGCTGTATTTATAGGCAATTAATTGGAAAAATGTTGATTGGAAATTTATGGCCAGAAAAGCATTTCTTATAATTTTGTCAGAACAAAACAAAGGAAGAAGGTTTCCTCTCACTTCCGATGTTTACTCCTGCGGCAGGTCATTAAAGAACGACATTTCTGTTAATGATCCTTTTTTAAGTAAAAAACACTGTGAGTTTAAAAAGACTATGTCAGGTTCATATCTTTTAGTTGATTTAGGAAGTAAAAACGGAACATTTGTTAATGGTAAAACGGTCAGATTTCTTGAATTGAAAAATCATGATATCATTACAATAGGAAGTGTTCAGCTGCTTTATCTGTATGAGAAAAATTTAAATTTAGCAACTTATGATACAGCTTGTATAACCTGATAATAGTTAATAATATACTAAAATGAATTATTCAGTGTTTCTCAATTAGCTTTTTTCTTTTTGGACACTGCATTATAGATTAGAGCTATCACTGCTCCAGCTATTGCAGCGTCAAAAAATCCCCATATTGCTCCTATTATTCCTCCTGATATTAGTTGTTATAATTCAACCGCATTGATTAATTATTTATGCAATATTAGCTCTTAAGTACTCTAATGTTAAGCAGATTATAAAATTTTAAGGAGTTGATTTTTTCTTGTTTCTGTATTTTATCCTTTTATTTAAAGCCTGAGAAGAGATGTTAAGCATTCTTGCTGCAATAGTCTGTATCCCATTAGCTCTTTTGAGCGCTTCATCAATAACCATGTCTTCAATAAAATTTAGAGGGGGTAGATTTTCAGGCAGCATGGAAACCCAATTTAGGTTCTTATTGTCAGGATTAGTCTTTCTGGCAAGTTCACTGTTTTCTTTAACGCAATTATCTATGTAATTTTTGAATGATTTTGAGGAAAGCATATGAGACTTGTGTTCACTGACGGCATTATATACCATTCCCTGGAGTTCCCTGATATTACCGGGGAAATTATATGACTTAAGCAGCAGTTCTAGATCAGGATGATACGATGGTGGTTTGATACCAAGAGATTTTGAAGCATCGGCAATGAAGAACTTTAGAAGCAGGGGGATATCTTCAATACGATCTCTTAATGGTGGGATTTTAATCTGATGCGAGGATAGACGAAAATACAGGTCTTTACGGAATTTTCCTGATTCTATTAAAGTTTGCAGTTCTGTGTTAGTCGCCAGTATAACCTTTGCCTTTGAAAGTTTTATAAGGTCGCTTCCCAGCGAAGAATATTCTCTTTCCTGCAATAGACGCAGGAGTTTGACTTGGGATTGCAGTCCCAGATCCCCTATCTCATCAAGGAACAATAGCCCGTTTTCAGCTTTCTTTACAAGTCCTTCACGGAAATCCATGGCTCCTGTATAAGCCCCTTTTGTGTGGCCGAACAGTGTGTCAGTAAACATATTGTCATCAAGACCCGCAACATTAACAGGTACGAAGCTTCCAGTAAAATTATTAAGTTTGTACAGTGCTCTTGCTATAAGTTCTTTTCCGGTTCCTGTTTCTCCGCAAATAAGGACAGGCTGCGAACTGCGCGCTACAATTTCGCAGTATCTAAAGATTGACTTCATCATCTGATTATTTGTTATTATTCCGGAAAAGGATTCATGAATTTCATTAGAATCTGAAAACAACCCATTTTTCAAACCTTTGTTTTCCAAGCTGAATTCGATTCTGTCAAGCGCCATTTTTACGCTTATGCTCAGAGTTTCTCTATCGACAGGTTTCAGCAAATAATCAAACGCTCCTTTTTTAATGCATCTTAAAGCGGCATAGATTTCATTGACGCCGCTTATAATAATAACAGGGATTTCTGGGTAATTGGCCAAAATATAATCGAGTACTTCGTCCTTATTGTATTTCGGAATAAGAAGATCCAATAGGATTATGCTTATCTCTTTTTCTTTCAGAATATTAAAAGCTTTTTCGGGGGAAGTGCATGCTATGAAATTGTTAATTCCAAGCGATGACAGCACTACACTGTAGGAATTAAGAACTTCCTCCTCGTCATCTATCATTAAGATGGGTTTCAGAGGGTATAAGGTATTAGTGTTCATAAATTCTTCAGCTTTTATGCTGGATAGTATCTTTAATGTTTTTGGAGCTTTTTTCAATTCCTGCTATAAGTTCTGTGAGTTTTGCAGTTGCTTCTTCTTTGGGCAATCCCAAGACAGACATATCAAAACTATTATCAGGTAAATTATTTATCTTTTCAAGTATTTCCTTAAAAGCCTGGGTGAGGAGAGATGTGTTTAACATAATAATATGATTATGATTGTTAATCGCATGGACTGTTTTACGGTTCAAGGTATTTACTTCATCATCGCTGCCCGAAGCGTCTGTATTTTGATCGGTTTCTGAGCTCTGATCTATTGTTTCAGCAGTTTCATCCGAATAGTTTATTAAATGTTTATTGAGAAGTATATTTAAATCTTCAGGACGATAGGGTTTGGGCAGGTAGTCATCAAAGCCGTAATCTTCAATAAAGTCGATAGTTTTAATATCCGAGTATCCGCTGCTTGCAAAAACAGGTATTTTGGAATTAAAGCGGCGAAATTCTTTTATCGCTTCAATCCCGCCCATTCCGGAATGCACTGTCAAGTCAAAAATGGCGGCGGTAAAGGGCTGGCCGGATTGTTCGGATTCTTTCAATAAATTCAGAGATTCTTCACCATTTCTTGCTGTGTCCACGCTGTAACCCATACTTTGAAGTATCAGGCTGAGCGATTGGCGGATAGATTTCTCGTCATCCATAATAAGAAATCTTCCTTTTCCTCTATGTAGTTTTTCAATCTCCTTTTTTACATCAATGTTTTCGACGGCTTTCATGGAAGCAGGAATATAAATATGGAAGGTAGATCCTTTGTTAAGCTCGGATTCAACTGTAATGTCGCCGTTATGCGCTTTAATCAGAGAATAACTAGTTGCCAGCCCAAGGCCGCTGCCTCCATGCTTTGTAGTAAAAAAGGGGTTAAATATTTTTGGCAAGGTTGCTTCAGGTATTCCGCTACCGCTGTCTTGTATTGAAACCAAGACATAATTACCTTTGCGAAGTCCAGGGTGTTCGTTTCTTTCCAACGATATATTTTTGGCAGAAATAGTAATAGTCCCGCCATTTGGCATAGCCTGTATGGCATTTAGTACGATATTGTCCAGTACCTGCCCGATTTGGTTTTTATCGAAATAGCAGGCGAACAGATTCTTTGGAAAGTTGAATTTGCAGTCAATATTTTTTCCAGTGATTATGAATTCAGTTGTTTCCTTAATAAAAGGGAACAAGTACTGCCTCTTTTTTACTGGTAAGCAATCACCGGTAAATGTCAGAATCTGCTGGCTTAGGCTTTTTCCCCGTTCAATTGTTTTGAGTGTCGAATCAAGATACTGGGAAATAGTATTATCTTTGGACAGTGCGCGGGCAAGGTGAATATAGTTGTATATTCCAGTAAGCAGGTTATTGAAGTCATGAGCAATACCTTTTGTCATATCGGAGACAATTTTATGTTTCTCCAATTTTAGCAGATACTCATTATATATATATTGTTCTGTTATATCCTGTATAGAGCCTGATATCTTTAAGGGAATATTGTCCTTATTGGTTTTTGTAGTTCCTTTTAGCTGAATATGCCGGATTCTTCCTTCAGGCAGAATAATGCGGCATTCAGCCCTGAAGGCACCTTTGTTTTCCATTGCATCATTTATGGCTTCCCGCACTGCATTTATATCTTCAGGATGAACTAGAGTTTTGAAATATTTGTAAGTCCATGACTGGCCGATCGGAACTTCCAGAATGCTATTGCACTCATCAGAAGAAATGATTATATCATTGGAAATATCCCATTCCCAATTTCCGAAACGGGCTATAGTCTGGGCTTCTTTCATTCTATTAAAGGTAGCTTCAAGCTCTTCCTTTAATTGTTTCTGTTTGGTTGTGTCAGTAAAAAAGCCTACAACGCATTCTTTATCATTAATAATTGTTTTAACTGCGTTAACATCTGAAGAAAATACGGTTCCGTTTTTGCGTAAACAAGGGATATTAAGAGCCAAATTCTTTATATTTCTTATCTGAAGGTCCAATTTTTTCAGAACTAGCTCCAAGTCTTCTTTCGGGTGAATATCTTCGATTCCTAGTTTCAAAAACTCTTCTTCCGAGTATCCAAACATGTCGCATATGGCCGGATTGACATAGTAAAATCTTCTCGTTTGTGTATCAGCTACTATTATTCCTTCAGGTGTGCCTTTGAATAGAGCCGCATACTTAGCTTCTGATTCCTGTAAAGCTCTCTCTGTCTTTTTTTGAAGAGAAATGTCTCTGGAAATAGAGGAAAATCCAATAATACAACCTTCCTTATCCTTTACCGGAGATAAGGTAAGAGACACTTCAATCAGTTTCCCCTCTTTTGTAGTACAGATAGTGTCATAATGGCCGACAGTTCCATTGCTCAGTATTTTTTTTATGACACCAGTCATTTGAATGGAGTTTTCCGGAGGTATCAATATTGAAACATTTTCCCCTATGATATCATCAGCACTATAGCCGTATATTATTTCCGCCCCTTTATTCCAGCTTGTTATTGTACCGTCAAGAGTTTTGCTGTAAATCGCATCATTTGAAGAATCTACAATTGCAGCTAAGCGATTTCGCTCCTCTTTAAATTTTATGCGTTCAGTTATGTCTCTATCTATGCCTCGGTATCCGATAAACTGACCATCTTTGTCAAAGAAAGGCATCCCGTTGGTATCCAGTATAACTAAGCGCCCATCCTTATGAAGGTTAATGTTTTCCATGTTAACAATATTGCTTTTTTCAGCAACTATATTGTTAAATATATTTTTGTTTTTTTCAGCCTCATGTTCAGGCATAAAATCAAATGGACTCTTTCCAAGAATTTCATATGCTTCATAGCCAAGAATATCTTTTACTTTCTGATTGGAATAAATGTATTTTCCATTACTGTCGATTTCCCATATCCAGTCAGTTGTGCTTTCTACAAGAGTTTTGTATTTTTTCTCAGACTCTTTCAATTCTTCTTGAATGTTCTTGTGGCTGGTGATGTCGCGCATAATATGTATACAGGCCATTACATTGCCGGAAGGGTCGCAAATTGGAGATACGGAGATATCAAACCATATATTTTTGTCATCATTTTTTAACTCGTATCTATGGCATTTACCGTCTATTAAAAGTTTTTTATGCGGACAAAAATCAGGAGGGGCATCAGTCTGGTGAAATAGTTTATAGCAATGAAGGCCTACGGCTTTTTCCGGAGAAGTTCCTATCAATTCAGCCATAGCCTTATTGACGCGCTTAATAGTAAATGTCTTATCTATTATGCTGATTGGATCAGTAATCGAATTAAATGCAAGTTCGCATTCCGATTCTGGAATCAGTGTGTTCGGACTGATCTTTTTGTTTTTTTTATTCATTGTTTTAAGTTAACTTTCGATATGAGGTATCTGCCTAATTCTTCAAAGCTTGTTTTATGCTTATTTTTACAAAGAAGCAGTTGCTGATATTGTTTGATTTTTTGCGCATCCTTTACCTCTTTTAGCTGAATATCGCTATTGAGCTTACTTTTAATATTATGGGAAGCGCCGATAAAAAGAATGCCTTTTTCCTGAGGTTTTAGAGTTTCTTTTATCCTGTTGGCTATAAAATGGTCTCTTTTGTTTAATAGTTTGGCTTTAGTAAACTTATATTTAATAAATGCCAATATTTTATGAATGTTTGATTTTGCTTTGGTTATACTTAACAATTTATCGCGCTCTTTCATAACAAGTTTCAAGTCTTCAGTTTTCTGCAGAACAGCTCCCCGGTTGAGCAGACTAAAAAGTAATTGGTAATTTCTGCTTCCTGCTTTTGCGCAGTCTTCGACTATTCTATGCCCCATTTCGCCTTCTGCCACCATTCCGTCCTGATATATCTTTATCCCTGAGACATCCAGGGAGTTAAAATATTCTATTATAGCATTCCAAAAACCTTCAATGGTCTGAATGTGTCTTTCCCAGACATCTTCTCCTAAATCGGCAATACCTTTTTTAGCCACATCTTTTGCCAGAGAACCAAGGTCAGCGCTGCTGTGAATAACAGGGACTAATATTAATGTTCTTGATTTGTCCATACTTTAATTTACTGCTAACCTTTTAGCCATAAGTATTATATCTGCTGTTTTCTTGCGTAAACTTGCTATATAACGGCAATTTTCACAATCAGCACTTGTGTCTTCATAGTCCTGACAGGCGAGGAGCGCATTTACTTCATCAAGCAACTCTTCGGCAAAAACTGCCTTGTCCGCAAATCCTTTGGCCTTATTAAGTTTAAGCGTGATATCTTTTATTATCGATTCCTGAACCTGAAATACAGAACAGTTTATTGTAACATCTTCATTATTCATTTTATAACCTACATCAAGTCCCCTAAAGGCCCTAAGTTTAAATTTAATTCATCTTTTTCAAGCCCAAACACTTTCTTTAATTCTTCCATTTTCTGTTCAAGTTTCATAAGTGTGACGCCCAGTCTCTCCACTTCTTCATCCGTAAGAGAGCCATTGTCAATTCTTCTCATACCCTGTTTTTCCATTAGCTGTCTGAGTAACTCTATTAAAGTTAAAACCAGTTTTGCCAATCCTTTTTCGACATTTTCAGGATTGGCATTTATCCTGCTTGGAAGGGTTTGCTGTATTTTTTCGATTTCCTTAATGAATTCATCAGGAGAATCTGTAAGAACTACGCTCATAAGTCACCTTTTTAGTGTAATAAAATTATAGGGAGGCCATGGCCCTGTAAATAAAAATTCGTATTTGCTTCCCATATCTTCTTTTAATTTCCTGAAAGCTTCTAAAAAATCTTTTATATCTATTTTATCAACAAGATATACTGCATTTAGAAATAGACTGTCAGTTTGCAGCAGCTTTAATTTTTTTTCTACTGCAAAGTTGTCAAGATATTTGCTGATTTCATCAGATCTTGCCTTAGCAAGTTCCTTTAAGGCTTCACTCTGCTTGTATTTTATGTATTTGTTTTTTAAATATTTCTTAGATTCTGAATCGCCTTCAATGACTCTTTCTTTATCCCGAGAGTTTATATCTAAATTATTCTGTATTTCTTTTAGAGGCCATAAAACCTTTAGCCCGTATTCAATTTTGTTTCTGAGTCTTTTTATGTTATCTTCAAAATCACTGTAATGTTTTTGAAATGCCTGTATTGCGCTTATCTTATCTTTAAATACTGTATGGAATTTGACTGGCAGAACTGTGTATCTCTCCATCAAGGATTCGATAAGATGTTCGTGCTGCATTGCGCAATTCTTAATATAATCCGGATCATTCTCCTTCCTGATTCTGAAATTACCGGCAATCACTCCTAAGTTATTCAACGGTAATATAAAAACTTCACTATCTCCAATTCCCTTCAACTTTAGATCAGTTTTCAATGTATTATCGTCTATAATGCAGTAGATATAGATTTCTGGAGCTATTTCCATACAACATCCTTAAGGGCTAATAAAATATTATGCGTCTTTTTGCCTTGTCCGGTAAAGCAGGCAAAAACAAATAACATCAAGTCGGCTCGTTAAGACGGGCGAGTTTATAGGATTCCATGGTTTCGACGGAAGTAAGGAGAATCTTTATTCCCAAATATATCAAATCTATATCCGCGCATGAAATCACTATATCCCCGGAAATAACCACGCCTTTATCAAGTACCCTGTCTAGTACTTCAAGTAATGTAATGTTTTCTTGTTTATTATAAGAATCCGTGCTCATTTATTCCTACAGTTCGCCTATTTTACAAAAATTATATGGAGCCCACGGGCCTGTAATGTCAATGATAAGCCCACTGTTTTCATACTTGCTTTTAAGTGTTGATACAGCATTTGAGAAATTAGACACTGAACTTTTGTCAAGCAGGAAAACCAGGTTCATAACCATTTCATGATCTTTAAATGTTAACTCCTTAGGCTGCAATTTGTTTTTCTTTGAATTTCCTGCAAGTTCTTTGAGATACAAATAGCATTCATCTGAATAATCGAGTGCTTTATCTTTAACTAATTTTCCAATCAGCTCCTGTTGCTTCTTTTTCATAAAATAGGCTTTGCCCTGTGTGGCATTAAGTATCTGATTATTAAAATCAATTACCTGCTGATTCGTAGTTCTTATAAAGTTTTCAATCTTTTCATTGTTGCAATAAATCTTTATGCCCCATTCTTCTTTGTTTTTCAATTCACTTAGGCTGCTCTTCAAAACCTGGGAATACTCTTCAAGAAAAGATGAAAGAGTGCCTTTTGAATAAAAAACGGTGGCAAACTTAAAAGGGATAACAGTAAAGCCTTTGAGCATAACATTCTCAATTACAGCTTCATGCATCCTGACATATTTCTCGAGCCATGGAATGGAATTTATGTTCTTTTCTATATTCTCCCGTCCGAAATCGTCTTGCGAAACACATTTCAGTACAGGATAAAACGATTTGAATTCAAAGGTATAAAGTTTGTCTGAGTCAGGAGCACCTTCGAAATCAGGCTTTTTATCTGAAATACAATATAAGTAAAATAAGGTTCCGCCTGAATCCTTATTTTCTCTCTTTTCCTGATTTTCCATCTTTAATTTCCTGTCCCTCTTTTTCTTTCCTGACTGCTTCAAGCCTATCCATTATTTCGCCTTCCAGACGATTATATTCCTGTTCATCAATCTCATCAAGCTCAAAGCGCAGTTGCAGTCTCATTAATTCATCCATAACTTTTCCTTCATCTGAAGCTTCTTTCTGTGCCACTTCGTCGATCTTGTTGGCAATCCAGGTCAGTCCCTTCAGAGGAGCCATCAGCAAATCATCTATTATAAACATAATCAGGCCTTTTGTGATAAAAGTTATGTTTGAAAATATAACCTAACTAAATATGAATGGTTAGATTCACAAAATTAAAAGGCGGAATAAAGCAAACATATTTAAGTTTAACTAAATTAGAATATAGCGCGTCAAACGCATTAATGGCTTTTTCTATTTTTTCTTCGTCCTTGTTATGAATCAGAAAAGCAGCATTTAAAATCATCTTGTCTCCATAGGTCTTGTTCGTTACTGTTTCTATAGCCAGAGGGCTTAGTTCTTTAATAAGGAGGTTTTCAAAAAATGACTTTTCTGATTCCAGAGCCTTTTCGACCATTTCACCTATTTTTGCTCTCTGGAAATGAGTTTTTTCAGGAGGTTTAGAGGCAATTATTTCTTTGAATTTTGCAATTTCACTATATTTGCCCAGGATATGAGCAAAGATAGATTCATCTTTAAATACGGCTTTAAGTCCGACTTCCTTTTTTCCTTGCATTTTTAAAAGAAGATCTTTCAGCTTTGGGTATTCTCTTTTAAGAATCAGTTTCAGACTTTCTTCTGTCTCGGTGATAGTGCCGAATTTTACCGGCAAAACAGTGGTCTTTCCCATTACCTCTTCTATAACTTTCTCATGGCACATCAGATGCACTCTCTGTATCCTGTAAGTTATAATAGGCGACTTGCTTACTACTGCAGCTATATCGTCCTGAACAACTGTATATACATGGTCTCCTCTTTCTCCGATTCCAGGACTTTTAAAAGTTAGCTCTTCTTTGCTTTCGATGATGCAATATATGTAAACGCCTTCTTTACTATCCATATTATTTCTCCCATTCTTCAGGGTATATTGTGATATTTACAAAATTAAAAAGCGGCAACGGCCCTATGTAAGAAAATTTTACTTTGTTTTCCAAGTCATTGCTCAGATCGTTTATAGTATTGTCAAAATCCTTCTCATGTCCTTTGCCAACAAGGAACGCGGCATTGATGAACATCGAATCATCAGAAGTCCTATTAAGCTTGTAATCATAGATAATTCTTCTGAAATGATCTATAATTTTTTCAGCTTCTTCTTCTTTTTTCTTCTGCAATGCTTCTTTGACTTTTTTGCCGATTTCTATCCTGGTTTTCTCGTCTGCCTCGGTTCCTGTTTTATTAATCTTGTTTTTTACTTTTTTAATATCTAAATTCTCTTGTTCAATTTCCTTGAATATTGAATTTAAATTTTTCCAGGATCCTTTGATGTTTAGTTCCACCATATGGTCGGCTTCTTTCAGAGCGGTGCAGAATTCTCTTCTCCTTTTATCTAAAAGATTCCTTACTTCATCAGCGGAAGCAGCTATAGTTCCAAATCTTACAGGAAGGACGCTTGGAAATTCCTCCATGACCTTTTCAATTACTTTTTCATGAGTGAGCATATTATCGCTGTTGACTACTACTTTCCCAATGGGATGCAGACTTAAAACCATAGCAAGGTTGTCGTAACCTATTGTAAGGACTTCTTCGTTGTTAATTCCGATAGGACCAAAATTCCTATCCTGTTCAGTAGAGATAATACAGTAAATATAGTGTCCGAAATTGCTCATAATTGTAAATCTTTGAGTTTTATTAACTTTGTATTCTTAACGATATCTTCTTGTTTGAATGAACAAATCTTGCCGTCTGCCAAAGACTCGCAGTAAGAAGACAATAAGGCATAAGCTTTATTTAATTCATCGAATGCGCCATCCCTCTCATTTTTATTCTTATCGGGATGGAGTTTCATTGCCTTTGCTTTGTATGCGGCCTTTATTTGAGATAAATTTAATTCTTTGTCGATTTCAAGCAGTTTAACTGCGTTCTCAATACCTTTGGGATCAATGTTTAATATTTCTAGGGAATAAAAGTTGTAACAGGGGAGAGGGCCAATGCGTTTAAATTTAATCTGGTTCTTAAAGCATTTATCAAGTATTTCCAGCTGATCTTCAAAGTTTTTAATCTGCTCCTGTTTCAGCATAAATGCAGTATTTGAAAGCATCTCAGCATTTCTAACTTCGTTTTGCGCATTAGAGAGACTAAATTGGGACAAACTCTTTACTATTTCAGCAGCATATTCATTCTTCTTATGTTCAAGAGATTTAGCTACCATAATTCCTACTTCCATTTTCTGCTCGATTGAGATATTTGAAGGATTTGACATTAAAGTATCTTTAAGCTTTTTAATCTCATTTTGTTCTCCGATTTCTTTTAGCACTGAGCCTAAATCCGTCCAGCATGCAACTACAGCAAACTCAATTACACCCTTGATTTTATCTATAGTTCTTTTAATTAAATGATGCCCTTTTTTCAATATGGTCAGAACTTCTGTTTCATCATCAAGGTAAGTTCCCAGTTTCATCGGAATTATTGAAAAACCGGCATTCATGATACTTTCTATGATTTTCTGGTGCTCAAGAAGTTTCCAAACATTTTGTTTTTTGTCTTGTGAAAGAAGGTCTTCAATTTTGGCATCTTCTGTGACGGCTGATATGTCATCATATGATATTAATTTCAGTTTGTCGCCAAGTTCAGAAAAAACTTTCTTCCCTGCTTCTCCAGGGGTTGAGATCAAACCATAAATATATTTACCTGTTTTCACAATTCTTAACCTTTGGTTGATTTTTTGGATTTCTGGAGATTCAGCAGATCAAAAGCCTGCATAAAATGTTTATGCATTATTTTGATATCTTTCCCGGAAGCTTTACTATCGTTTTTTTGCTTTTCAACAAACTCTCTAATTGCGAACATGGATGCTTTTCTGCATATAAGTTCGATATCTGTTCCTGCCATTCCTTCAGTGTCAGCGGCCAGTGAATCAATATTAAAGTCTTTGTCCAAAGCTTTATTTCTAGTATGGATATAAAAGATATCTTTCCTTGTTTTAGCGTCAGGAAGAGGAAGTTCAAATAATAAATCGAACCTTCCGCTTCTGAGAAGCGCAGGATCAATTAAATCCACCCTGTTGGTTGCAGCCAGTACCATAACCCCTTTTAGCTCTTCAATGCCGTCCATCTCTGTTAGGAACTGGCTTATAACCCGTTCTGTCACATGAGATCCGTCCGATCCGGAACTTCGTCTTGGAACTAGGCTGTCAATCTCATCAAAAAACAGAATAGTAGGAGCAGCCTGTTTGGCTTTTCTGAAAACTTCTCTTATACCTCTTTCGGATTCTCCAATATACCTGCTGATAATTTCCGGTCCTTTTACAGATATAAAATTAACACCGCTTTCATTTGCGACAGCTTTTGCAAGAAGAGTTTTTCCTGTTCCCGGTTTGCCGTGTAAAATTATACCTTTAGTTGGAGTAGTATTCGTCTTGGAAAAAAGTTCTTCATATTTCAGAGGCCATTCTACTGCTTCTTTTAGCTCTTGTTTGATATTGTCCAGTCCTCCGACATCTTCCCATTTTACATCAGGGACTTCTACAAATACTTCTCTTATGGCTGAAGGTTCGACTTCTTTCATTGCATCATAGAAGTTTTCCATCGAAATAGTCAGGGACGATAATGTCTCATAGGGAATATCTGACATTTCATAATCTATCTGAGGCAGTAATTTTCTCAGGCAGGCCATAGCTGCTTCCCTGACAAGAGCTTCTAAATCAGCTCCGACAAATCCGTGACTGATCTCAGAAAGTTTCTCAATGCTGACATCTTCAGCCAAAGGCATGCCTCTTGTATATATTTCCAGTATTTGCTGCCGTCCTTTCTTGTCGGGGATAGGGATAGAGATTTCTCTATCAAAACGACCTGGCCTTCTTAATGCTGGGTCGATGGTATTGGGAATATTTGTAGCTCCGATAACCACCAGTTCACCTCTCGATTCCAGTCCGTCCAATAAGGCCAGAAGCTGTGCTACAACGCGCCTTTCAACCTGTTTTTCTCCCCCCATATCTTCTCTTTTGGGAGCTATTGCGTCTATTTCATCTATAAAAATTATCGCAGGTGCATGTTTTTTTGCGTCTTCAAATATCCGCCTTAGTTTTTCTTCGCTCTCTCCATACAATTTACCCATGATTTCCGGTCCGGATATATGAGTGAAGTACGCTTCAGTTTCATGAGCTACGGCGCGAGCTATTAAAGTTTTACCGGTTCCTGGAGGCCCGTGCATTAATACGCCTTTGGGAGGGGCTATTCCCAGTCTCTCGAAAATCTGAGGGAAACGCAGAGGAAGTTCTATCATTTCTCTAATCCTCTGTAACTGGGAACCAAGGCCGCCTATATCTTCATAAGAAACGGTATGAGTCCTTTTTGTATTTTCTTCTACTGCAACCGATTTCATTTTTATGATTGTGGAGTCGCCTACAATGACTACTCCCTCTGGAGCTGTATCTACTACTTTAAAATCACAGGTTTTAGAACCGAATAAAGTAGCTCTGATTGTATCCCCCTTTACTACAGGGAGACCTTCAATAAGTGATCCGATGTATTTTGAATCCTCTCCTCTTCTTAAGTCTGCTGTGATTGTAATAGGCTCCAAAGTTATTTTGAGAGCAGCTGATGACTGGCATTTTGAAATATTTACTTTCTCATCTAGTCCCACCCTGGCATTTCCTCTTACAATTCCATCTATCTGAATAATGCTTTTTCCCCTATCTTCAGAATAGCATGGCATTATCTTCGCCGGAGTAATCTTTTTCCCTTCAATTTTTACTATATCTCCCATCGCCAAAGCAAGTTTTGACATCTCTTCAGGATCTATTCTCGCAATAGCTCTGCCTACATCCTTCTTTAGAGCCTCTTGAACTTTCAGAGTTAAAATATTAGTTTTTTTCATATGAATTCCTCTACAGTGATATGAGATTATCCAAAAATCAGATTTTTGATTTTATTTAACTTTTCAATTCCTCTTATCTCGCTATTCTGAAGAGGAATCAGGACTATTTTCAAATGAGCGAACTTATCCCTTATCTGATTTATATAAAATTGCTGCTGATTTTTCCGATCCCTGCAGAATTGGCACCCTTCAGATGTGATAACATTGTTAATAACAATTCTCTGTATATGTATGCCATACTTTATTAATTCGCTAATCAGCCTTTGAGTTTCCAGAACCGACATTGCCTCTGGTATTGCTACGGGGACAAATTCGCACAAGTCTTCATCTTTCAATAGTTTTTCTATTCTCGTGATCGTTCTCTTCAGATCCATCAGAAAGTCGTCGCTTGTATCTGTAGTATTTTTACCTGAGAATGTTTTGACCATATACTTATACTTCCACCTCATTTTGGCCATAACTTTGACATAATCATTAATAAGCTGAGGCGAAAAAATAAGTTTCAGTGCATGCCCGGTAGGCGCTGTATCGACAATATATTTATCAAAGTTGCTTTCCTCTATCAAATCTACTATTGCTTTAAATCCCATCAATTCATCCATTCCAGGGATGGGAAGCTGAAACATCGATTCAATATCTTCTTCGTCTAACTGAGTAGCTGTATCAAGCAGTTTCTTAATCGCATCGCCATGCTTCTTTTTGAATTCTTCGAGCCGGATATTTGAATTGATCTCCAGTGCGCTAAGATTTTCTACGCCTTCGATTTTGTTTATTTCGTTTTCGAGTGCTTGTCCATAACTGTCTCCAAGAGAGTGTGCTGGATCAGTACAGATGACAAGGGTTTTCTGTTTTTTCTCTGCGAAGTATAGACCACTGGATGACGAACAGGTGGTTTTCCCGACTCCTCCTTTTCCGCCGAATAATACTAATTTCATAAATAATTAGACCTTCTTCAAAAGGGGTTTAAAATAATATTGACACATCAAAATTCTTGAAGGTCTAGTCTAGTACTATTTTTTTATTTTGACTTCCAATATTCCGTTTTTATAATTGCTTGTAAGGTTTTCCTTTTTCAGTTTCTTTTCTTCAAGCAGTACTTCTTTATAGTATTTTTTATCTTTTGTTCCGGCTGATACTTCAAGAATATCTCCCTTTAATTCAATCTTGATATCTTTGCTGTTCACACCAGGCATTTCAAACATTGCAAGAACATGATCTTTTTCATAGAATACATCTGTGATAGGTTCTCTTTCTTTTTCTACTTTAGGTCCTTTAGGAGTTATTTTAATATTTCCGAATGGTTCTTTAACAGTATGCCCTCCTGCGGCAGTCTTTACAGAAAAACCATAAACCCCCTTCATTCCTTCTTTGAGATTGCTCAGGTCAATTTCACCTTCTTTCTTAATTTCCTCTCCTGCTTCTTTCAGGTTGCCCGCAAGACTGATCAAACTTTCTAAGCCCTTAAAAATTCCATCAAGCCCGCCGCCGAAATTAATATTGATTCCTTTATCAATCTTGATCCCTTTATCTTTAGTTTCTTTTTTTTCCGTCATTTTGGCTTCTCCACCCTTTATATTTGGTTATTAATTAATTCTAATTATTCTTATAGGGGCTACTCAACTTTCGCTTCCAGATTCTCCAGTTTTTGTTTCAGTTTTGTATTTTCCTCTTCCAGTTCCTTTGTTTTTGTACTTGTGGTCAGGTAAGGATCGTTTTGCCACCAGTTTATACCTATCTCCATAGCTTTGTCAACGGAAGCGACAAGCAGCCTGATCTTGATAGTAAGAAGATCTATGTCAGCAATCTGGATTTTAATATCGCCTGCTATAACTATGCCTTTGTCCAATACCCTTTCAAGAATATCGGCCAGGCTGCTGGATTTTACTCCATGTGAAATTTCACTTGACATTTGTTCTCTCTTTGGTTATTCTTCAGCATTTACTTTCTTCAATACATATGAGACAACTTCAAATTCATCTGTTAGTTTTATTTCATATACATTTCTGTCTTTTACTTTTGCGGGCAGTCCAAGCGCTTTGATAAATGCGCTGTCCTCATACATTTCAAACTCCCCAAGCCATCCTTCATCTGTTTTTCTAATCTGGATGATTTTGAATTCCTTACTGATATTTTCTTTGATAAAATCGCTTATTGATTCTTTAGCCAATATAATTTTGGGTTTAACTTTTTCCATTACCTGCCGCCATTGCTTAATATTTGAGTGATCAGTAGTTCATCTTCATTTTTTTAAATTCTTTCTTTTTCTTGCCTTCGTTTGTTTCAGAATCTTTTTCGGAAATATCGTTTTCAGCGATTTCTTTTAGCTTTTCTTCGATTTCATTTTTGATTGCAGTTAAGCGTTCGATAATCGTATTGCGCTTTTCGGTTAAGGTGTTCAGTGCTTTTGAAAGCATTTCTTTTTCTTTAGAAAGAACAAACATTTTTAAATATCCAGCGTCTTCAGTTCTGTTAGGCATCGAGCGTTTTTTGATGCTTGAGGATTTTATGTTAGCCATACCTTTTATTTTAGCTGTTTTGACCGCCATTATAAGCTCCTTTTTTATTACCCTATTAGGAAATAGGAGTTGGTGTTATTTTTAATTCTTCTTTATCCCCTAAAAGTTCTTTATTTACCAATTCAGAAACAATCTGTTTAACTCTGTTCTGATTTGTTTTAGAACCTACTCTGCTTGTTTCTGAAGCTAATATATCCTGGCACAATATGATAAATTTCTGCGGGTTCTGATAAGGATGAAAAGCTAATACTTTCAAGGTTTTGGCTATCATTATGCACCCTCTTATAGTAGGGGCAAACTCGCATTTTCCAGAGTTTCTGAGGTTTCTTACGATATTTACAATAGTTTTTGCATCTTTAACAGATACACTGGATTTTTCTTTCGTAATAGCTAACTCAGTTTCATAATCAAAACAATCTAAATCCATTGTTATCATTCTGTCTCTCAATGCGTCCTGGCTTCTATGAACACCTGCATACTCTTCCGGGTTTGATGTAAAAATAGCATTGAACTCTGGATGAACTTTTAAATACTGCTCGTTGCTTCCTCTGCCTACCGGCATATCCATCATTTTTTCCTGGAGGATTGATAAAAGGATATTATTAGCCTCAGGCCTTGAACGGGTAAATTCATCATATAACAAGGTGAAACCATATTTGCAGGCAATTGTTAGTCGGCTGTCAACCCAGCGCTTAACCATATCTTCTTCCGTTTTGAGCACGCTGTGTATAAACTTGTCAACAATTTTTTTAACTCTGTAGCCGTGTTCTCCGCCAACTAAGGATGAAGTTGAGAATTCTTCATCTCCATGTACCAATACAACAGGTCTTCCCAGTTTGCTTGCCAAATGCATCGCAAGTGTAGTTTTCCCTGTTCCTGACGGTCCTCTGAGATGTACAGGGAAACCAGCTTTGAAAAATGCCATTGCCCTTGATTCTAAATCCTTAACATAATCTGTTTCGATAAAATCCGGCATTGGAGTCGGTTCAAGAACGGTGGTCATTTCGTCAATCATTTTTTTACCCTATATCTATTTAAAATATTAATTATATCCTGTTTATTCAGAATTGAATTATCATGTTCCGTTTATATCCCATCAATGTGTTGTACCACGGGCATCTTGCCCGTGTCTTGAATTATAAGTCGACCGACCCCACGGGCGACGTCCGTGATACGATTTAAATCAATGTGTTGCATTGAAAGGAACAACTCCCTTGCCTCCACATTTAGTACAGGGAAGGCCGCTTTCTGTGGCAGATCCTTTTCCTTTGCATTTTGGGCATTCTTTCGTTTTCTCATAAACAGTAACACTTCCTTTTCCTCTGCAGACGGTGCAAGTTATGCGTGAATTGCTACTGGGATAAATCCCACTCCCTTTGCAAAATACGCATATAATTGATGGCTCTTCAATTTCGACCTTTCCTTTTCCTGCACAGACTTGACAGATCGAAATGCTCGAGAGCAGAGCGAACTGGTCAGTTCCTGTTCCTTTACAAAATGCGCAAATTCTTTCTGTATTATTTTCTGCCTTTGATCTATTTCGTTTTTCAATTCTTTTATACACTTTGTCCCAGAATCCACATTAAAAACGGTATTAAAAAATTTACTCCCTGTTCTATCCTGGATTACTTCATTAAAGAGGGAAGTATCTGTTATCTTCGTGTCCGATCTCTTCTGCTTCGAACATCTCTTTCGCGATTCTTCCCAATAATAATTTAGAAACGCCAATTGCTTCTTCCATTTCTCCTACTTTAATTCCTTCGTCTGCATGTTTTTCTACAAGAGATAATATTTTCTTTTTTAATTGTTCATGAGTATATTCTTTCTTAGGCTCTTCAGTAGGGCTACTTTCTGCCTGCACGACTTCTTCAGCAGCTATCTTGGTTTCTTCCTGTATAACTTCTTCTTCTGCGGTCTTAATTTCTTCCTGAATAACTTCTTTTTTGACATGAGGCTTCACAACAGATGTCTTCGGGGATTTCTTAGCTTTTGCTTTCACAGCAGGAATACTGCCTTTCCTATTCTTTTTTGATTCTACCAGCTTTTTCTTTAAATCTTTGCTGGATGCCTTTAATCCTTCAATGATTTCCTTTTGTTCTCTTTCAAACTCATTACGCATTGCCTCTCTTTCAGAGATTACTTTATCTCTGGATTCTTTCAGCAAATCAGCAGTCTGGGCTTTTCTTTCTTCTTTTGCCTTTATGTGATCTTCCCTTAATTGCGTTGTTTTGGCTTTTAATTCTTCTCTAAATTTTTTAAGCATTTCTCCAACATCGCTTTTTCTTTCTTTTCTGGCTTTTTCAAGGTCTGAAGAGTCTCTGCTAGTCTTAAGAGTATTTGATGTATCCTTGGCAAGATCTTTTTTAAAGCTTTTTAGCAAAGAAGAGGTTTTTCTTTTCCTTTCTTCTATTCTTCTTTTGTTGTCTTCTCTTAATTGTGCTGTTTTGGCATTCAATTCCTCTTTGGATTTTCTTAACATTTCAATTGTTTGAGCTCTTCTTTCCTGCCCTTGTTGTTGAATCTTTTTTATCAATTCATTGTTTTTACTGATTATTTCTGTGATTCTGCTTTCCATCTCTTTCTCCTTATCCTTTTTTGTTTAAATAGCTAATATATCTTTTAGTTTTTTTATGTTCATCAGTTCTCCAGTCTCTATAGCTTTACATAGAGATTTGAGGAAATGCTGGTATTCGATTTGAAATTCATTAAGCAAAGTTTCTACATTTTTTAACTGAGCTTCCTGTTTTTCCTGATAGGAAGTAAGGTATTTTTTGAAGCTTGCAGCGTCGACAATATTTTCCAGATTTAATTTATCGCGGATTATCTGACTGGCTTCTTTATGCTCTTCAAAGAAACTGTTTATATGATCTTTAATAGCTTGTTCTTTTAAACGGTAATTATCGTCAATGTCTTTCATAAATGTATAAAAGTCTTTGTGACGCAGAGATTTATTTTTGGCAAGTATTTCACTTATATCTGTATTGATCTGCGCGCGCTGTTTTCTGAATTCATCAAGTGTGGTGTAGGTGTTTGTCACCATTGCGCCTATCAATGAAACCCTCATTTCATAAATTGATATAAGTTCATGAAGGATCGGGATTTTTTGTTCTGAAGCTTTAATCGTAATCATAGTAAAATAAAGTATAGAAAGTTTTTGGCGCATTATGCTTTGAAATCAAAGGATAAGCGGCAAAAACTGTTCATTAGAGAATTAGGCAGCTGTTGCTGTCAATCCGATAGCTTCAGCATACTTCAGATAAGTTTCTACTGATGCTACAACCACACGGGCTTCCACAGCAAGCAGTTCGATGCCTACCAGGGAAATTCTTACCCATGCATCCACTACGATACCTTTGTCCAGTATGCGGTCGATAACTTCCACAAGACTAGAGCTTCCCATTGTTTTTTCTACAGCCATAACTATCTTCCTTCTTTATGAACAATTTATTTATTCCGACGACCTCTTAATTTAGAGATCTTTTAATCGGACTAAATTGATTAGGCAGCCGTTGCTGTCAATCCGATAGCTTCAGCATACTTCAGATAAGTTTCTACTGATGCTACAACTACACGGGCTTCCACGGCAAGCAGTTCGATGCCTACCAGGGAAATTCTTACCCATGCATCAACTACAATACCTTTGTCCAGTATGCGGTCGATAACTTCCACAAGACTGGAGCTTCCCATTGTTTTTTCTACAGCCATGACGGGCCTCCTTCTTTATCTATTCAATAGCTTAGTTCCGACGATCTCTTGACTAAGCGATCTACAAATCGGACAAAGCATTCGAATTTTAATTTTCTGAAATTTTGTGAACTTTTAAATTTAGCAATTAGCTTGCCAAAAGTGTTAATAAGTAATAATATCATGTGAATTAATATGTTATGATGATATTTAAAGATTTTAACTTTAGCATAACTCTATTGACAAAATCTCCATTAGAAATAAAGAAACAACATGGATTACTAAGTTTTTGACTTAAAAGTACAAAGATTAGAGACGATTGATGTTTTGTTAATTAATCGACAAATTGTCGATAGAGTTCTGTTTCTGATTTCACCCTTTAAGGTATATTTGGAAAATTCCTAATGATTAATGGCATATGCATTACTGACATAAGACGGGATTTTTAGAAAATTTAGCTGCCTGGACTGTTGTTATTTCTTTCGTAACAGGAAAGGCGGTTGCAAATCCTCATTTGCTCGCAATATTTTCTGTTCGGAAACATTTTTAAGTATTGTTTAGTGAAATGCATTTCATTAAATATATCTTATGTGAAATAACCCACTGTTAAGAATATGGCTTTCAGGACATACATAAGCAATAGCGTTGAACTGCTTTCAGAAAGGCTTTGCTGGCAGCTTGCAAGTTCCATTGGAGAAAATTATTTTTCCAATGACTATATAATTGTTCAAAGCAGAGGGATGGAACAGTATTTAAGGTATAAAATAGCCCGTGCCAACGGTATCTGCGCGATGCAGGAATTCCCGTTTCTTGAATCTTTCCTGAATATCTTTTTTCAGAAAGAAGAAGAGCTTAATCGTCAGGAAAAACCTCTAAAAATGATTTCTTCTTTTAATCGGGAAACCATGATATGGGCTATCTTCAAAAAAATACCTGAATTGATTGCTGTTCATGAAGAAAACGGAAATGATGCTTTTGACAGAATAAGCAGCTACATATATGAGAGTGGGAGAAATAAATCGACTGTCAATGAGGTTAAACTTCTTCAGCTTTCTGAAAAGCTCTCAGAAATATACTACAAGTATTTGGCCTACAGACCTGAATGTCTGCTCTATTGGGAAGGAAACCACGAGCTTGGATATTCAGTTCCTAATGAGTTTAAAGAAGAGAGATGGCAGAATGTTTTGTGGAAGTCGGTTTCAGAAGAACTTGGGGGAAATCATCTGCCGCGGATTGCTTATGAAGTGATGGTAAAAAAAAACCTTTTGCTCAAAAAGCACAGGAATGTAAAGAGGGCATTTATCTTCGGCATCTCATCAATGCCGCCGCTTTACCTCGAAATGCTTATTGAACTTTCAAAGCATATTGATATACATTTTTTTTACCGAAATATCTGCAGGGAAAATTGGGAATTCAATTTATCCGAAAAAGAACAGCTCAAACTTTTCAATTTTTCTGAAACGCGGCAGATATTTGAAGAGACAAATAATGAACTTCTTGGTTCAATGGCGCTAAAGGAAAGAGAATTCTTCAGCCTTCTTCTCTCTAAAGGCCTCATTGATAACGAAGGGGAGTTTCCTGATGATCTTCCTGTTGAAAAAAGACCCGGAATATTGCATTTACTGCAGAGAGATGTACTGGCAATGAACCGACCACTGGAAGTACAGTTAGTTTCAGGAGGAGATGATTCTCTGCAGTTTCATTCATTTCATACTCCGATGCGCGAAATAGAATCTCTGCACAATTTTCTTCTCAACCTTATGGATTCCTCGAAAGGCAGAATAAAGCCAAATGACATAATAGTCATGACCCCTGATATACAGAAATACGCTCCATATATAGAGGCTGTTTTTCAAACTAAAAAGCACTCGAATTTATATATACATTACTCTATTGCCGACAGACACACGAAAGACACAAATGTCGAAGCAGAAACTTTTCTAAAGATTCTAAAGGTTATTAAAAGCCGTTTTAAAGTAACTGAAGTTTTCTCCATTCTCTCTGTCAAAAGTGTCTATACCAACTTTGGTTTGACAGGAGAGGATATGGAGTTTATAAACAAATCCTTAAAAGAGTGCGCTGTAAACTGGGGAATAGATGAAGGGCACAGGCAGAAAATTCTGGGAAAAGATTTTACCTTTGCTGAAAATTCCTGGGTCTCCGGACTTGACAGAATGCTTCTTGGCTATGCCATGTTTTCCGGCAGCAGAAAAGTCGATGAAGCTCTTTTCAAAACATATGATGATAAATATATTCTTCCGTATGAAGAGATTGAAGAAGGTTCTGCTGAAGCACTTGGCAAGTTTATGGATTTTGTCTCAGAGCTTTTTAGAATCGCAGAAGACTTTTCTGTGCCAAAAACCAGTGAAGTATGGAAAAATTCTCTTCTAAAAGTAATAGAGCAGTTCTTTGCCGAAACTCCTGGCAATGATGCAAGGATTGACGCGCTTTATAGTTCTGTTCATTCGATGTTCAACAACATGGAAAGAGCCACTTTTTCCGGAGTAACTGGGATTGAAGTTATTTATTCGTATCTGGAAAATCATCTTAACGAGAAGTTCCCATCTGTTCAGTTTCTAAGAGGGGGCGTTACTTTCTGCAGATTCACTCCGATGAGAAGCATTCCTGCTAAAACAATCTGTCTCATTGGAATGGACGACGAGGCTTTTCCACCAAAAGACTCTTCAATGGGTTTTGACCTGATGAAAAGCAGTAAGAGAAACTGCGACCCTTCGCAGAAAGACGAGAGCCGTTACATGTTTCTGGAAGCGCTTCTTTCAGCTAAAGAAAATCTCTACATAAGCTTTATCGGGAAATCAGTTACTAATAACACTTCTAAGCTTCCTTCTGTACTTGTTTCTGAATTTAAGGAATATGTAAACAAGTATTACAAAGTAAGCAAAGATAAATCCTCAGATGGAACGCATACAACTTCTGACTTGCTTACAATCGAACATCCTCTGCACTCGTTCAGTTCCTTATATTTCAACTCTGATAATAAAAATCCGGAAAACATTCAGCTTTGCAGTTATTCCAGGGTAAATTGTGAAGCGGCAAAACTTCTATCTTCTGGAAGAATAAAAAAGAAACAATATGTCTATGACTTCAGCACTCCTATTCCTATGGCAGAGATAAAAACCATCACGCTTGAAGAGCTTGTAAATTTCTATTCCAATCCCTCAAAATATATTCTTAAAAATATCATAGGAATAAAGCTCGACACGAATGACAAAGAGGAACTCGCCGATTGCGAAATGATTGATATAAACAGTTTTGAGGAATATGCTCTTAATCAGGAGCTCTTAACCATCTCAGACACGGATGAACAATATGAAAATAACCTCATGAAGGAAAGCACTTTTACTTATCTCAAAGCAAAAGGCCTTATCCCGCCAGGCAGATGGGGAGATTCCAGAGCAGTTGATATTATTCCCGATGTTATAGAGTTTAAAGATGCTATTAAGAAGCATATCATTTCATCGCCAGAAAAATACAGCGATACAATAAAAGTTAAGACAGAAGCCGTGGAAATTGAATTAGAGGCATTTTTTCAGTCGCTTTATGGAAATGGCCAGGTGCTGTACAGGCTGGCTACCCTGAAAGATAAAGACATGGTAAGAGCGTGGTTATATCATCTGACTCTCTGCGCCTCAAATTACTCTGGAAGGAAAGAAACACTCTTTATCTCAAAAGGTGGAAGTAAAACAATTTTTAAGGAACTTAACAAATCAGAAGCTCTTGCCTTTCTTTCTGAATTGGTATCAAATTATTTAACTGGAACAACCAAACCTCTCGAGTTCTTTCCTTCTGCATCCAAGGCATTTGCTGAAAACATGCTTAAAAAAGGAAATATTGAAGAAGCGCGTTTGAAGGCATTGTCCGCATGGAAGCCAACTTATAACTCAAGTATCCCGAGTGAATCTGAAGACGCTTACATAAAAGCGTGTTTCGGAGAGGAATTCCCTGACAGTGAGCTTATAAGTAAATATGCTCTCGATTTTTATATGCCTATGTTAAGTTCAATGGGAGGCAATGTAGATGAAGAAAGCTGAATCTTTCGACATAATAAATACTCCTATTGAAAAAGGACTTTTCTTGATTGAGGCAAGCGCCGGTACTGGCAAAACTTATGCCATATCAAATATTTATCTCAGGCTTCTTGTTGAAAGAAAACTCAAACCTTCAGAAATTCTGGTGGTTACCTTTACCGTGCCAGCTACAGCCGAACTTCGCGACAGGCTCAGAAGAAATCTCAAAGAGGCCTGTTTATATCTTGAAGACCATGATGTTAAAATCGATGAGAAGGTCAAAGGGATTATTGAAAAAGCACTCCAAAATAATTCTGATATAAACGAATTGAAAATCTCTCTGAAAACAGCTCTTCTTAATTTTGATGAAGCTGCTATTTTCACAATACACGCTTTTTGCCTAAGAATGCTTTCAGAAAAGGCATTTGAAAGCGGTTCACAGTTCAATCTGGAGCTGATAAAAAACGAAACCGACCTTATAAATGAAGCTGTTGAAGATTTATGGAGGAGCACATTCTATGATTCCTTTGAAGCTAGCGCTATAATCAAGGCTTCTGATATAACTCTCAATGAACTAAAGTCTGCCGCATCATTCCTGGTAAAAAATCCTGATATAAAGCTGCTGCCGGATTTTGGAAACGATAGAAAAGTTGTTGAGCTCATACAGGGGATTAAAAATACTATATCTTCAATACTCAAATACTGGAGCGATAATAAGAGCAGCCTTACAGAAGAGATCGAATCTATTCCTTTCAATAAAAAACCCGGAGAAGAGCTGCTTCCTGTTTATCTTTCCTTTGCAGATGCGTTTAAACTCAAAAAAAACTCTGCAAGTGACATTTACGGGATCAGGAAATTCGGAACTCTGACAGTAATGAACGGAACAGAGAAAAGAAAAAAATGGCTGCCTTCTGAGACCTTAAAAATCTTTACTAATTTATGTGAGAAACTCGATGAAGAATTCAGAACTTTTTCCGTTAACTTTAAGCTTAATTTCCTAAAGGATTTTAAGTATAGTTCTTCACTTGCTGAAAAGAAAGCCAGGCTTGGAGTGCGTTCGTACACAGACATGCTAACTGACATGCGAAAAGCTCTTTATACAAACAATAAATGCGATAAGAATAATCCTTTCGCAGTGAGTATAAGGAAACATTTCAGCGCGGCGCTCATCGACGAGTTTCAGGATACCGACCCTATACAGTTTGAAGTTTTTGATACAGTTTTCAATCACCCGGACTCCACACTGTTTATGATAGGCGATCCGAAACAGTCCATCTACAAATTCAGAGGGGCTGATATTTTTGCTTACCTGAAAGTTAAAAAGAATGAAAAACTAAAGGAATATACGCTTGATACAAATTACAGAACCCTTCAGAGCCTAGTAGAAGCTGTAGATTCATGGTTCAAAGAGTCATCTTGCAAAAACTCTTTTGTTTATGACGAACTTGCATACGGAGGAGTAAAGGCAGCACCAGCAAATAAATACAGCAGAATTGAAATAGAGGATGATTCGTCTGATGGAAAACCTTTTGTTCTTTTTTATTCATATGAAAAAAACAAGGATATTGCACTCCAATCTGTTGCTAAAGATTTAGCCATGAGGATTGCAGCGCTTCTTAATCTTGCATCTGCCGGAAAAGTGCAAATAATCAAAGCCGATGAATGCGGCCAGGAGAAATCAAGAAAAAATTTAACTCCAAAAGATATCGCTGTTCTTGTCAGAAAACATACTGAGGCTTCTACAATACAGAAAGCCTTGTTTAGTCTTGGCGTACCGTCAGTTATAAGCGCTACAGGTAACATATTTAAAACTGAAGAGGCACGGGAACTTCTCAGGCTTTTAGAAGCGATAGCCTCAAAGAATGACCCTTCAAAAATAAGAACAGCTTTAGCTGGCTCCTTCTTAGGGTTGACACCAGGGGAAATTAATGACTTTTCAACTGAGAAAGGCTCAGCAAATTATGAATACTGGCTAAATATTTTCTGCCGTTACCATGATTTGTGGAATGAAAAAGGCTTTATTAGTATGTTTATGACTTTTATTGAACCTGAGTCCCTTGAAGTTACTGATCAGAAACTTAGAAAAGATATCCGCCTTAATATACTTAATAACGGAGGAGGGGAGCGTGCGCTTACAAACATTCTCCATCTTGCTGAACTCATCCACAAGGAAGCATCCAAAAATAATTTTACCCCGTCAGATGTAAATCACTATCTCTATGAGAAAATTACTGCTATTACTGAAGAAGCGGAGTCATCAGATTACGAAATACGGCTTGATACTGACGCCGAAGCAGTTCAGATAGTAACAATGCATGCATGCAAGGGATTGGAGTATCCGGTGGTTTTCTGTCCCTTTTTGTGGACAAAAGGCATTGAACCTTATGAAATAAAATCACTCAGAGATTCTTCATATCACAAGGACGGGAAACTCTTCTGCGATCTGGAAAATCCTCAATCTCATGTAAATGAAATAGTAAAAGAAAATCTGGCAGAAGAGCTCCGATTGATGTATGTAGCTATGACAAGAGCTGTTTACAGACTCTATGTATATTTTGCGAATGTGGAATCACAAAAAAAGAGCACTAATAAGACTTCCATATTTTATCTGATGAACATGATGGCAAATAAAGTTCAGGCTTTGCCTGAAGATATTAGTTATGTTGATTTTCTTAAAGGATCATCTGTTAATATTGAATCTCTGGATATTCCAAACTCAAAATGTATCTCTTTCTCAGATGCTCTTTCGAACAGAGGTTTTGAGACATACACTCCTTTAAACGCAAATATAGTTAATCCGGAAGAGCTCAAATCTTTTTCGCTTACAGATCCTGAACATATCTGCAGCGACTGGGGAATTATGAGCTACTCGGCTTTAGCCGCCGGCAGTCATCTTTCTTCTTCTCCAATCGAACGAATTTTCGGTGAATCCGAAGATAAATCTCCCCCTCATAATATTGCTTCTGAAAGATTGCTTGCCGAACTTGCCGTGCACCCTGTTACTTCTTTTTTTCATTTCCCTTCCAAAGGGCGCTTTACAGGTTCTTTCTGCCATGAAGTGCTTGAAGACTTTGAATTTAGTTCAGTTTTGACCCGGGATTTCAGGGAAGTTAAAGAACTCAGAAACAAAATTGAAAGGAAACTTTTGGACTACTCTCTGAGCGCGCCAAGAACTTCTTCTGAATATCAGCAGGTATTGGATTTGAGGCTCGCTCAGACTTTTGACATGCTTGAAAAAGTGCTTACTACTCCTATATCAGAAATAGAGCAGGGCTTTTCCCTTTCACTTCTCAAAGCCGATGAAACTGCTTCGGAAATGGAGTTTTATTATCCTGCGGAAACGAAAATAAATCCTTATATATTCAATCAGGACTTTTCGAAATACGCTTTTGCTCAGTTCAAGAGGGATTCAGATCTTAAGAAAATTCTTGACAGTTCATCAATTTCTATTAAACAGGGAGCTCTTTTTAAGCATGGATTTATGACGGGAAGTATTGACCTTATTTTCAATTACAATGGAAAATTTTATATAGCCGACTACAAGGCATCTTGGCTTGGCCCTGACTATAAATACTATTCCAAAGAATCTCTGCTTGCCAATATGGCTTCATCAGGATATTTCATTCAGCATGCTATATATTCTCTTGCGCTCCACAATTTCATAAAGGCAAAGAAACCTGAATATTCTTCAAACCCGAAAAAGTTCTTTGATTCTCTTTTTGGCGGTGTTATCTATTTCTACTTGAGGGGAATGAATGGCACAAATTCAGATACTGGATATATTTTCGATAAACCAATATTTGACTATATCAGAAAACTTTCTGAAAATGTGACAGGTTAAGATAACTTTAACTTAATTAGGAATTTAAAAACTGATTAACCACCGAGGACACAGAGAAAACCAGAGCTTTTTAACTCTGTGTAAAAATCAACATATTGCGAAGCAATTGTTCACTATGGAGCATATCTGCTGAAGAGCCAAAACAATGGTGGAAGAGTTTATAAACATCAGAAATACTTTAGCCACAGATTACGCAGATTTCACAGAGGAAAAACGCCCCACTAACCACGAGACACGAGTTTCTATTTCCGGCATCCTTAATGCCAAATTCGCTTGTTTTGAACAAATATGTCTATGCGATTCGAAATAAATATTAAAATTTAAACTTTTTGATATGAAAAAGATTCAAAGCATTTTGACAACTCCATAAAATTGTTATTGCGAGTAAAAATCTTTAAATTTAGGGGAAAAATATGAGCGAGAAGAAAAAACGAAATGGATGTCTGAAAGCGGTCGCAGCAATAACTTTTGTTGTAATCGTTTTGGCGTTTTTAATAACAGGAGGATGCTATTTAAAAAATTGGATAGGAGTAAAAAGTACAGAAGGCAAAGTCGTACAACTCCTAAATGAAAAGTACAATGACAAT
>MHBE01000018.1 GCA_001803205.1 Lentisphaerae bacterium GWF2_38_69 | reverse complement strand
ATTGCCAATGTTGACCCTAACGGACATATGGCAGGCAGATTGGTGGCAGGGGTAGCATTCGGGCTAATGTCAATAGGTTTGTATATTGGTGCCGCATATACCAAGGGCAAGACGCGGACCGGCTTGGCGGTGGCGGCATCTATTGTTGCCGCGGTAAGTTCCGCCTTTATAGCTGGGGGAATCTTGGAACATCGAGACAGACTAGAGGAGGTCCCAGTCAAATTAGATGCCACGGAAAAGAAACTAAGTACCTTATGGCCGGAGGATCCAGGGCATGAACAACGGGTCCATGAAGAGGCAGAGGCACGGGAAGTACAAGAGCGGGAACTCGCCGAAAAGATACGGCGAGGCAATGCTTATGATAGTACTAAAGATCCTGGTAATTTCTATCAACATGATATAGTAGACGCAGAGGTAGAAGCCCCCATAACCTTACAGCAGTATCAATTGCACGAGATTGATCATGAACGGCAAATACTAGTAGACCAATTGTACGCTACAGACGTTAATATGCATTCGTCAGAGACACAAACACCTAGGAGCATCGCAGATTACACCACCAAGGAAAACAATAAGAAAATCCTTACAACACGCCATAGCCGGTTGAGTGATAATATAATGGGCTTAGACAAAATTCGTCAACTAATCGAAACCGGAGCACTCTGATGAATATATAGTTAATGTGGTCTATTTGAGTCCCACCCGATTTCTCCAAGCTTACCCATGGCAACGTGGTAGGATTACAAGGAATGTTTATACCGCGTAAGCGTCAAGCAAGACCCATATCGGATCATAGAGGAATAACAAAGTCAGCAAAGAGTAATCTTTGCTGACAGACTTGATTCAATTGAAAATTGAAAATTGAAAATTGAAAATTGAAAATTGAAAATTGAAAATTGAAAATTGAAAATTGAAAATTGAAAATTGAAAATTGAAAGTTGATGCGGACGGGAAGAAGCAGCCAGTACCCGTAGACAACAACACATCGTGGACAGACACTGCGCCCTGCTTATCCCTGCACCCGGTTAAAGAGTTCTCTCCTGACCCCGGATCACCGGGAGATATATCGATGGAGGCGCGAGCGAATATGGCCTCAGGCTATGGGTCTAGCTGGATCAGCCATTATGCGGCCAAGAATGTGATGTACAGCATAAGCATAGGTAACGAACAGATGGTAAACCCTGAACAGTGAATATCTATGACGGAGTGAATAAATAATACTATATGCTTTATTGTAGGAATGATATGGAGGGTCACGCTCCGTCGTGACCGTGGTGACAAAGTCACCTCTTCCGGATGGAATAGAAGTAAAAAAAACAGACTGAACTAAAATTTAATAATTCCTTTATATATTAATAACTGCCTGTATCTTGACATTTGAAAATACTAAGACGTATCTTAAATCACATTTATGGAAACAAAATATATCTGTTCCGAATGTTCGAAAACTCACAACATTTCTGCTAGTTTATGGAGATGTGACTGCGGAGGCCTTCTAGATCTCTTATTCGAACCTAAACTGACAAAAAATTTCATTTCCGATAAACATCAGGGGCTATGGCGGTATAAAGCTGCTTTTCCTTTAGAAGGCGATAATAATATCATTTCGTTTGACGAAGGCTTTACGCCTCTTTCTGAAATAATAATCGATGACAGAAAAATTCTGATAAAACAAGATCATCTTTTCCCAACCGCATCATATAAAGACAGAGGAGCTTCTATTCTTATAAGCAAAGCTAAGGAACTTGGAGTCAAAGAAGCCGTAGAAGACTCATCAGGCAATGCAGGGTGTTCAATTGCCGCGTATTGCGCAAAAGCAGACATTAAATGCAATATTCTTGTTCCTTCATCTACATCAAAAAGCAAATTGTTCCAGATTGAAGCTTATGGAGCAAAACTTGATCTTGTGCCAGGTTCAAGGGATGACACAGCCGAAGCCGCATATAAGCATGCTGAGGTAAAATTCTATGCAAGCCATGTCTGGAACCCGTTTTTCTTTCATGGCACAAAGACTTTTGCTTATGAAGTGGCGGAACAGCTGGACTTCAAAACTCCTGACTCAATTGTGCTTCCTATGGGCAACGGCACTATATTTATTGGAGCTTATATAGGTTTTTCAGAACTTTTAAACGCTGGCCTAATCTCAAAAATGCCCAGATTTATTGCTGTCCAGTCAGCCAACTGCGCCCCTGTTTATTCTAAATTCAAATCTCTCTTGCCTGTCAGTATTAAAGAAACCCTTGCAGAAGGAATTGCGATTGGCAAACCTGCAAGAATCAAACAGCTTCTCAAAATAGTAGAAGATACTCATGGGGATATTATAACAGTCTCTGAAGGAGAACTGATAGATTCTCATAAATTAATTAACAAGATGGGATATTTCATAGAGCCTACTTCTGCTGCCGTTACTGCCGGATTAAGAAAATTTATAAAATCCGTTCCTTCAAAAGAAATAATCGTTTCTACTTTTACTGGCCATGGACTTAAGGCAGCAGGGAAAGCAACATACTTAACCGAATGATTGAAAAATATTAATATGAACCCTTCAAACTTCTGCATTTCTGTATAGAATTGTCCTCATAGTAAACCAAATAAAAACCAGGAATTTCAGACATGTCAAAAAAGTTTTTTATCCAATTTACTTTAACTTCCTTAGCCATAGTATCTTTACTCTTCTTTTCTGCTTGCGGAAAGAAAATGGAAAACTCTGATGCTGCTTTAAAGGCATCAGTGGATACAGCTCTTACTAACGGCGATTGGAGCGAAGCCCAAACCTATGCAGAAATGGCTCTTAAAGCTGATAACAATAATATTGATGCCCAGGTTATGTATGCGATCAGCCAGGATAAACTGGGCAAAAGAGAAGATGCAATTAAAACTCTTAGGAATATCGTATTTGGAAACCCTAACAATTTTCTTGCCCAATTAAGCCTGGGAGAAATGCTTTATAAGAATCAAAACTACGAAGAAGCTTATGAGAATCTGGGCAATGCGTATAATCTGAATAATGACAATATCGACACTCTCGTACTATATTCACAATGCGCAGGCAAACTTCTGGCTAAAAATACTCCTGCTCTCTATCTGAAGCTTGCTCAAACTAAACAATTTGCTGATAAACCTGAAGTATATAACAACCTTGCAACTTACTATCTTTCCTTAAAAGACTACAATTCAGCTCTTAAAAATTTCCTTAAAGCTTATAGGTTAGCCGACAAAAATCCAACTATTGTTGCAAACCTGGGCATATTCAGGGATAAATATATGAGCGATAAAAAACAGGCCAAATATTTTTACAGGAAATTCATTACCCTGACAATAGGAAACAGCGCTTTCGATTCCCAGAGAGAATATTTCTCTAAGAGGCTTAGAGAACTTAAGAGTTAAATCCTAAACCCAAATCTCCATCCCGCTTCACAACTCAAAACTCAAAACTCAAAACTCAAAACTCATAACTCACAACTCATAACTCACAACTCACAACTCACAACTCATAACTCACAACTCATAACTCACAACTCACAACTCATAACTCACAACTCATAACTCACAACTCATAACTCACAACTCACAACTCAAAACTCATAACTAGTTCATGCCTTATATTTCAGATGAAATTATCTCTCAGATTCGGTCTAAAACTGATATAACGGATATAATCTTACCTTATGCAGAACTCAAGAAATCCGGTTCAAGACTAAAAGCTCTCTGTCCCTTTCATAATGAAAAAACACCCTCTTTTGTAGTTTCCAGGGAAACTCAATCATTTCACTGTTTTGGTTGCGGGAAGGGAGGAAATGTTTTTACTTTTCTTATGGAAAAGGAAAACCTTACCTTCCCGGAAGCTGCTAAAATCCTTGCTGACAGATGCGGCATTTTAATTCCTGAAGAAAATTCTTCCTCTCAATCTCAATCTGATTATAGCAAACAAAAAAGCCTCAAGGAAAAGCTCATATCTATTCATAAAGCTGTAGCTAACTGGTATTCAGAGAGGCTTTTTAAACAAGAAGGAGCTGCAGGCCTCGAATATATCAGAACAAGAGAGATTCCCGATGACATCATAACGAAGTTTGGACTGGGCTTTGCGCCTGATTCATGGGATTCAATTACAAAACTTCTTACTTCGATGTCTTATTCTCAGAGCGAGATGCTGGAGTCTGGGCTCGTTCTCAGGAGTGAAAGCGCCAATAGGCTCTATGACAGGTTCAGAAACAGAGTAACTTTCCCGATATGGGACGAACACGGCGAAATAGTAGGTTTCAGCTCCAGAACAATTTTAAAGGAAACAAAAGAAGGCAAATATATAAACAGCCCTGAAACCCTCATATTCAAAAAAAGTAAAGTTCTCTACGCTTATCATTTAGCTAAAAAAGAGATTAAAGAACGAGCTTTTGCCATTCTCTGCGAGGGACAGATAGATGTTATATCCATGCACCGGGCTGGATTTACAAACTGCGTCGCTCCTCAGGGCACAGCCTTCACCGAAGATCAGGCCAGGATGCTTAAACGACTTACTGAAAAAATTTATCTTTGCTTTGATGCGGACAATGCAGGAATCAATGCTGCAATAAAAGCGCTGGATCTCTTATTGCCTCTGGGTATTGAAGTAAAAATAATTTCCCTTCCGGAAGGAGAAGATCCTGATTCACTTTTCAGGAAATCAGGAAAGGAATCTCTACAGAATGCAATCGATAGCGCTTCTGACTTTCTCGACTTTATGCTTACTTATCTGTCAAAAGAAAAAGATATTTCTTCTCCGGTTGTCAAAAGTCACATCATAACCGAAATTTTTGCCAAACTTTCAAAAATCCAGGATACTATTCTTAGGTCAAGCTATATCTCAGTAGCATCAGACAAACTTGGGATTCCCGCAAACACAGGTTTTGAGCATATTAAACTTCTTAATAGAAGCAAAAATTATCAGGATGGGAAAATACAGCGAAACCCAATTGCTCTTCAACCAACAACACAGAAAGCATCACCGACAAATGAAGCCGAGAAACTTCTTCTTAGACTTATCATTGAACAAAACGGCGGAGAAATAGCAAGAATAACGGAAGAAAATCTCCCTCCTGAGCTGATAAGTTCATCTCCAGTCGGGAACGCTGTAAACCTTGCAATATCTATGACTATCAATGGAGAATGGGAAGAAATTATAAAACATTTAAGCCTTATGGTAAATGATGATCCGGCAAATGCTGTAATTGCACAGGTGCTTGTCCATGAAGATCTGCCCTATAAAAACAATGAAACGAGAATCAAAGTTTGCATGGACTGCATACGCTCTATTAAAATCATTCGAATCAGAGAAAAAGTTGAACTTCTGACAAAAGAGCTCAAAAATCTTGAAAGTGAAGAAGAAAAAGAGTCGAAAATGCTGGAAATATCACATCTCCAGAAAGAGCAGATACAACTTAAAAAAAATTGAATTCACCTCAATATCAATACTTTTTGAAACTTACAGTTAAACCATCGCCTATAGGAAGAATAAAACTTTCAAGCCTTTTATCGGCAAAAACTTTTCTATTGTACTCATCCATAAACGGAGCATGTTTATGCCCTATTCCAAGAGGCAGGAAAAGAGTATCGTCCGCAACTATTATCCCGCCTTTTTTGAGCTTAGTTATGCAATCTTCAAGCATTTCAGGATAAATAGACTTCAGCGAGTCCTGCAAAATAAAATCAAATGGCCCATCGAATTTTATAAACTCAGTCAAAGCATCACCATGAATCAGTGTGACATGCTCCGAAAGACCGGCTTTCTTTAGATTCAAAGCCGTCTCGTTAAAATGGTTCTTTGCCGACTCTATCGCGGTCAGATGTCCATTATTTGATTTTACTGCTTCTGCCAGGACTATTGTCGAATATCCGAGGCAAGTACCAAACTCTATGGCATTCTTAGCGTTGGCAAATTTTATTAGCCAAGTAATAAATGAGGCCACAGCCTCTCCTATGCACGGAACGACATCCCTTCTTTCCGAATGCTCTTTGAGTATTCGTGAAAGTTCAGGATTAACCGGAAAAGAAAAAGTGCGGATATAGTCAGGAACCTTGTTTGTAGAGTCGATATTCATTTAAGTTTTTGGTAGGGACAGATCGCCGAGCTGTCCGTTTATCAAAGATACCCTTTGTCTGCCACTCGGCAGCGGTCTCATCGAGACACGCCCTACCACCCGCCTTAATCTGATTTAAAATTTCAAATCCTTAAATGCGTCCGCCATGCTTGTGCCGAAAGAAGAACTTTCATCAAATTTCTTTGAAGCTGAAAACTCTTTCCAAGCCAGGTCTTCCATATTTTCATTCTGCCCTGAAAGCATGAGAGATATTTTGCCTTCTTCGTTAATACTCTTAATTATTACAGGGAGCTTTGAGCCAACAGGATATTTCTTGTCCAGAGCTTTAAGATTTAACTCCATTCCTCCATTGGCTGTTTTGAGTTCATTTATATGAAGCAATCCTCTATGAAGAGGAGTCAGGGCAATAAATAATCCAAAAGGTTTAATGCCTTCAACTCTTCCTACTAATTCTTTTCCTGCAGAAATTTTTTCAAGTTCGCCCTCTTCTTCAGCGTTATTTCCTATTCCAGCCTCACCCGAAAAGTCTCTGGCAAGGGAAATCCTTTTGGATTCTTTGTCAAGTGCCTCTATAACGACTTCAACAATTTCTCCCTCAGACACAGCTTCCTTCGCATGATTGATTCTTCTTCCCGGTGATAACTTGGAAATATGAATCAACCCTTCCAATCCTTTCTCAAGTTCGGCAAAAGCTCCATACGAAGCAAGCCTGGTTATTTTGACTTTAAGAAGTTTTCCAATAGGATATTTTTCTTCAAGTTCGTCCCATGAAGTCTGAACAGACCTGTAACTGAGAGTAATTTTGTTTTCTTCCCAATTAAGATTTTTAACTGCAAGGGTAAGCCTGTCTCCGGCGCTTACTATTTCTGAAGGGTTTTGGATTCTGCCCCATGCCAATTCAGAAATCGGAATAAAACCTTCGCACCCGTCAAGGTCGACAAAAACTCCGAAATCCATAATCTTTTGAACAGTACCTTCAATTATATCTCCTGTGCTCAGTTCCTCTTTGAGTTTGTTTATTCTGTTTTTCTTGTTTTCTTCCAGCAATTTCCTTCTGGAAACTACTGTATCGAACTTACTCATCTGAGTAATGATAAAAGAATAAGTATTACCTATGTAAGCGGCAGGTTCTTTGTGATAGAGATCCATCTGAGAGAAAGGGCAAAAAGCTTCTTTTCCCGCAATTTTCACCACATATCCGCCTTTGCGTTCTTCGGCAACTTTTCCCTCAACAGGAATTTTGCTATAGTAAGCGTCTTCCATATGCTTTGCAATAAACTGTCCAGTCATTTTGACTGTCAGCATGATTTCGCCATTTTTTTCTGAAACAAAATACGCGTCTATCAGTTCTCCAACTTCAACACTTAAATTGCCTTCGGCATCGAGAAGTTCTTCTCTGTTTATAATGCCTTCGCTTTTGGAATTTATATCTACGAACACGCTTCTTGAGTCAATGGCTATTATTCTGCCAGTGACTTTAGCTCCTATTTCAAATTCCACATTAAGAGAGTCAAGAATTCCTGACTGTTTCTCATTAAAATAATCTTCTAGCATCGGCATGTTTATTTTTCCCTATTTTAAATTTAAATTTGATTCCCTCAAAATTATGTAAAATGAACTAAAAATCAAATGGAATTCAAAGATTAGTCAGGCAAAGGTTTGGATAAGCTTAGGATTATCAGCCTAAATATTCAAGAGCAAGGGCACAAAACATTGTTACGCCATACTTGAGAGATTCATCATTGAAATCAAAAGCGCTGGTGTGCAAACCAGGAGAGTTTTCGCCCAACCCTACATTTATAAATGCTCCTGGATAACCCTTTATAAAAAATGAGAAATCTTCAGAACCCATTACGGGACGATCCTTTGTTTCCCATGAACTCTTTCCAAAATACTTATGAGTGACTTTCTCGGCAAACTCTACAGCAGTACGGTTATTGACAGTAGGTATATAAAGAAAATCATATTTAAATTCAAAAGCAGCTCCATACATTTTGCAGATGCTTCTTATCATCTTCTTCATTCTTTTTTCTATTTTCTGTCCGTGAGAAGGGTTGAAATACCTTACAGATCCTTCCATTTCTGCTGTATCAGGAATTATATTAGACGCGGTGCCGCTCTGAATTCTGCATACAGAGACAAGGACGCTTTCCAGAGGGCTGAAACTGTTTGTCGATATGCTTTTGAAAGCTTCAATTATCTTTGCTGAGATCAGAATGGGATCAACAGCATGTTCTGGAGTCGAACTGTGTGCTCCTTTTCCGAAAATTCTTATAGTATAGGTATCGCATGCTGAAGTAATAGGGCCGGGCTTCGACGCAAAATGCCCTATTTTTACTCCGGGCCATCCGTGAAAACCAAATATTACATTCGGTTCAGGGTTTTTCAAAGCTCCTGCATTAACAAGGTCTTTCCCTCCGCACAATCCTTCTTCTGCAGGTTGAAAAACAAATCGCACAGACCCATTTAAAAACCCCTTGAGCTCACTCAAAACCATTGCCGCGCCAAGGAGCATTGCAGTATGTCCGTCATGACCACAGGCATGCATTACTCCCTCATTTTCCGACTTATAAACGCATCTGCCTTCCTCAAGGATCGGAAGCGCGTCTATATCTGCTCTCAAAGTAACATTCTTTCCTTCTATATTTCTATTTAAGAAAGCTACAGTATCGGTTCCCAAAAAAGGAGCAAGTATCTCCAAGTTATGCGCTTTTAGGATTTCTCTAATGTATTGTGCAGTTTTAAATTCCTTATAGGAAATCTCCGGATGGGAATGTATATAATACCTTATCTCTATGATTTTTGGAAGGTATTTGTTAACAATTAATTCCAGATTTTCTTTTGTTGTAACAACCATATTATCAAGATTTCCTTAAGTGCGTTATACTCTCAAAGTGCTTCGTTCTGGGGAACATATCAATCATTCTTGTTGAAATTATCTCATATCCTCCCTGCTGCAGGATTTTCAAATCCCTGCATAAAGTGTCCGCGGAACATGATATGTATATAATATCAGCTAAGTTTGATTGGGAAAGCATGCCGGCAAATTTTTTGTCAAGTCCACTCCTGGGAGGATCAAGAACAGCGCAAGTTTTATAGTTTTTGCTTCTCTCTATAAGTGCGCTTGATATTGAATAGACATCTCCTGAAACAAAAGCCGCAAGATTTTCTACTCCATGATTCTTAGCATTATATTCAGCCATTTTTACTGCTTTATCGTCTATTTCAACTCCAAATGATTTGATACCTTGCTCAGAGGCTATAATGCCGAAAATACCAATCCCGCAGTAGAGATCTAAAAGAACATCAGGAGAAATTTTATGTAAAAGATCAAGATATGCCTGAAGCATAAGTTTATGAGCGTAAGGATTTACTTGAAAGAAAGAAGACGCAGGGACTGAGAAATCGCCGCACAATGTTTCTTCAGTTAGATGACTGCTGTCTGAATCTACAATAACTACTCCGTCTTTTTTTGTATAACGAAGTGTTATTTCATCACAGAGAGGCAACGAATCTAGATTAATATTTATCTCTTCGTGAGCAATATAACATTTGGGTACTTCAACAATGGTTTTGTTATCATTTCCGAAAAAACCAAATCCGCCATGTCTTTTATGCAGTTTTAGCTTATTTCTGTAAAATAAACTTTGCGGGGAATAAATTGGGGATTCTCTTATTTCAGCGTTTATTCCGGCAAATTTTCTTAAAAGGTCACCGAACTGGACATTTTTGAGCTCAATTTCTTTCTCATAAGAAATACACTGATAAGAACATCCAGGGCACCAAAGTTTATTATTTGAACAGGAGAAAGTCAAAGGGCATACCCCTTCTATTCTTTCATCGATTGGGACGATTATTTCTACAGCCCTGGCCCTTAGAAAGTTCCTTTTCCTTTCAGTAATTTCAATTTCGACTTTTTCGCCTGCAAACGCTCCTTCTACAAAACAGACTGCTCCGTCTATTCTGCAAATACCCTCGCCGCCAAAGGCCGTTGCATATATTTCTACAGTTTTTAATTCATTATTTTTCATTTTACTAATAATAAACAGGCAGAAGCCTGAACGGACTAAGATTACGCATTATAGAGAAACTAGGGATTTGGCTATCTGAGCTGCTAATTGTGCATTATTATATACAAGTTCAATATTGGATTTGAGGCTCTCTCCGCCTGTTACATCTTTGATTCTTGACAGTAAGAATGGGGTTATTTCCTTTCCTTTTATTCCAAGTCTTTCGGCCTCTTTTACTGAAGATTCGATAGCTTTTGTTATGACATTGTAATCCATCTGATATTCAGGCTGGATGGGGTTGGCAATAACCATACCGCCGGAAAACTCAAGGTCTGATTTTGCTTTGATTGCTTTTGCCACTTCCATTGGAGAGTCCATTCTGTACTCGAGTTTAAACCCGCTTTTCCGCGTATAAAAAGCAGGAAGCTCGTCTGTCCCATAACCAATTACAGTCACGCCGTTTGTTTCCAGGTATTCAAGAGTAAGCCCCAGATCCAGAATAGATTTGGCTCCAGCGCATACTACAGCCACAGAAGTATGAGCTAACTCCTGTAAATCTGCCGACACATCAAAAGATTTTTCTGCTCCTCTGTGCACTCCCCCTATTCCTCCGGTCGCAAAAATCTTTATTCCTGCCATTGCGGCGATAATCATTGTTGAAGCTACAGTCGTAGCTCCATCCATGCCTTTTGAAATTATAATAGGCAAATCCCTGCGGCTTACTTTTGCAACTTCCAAACCTTTCTTGCCCATATATTCGATTTCCTCTCTGCTAAGCCCCGCTTTTAATTTTCCGGAAAGAATTCCGATAGTAGCAGGTATCGCCCCATTATTGCGAATTATCTCTTCGACTTTAAGCGCAGTTTCCACATTCTGCGGATATGGCATGCCATGCGAAATAATAGTTGACTCCAAGGCCACAATTGCTTTTTTTGAAGCAATTGCTTCTTCCACAAGTGTGCTTACTTCGAGATATTTATTGTACATATTGAAGCTCCTTGACTGTTTCAGTTAATAATTTCATACTCATCTTAGGGTTTACTGCTTCCTTACTTGACAATGCTATATGACTGGCAGCCAGAGCATGTTTTACAGTAGTAATTATATCGAATCCGGCCAGATGGCAGCAGGCAAGAGCCGCTACAAAAGCGTCTCCAGCGCCTGTAGCATTGACAATATTAACACTTTTTACGCTCATAAATCCGTTATGCTCTGAGTCATTATAAAAAACCCCTTCTGCCGCAAGGGAAATAAAAACTCTTCTTACTCCTTTTCTCAATATTATTTCCGCAGCTTTTATAATATCCGACTTAGATTTTATAGATATCCCAGATAGAACTTCTGCTTCAAATATATTTGGTTTTATAGTATGAAAATTACCGAGAAAAGAAGTAACTTTTCTTGCTTTTACAGTACAAACTGTATCGAGAAAGAAGATAGTCTCAGGACAACTGTCAGTGATAAATTTTATAACTTCTTTCGTGCATCCGGCATCCATTACGCAAATAGCGCTTTTCCTTATAGTTGGAATTTTACTCTCAGCAACATCAATTGTTATATTATCAAGTATATGCGTATCAGCGATAGCTACATTCATATCATTGTTAGAGTCAAGCACAGCCATATAGGAAGAGGAGTTCTCCCCCTGTATCTGAACAATTTCTCCTGTATCGATTTTAGCTTTTATGCAATGCCCTTCAATCATGCGGCCGTAACCATCTGAACCAATAGCAGTTATAAGCTTTGTATTTACTCCGATTCTCGCTATATTTTCGGCTATATTTCGTCCGACTCCTCCAATTGAAACAGATATCTTCCCGAGATTGGAAGTCTTGGGCTCCAGAGGAGCAAAAGGATACCCGCAAATATCCACATTTGCGGCTCCTATCACACAGATATAAGGATTAGAATGACCAATCATAATATTTTAATTTTATGATATTAGTAGATTGAACTGAAATTCGACTTCAATTGTAGCCTGAATATCTCTCTAAACAATTATTATTTTTGAATAACTTCCATTCTTTACTAAGTAAGCCAAGTAGGCTATAAAGTATCTAAAATCGATTTAGCTGAAAAAACTTTTCAGGAGAAAAATTGTGAAGCAGAATAAAATCATTAAATATCTAACTGTTCTTTTTATAAGCTTATGCTTCAATGCCTCAGCTGAATATTTTTATATGGACAAAAGCTATTCTGATGTACTCATCAATAATCCATTAAGAGCAGATCTGACAATCGCAGACAAAAATGCCGTACCGCAAGAACTGCAAAAATTCGCTCTTACATCAGGAAAAATCAATTCAAATATACCTGAAACTCTTTACCCTTCAGAAGTAATATCCTTTTCAGTAAATGGAGACTGCAGCTATATCTGGATGACGGGTCCCTCAAGAGCAGATAAAATCAGCGGAAAATGGAAAGTCGAAAACTCACAGCTGATTATTTACACAATTTATGGTGAATTACGCTATGACATTGTGAAAATTGCCGATCCGGAGCAGACAAAATTAATTTTAAAAGGATGCTCCTATCCGGAAGTTACAAAAATAATTCCTTCTTCAGATAATCCTTTCACGGATTTTGAGAAGATTGCTATTTCGATAGCTGAAAAGAAATTATAAATAATATACGAGTCTTACTAAAATTAAATTCCGATCCGGCTCTTTTATATTACTCATCAAAGACTAGATAATATTTCTCAGACAGGAGCCCCACATCAATCCCTTTATCTCCTCCTGTCTGAGACCCAATATCCTGCAACCTTATTTTCCCTTCCACAGTTAAGACAATATTAGCGCAATTGAAAAGAGACAATAAAATTCAGACAAATACTTCCTTTTATAACATTTTATGTATAATTATTAAACATTATAAGTATAATTATAGTTATTTTTAACATATATGTGAGGTCAAAGCGAATGAAATTATACACTGAAAAGCTTAGGATCATTAGAAAAAACAAGAAAATCTCCTCCCAGGAACTTGCTCAGAAAATGGGCATAACAAGGCTAACATTATGCGCGTGGGAAAATAATAAGCGCATACCATCTGAGGCTAAAATAAGAATGATAGCCAAGTCACTAGATATTCCCGTAGAGGAAATCTCTGATATTAAATCTGAAAAACCAAAATCAGAATCAAATATATTTAAAACTGTTTCAACTATGGTATCTTTGCTGGGCACAGACAGAAAGAAAAACAAGGAGCGCATGGCATCAGTAATTAACGGGATAGCCGCTATGAATAAAGAGCTGTCAGATGCTAGACTGATAATAGAAGTAATTCTCTCTTCATCTCTGCCCTCTCTCTTTTACATAAAAGATTCTAACCTGCATTATATATCAGCCAATGAATCATTTCTGAAAAATCTATCCCTGGATAAAAATTTCAGCGTCTTTGGAAAAACAGATTCAGATTTTTTCCCTCAGCATGAAGCTAAAATTAATTATGATATGGACCGCAAAGTTCTTTCAGAAGGCAAACCTTTATTGGACATTGAAGGATATATTCCGGGCAGCAGAAAAACGAAATGGGGAATAATATCCAAGTCCCCTGTGTTTGATTCTGATGGAAAAATCGCTGGCGTCGTAGGCTCTTTTGTAGATATTACAAAACGCAAAATTGCCGAAGAATTAAGAGAAATCCTGGAGGATAACATCAATGCATGGCAGAACTGTATGACCATATGGGATATCACCGAGCAGAAGTATGTCTTTGTAAGCAAGGTTATTGAAAAAATAACAGGGTATCCTGCAGAAAAGTTCTATAACATTCCCAAATTCCACTACGAGACATGCCTTCATCCCGATGACAGAAAGATAGTTGCCCCCTATGTGGGCAAACTCTCTGACGAATACCTTATTATTACCTACAGAATCATTCGGGCTGACGGGCAAATCCGCAGAATAGCTTCTGAAATATTCCCAGGCAAGAAAGAATTCTTAAGCAAATACTCAATAGCAATTTCAGAAGACATTACTGATAAAGTCTGAAAAAAGCTAAAACTTCCAACATAGAATTTTCAATTAAGGTTTTTAAACTTAAGTGTTGGAAGTTCGATGTTTCTTATTTTAAGCCCTGCGGATAAGCTTCATCCGTTGTAAGAATGACAGACTTTGCGGGGAATTTCTGGAGATACTGATAAATTTTACTTGTTTCAGGCGGGGCTACGCATATAGCTAAAGTATCAGGAGAAAGTTTTGACTCTTCTAAGACATATGATGTATCAAAAAGATCCCCGTCTGTATTTCCGGCCACAAATGCAGCATTTGTTTTGAATTTTGATTCAAGATTAGCAATAACAAGGTATTTGCCCTGTTTATCAGTCACATAAAGCAATCCTGAATTATTGATAAAATCATTGACCAGAAAACTGTCTTCATAAACAGCAGAGAAAGTTCCATTTTTTGTCAGTTTTGTTCCGTTACCTGCAATATGGCTCTGGCTTGGGTCATAGTTATTATCTTTTGATGCAATGATGTTTGAAAAATTATAATTCCTTGACGAAGTATAAGAAACATTTTGCTGTAAATATGAAAGCATATTTGCCACAAAATAGGGACTGCTTCCGGTAATAATCCATACATTGTACTTTGAATCACACATTTTCTGAAGGATATCCATCATCGGAAGAAAAGCATATTTAGCGGGGCTATAAGCCTCAAAATACTTTGATTCAGACATCTGAAGTTCGAATGGAGTCATTCCTAGAAGTAAGATTGTTGTTCCTAAACTAAATTTACTATATTCATCGGCATTATAAACCAGATAGGGCTTGCCAGGCATTGAAGGGGGCAGAGCTTCATTCTGCATTCCATCAAAAAGTCGGCTTTCAACTACTTTGACTTTCTGAAGTACATCTTCTTTGAAGTTGCCGCTCTGAGTGTTGAAAACAGGAAAAAGCTTAAAAGAGTCGAATTTATCGCTGTTGAATGCACCCCAAATATAAAATCCTGCTTGTCCGCCATAAATATTTTCCGGAGCGGACAATTCTTTCATAGGGATTTTTTCGCAGTAAAGTGTTCCATCCCAGTCAAAAACAGCCAAATACCCTTTGTCTTTGTTTTTCTCTATAAAAGCATCAATTTTTTCTACTTTTTCCAACTGAGTTTTGTCATCAAGATTCCAATGAGGGTAACTATTCTTCAGCGCATCAATATTTGACCCTGCAAAAAACTGAAATGTAAATATGAAAGATACGAAAATTGTAACCAGATAGACTGTTAAATTTCTTGAGAATTGTTTCATTTTTATTTTCTCCTTTTTGGATAAACTATATTTCTTGATTATAAATGCATTTTCTGATATCTGTCATCAAAGAGGTTCTATTTTATGATTATGTTTAATGCAATTTTTCATTTAATTCATCAGAGTACTCGGGAATAACTCCATCCTTTGAAGCAATAACTGTGCTTGGAGGATGAGGCTATTCAAAAGGTTCAAAGTTCTTTCGCCATGATGCCAGACGAAATAGCCGGCTGTATAAACACTCTTTCGCAGGACAAAGACAACAGGTATTATCGTGATTTGTCTCTCCACAGGAACCATGAATCATGCCTTTGGGACAAAGTTTTGATGAGAGATAAAAAGACGAAGCTATGTCATTGGAGTTTAACATTCTTTTTTGACCGGGAAATAGTTCTTTTTTTAATTTGGAGAAATTAAAAGTTAACCGTTCTTTTCTTGAGCATTTCCGTACATCTTTTACAGTAAGTTCGGCTTTGTCGAAATAGTTTTCTTCCAAAAGATTTTTGTATATATAATACTTAAATGGATAAGGAGCCATTTCGCTTCTCGAGAGAAACCCGCGGTATATTTCTCTCCAATTATCAAATGATGAAATATCTTTCAGTATCGAAGTAATTCTTGATACAGCAATATTGACCTGATATTCGCTGTCCAATCCTGAGATAACTACCCCATTGTAGCCCATCCACCTAAGACCCGCTACATACAACTGAAATCTTCTCCATTGAGCTGCCCAAAACTGCGATGTGCTTAATCGTGACTCTTTATTTAGGCTGTTAAGACAGTCAGGAGAAAAAAAGACCCCTCTATAATATCCTGAAATTATTTTCTCTATCTTCTCCGGGCTGAGCATAGTAATGCTTGCAAGGCACGGATCGAAATAGTTTCTGTTTTCAAGGTACCACCTGAGCTCCTGATATTTAAGGATATCCCACCCCGATTGAGCAATTACAAAACGGGCTCCTAAATTAAGTTTTTTTATAAGCTTGTAGTACTGTGTATGAATTGTTTCCTGAGAATATTTGAAAGGATTTACAACTGATCCGATATTTAACAGAGGATTATTCTGCAAGTCTTCTCTCATGGAACTGATAACCTCAGCACTTTCATAAAACGAAATTCCTGTCATATTTTTGAGAGTTTCATCTTTATAAATTGTTCCTGAAACAGGCACAATATTATGAAACCCGCTTGCCCAACAGCTTTTGATTAAGTCAGCTATGCTGTTTTTAGTCTTATTCCTGCCGGAAATAAACAAAAGATGGTCAGACCTGTTTTCAAGGCAGAACTCGTTTGCAAAATCAAGAATATCCATGCATTCAGAAGAATGCTTTCTGTCAGTAATGGCCAAACCGCTTTTAAAACCTTCTATGGAGTTTACAGCTTTGAGAAATGGAGAATATCTTGAAGTTACAGTTTCAATGTTGCAGTTTGCCAACGGCGTATCAACTTCGAAAATAACCAGAAAGTTTCCGTCTTTCATGGATTTAAGAAGCCTGTTGTCATCCTTTTCAAGTTTTAAATTTAACTGGGAATGGTCTTTCATATCATAAAATGCTCTATTATTGCGCTTACTTTAAATATAACTCTAATATTTCAGCATAAAGTTTGAATGACAAAGAAATCTGTTTAAAATTTAGTAAGTTGCAAAATAGATTTTAAATCTATCGACTGAGGAAATAAAGAATAATTGTAAAATCGAAAGAAACCAAATGAAAAAGTATCCAGACTACAAGTACCCGGAAAAAATTCCAATCAGGAACAGGCAATGGCCTGACAGAGAAATTACGAAAGCTCCAATATGGTGCTCGGTTGACCTTAGAGATGGAAATCAGGCTCTACCGATACCAATGAATCCTGACCAGAAATTAAGATACTTTGATATGCTTTGCAAAATAGGTTTCAAAGAAATAGAAGTGGCCTTTCCTTCAGCTTCGAAAGATGATTTCGACTTTGTTCGCTCACTGATTGAAAAAGACAAAATTCCTGAAGATGTCAGGATATCAATACTCACTCAGGCAAGAAAACATCTGATAGAAAAAAGCATAGAATCTTTAATAGGTTCCAGAAAAGCTACTTTTCATTGTTATGTAGCAACTTCCGATCTTCACTCAAAGATAGTATTTGAAAAAGAGAGAAAAGAAGTCATCAAAATGGCTGAAGATGGTACGCGTTTTGCTCTTGAAGGACTAATTGACGCAAAGATCAGAGACCATGTCTGCTATGAATTTTCACCTGAGGAATTCACTGACAGCGATATTGATTTTGTTATAGAACTCTGTGAAAAGGTCTATGAAATCTGGCGTCCTAAGTTCAAAGGCGATTTAATCTTTAATCTGCCGGCAACCGTAGAAAGAAGGCCTCCAAATCACTATGCGGATATGATTGAATATTTCTGCACCAATTATAAATATCGTGATGAAGTTTTAATCAGTCTGCACGCTCACAATGACCAGGGATGCGCAGTTGCTGCAAGCGAACTTGCACTCGCCGCAGGCGCGGACAGAGTTGAAGGGACACTTCTTGGCCATGGGGAAAGAACAGGCAATCTGGATATAATTACATTTGCTCTAAATTTACATGCCAGAGGAATTAAAACAGGCCTTGACTTCAGTAAACTTCCGGATGTTATAAGAGAAGTAGAAGATATTTCAGGCATTGATGTGCATCCAAGGCACCCTTATGCGGGAGATCTGGTCTTTACAGCCTTCTCAGGCTCTCATCAGGACGCTATTCGAAAAGGAATGCTCTCCAGAGATAAAGCCGCAAAACTCTTCAATGTCGGCTGGAAAGTGCCTTATCTGCACATTAATCCTCTTGATATCGGGAAAAAATATGAGCATCTTATAAGAATTAACAGCCAGTCAGGAAAAGGCGGTATCGCGTATATACTTGAAAATGATTTTGGGATAAGCGTTCCGAAATCAATGCACCCTGAGCTCGGTGCTCATGTCCAGAAGTATGCAGACAAAAAAGGCTCTGAAATAACCGCTTCAGAAATCAAAAAGATTTTTGATGATAATTTCGTAACAGTGGAAGGCCCCTTCGAGTTTCTGAACTTCGCTGCAGCCTCTTCCGCGGACACTCATTTCCCAGGCAATACAGAAATAGAACTCAATATACTTAAGGGCGGAAAGACATATTCTATCAAAGGTATTGGAAATGGTCCAATCTCTGCGGCAGTCCATGCGCTGCAGTCATCAGGTCTGACTGAGACGTTTACATTGGATCAATATCATGAACAGGCCATTGACAGGGGAGAAGACGCAAGAGCTATGGCATTCATATCTTTAAAGAGACTTTCAGACGGCAAGATATTTAATGGAGCTGGCATCGATTACAGTATTGATATTGCACCTATAAAAGCAATCGTATCAGCATTGAATAAAGCTCAAGGCAAATAAGGATTAAAATGAGACGCTTAATAATTTTATGCATAGTTCTTATCATAGGATTGCTTATAGTCTATGGGATTTATAAATGGGGAACCTCAGGAAGCAAACCGGAAATACCAGTATCAAAGCCCTCTTCTTCTGCTCAAACAGAGATTTCTTCACCTCAGGAACTACCAGTTCCGCAAAAGATAGTCAGCTTGCCTGACGAAGGAATCCCTCTTCCTTTTAAATATGATAAAACTGTATGGAATGATCTTTCAGCTGTCCCGTTAAGCAAAGATGCTCGGACAGGATTACTTGTCAACTTAAACACACGCGAAGTTCTCTGGGCAAAAAATCCCAAAAAACCAGTTCCGATAGCATCAATGACAAAGATGATGACGCTTCTGCTGATAATGGAATATATGCAGCATGATCCTGCAATCAGTTTGGATACCATGGTGCAAGTTACAAGAGAAGCAAGCAAAATAGGCGGAAGCCAGGCCTGGCTTGATCCAAAAGAACAGTTTTCCATAAGAGAGTTATTAAAAACAATTGTAGTTCATAGCGCTAATGATTCTTCCTATCTGCTTGCTCAATATTTCGGAAATGGCGATGTTCAGACTTTCATTAATAAGATGAACCAAAGGGCTGAAGAACTACATCTACCTGGAGCTCATTTCTCCAATCCTGACGGGCTTCCGGAGAAAAATCCTGAAAATGAGAATAAGGCATCTGCTGAAGACATGGCATTTTTAGCAGAAAAACTCCTCCAGTACCCGATAATAACAGAATTTGCCCATCTAAAATCCATTGTATTCAGGCCGAATTCCCCAAAACCCAATACATTTGTGAATACAAACAAGCTTATCAGATGGGATATTAAAGGCGTAAATGGGATGAAAACAGGATATACAGTCAGAGCCGGATTCTGTACTACCGTAACATGCACAAGAGACGGAAAAACTCTTATAGCAGTTGCCACTGGTTTTAAAACTTCCAAAAATCGAGATAAATTCATAACTCAGCTATTGAGTTGGGGATTTAATCCTCCAAAAACTAAAAGAACTTCTTCTGATTCACCAGCTAAAACTGTATCAAATAAAACAAAATAAAATTAATATAAACCGGAAGGAATAACATTTATGAATGTACTTGTCACAGGCGGAGCCGGCTACATCGGAAGCGCTACTGTTGAGTATCTTTTAAATCATGAGCACAAAGTAAGCATAGTTGATTCCCTTGCCACAGGTCATAGAGAAGCAGTTGACAGGAGAGCAGACTTCATAGAAATGGATCTTTCCGAAAGAGACAGACTCATTCATTTTGTAATGAAAGGCTCTTTTGAAGCGATAATTCATTTCGCCGCTTACTCTCTAGTCGGTGAATCAATGCAGAATCCCAGCAAATATTTTATAAATAACGATGCCTGCAGCATAAACTTGCTTGATGCTGCCGTAGCAGGAAAAATTAAGTCCTTTGTCTTCTCAAGTACAGCTGCTACATATGGTCTTCCTGAAGAAAGCCCGATAAAAGAAACAACTCCTCAGTTACCCATAAATCCTTATGGAGAATCAAAACTTTTCCTGGAAAAAATGCTCTACTGGTACAATCAGATACATGGAATGAAATATACAGCTCTTCGCTATTTCAACGCTGCCGGAGCCTCAACTAATTTTGGTGAAGATCATAGTCCTGAAACCCACCTTGTCCCAATAGTTCTTCAGGCAGCAATGGGCCAAAGAAAGAATGTCGCAATATTCGGAGATGACTATAATACAAAAGACGGCACATGTATAAGAGATTATATACATATCGAAGATCTTGCTCAAGCACATATGCTTGCTCTTACAGCACCCAGGAGCGGACATTACAACCTGGGAACCGGCAGCGGTTTCAGCGTTAAAGAAGTTATTGAAGTAGCAAGAGAAGTAACAGGCAAAAAAATTGAAGTTTCTGTTTCAACCAGGCGTTCCGGCGATCCTGCCATACTCATTGCCGATTCGACACTTGCCCGCAAAGAGCTAAACTGGAATCCTCTTCACGAAAACATTCGCGAAATAATCAATTCTGCATGGGAATGGAAAAAGAAATTCCCTACAGGCTATAATGATAAATAATTTTAAAACACCGAACATCGAACGCTTAACTTCGATCTTAGAAATACTAAAGTCATAAAAACAACTACTTCTAATAAAAATTTAATAAAAGCAAAACATTGAGTTTCTAATTTGGAAGTTCGATGTTCAATATTGGGAGTTTAAAAAATATGGAAGCAAATTACGATGTCTGTGTAATAGGAGCAGGTCCTGGAGGGTACATAGCTGCAATCAAAGCTGCCAGAAATGGGTTAAAAGCCATACTCATAGAAAAAGAACATTTTGGAGGAACCTGCCTTAATTGGGGATGCGTTCCGACCAAAACTCTTCTTGCTTCTGCTGATGCGTACAAAACAGTTAAGCATGCAGCAGATTTCGGAATTAAATTAGATGGAACGATTTCCCCTGACTGGGTAAAGATCCAATCCAGAAAAGACGATGTAGTCCTAAAATTAAGAACAGGCATTGCTTCTCTTCTCAAAAATGCGGGTGTAGAAACTTTTAACGGTTCGGCAGAATTTGTTTCAAATTCTGAAATTTCTGTCACGCTAAAGGAAACCAGCGAAAAGATTCATCTTGCCTCCAAAAATTTTATTATCGCCACAGGCTCAAAACCTGTAATTCCGTCTTTTATCCCAAAATCTCCCAGGATTTTGGATTCAACTGGCATTCTTTCATTAAAAGAAATACCAAAAAGTTTGTTGGTTCTTGGCGGTGGCGTAATAGGGTGCGAATTTGCATCGCTTTTTGCAGAACTTGGCACAGAAGTCACTATTGTTGAGATGATGCCTGAAATCCTTCCAGAACAGGATATAGAGGTTTCAAAACTACTCAACCGCGAATTTAAAAAACGAAAAATGCAGGTTTTCACGGGAAAACCGCTCGAAAACATTATTGCAAACGATGAATTTATTACAGGCAGTGTTGCCGGCAGGGAAATAAAAGCCGAATATCTGCTTGTTTCTATTGGAAGGCAGCCTGTAACTGATGGACTTAGCCCGAAAAAGGCTGGAATAACACTATCTTCCAAAGGTTTCATCTCTGTCGATGAAAAATGCAGAACCAATATCCCCAATATTTATGCCATTGGAGATGTCACAGGCAGAATACAGCTTGCACATATGGCAAGCGCTATGGGTATTTGCGCCGCGGACAACGCATCCGGAAAAGATACTCAATTCAGCGATAAACTTGTTCCTGGCTGCATTTTTACCTCCCCGGAAATCGGCAGTATTGGATTTACCCAGCAATATTGCGAAAAAAACAACCTTCCGGTAAAAATAGGGAAATTTCCGTTTTCTGCGCTCGGCAAATCAATGGCAATCAACGAAACAGCTGGATTCTGCAAAATAATATCTTCAGTCTCAGACGATAAGGTACTCGGCGTTCACATAGCCGGAGCACATGCCACTGACCTGATATCTGAAGCCGTAATAGCAATGAATATGGGCGCAACCGCAGAAGATATAGGCCATGCCATACATCCGCATCCTACACTTGGAGAGGCAATGATGGAAACAGCTCACGCAGTTCATGAAATGTGCCTTCATCTGCCTGTTATCAGAAAAAAATAATTATGAATATTTTAGTAACTGGAGCCAGCGGACTTCTTGGAAGCGATATTGTTCTTTATTTCGCATCTTCTGATCATCAAATCATCAAAAATTCTTTTTCGGAAAGACCAGGCTTTATAGCAGCGGATATAACAAAAAAAGAAGACCTGAATAAACTTATTGCCTTAAACTGGGATTGCATTGTCCATACTACAGCAGCACGAGATCCGGATACTTGCGAAATAAATAGACAAGACGCTTTTAATCTAAATGTAACTGCAGCCGAAGAGCTGGCTAAAGCTGCTGCAGAAAGAAGAGCAAAATTTGTCTTCATTTCTACTGATTATGTTTTCTCAGGGAACAACCCTCCTTATATGGAAACAGATAAGCCAGATCCGATAAACTATTATGGTGAAACAAAAGCTGAAGCCGAAAAAAGAGTACTTGCGCTCTGCCCTGATGCAATAATAATGAGGGTATCAGTTCTATATGGCATCAACACCGGACTCAAAGCATCGCCCTTGCTATATTCATCTATTAAAGCTATTGAATCAAAAACCGAGCTTTTAATTGACAATACTATAATCCGTTATCCTGTTTACACTGGAGATGTCGCTGCAGCTTTGAATTTTCTGCTGCAAATTAACGCAATCGGAATTTTTCATTTATCTTCAGAAGATAAAACTACTAAATTTCAAATAACTAAAGATATTGCTTCCTTACTCGGGAAAGATTCCTCTCATATAAAACCTTTAAATACCATTCCTCTTACGCCAGCAAAAAGACCGATCGATTCCCATCTGGACTGTTCAAAAATATATTCTCTGGGTTTTCCGAAATCATTGCCCTTTAAGGAAAGAATAGATATTATAAAAGATAAATTTAAAATGTAAGGAGCGGGTTGATTCCGCTCTGGAATTTAATATAAGGCTTAGCAGCCCCAGTGCATTATTATCAGAGGATCAAACCCGCCGTTATATAATAGGTCTCATGTTGTTTTTGGCAAATTTAATTAGAATCTTTCTATCCGAAAAATTTGTGAATTGTGTTATTTTTCGAACAATTAATAATTTTCATACAAATTGAGAAATTTTTAATGATAAAAGCTTCAATAGTAATTCCTACATTTAATGAAAAGAACAATATTCAGCCTCTTTTAAAGGAAATATTTGCTGCTGTACAACCTTTCCCTAATATCGATCTTGAAGTAATTATAGTTGACGATAATTCACCTGACGAAACGGGACAAAAAGCAGAAGAAATGTCTAAACTATATCCAGTAAGAGTCATTCATCGCAAAGAAAAGCTTGGTCTTGGAAGCGCCGTTATGGAAGGCTTTGCATTATCCGATAGAAATTATCTTGGAGTAATGGATGGAGATTTAAGCCATGATCCGGCAATCATACCGGAACTTATTTTCTCTCTTGAAAATTATGATATTGCTATCGGTAGCAGATTTCAGGAATCAAGCCATGTAAATAATTGGAGATTAGATCGCAAAATTATTTCAAATATCGGTCTAATGTTGGCAAAACTTATTATAAAAACATCAGATCCACTTTCTGGGTATTTTTCCCTTAACAGAAAAGTCCTTACAGGATTTAATCTAACTTCTTCAGGGTATAAGATCCTTCTTGAAATACTGGTAAAAGGGAATTATTCGAAAATCAATGAGATACCTTTTGTTTTTAGATCCAGAGGACAAGGAAAAAGTAAGCTCAATTACAAAGAATATTTACTCTTCATGAAACAGGTGCTTTGCTTTTCAATCAAAAAAATATTCCACCAAAAAGACAGGTAAATTTCACCTACCACTTCATTTCCCATGCCTACTATTTTACTTCATTTTGAGGAGGAATGAATGCAAAGGAAATATCCTGAGTTTTTGGAATTTCTCCAGTCCAGTTTTTAATTAATCTCTCAAACCATGGTTTTACTGGCATAGAGAAAGCTTTAGTATGATATTTGGTTATCGAGTCATCTTTAAATTTATCCATCCATGGTGCCAGCTCTGAACCTCTCCATATTAGAAGCGCGCCGTATTTTTTAATATCATTCATATATTGAGAGTAAGGAACAGGAGCAAGAGGATCCATAACTATAGCTGTGGGATGATCTTCACCAAAATAAGAAACAATCGCGGCAAATTGATATTCTCCTATGACATATTTAAGTTGTTGATGATACTCTTTATGCCACTCTTCTGTCATTACATTGGCTATTGGATAGGTAGGATATGGAGTTACTTCCATCTTATCATGTTTATATGGATAATAATACATAATAGCAAATAAGATTCCAATAACTGCCAGAATTAAAACTATAGAGGCTAGAACCAAAAACTTATTAAATTTCTCTTTAGATATTACAGGGCGCCAATACATAACAGCAAATACACCAAGAGGCACAGAAAGAGGGAAAAGCCACTCAGGTTTAATATAACCACCTGTTATCACGGCAAATAATATAAGAATAAGCAGTGGAGTCAGGCACATTAAATTAATGTATTTTTTTGTGAAAGATGAAATGGCATAAACAGGTTCCGAGTTTCTTTTCGGGAAACAGGCAAATACTAATATTATGGCAAGAGCAAGATTGCCCACTATAAGGCCAATAGATTTCAATGGACTAAATATATGATCCATTAATGGTATTACTGTAGTTAAATCTGTTCTCTTTAATCCATAAGTAACAGATACAAATTGATTATCAAATAGCCATATAATATTGGGAATTATTGCTATTAAAAAGACAATTCCACAAAAATATAGCCCCAGTCTGGTGAATGAACTTCTCCCTTCTTTAGTAAACAAAATAAGCAACGCCATAGGAACAAACAAAAAAGCGCAAAAATATTTCGTCATTAAACCTAGCCCGCAAAATAGCCCCAACAACAGCCAATCAATATATTTCTGATTTAACAAAGCCTTATAAAAAAATAGAATTATCAGTGCCCAAAAGCCCATGAGCATAACATTTTGACAAAATACCAGATTCAAAAAAGAAAAAGTTGGAGTGACAAGGACTAACAACACTGCAATCAATGATTCGGCTCGAGGTAGAAAATATCTTGCCAGCTTCCATATTGATAATATGCATATCAAAATAAATATTTGACAGCACAGATAACCAAACCGTAAATCTCCAAATAAGAAAACACCTCCTGATAACCATGTCCCGAAATAAGGCTGTCTGTTATAACCCCATGTTAAATGTTGTTTTATTACGACTGAACTTGTAAAAATATCAGAAAATATCCCTTCAAAGAAAATAAATGGAACAAAACTCCATACTAGGAACCATATAACGCATATCCAGATAAGGACTTTAAGATAATATTTGTCGGTAATTTCAGAACTTTGCATGAACTTTCTCCAGTCTATAACTAAGATTTAACAAGAATTTTCAGAATTCGGGTTTAAGTAAAAGACATTTTAATTGTTTTTTTTATAATATCAATTTCTTCCTGAAGATATTTTGCCAATCTGGATTACACACATCATTTCACCTTTTCTGCTTTAGTTACAGATTGTTGAGAAAATTTGATCATTTTATTTCGCTGATGAATTTCTTGAAGTCATTAAGGTGGTTGTTGCATATATTCACAAGCTCAGCTGAATCAATTGATTCATGATTTAATTTTAAAAAGTTTAGTATTCCAAACAATTGTCTCAAGTATAGCATCTTTTAAATTAGTGCGCAATGTCAATCCAAGCTCACTTTGGGGTTTCTGGGTGGAAGGGACATAACGCTCGGGCTTTAGTGGCTCGTGACTCGTGGTTAGTGGTTCGATAGAATAGTTTTGAGTTATGAGTTTTGGGTTTTGGGTTGGGATGCCGAGAATTTTAACTTCAGGTTTGTCTGTGAAACAGGAACTGACTAACCGAGCTAGATCGGCGATAGAAATTGCTTCTTCTGAACCAACATTATAAATTTCCCCTACCTTGCCTTTTAATAAAATGGACCATAGCCAATTTATTAAATCATCTGCATACATATAAGAACGATAGGGACGACCATCTCCTTTGATTATAATTGGGTCATTTTTAAGTCCATTCAATATAAAATTACCTATTGCAAAATGAGTATCTAACGGAAGATAAGGGCCAACAAACGCAAAACACCTAGCAATTACTGATGCAATACCAGAGGCTACACATAGCCTTTCTGCCTCAAGTTTACCTTTGCCGTAGTATGTTATAGGCGATGGCGGATAGGTTTCGGGGATATTTGATAAATCAGCCGGTTGCTGGCCGTAAACTCCGCCTGAGCTTATAAATAAGAGCCGCTTGATTCCTCGTCCGGTAATTTGCTTAAGAAGATGTTTAGTTCCGTCAACTATAACAGAATACATCTCCTGTGGATTTTCTTTTTCAAGCTTGGCGCTGGCTTCGGTAGCTCCATGAATTACATAATCAAACACCAAATCTGGCGGCAACTTGAAATCTCTTATATCCCCCTTTACAAAAGACACTTCGTGCCCCTTGATTAATTCTGGAAACTCGTTGATAAAATTCTCAGGATTTCTAGATAATATTGTGAGTTTGACATCAGACTGAAGCTTCCTCAAAATATTCTTCCCGAAAAATCCTGTCCCGCCAGTTAAAAATACTGAAAGCATAATAAGTTTTGGGTGTTATGTTTTAAGTTTTGAGTTAATTAAGAGTTGATCAAGATTCAAGAAAATAATTATCTCAATTTTTCTATGCATATAGTTTTTGGGTATTGGCAGAACTATTTTTGAAGAATCTGGAATGATTATTTCTCTTAGCATGATAATTCCTTTATATGTTTAAACATTATGCACTATTAGTTTAACACAACCATTCTAAATGAATAGAACTTATTCTCAGTTTCAATTACCTTTGTTGTTCTTTGAACAATTCGTGAAATTCGTTGACAAAAAGATTCAAGAACAATTGTATCTCACGGAGAAAAACTTTGTGTCTCAGTGTCTTTGTGAGAGGAACTAAATTAGTCGACACTCCTATAGAATTTTTTTTTAGGCATATAAATTAGAAAGGCTCTAATGCTACATCTATTAATAATGATTTAATCTCATTTTCATTCGGCTTCTCATTTATGTATTCGATGCTTTCAGAAAAATCTATATCATTAAAATAAGCAAGTTGTTGCCTGAAGAGTTTTGCATTGAAAGGTTCACCAAAAATCCGTTCAGCTCGTTTTACAACATCAGTCAAAGAAAATAGCCTGAAAATAAAGAATAAATCCACATAATCTTTCCATTTACTTCTATTTCCAAGGGCGTAAGCTTTCATGGCAGCAAGGTCTAAGAGAGAAGGAAGATTAATAATATCATCAAATTTTGTATTGGCTTTTATAGCAAAAGGATATTGAAAGAAAGTTATTTTAACATGATTTAAAATTATATGAAGTTGTATTGAATCTTCAAATAGGACGGAATATTTAAGTTTTTTTGAATCAAGAAAATTCTTAATTCCTTTTCTTCTTACATTATTATAAGTAAAAAGATCAAAGTCTATTGATCGTCTATGCCCGAGGTACAGCGCAATAGCTGTGCCTCCCACTAGATAATACTCTTTGGAGAATGATTTAATTGTAACAAGTAAATCTTTTTGATTTTCTGAGAGAATATTATGATGCATATCTTTTAAAGTATAAGCTAAAGTAGTTTTTAACTTGTGGAAAATAATTACACCGAGGTTTATCCGCCTGTGCAAAGAAAATACGGGCAACTTCCATAATTCCGAGATTATCAATTAATCTTTTAACGCTTCTTTCGTTACCGTAATTCAATATTGTTTCAATGAGAAATTCAAGAGAAATATTGCATTTGTCTTCTTCATTAATATACCAGAAAATATCTGAATTTTCGTCAATAAGTTTTAATACTTCAGCATTGTGCATAAGTGTTCTCCCAATCTTAATTGAAATTATAGTCCACTGACTCGATAGATTTAAATTCTATTATTTTTTTTCCGAAAAACACTGTCCAGCCAGTTAGAAATTCTGAAGGCAAAGCTTTGATCCATTCTGTGGCAGAATCATTTCTATTCAGGGCAGTAATTTCTTCATAAACTCCAGATGGAATATTTATTTCGTGTGCGACTTTCAATAACAAATCAGCATGCCCTATTTTGGCTAATGAAATTATCGGAGAGGAGTTTAGTTTATTGAATTTCATTTCCCAGTTCCTCTGGAGTTATCTGGAAAGGTGGGATTTTATGCTCATAAAGAGCTTCGAGGAATTCCTGTCGGGTAACACATGCTATTTCAGCAGCTTTCGATTGCGAAATCTTCCCTTCTTCGTACCATTTAACTATTGCAGCGATCTTCATGGATTTTAAGAATTCATCAAGCGATTGATGAAATAGTGAAAATGCCGATTCTGGCAATTCTAGTATTAATCTTGTCATAATATTAACCTTTTAAAAATATTAAAAATTATAATAATAATCGCGGGCTGCCTTAAGCTCGAAAAACTTTCTGGTTAAAGAGTCGAGTTCAAAAACAATCCTGTAGCCTGATGATTTAATTTCTCTTGTATCTCCAACTCCAGCTCTAAACCCAACAAAGGATTTATTATTCTGCTTTTAGAGGATAATAAAACAGCTAAATCTATATCGCTATATTCTTTGGCATTGCCTTTGGCAAACGATCCGAAAAGATAAGCAAGGCTGATAATATCAGATTTTTGTTTTATAATTGTTCCCAATTCGAGAAGTATTTCAAGCATAAGTTCATATTGGTCTATTTTATCTTTTCTTTGAGTTTAGTCTATTTAAAATAATTCAAAAGATTATTTTTTATAAGAGAAATCCCTTGATTAGAAATGTTTTCTATTATTCCATCTTTAAATATTTTAACCATCATAATTATAATCAATATGGGTGTTATAAACACTGAGATACTTATTCCTTGCCCTCCGTCAGTTATAATGCCCATCATATACCAATAACTTGCAGGGATAAGCAGCATTACGAATATAACTGAATAGAAGAAATCTGTTTTGTCTGGTTTAGAATTAACAAATAGGAATAGCGAAAGATATAAATGAATCAACTTATAGGGGCATGACATAAAGGGCAATAGAAGCATAAGCGCAGTCAGCAAAAACACATTCTTCCATAATTCTTTTTCGATTAAAAGAATATATAATGATGTAAACGCAGCAACAGTTAGGCAAATTAGATAATAAAATATTTTGAACCCATAACTTTCTAAATTGATAACGCTGAATCCATTAAAATAAATAAGTATAGGTTTTATAAAAGTATAAAAACTTACTCCTTCCTGTACATAGTTATTATTGACAAAATAACCAAGAGACTTAAGATTAGAAAATCCAGAATATATATATTGCAAATTATTATTGAATCCACCCTTAAAGAACAATAAACAGGTAAATGTTATAAGAACTGAATATATAGCTACAAGGACTATTTCCTTATATTTTTTTTGTTTTATAAAAAGAACGATAAAAACTGCTGGATAAAGTTTCATACAAATAGCCAGAGAGAGGAAAAGGGCACTTAATTGAAACTTATTTTCCCTATAGAAATAGATAAACAACCATAAAAAAATAAATAAATAATTTTCACAATTCCCTCGTTCAAAGAGAAATAAGACAGGAAAAGATAAAAAGGTAAAAACAATTAAATTAAAATTGGTTTCAAAAAAATAATTAAATATTCTGAAGAAACTTAATTTTGATGTATCAGTTAGTTTATTTTTATATTTTTGAGATATCCCACTTATCCTTAATCCTGCCGAGCCCAATTCATATTTATTGATTGCAAAAAATAAGACTGTAAATAATCCAAGATATAAAACAATGCCAAGTATTAATGGGAAAAAAGAGAAAACAGCAAAAACATAATATGCAAAAGGGAAATAGTTTGAACCGCCATCGGAAAAATACGGATTAAATGCTGAAATTTTACCAACTATTTCAATATAATCCGTAAATATATTAGAATAAGGAATTAATGGAGTATTCCACGGATCTGAAAATCCTAATATCAATGAATAAAAAACAAATTGACAGAAAATAGACAGGACGAACCCCAGAAAGATTCCATTTGCAATTATCTTAACTTTCTTTTCTTTATCTAATATCTTTTCCTTATAAAAACTAACACATTCTTTTGCATTATAATAGAATCTATTGAGTAGCATTAATACAGATGAAATGAAAATTATTACAGCTATTATCTTTATCGTCCAGACTATATAAAAAAGGGCATTTCTGTCCAAAAAGGAATATTTTACTTCTAAATTTGATATTTCTCCGTAAAAAGGATTTATTTTACTTGAGTCGCTTCCTATACAAACATCAGTAATGTTGAAATTGAACTCAGGAAATGTTCTTCCTTCTAAAACTTGTTTATCCAGTAATACTTTTAACTGTTTATCAGAGCTAATTCTAATCTCAATATAATGCCACTTGTTTAACTCCAAATTAGAAGTTATATCAATACATCTGCTTCCACTTCTATTATTAGACCCAACAACTAATTGTAATGTAGATGGCTTTTTAAGTTCCAGCCTTATACCGGAATTACCGGAAGCAGTCTGGAATATGGTACTATCTTGTATGGTTTTTCTTGTTTTAAAATCAAAACAGATAAAAAAATTTCTTAAATCAGACTTTACCAACTCCAAGAATTCCTTCTCAGAAAACAAATTTGGATCAGGTGACCTGCTGTTATAATTAAGATTGTCGTATGTTTTACTTTTAATAACAGAATATAATAGTGATTTATTAAAGTGTGAGCTATCGCCCTTAACATAATGAATGCAAATCAGGACTAAAGCGCTGGTTATTAAAGAAAATAATAATACATTCCTAATTCGAGGGCTTTGATTTAATATTAGATTTCTCAATTTAAGTTATACCTCGAGCGAATTAAAAATAGAAAAAGTATTGCAAACTTAAGCTGACAGTTTAGAATGCCAGTCATTATGTCAAAGTATAAAGGATTCTTAAGCTTAAATCAACGGGCAGAAATAATTGCTGAACATCGTTACGAAAAGAATGCCTCTCAAGCAGACAGGCTAAAGGCAATGTTGCTGCTTGATGATGGATATACTTTTGAGCAGATCGCTAAACTTCTGCTTCTGGACGACCAAACTATAAGAAATTACCTGAACAACTTTGAAAAAGGCGAAACAAAAGAGATACAATCCAACACAAGCAGAGAAAGGCTCAATATCAAGGAGCTCTTAATGCTGAAACAAGAGAAGCCGTAGTGGTTGAAGCAGATATGATCAATGCCGAGTCAACAAAATAGAAGAACATTATCCGACAGCTCCTCATATTTATGTGTTTTCAGACAATGCCAGATACTATCAATCTGAAGAGGTGTTAAACTACTTGAGAACATCCGGAATAATGCTGGAGAAAATTCCGCCGTATTCTCCGAATTTGAATCCAATTGAACGATTATGGAAGTTCTTTCATAAACAAATCCATTACAACAAGGATCATGCGACCTTTGCAGCGTTCAGGTGGGATGCTGCCATTTTTTGAAAAAGAAGATATTTATTCAAAATAATACCCATATACAATGTGTTTACTAAAACAACGCTTAAATTGAATACTAAATTTTATATTTCTTACTCAGGTCATAACAGGCATTTAACCACAACGATTTCTGCATGGAGATTCCCGTATTTTTTTAATAATTCCTTACCATCTTCTTTTCCAAACTGAAATCAATGGAGAAGAATCAATTAGGATATAGTCATGCTTGACTTTATCAAATAAGATTTTTAAGTATCCAATCCTATAAACTCTAAAGAAAGATTCCTTTCGAAAAGCACCTTTATAATCTCTATTCTGAATCGTGTTAGTGATAAATTCCAGACTTCCCTGATATTCGTATTCAAGATTTCTATCAATATCTTTATCTACAAATATAAATTCAGGTTTTTCTTTTTTTATCTTGTTGGTAACATTTTCAGCCATATTTTCATTCATTACAAACCATTGTAAATCAGGATATGCCATTGCGCTGTATTTACCCGCAAGAAAAGGAATAATGTTGTCATATTTTGAATATATATAAATTCCTTTTTCTTTTTCAGGAATATATTTGTTTATCAATGTAATTGCGCAATTAAATAGATATTCAGAAATCGTACTGATAATTTTCGCATTTGGATTTTTCCATTCATACGTTAAATGTGAATCTTTGATATTCTGAATGCTTCTATAGGAAGGATAAAAAATTAATATTCCTCCATATATCAGAATTAAAAAAAAACTGGCGCAGGATACTGGCAATAAAAGTTTCTCAAAAACATATGAAAAATTATTTTTCAGCAAAGAAATTGATTTAATCCATAACAGCCACATGGCTAAAAATAAAGGCAAGATACATAAGAAGTGCTCTGGTGTGCTTCCCCAAATAACATATAAGAGCATTTGCAAACAATAAAAAGCCAAAGCTAATAAGATCACTTTTAAGTTCGGTAATTCTTTCCAGAATAATCCAATAAGTAAAAAGCCAAGAATTATACTTGCAAAAGTAAATACTGTGAGAATTATGGAAGTAAAAGAAAAATGAAAAGTCAATAATCCCTTAAGATAATATTTGCTTAAAGCATCTCTAGTGCTGATGAGATGAAATATTACCAAAGCTAATAATGCAAATATTAATTGAAGAGAAAAATACTTTAAAAAATAATTTATTATATTGCTTCTATTCTGCCAGATAAAATGAAAAAACAGCGAGGCGTTTATACCTAAAAAAAGAAACAATCCCATTATGCCGGAAAAGGCAATGCTGAAAATAAGAATTATTTCAATTGATAGAAATATAAGAAAATATTTTTTACTTTCAGTTTTTATCATCAGATAAAGTATCATTAGCACAGGAATGTCTAAAAAATGCCTTAAAGGATTTAAACCTGGTGCTATCAGACTAAATTTAAATGGAATACAAAAGGTAATGGCAGCGTATCCTAATGCCGCAGCGGCAGTATATTTTATGTTTTTACATATTAATTGTATGAAAATCAGGAAAAATAAAAAATAGATTATAGAAAATACATTTAGTGCTGAGATATATGTCTGAAAATTTATATCACCAAATAGTTTACACAAATATCCAATGAAATAGAGATTCAAAAATCCATACTGAGAATTAATTTCATTATATGCCCGACCTAAAAATAATTCATTGATTGAACCAAGAAAAAAATTATGATGATGGAAGAAATATCTCGAGGCAAATTGCCAATAAAATTCTTCTGTATTTTTATTAAGAAACTGATTGATAATGCTAGGGGCTTCTTCATCTTGAGTATAAATTTTACATGGGAAAATAAAATTTCTCCACTTGAATTCATGTTCTGTATTTACCCCTCCTCCAATCGCAAGAACCTTATTATCTTTGTCAAAGTATGGAAGAAAATGCGGTATGAATAGATTGGAGATATATGCGCTTAGAGGGGTATAACTAAACAAATCACTTTTTACTGTATTAAATTTTTCAGGAATACTTAGTTGAATTATATCAAGTGGATTTCTCCCATTATCTTTTATAGGATCATATTTAGTTTGTTTAAAAATTCTGTGTTTATTTATAAAATCAGTATTATCGACATAAGATAAATCATTATTTTTAAATTCTAAAATTGTGGTTTCTGGCAAGTCATAATAGTCATTTAAAACAAAAGTTTTTGGAAATATAAATAATGAGAAATAAAAAAAAACAAGAAGAGTTCCTAAGATGAATGAAGAAAATGCAATAGATTTCATAGAAACATCTTTAAATATTTAGGAATTAATAAGAATAACATAAATAGAGCAAAACATATTATAGAGTTGATAGGGTTTTGAATTAAAGAAAATATAAATGTAATAACGAATAAAAAAATGTAGATTAAAATAGCTTTATTCGATAAAACAACATTGCCTGTTTTTATCTTACCAAATGTATATTTACTCCATACTACTGTAAATATAACACTATATATAAAAGCTAGACTTAGATACCAATAGATTCTAAAAGCATTTTCAGGACAGTTTAAAAACTCAAACCAGGGGAATATAAGTAATTTATTAAAATCTTGGTAAAAATATAATTGGTACAAATTGTATGCAAAACTGTACGATACCGGAGCTAAGGCAGATAAAACTAAAAAGAGATGAAGAAATAAAAAATATGTGTATGGGATATCTAGCTTGGTGGTAGTCTTTTTATTAAAAAAATGGATGCACTTTATTTTATTCAAAGTTCTTCCTGTATTTTTCAATAACAATTGGAAATTTTGAATTTTTGGTAGCTATAAAGCCGATATATTCTCCAAGTAGCCCAATGAAAAATAACTGAACCGATCCAAGGAAAAATAATCCTATTACTAACGGAGCAAGACCGCTCATGTACTCGTGCCAGAAAATAAGCTTTAGAATAAGAAATAATATGGCAATCAGAAGACTCAAAACAGAAAGAGCAAACCCCGCTATAGTGGCAAGCCGCATAGGCACTCTGGAGTAGGAGCAAATACCCAACATGGCCATATCGTAAAGAGTTAAAAGATTGTTTTTAGTAAGCCCTCTTTTCCTTCTCGGCTGCTCATAATAGACTCTGTCCACATTGAATCCAAGTTCCAATATAAGCCCCCTAAAATATGGATACGGATCCTGAATATCACGCAGTATCTCAACAATTCTCTTATCATAGAGGCCGAATCCTGTGTAGTTCTTTTCATGGTTTATCGTAGATATGGCATCGATAAGGTTATAGTATGTTTTTCTGACAGCGAACATCAAAGGGCTTTCTTTACTGGTTTTTTTTACGCCAAGGACAATCTGATTGCCAGCCTCCCACTTGGTTATGAACTGAGGAATAAGTTCCGGAGGATCCTGTAAATCTGAGACCATCAGCATTGCCGCATCACCTTTTGCCTGAAGCAGACCATGATATGGAGACCTGATATGGCCAAAATTCCTGCTGTTGACTATATATTTTACATTCTTATCTTTAGCAGCGATCTCATCAATAACTTTAACTGTATTATCAGTCGAGGCGTTGTCTATAAGAATATGCTCATAATCATAATCTTTTAAATTTTCAAATACTTTCTTTATCCTTTCATAAAGCTCTTGGATATTCTTCTCTTCATTGTAGCACGGCGTAACGATACTAATTAACTTTCTTGGTTCGGGATTATTTGAAACCATTATGATAACTTCCTTTTCAACTTTGAAGAATTGTTAGGATATTTTAGTTTATAAAAGTTTATAGCATTAAAGTTCATCATCATATCATCATAAGCATATAGTATAATTTTTATATTCAATCATTTTATTCGATTATATTTTCTTTTACAATAAAGACACTAAAAAATAGCTGTTAATGCTTGTTCATGGCTTGTGATTTGTTTCCAGTGAGAATGTCAATCTACTTCATATGATGCACACAATACCTAAAAATAAATAAAAAAATCACAGCTGATTTTTAAAAGATAAAATAGTTTTATTAATAGCTATCTCAAAAGGTGTTAATTGAATATTTCCAAAAAGAGAATTAAATAATGATGAATCAGAATAAAAGTCTATACCTTCATTTTCTCGATACGGAATAGCTCCAAAATTAAGTTGCCCTTTTCCTGTTTTATACAACAAAAATAAACGCTCCATAGTTTTTTCTATTGATGCATTTCTATCTCACAGAGCCACAGAATCAAATATCTTTGCAGCGAATATTTTTGCATAGTATTTACTGTCTCTTGCAATATATTCCGAAATAGCATCAATATCTTCAATTGCCTGTGCTGTCCATCTTATTTGAGCCATTTTCCCATCTGCTTTTGAGCTTCATCATGAGAAAATGTTGGTGAGTAGACCGGCGGAACTTCCCCTCCAGCCCCTCGCAAAACGTAACGGGAACCTCTCGATTCATTACGCTTCCATTAGATAAAACCATCAACATATCTCCAATGCGCAAAAAGGTTTGGACTTCTATCAGCAATACATTCCATGAACTTAACAGCTTGAGTTTTGGATGCTCGCAAATTCTTGTACTTCTTTCTTGCCCATCGCACCAGGGTGCGGTTAAAGCAATTGAATACACAATACATCCCTGATTTGTTATATTTTCCATAGTAGTTTATCCACCCCCTCATGATTGGATTTATCCACTCTGCTATAGATTCTATTTCTAAATCAGTTCTCCTTCTCAACGACAAATTTCGGATAACTGTGTTCATTTCCTTCCTGCCTTCTTTACTAACTGACGGCGTAAAGGAAAAGAATCTTCCATATTTACCCATAACCTGTCTGCCTTGAAAATCATACCCTAGAAATGTAAACTTCGTATTCTGGTATTCTCCTGTACGCTTATTGTCTTTGCAATAAATTATCTTCGTCTTCTCCGGATGAAGTTCAAGTCTGCACTCACTAAACCTTTTCTTAAGCTCGATAAGTAAAGCTTGAGCCTCAGATTCTGTTTTGCAGTGTGCTATCCCATCATCCGCATACCTGCACCATGGCTTGTTCTTATGATGCTTAGTCATCCAAACATCAAATACATAGTGAAGGAATAAATTACTTAGAACTGGACTTATTACTCCGCCTTATGCAAAGAAAGTTATTATGCAAAGTTAGCCTCCTAAAGTGCTTATATAAAACATTTCGAAGCAGATTCACTTTGCATAATATCTAAGTTATTTCAGACTCGACAACCAAGAAAGCAGTGTCTGGTCTCTACTCCAGTCAGGAAGATTACTGTCAATTAGATCAGGATAGAGATTTTCAATTGCTTTCCTTTTCGTTTCTGTATCTATTCTTGCGTAGATTTCAGTGGTTCTTAAATCCACATGACCAAGAAAATCACGGATGTATATGAGGTTTACTCCTGCCTGTAATAAATGCATGGCCTTGGAGTGACGTAACATGTGGGCTTTTACTTTAGGCGGCACAAGAGTTGACGTTTGCCTTGCCGATGCAACATATTTTGAAATTATGTAGGCAACACCTTCTTTTGTCAGTTTTTGTCGCTGATTGTTGGTAAACAGTGGATTTTCATTTTTCCAAGGTTTATCCAACTTGTTTTCCGCAAGATAGTTTTCAAGTAGAGAAACTGTATTCTTCATGATAGGGACCCGTCTGTTTTTATTTCCTTTGCCTGTTAATATGATGATGGCAGGTTGTTGCAAAATAACATTACATACTTTCATATCAATCAACTCCTGTACACGTGCTCCGGAATCATACAAAAGACTGATTAGAGTTAAATCACGTCTTCCTTTTCGAGTTTGTTTGTCAGGCTGTTTTAGGAGAAGCTTAATTGCTTCTGGGGTCAGGTATTCAGCCACAGTTTTTTTTGATTTTTTTATAGGAATAGCTGTGATCTTTTGAAATTGAAATATACCGGCGGGTTCTTCTGCTTGTATGTACCTGAAAAAAGAATGTACAGCAGCCAATCTCTGATTTCTGGTGGAAATACTGCACTTCCTATCTGTTTCCAACCATTCCAAAAAGTCTGTAAGAAGATCGCTTGAAATCATATTTAAGGACACTTTCTCTACTGGAATCGCTTTTATGTCCTGAAAGTAGTTAATCAAAAGTTTAAACGTATCGCGGTAAGAATAGATGGTATTCTTGCTAACATTTTTCTGTCTTGGCAGGTAAATTGAAAGGAACTCAGTAAGATATTTTGCAAAATCAGTAGGTTTCATCTGGATCTCCTTGTAATTGAGGGATTATTTCCGGATAACTGGCCTCAATCTTAAATGTTATATAAGGGAACACATCTGCAGTCATGTGCAGGTAATAAGCAGTTTCCTCAAATGAATCGTGTCCCATATAGGTTTTAAGCGCAGGGAGATATACATTTAGATCCTTGTCCTCTTCGGTCCATTTTTTCAAGCAGTGGATGGCATAAGTGCTGCGAAAATCATGGATACGTGGGCCACATCCTCTACCTCCATGCGAAATCCTTGCACGCCACAAAAATCTGCGGAAATTTCTATAAAGATTGACCAGCGTTATTGGTTTTTTCCCAAGTGCTGGGAAATAATAATCACCTTCAAGCGGATGAGTATGTACTTTTTTCGAAAAACATCGACAACGCTTTGTGAGACAATCGGACATAGGAACTAGCCGACTTTTATCTTTTTTGGATTGATTGATGGTGAGGATGCCATTTTCAAGGTCAACATCAGCGACTTTGAGAAGCCTTGCTTCTGATGCTCTCAGTCCACACATATAAATCATGCGAAAAATTACCGGCATAATCAGGTGCCGATAAGGGCACTCATTACAGTATCGGCAATTATCGGTCTCTGTAAAAAATCTTGTCAGTTCGTCAACGGTGTAGATATGTGGTATATACTTTTGTTCCTGAGGATAATAATTCTTTGGAATGACATAAGCTCTGACCTCTATGGAATCCAGATATTTCCCAAACTGCCGGATGATGGACGCACGCGAGCATTGGTTTGCCTGTGCCTCGTAAGTTTTTTTGCTGCACCAGTCAAGTACGATTTCCTTTGTTAGGATCGTAGCATCAGAGTACTTCTCAGATGTAAATCTGTCAAAGCGCTTTAAATGACCCGCCTCTGTATTGTATTTGTATCCAACAGCATGTTTTAGTTTAACGAAATTTTGAATATGCTCTTTAAAATGGCCTGTGTAAATGATTTTATTCATGATCGCTTCCCTCCTCAAAAGCAGGGGAACATTCCTTTAGCTTCTTTATGTCAACTTTCAGATAGACACTTGTCGAATCAGTGTCGATATGACCGAGAATATCTGAAATGGTAGAAAGGGGCGTGTCTTTTTCAAGGAGCATGCTGGCCAAAGTGTGCCGTAGAGAATGCATTCCCCTCCTTTTTTTCAGAACAGGAATATGTGCCTGCTCCATGTACCCTTTAATCAATCGGCATAAATGGTCACTCTCTGAAAATGGACCAAAAGGAGCCATGTGCTTTACAAAAACATAGGAGCTGTCTATTTTAGGGCGGCCGTATTTGAGATAATCGATAACAGCCCAGCCCACTTCAGCTGTAAGCGGAAGAGTCAAGGCGGTTCTTGTCTTAGATTGGATAAAAACTAGCTTCTTATCTTCCCAATGAAAATTCTCCATTTTTAGATGTTTAACATCTGTACAACGCATTCCTAGTCTGCAGGCCAGAAGAATTATGGCATAATCCCGTTTGCCTTTTGGACTTCCCCTGTCAATAGCTAAGATCAGTGTTTTTAATTCAGCTGCTGTCCAGACAGATGGAATACGTGTCTGTTTTCTTGCCTGAACCATCGGAGTTTTTGCAGCAAAATCGGTCTGAACTTCCTCTATTTCTAAAAGGAAACGGAAGAAGGTGCGCATGGAACATATATTCTGTTCCACGGTTTTGTAAGTGTAACCCATAAGGGTTCTAATATAGTCGTGAATCAAAGGAAGGCTGATGGTTGTACAGTCTGTAACATTTTGAGAAGCAAGATAATCCATAAACCGTGCAGATTGCTTGATATAATGGCCAATTGTAACTACGGAATAACTCTTATTTTTGCAATATGATGCAAACCTATTACTGATTGCTATGAAAGATGGTTCGGTAAGGATTTCTTTATGCTTGTAATACCTGCGCAAAACGGTATGATGTAACTGAAAATCCCCGATAACTCGTATGATACGCAGTTCCTGAGTATCTTGCTGTGAAAGCTTCCGATCAAAATCTTTCTCTAAAATCTGGAAATGCTTTTCGACAAAATCTATTCCCAAACGTTCAGAGTAAAATATTTCACCTCGTTCTTGTGCGAATTTAAGAAGCATTTGCCACCGTCTTCTATAAAACTGAATAGAAGCGTTGGTGTATCCGAGCCGCCGCATTTCAGACTCTAAGTCATGTAGCAGTTCAGACAGTGTCTTTTTTTGCATCATAGATGCCTCCTAAAATGATAATTAAAGTGTTAACCCCAGTTGTCATTTTAGGATATTATGCAAAGTGAATCTGCTTCGAAATGTTTTATATAAGCACTTTAGGAGGCTAACTTTGCATAATAACTTTCTTTGCATAAGGAGGTTTATGCAAAGCTTTGCATAATCCGCCTTGCGGCGTACCGCATGTACGATTAGCAATGCTTCCGTCTGGCATCTGCATTGGCGCTTTCAGCCATCTTTCTATGTAGAGTATTATCCACTTATTATCTGTGTGTTTCCTGACCGCTTTCATGAGCAACTCATGGTCTATGTTATCGAATAGTCCGCGAATGTCAAATTCTAACACCCAATCATATTTCCAACATCTTTGGCGAGTTATACCTATCGCGTCTAATGCCGATTTATTTGGGCGGTAAGCATATGAGTCATTTAGAAATGAGGGTTCTACACATGATTCAAATACTAATTTAATTGACATCTGCGCAATCCTGTCAGACACAGTAGGTATGCCTAACATCCTTGTTCCACCATGTCTCTTTGGTATTGCTACCCCTTTGACTGCTGGAGGAAAATATGTTCCAGAGGATAATCTATTCCAAAGTTTGTATAAGTTTCCAGATATGTTCTGTTCATAGTTAGTTATAGATTCCTGGTCTATTCCAGCAGAACCTTTATTTGCTTTGACTATTTGAAACGCTTTCCAAACTAATGCTTTTGGAATTTTAAATGGTTTTGCTTTATCCAAAATTTCATCCTTTAAATAAGTTGGATAGTAAATAAAGCCTATCTAACATTGATTCTTCGCTCCATTCCCACTACAGGAACTTCAACACTACTACAAGCAATTCCGTCATAGTTCTTGGCATTGATACTCTCACTCTCGTAATTTTGCCTACTTGAGTTTCTCTCTTAACATCCAAGCGACTACTTCCCATAGTTCCCTATAATAGCCCAGACTAGACTCACGCCTTCTATACACCGGACACCGCATACACAATAGTCAGGCTCTTTGCATGCTTCTCTTGGAACGCGGGAAAGGCTCCAATTTTGATGTCATCTACCGTTTTCGATGCTTCAACAAAGGTTCGGGTTTACTCGTCTTTCAAGTCCATACCTTGCTGGATTATGTTCCAGCTTTCATCAACGCTCACTACCATTGCTCTTTACAACAGCAGCTTGAAGTGGTTTGATACCAGTACCTGAATACCGATATCGAGGGGTCGGTTCCCTCATCTATCATAGAGCTTTTTACTATTTGCTATAATTTCACAAATTATACCTCCTTGTGCCTATGGCGCACTTCCCGCTATCGGCCTGGCTACAACCTTTTTCTATTTTGTAGAGCAAGAATAGACGCTCCATAGCCTCTTCAACTGATGTATTATCAGGAAGTTTATGAACAATTTTTAGAATACTTTGTTTTTCATTTATAACAGCTTGCATAGTATTAACCTCCACCTACATAAGTATAAGTAATAATCCATGTATTCAATAGTTTTTAGTTTTTCCTCTATTATATTCCAATTTCTCACAGAGGCACAAAGAACAACAAAGTAGTTTTGAGTTTTAAGTGTTAGGTTCTGAGTTAACCCGACTTCCGCATACAAAAATGTAATTAAATTTTGATTTGAGTTCAGATCAACTTTTCTGGGAAAATATCAATATTTCATATAGTATTGTTCAGCAATAAGATATGAAACATTGCATATTTTTGGGGTGTTTTGTAGGGACTATTTTGTATTTTTAATTTACAAATCCTTCTTGACTTCTTCTTTGACAGGGTTATTTTTCCGAAAATGGCATTTCATTGTTAATATTGTATAAGTTGTTAATAGTAAAGGATAAGATGTTTTTTAGAGTAAAAAAGACCCCCAGCGGACAGGTAATGCAGCTCATAGAGTCCTTTCGTGACAGCATGGGACGAGCCAGGAACCGGGTGGTTGTATCGCTTGGAAATGCCGATATCCCGGAAGAATTGAGCAAGAGCATTGCCAAGGCAGTAGAGAACAAGCTGTACAATAAATATGACGGGACATTAGCGTTATTTCCCGAGCAGTACAGCGCAAAGGAACAGCATTGGATAGATACAATCATCAGGCATATTGACAATAGAGGCACATGGAGGCCATATCAGGGCAGCACTTCCGCAGAAGCATCTTCTGAAGAAGGAGTCCCGGAAGAGGAAACCGTTGACGGAGTCCTTATTAATAAAGTCGAACACTGCTCTGATACTGGCCTGGGGCCGGAGCTTGCAGGATTGCATGCCTGGAACGAACTGGGAGTTGGCAATTTCCTTAAAAGCATGGGATTTAACGACAAACAATGCGCATGTGCTGCCTCCGCAGTAATAAACAAGCTTGTTGAACCGTTGAGCGAACATGCTCTTGTCCAATGGCTTCATGATACCTCCTTGCCAGATCTTCTCGGAGGAGAAATACTCCAGGGAGGAGAGGATGTTTATTACAGATTAAGCGACAAGCTTTTAAAGCACCAGTCCCAGATAATAAAACACCTCGTGAGCAGTGAACAGAAGTACTTCAAACTCAGCAGGAGTGTATTGCTCTATGACCTTACCAATACCTATTTTGAAGGCACTGCTCTAGAAAACCCGTTAGCCAAAAGAGATTGCTCCAAGCATAAGCGCAATGACTGTCCTCAGATAGTGCTCGGCATGGTCTTTGATAATAACGGATTTGAGCTAGGGCATAAAATATTCGAAGGAAATAGGAACGATGCCACAACTCTTGAGGAGATGCTCTCTGAACTGGGCAAGGGTGTCATAAGCGAAGATACATTGTTTGACGGGATTAAGCCAATCGTTATCCTTGACGGGGGAATAGCAACAAAAGAGAACCTTAAAATGCTTAAAGATAACAACTACAGCTACCTTGTAAATGACAGCAGAAGAGGCAGGGGCAAATACGAGAAAGAATTTCTTGAAGAGGAGGCATTTAGTATAGTTCCCGGAAGAGAAGAAAAAGGAGAAGTCTTCGTAAGGCTTATTCCAGATCCGTATAATCAGGCCAATGAGACAGAAGACATACTGCTTTTATGTAAAAGCGCTTCAAGAAAACTCAAGGAGATGGCTATACGCTCAAAAATGGAGGAACGCTTTATAGAGGAACTCGAAAAACTCAAAGTCAGCATAGGCAAAGGGAATATAAAAGGTAAAGAAGCCATAGAAAGAAAGATAGGAAAAATTCAGACCCGATACTCCAGGGCAGCGAAATATTATGAGATAGAATTAAAAGAAAAGGCCGAACTTTATTGGCAGTTAAGATCGGAGAAATACCAGACAGATGATAATTTGTTCGGCTCTTATGTGATACGAACAGACCGCAAAGACCTCAAACAGGACGAAATATGGCAGTTGTATATGACCCTTACAAGAGCCGAGGACGGCTTTAGGATGCTCAAAAGCAACCTGGGGCTCAGGCCAAACCATCACCGCCTGGAAGATAGGGTTGACGGACATGTGCTCATAACTGTCCTTGCCTATCATGTGCTGCATTTCATCATGTATAAATTAAGGCTCTCCGGAGATCACAGGAGTTGGCCTGTGATAAGAAGAATCCTATCTACTCACTGCTACTCGACTATCATTGTTCCTACAATAAATGGAACAATTCATAGGATAAGAAAATCCGGCTTGCCGGATGAAACCCAGAAAGCAATCTACAGAACAATAGGAGTTAGCTACAAGAACCTACCGCATACCCGCAGTGTAATTACGAAAGTCAGGAATTGATTATTCTCTAAGAGGGACTTTTTGTATTGTCTTTTTTTGAGCCTATTCTGACTATAAGGTAGTTACAGACATGACTGCGGAAGTCGGGTTAACTCAAAATTCAAAACTCACCATTCATAACTTTCTTCATAATCCACTATCCACGAATCACGAACATCACTCCGAAACAGTGCCTGAAGCAGACCAGATATAGAGACCTAATATGACCGTGGTTCGTGGTTTGATGTAATCATTTCTTTTTCTTTATCAGATGTTTAAATTTTAAAACTGCAAAATTGATCTCTATCGAAGTTTCACTATCAGTGGCTTCCAAGTCATCTCCCAAAACATCTGCGATAACTTCCCCACTTCTTTGCATTAGCGATTTTTGTTTTGATTTGCTTTGCTTTGCTTTGGACTGTAGCTAGCTCTTTTAGTTTCAACTCCGTATAAACTTGCCACATCATTATCGAGGAGGACTTTCTCGTTCCTTATTTCAATAATTTTATTTTCAATTACTTCAAAATCAATAATATTCATTTATCAACTCCTCTCGTGCACGAATCAATTTTCCTCACAAAAATGTATGGAGAATATAGTTCTGAGTTAACTCAAAATTCAAAACTCATCATTCATAACCTTCTTCATAATCCACTAGCCCCGAATCGCGATTCACTATTCACATATTTAATCGGCTGCAATTCCTGAAGCAATTCTCTTTTCCAGCATTGCAATTCTGGCTTCGTCTTCGGATTTAATCCCTGAATAGAAGCGGCGTTTGCTTACCAGCCACTTTAGTTCAAACTCTATGGATTTAAGGATGGCCTTATCCCCGTAGCTTGCTGATTCAGCAGGAAAGACCACTTTTCTTGTTTCAAATTTATCAATGAGCTTCTCAGTATTGAGTTTTTTAATAAAATCTATGCTGCTTGTGGATATGGCTCCGCCCAAACCTGTCTTAAGGACTTTCTTTCTAGCTTTAATAAAAGTGTCTCTGCAAATATCAAAGACTTCCTTAGATTCAACTGATGTCCTATCTAGTCCAAGAGAGCCTGTAAGATCCACGCGTCCGACAGTCACTCCATGCAGTAAATTTATCTTAGGTAATGCTAAAATATGATCAAAATTATTGTAACAGGTAATAGTTTCCATATTGAAAGCAAAGTCTATATCTTCAGCATTATCTTTAGGTACCATCTTGTCAATAATTCCAAGAAATTTGCTTATAGCAAATGGGGTCTCCCCCATTGGGGCAATTATACCCTTTACCCCAATTGAAAGTGCATTATATATATCCGTTACAGCTTCTACCCCACCAATCTTAAGTATTATCGGAAGACCAGCAGCTGAAGTAACATCTTTGAGGCGCATTAACTCTTCCATTCTGCTGCCTTCGGCTTCAAATTCAGCTTTAATTTCAAATACGCCGTATTTTTCTTTTAGTTCTCTGAGAACTGATAGCATTTCTTTTTCAATAGAATTCATTTATATTTTCCCCTCAAAATAAAATATTTTTAAGTTCATTTAATGTTATCTTAAACTCTGCTTCGGTCACATCATCAGCTTTTATCAATTCAAAGTTGTTATTCTCAGGAATTACGACAGTCAGAGCATTCCCGATTCTTTTTTTGTCATTTTTTAAAGCAGCTAACAGTTTACCTTCTTCAAAGTCAGATTCTCTAAGTTTGATATAAATATTAGGCTTATTCACAATATGCGTTAATCTTTCAGAAAGTTCTGAATTCAACAAATTTCTTTTTACAGAAATAATATTTGCAAAAATAATCCCTATATTAACAGCAATCCCATGTGGGATATAATAACTTGATGATGATTCCAGGGCATGCCCGAAACAATGACCATAATTTAATAGGTTTCTGCGTCCTGCATCAAATTCATCTCCTTCCATGTAAGATAGCTTTATTATCATATCTTCATGAACTACCTTCTGAAGATAACTTTTGTCTTTTTTGCAACTCTCAATAAGAGCAAAAATATCATCTATATTTTTATCTCCGCCTTTCATTAATTGGAATTTTATTACTTCCCCAAGCCCGCTGTAAAAATCTCGTTCAGTAAGTGTATTTATAAAAGATGTGTTAATGAAAAGCTTACCCGGAGGATAAAATGTCCCAATAAGGTTTTTATACGACTTAAAGTTAATTGATGTTTTACTTCCTATGCAGCTATCAGTCTGCGCAAGGAGCGTAGTAGGAATAAATATCCAGTTTATACCTCTGTAAAGAGTTGAAGCTACAAAACCTGTAACATCCTGAGTAATACCGCCTCCAAGAGAAACGAGAGTCATATTTTTTTTCGCATTAGCAGAAATAATCCATTCATAAATTTCACAAGCTTTGTTTATAGTTTTATTTTCTTCAATTGCTTCGAACGAGTATATACTTTCACCAGGTAAATATTTATTGATCAAATCAGAATAAAGTCTTATAATATTAGCATCTGCAATAATAGCTTTATTTTTTATTTGCTTAATACTCTCAAAGAAGGAAAAATCATCATAAAACTCTGCTTGATAATTGTGGATATTAGAATGAATTGATATTTTATTCAAGATAGAAACCCTCCATCAATAAGAATTGTCTCTCCAGTTATATATGTATTATCGACAGATACTAAAAATTTAACTAGTCGAGCTATTTCAGATGGTTCTGCAAATCTTCTAAGGGGGATAGTGCTTTTAATTTTTCCGGCCTCCTCTTCGGGAACATTTTTTATAGTCATCTCTGTATTTACATAGCCGGGGCAAACCGAGTTAACAAGAATATTAAATTCTCCCAATTCTCTAGCAAGAGCTTTTGTTATCCCATTAACCCCGAATTTTGTCATAGAATACATTGTTCTAAATTCCTTTGACCTTAATCCCCAAATTGAGCTTATATTTATAATTTTACCCCACCGATTCTTTTTCATATGAGGCACACATTTCTGAATAATTTTTAAAGGAGCAGTCAGATTAACCATAATCATTGATTGAATATCAGCTTCAGAAATGTTTTCAATAGGATTAATGATATTAATCCCTGCATTATTAATAACAATATCCACTTCCTGGTTATTCCTCATGTACGAATCAATGGACAAAGAATCATCAAGGCTCATATCCTCTCTTGTAGGAGCTAGAATATTATAATCTCCAGTATCTGAAAGCTCATTATAAATAGCTTTTCCTATTCCTTTCGAAGCTCCTGTAAGGAGTATAGTTTTAAGTTTCATTTAATTAATCTTCATTGATGGGTTTAACAATCATATTACTTAAAAATTCTTCTCTTGATAGAAATGGATAAAGATCCTCAAGAGGTTTTGATATCATTCTTCCATCCGGTTTCTTTTCTGAAGATAACTTTGGTTGAAAAATATAATCTTGATCCAGGATAACTTCGCAAAGGATAGAACCTTCTGCTGATAGAGTTTTATCTATTTTGAAATCCATTTCATTAGAATTGCTGATTTTTTCAGTTTTTAGACCGAAAGCTTCAGCAACTTTGATAAAATCAGGAAATCCAACTCCAGAATTTTTATCTGTTGCAACCATATTACCGCCAAAAAAACTATGCTGAGTCTGTTTAATTGATATATATCCATCATTATTAAGAAGAAATATTTTTACAGGTAATTTATTGTAGGCAATGGTTTGAAGTTCCTGAATGTTCATCATAGCGCTTCCGTCTCCTGCCAGACAAATAACTTCTTTTCCGGAAGCAACACTTGCACCAAGTGCAGCAGGAATATCATATCCCATAGAAGCGCAACCTGAATTCCAGAACAACCGCTGGTTGTTTTTAACTATACCTGCCTGAAAAAGTGCGACGCAGGCAGTTCCATTTCCTGCTACACAGATAGAACCTTCACTCATTTTCTTAGTTAATGTTTCTATAAAAAAGTAAGGATTTATTTTATCATCAGTCTTATACCCTGGAAGGACTACAGGATATTTATTTTTGCGGATTGTGCACCAGTCACACCATTCATCAAACCTATTTACTTTAAGTAATCCTGATTTCGAGTTTAGGTTATTGATAAAATCCAAAGCACTGGCATTTATAGCAATATCAGGTTTGATAGTTGGTTTATTAAGTTCTGTCCCGTCTATATCCACTATTATTTTCTTTGCGGCTCTAGCGTATGACTGCCAACTATAACTAACTTGCCTTATATTGTTTCTTGTTCCAATGCATATAATTAGGTCAGCATTTTGTAAGGCAAAGTTTCCAGGCCTAGTTCCTAAAGTTCCTATTCTTCCAATATAGTTTTTATGTTCGCTTGGGATAAGGTCGAAACCATTAAAAGTAGTAACAACCGGAATGTTAAGTTTTTCTATAAGTTTTAAAAATTGCTGTTGAGCATTGGCTATTCTTATTCCATGTCCGGCAATAACGATTGGTCTTTCTGACGATTCAATCAGTTTTATAGTTTGATCAACGAGTGATTCATTCAAAACCGACTTAATAGGGATATCTGGCAGCCATCCTGGAAGTTGTGTTTCATCAATCATGGCTCCTTGAACATTCAAGGGGACATCAATCCATACTGGACCAGGCCTTCCTGATGTAGCGAAAAATATTGCTTTATCAAGTTCAGCTCTTACATCATCAGGATTTGTCAACATAACAGAATATTTGGTGACAGGTTTAACAATATCAGTTATATTGATCTCCTGATCTCCCAACTGTCTGAGGCCTATTTCAGGACATGATTTAATTGTCGTTTCAAACTTCACTTGTCCTGATATATATAGAACAGGCACTGAATCAAGCCATTGTCCTATAACGCCAGTCATTGTATTTGTTCCTCCGGGGCCTGAAGTAACATTCACAACAGCGAGTTTATTCGTGACTCTTGCATACCCTTCGGCAGCTATGGCACAGGCCTGTTCGTGATGATTGCATATATACTTTATCTTTTTGCTTTTACCGATAGCATCATTCAGATGCATCGCCCCGCCGCCGGAAATCATGAAAATATGTTTTATACCGTATTCTTCCAGATATTTGACTATATAATCAGCAATTCTAATCATTTTTTGCCTCCTCCTTCAAACACAAATTTCTTATTCAAAAAATAAGATATAATAGCTAATGGTATAATTGCGATAGCTCCCAAAATATAAACATTGCAATATGGAATGAAAACTTTGAGATATGCAACATTTATTATATAGGTGATTGCATAAACTGCAAAAAATCTAAAAATAAGTTTATTATTATGTGATTTAAAGACTATACTACCATAGGTTTTGAAGTTAAATAATATTCCGATTACTGTCGAAAACAAAACAGCTAAAGTGTAATGCAAACCTATATAAATGAACAAAGCAAATATGCAGTATCCAAATACAGTATTAATTCCTCCTACTACCAAAAATAGAAAAAACTGATTTTTAAATGCAAGCTTTATTAAGTTTAACATTATTAACCAACCCCTAATCTACTCTAATATTCACTCAAAATTCATAACTAATCCATAAGCATTTTTTTTGCTTTTTCAATTAAGGCTGAAGACAGGTATATGTTTCTAGCGAGCATATTACGAACAAGCGCATCAAAATCAGCTTTAAACCCGCTTTTTATCGCTTTTACGATTATGCCAAGAGAACCTGTTATTTTTAAAGAATTCAGTCTTGCGATTCTGCGACCTACAGCTTCATCTATACAAACTATTTGAATATTCCTGCTCAATGCACATTGAATAACAGAGGCTTCTCCAATGTCTAAAGAGTTTTTCAAATATGCATGAATGGCTTGATATTGAGTCTCCTTTTTAAGAAAATCAGTCGAATTGAATATATCTGCTCCGTATTTAGCGGAATTTTTGAAGTTCAATTCATCGCTAACTTCTAATGGGACATACACCTTTTCGTAGCATCTCCTTAAATATTTAAACTAACGAAGATTATTATATCACTATTAACTGCTAATAGCACAATAGTTCACGGAACACTTTGAATCAATCATTAGATTTACCGATAAAATAGTTTTTTATTTGCATCATAATAAAATCTTTAACTTCAGTCCATTTTATATCTATTAGCATAAGCGGCATTTCATCTTCTTCGGCATCTTCAAAATAAGTTAGGCTTTTCAGAACAAGAAACAGAGTCCCATCAGCATATTTTTGCTTATAAAAGTGTAACATTTCTGATAAAGAGAACCCTTTGAGCAAAAAGTAAATATCAATAAAATCCTTCTTCTTCCTCTGTTTGTAATTGCTGAAAGTTTCATTGCGGCTATGTCGCATTTGTCAGCAAGAATCAATTGATCCTCTTTGATAGATGAAGCAATCCATGGACGCTGAAGGAGTCTCAGAAGTTCCAGTGTATCTTCTGTGACGGTCTTGTAATATAGCATCTAAATTTTTCCTTTGGAATATTGACCAATAATGAAATTAAAGTCATTGAATTTAATTCCAAGTCTCTAATAGTAACGGCCACTTTGCCAATTTCTGATATTCCGTATAAATTTCTTATATATAAGAAGTCTTCTATTAAACCATAATCAAGCACTCTGTGAATAATAAGTTTTTTGCTTTTTTCAGGATCAAGTTTTGACCTATCAACATCCCAAAAGAGGTGCTATGACATTTTATCAATATCAAATTTTACTGTCTTTCTTTCCATCTTTTTTTGCAGCAAGCTTTTAAGCACTAATTACTCGAAATTTCCTCTAGATATTCGTGTCAATCTGCGGCAATTCGTTGACCCAAAAGCTCTTCCTTCATTTCCATAAGCTTTGAGACTTTATCCGCGAATTTAAAATACCTTATCCAAAACTCATAACTCAACATTCAAAACTTTATCTTTCTGTCGCTACCTACTATTCACGAGTCACCCGCCGCAATTCACGAATCTATTTATATCATCTTCTGTAGATAAATTTCCTGATTCATAGTAATTGCGGTACCAGTTAGTGGTTTTCTCAAATGCTTCAATGCTGTTCCAAGTCTCTTTCCACCCTAGTTTTATATGAGCTTTTGAACAATCCAGTTTCAACAGATTTGCTTCATGCGCAGCAGTTTTATCTTGTTCAATTTTGTAATTGATTCTAGGCCAATATTTCTGAATAGCTTTCACAACTTCCTCAACTGAAATCGATGAGTTGTCAGAAGGACCAAAATTCCAAGCTTCGGCAAATTCTTTTTTCCCTTCAAGAAGCCTCTGTCCCACCAAAAGATAACCGCTCAATGGTTCAAGCACATGCTGCCAGGGGCGCGTAGCAGCAGGGTTTCTAATTATAACTGTCTCACCTTTGGAAACCGCTTTCATAATATCAGGAACGAGTCTGTCAAGAGCCCAATCTCCGCCACCAATAACATTTCCTGCTCTGCAGCTTGCCAACAGCACAGCGTGCTGTTTATCATATTTTTCAAGATTGAAATATGAATTGCGGTAGCAGCTTGCAACTAATTCGGCGCAGCCTTTTGAAGCGCTGTATGGGTCAAAACCTCCCATCGGGTCATTTTCTCTATATCCCCAAACCCATTCCCTGTTTTCATAGCACTTATCACTGGTAATGTTGACTATGGCTTTTACTGAATCTGTTTGACGGCATGCCTCCAAAACATTCAGCGTTCCCATTACATTTGTCTCAAATGTTTCTCGAGGTTCTCTGTAGGATAATCTCACAAGAGGCTGAGCAGCGAGATGGAAAACTATCTCCGGCTTAAAGGAAGCAAGGACTGCAAGCAGTCTTTTACTATCTCTTATATCTCCTACATGAGATTCCATTTCAAGTTTAAGCAGATCAAAATGGCTTGGATTGGTTGGAGGATTTAGCGAATACCCACAAACACTTGCGCCCATTTTAAGTAACCAATAAGCAAGCCATGAACCTTTAAAGCCAGTGTGACCGGTGATCAAAACTTTTCTGCCGGAATAAATTCCATAGAAAAGTTTTGAGTGATGAGTTTTGAGTGATGAGTTTTGAGTTGAATCCATATAAATCCAGTTTTATGTTTTGAGTAGTGAGTTTTGAGTGATAGAACCTGTATAAAAAGCGTTAGTTTGTGATGTTTTGACAATTTTAGTGATGATGTTTACAATAATTTGAATTTCATCTAGTATATAATCTAATCGTTCAAAGCTATCAAGATATTTTGAATGTTTTAAAAGTTTCAGCCAATAGTATGTTTCTCTTGTTTCCTTTGAAGCAATACTCATTTTAGATATGAAGTCTTTACGGCTTTGCGCAGCTTGAGCTTCTGCAACATTAGCTCCAATTGAAGTACCACTTCTTAAAAGTTGTTTGGAGATTACAGATTCATGTTTTGAAATCAAATATTTGTATAAGTCAATTATAACTAAAGCAAAATCAAAAGTTCTCTTTTCTATATCCATACCCAACTCAAAACTTAAAACTCATAATTCAAAATTATTCTACTGCCAAATCTTCCACGGCGCTTTGTCTTCATCCCAGAGCTTGTTAAGCATTTCATATTCTCTCTGAACATCCATGCACTGCCAGAAACCTTTGTGAACGAAAGCAGACATTTGTTTGTCAGAAACAGCATCTGCCATTGGCATTCTCTCAAGGATTAAAGTCGGATCATCGTTAAGATACTTTTCTATAAAAGTCTTTTTCATCATCATGAACCCGCCATTGATAAGATCCTGTTCACTTTCAGGCTTTTCAGCAAAGTGAGTTACTGCTTCACCCGAAAGCCTTAAAACGCCAAATCTTCCCGCAGGATTTATAGCAGTAATTGTGACTTCTTTATCATGTTTTTTATGAAAACTATAAAGCTTTAATATATCCACATCTGAAACAGCATCTCCATAAGTAAGAAAGAAATCTTCATCATCTGATTTAAGATATTTCGAGGCTTTGAAGACTCTGCCACCCGTCATTGTGTTCTTCCCCGTATAAGCCAAAGTCACTTCCCAGTCTTCTTCATGGTGATAATAGTCGTGATAAGTTATATTTTTGGGTTTATCAAGCTTAATTGTAAAATCACTCATTCTCTGATGATAGTTCATAAAATAGTCTATAAAAGTTTCTCTTTTATACCCCAAACATAGAATGAATCTTGTTATTCCATAAGAAGCATAAAACTTCATTATATGCCAAACAATCGGTTGGGAACCTATCGGAACCATGGGTTTTGGAAGCAATTCTGTTACATCTCTCAATCTTGTCCCCATTCCTCCGCAGAGGATCATGCAGGGAGGCATTTTATCTTTTTTATTTTTTTCCATATCCCTTTTAAAAATTTTGAGTTTTATGTATTAAGTTTTGAGTTAAATTTAAATAATCAACTAATTGTTAAAAACCATTTCTGAACTTTCAATTAAATCAACATTGATAATCCAAGACTCATAACTGTCATTTTATTCCCACTCATCTGTAAAAACATTAGCTTTTCCGGAGTTTCTTAATCCCTTTTTAAAATAATCAATGAATGATGGAGAACCGCATATGTAATAATGTTGAGTGTTAAGTTTTGAGTCTTGAGTTAATTTAATGACATCATCAATTGAAATTCTTCTATTCTTTGCCCATTCAACTTTCTCTCTGGTTACAAAGGGGTAATAACTATTTCCCAGCAGTTCAGATAACAGTTTTTTATATAGCATTTCGGATTCAGTTTTTGCAGAATAAAACACATACATATTATTCAGAGTGTTATTCCTTGCGCATTCATCTAAAAAACTTAGAAAAGGAGCAATACCGCTGCCTCCGGCTATACAAATTATCTCAGAGGTATCGTCTCCTGGAAGCATCAAGTCTCCAAAAGGATATTTAACTGTACATATGCTACCGACTTTCAGTTCATTAAATATTCTGGAAGTATATTTCCCTACTCTTCGAATTATCAATCTGAAGCATGGATTAGACTTATCATGCGCGCTAGCTATGCTGAAAGTTCTTGACTCGGGCCAACAATCAGATGCGGTAACTAAGTCAAGAGAAAGCTGGAGAAACATGCCGGCTCTGAAACTGCGATACTTATCGGGAATAAGGAAATACTCTCTCAAGTCATCCTTATGCTCTATTATCTTATCAACTTTTGCTTTAGAAACTGTTATCATTGCTGCGTGGCTCGTGATGTGTGACTGAGAATAGTTATAAGTTTTGAGTGTTAAGTTTTGAGTTAAAGAAGTTATCAAAAACGCTCAGGATGTACTTTATTTTCTCATCATTAATTCCAGGATAGACTCCGATAAATAAGCTATTATTCATGATATAATCAGTATTCTTTAAATCTCCTACTATCCTGCACTCTATTCCCTGATATGCTGGCTGTCTTGTAATGTTTCCAGCAAAGAGCTGTCTTGTCATAACCTTGTTAGATTCAAGAAACAACACTAAATCCTGCTTTGTAAATTTGTTATTTTCCTTAATAGTCAAAAGCAAACCAAACCATGAAGGGTCGCTATTTGAAGTAGGTTTTGGTGTCATTAAAAAATGTTCATACTTCTTAAGTCCGCCAGTCATCTTATTAAAATTATCCTTGCGCTTTTCAATAAACCCGGGAAGTTTTTCCAATTGAGCAAGGCCTACAGCAGCCTGCATGTCAGTAACTTTGAGGTTGTATCCTATATGACTGTAAACATACTTGTGGTCATAACCTTTGGGCAAAGTTCCGAACTGTTGGGCAAAGCGCCTTCCGCATGTATTGTCAGAGCCTGGTCCGCAATAACAATCCCGCCCCCAATCTCTGAAAGATGTAGCAATTCTGGCAAGTTCCATATCGCTTGTCAACACTGCGCCTCCTTCCCCCATAGTCATATGGTGAGCCGGGTAATAACTCACTGTCGCAATATCGCCGAATGTTCCAACCATCTTCTCATTGTATTTTGACCCCACTGCATCACAGCAGTCTTCAATAAGAAAGAGTTTATGCTTTTTACAAAAAGCGCTGACAGAATTTAAGTCAAAAGGATTTCCGAGAGTATGAGCGATCATAACTGCCCTGGTTTTTGTGCTGTAAGCCTTCTCCAACTCTGAAACTTGAATATTATGAGTTTCTATATCCACATCAACAAAGACAGGAATAAGTCTATTTTGAATTATAGGATTCACAGTCGTCGGAAAGCCTGCAGCCAGAGTTATAACTTCATCTCCTGGTCTCAAACTCCTGGAGCCAAGCTTTGAAGATGTCAGAGTTGTCAGGGCAATAAGATTTGCGGAACTTCCGGAATTAACAAGGATACAGTGCTCCTGCTCCATAAATTCAGCAAACTGAGCCTCAAATTCCTCTGCGTACCTACCTGTTGTGAGCCAAAAATCCAAAGATGAATCTACTAAATTTACCAATTCCTTTTCATCATATACTCTTCCGGCAAACGGTATAGTATCTGTTCCTGCTATAAAGCTGTTTTGTTTTTTATGATATGCAGCTTGGTAGAATTCTTTAACTTTCTCTAGTATTTCTGTCCTTATTTCATTAGCACTGTTCATATCATAATACCCTAATTTTACTGTTTAATATAGCCTTGATTCAGTTGCGACTTTATCAAAATCATAATTTAACATTCATAGATTCGACTGTCAATAAAAAGAATCTGTTTAAATTGTTTTAGTATAGAACCATAAAATTTTTCTTCAATTGAGATATAATAGGAAACGAAATCGAAAGTGTTTTACCATTTTAACGGAGAAAATAAATAATGTTTACCTTAATAAAGCGTCTTTATGCGCCGCCTCCATTTGCGACACAGATACCTGACAATCAGATTGACAAGACTTATAAAAGATATCGGCTTCAGATATTTCTTGTAGCTTATATTGGATATCTGTCATATTACTTTGTCAGAAGCACATTGGCTCTGGCAAAACCATCGCTAATGGGAATACAGGGAAAGGATGCGGCTACTCAAATAACCGGTGTATATAATACTTTTTCAATTCAGGAGCTGGGATTTCTTGGCGCTGGGCTGGCCATTACTTATGGATTAAGCAAATTTTTAATGGGTAATATTTCCGACCGGAGTAATCCCAGAATATTTCTTGCTACCGGACTTATTCTTTCTGCCATAACAAATATTATATTTGCCAATGTATTTATTTTCTGGCTGATGATGATACTGATGCTTATTAACGGTTGGGCTCAAGGTATGGGTTGGCCGCCGTGCGGCAGGTTGATGACTCACTGGTTCTCTGATGGAGAGAGAGGCACAAAAATGTCTATCTGGAATACGGCTCACAATATTGGAGCAGGCTTTCTGGGACCGATAGTGACTCTCGGTTTAGTAATTTTCAGCTACAACTATGTAGGTATTTTCTATGCTCCTGCGATTATCTCAATTATAATAGGTGTCGGCGTTTTAATTTTCGGTAGAGATACTCCTCAGTCTGTAGGGTTGCCTTCAATCGAACATTATAAAAATGATTTTCCGTCAGCAGATGTAGAGAAAGGAATCCATGACAGGGAAATCGAGCTGACTGGAAAAGAAATTTTCTTCAAACATGTTTTAAATAACAAATTTGTCTGGTTTATAGCTATTGCTAATGCATTTGTTTATCTCGTCCGATATGGGATTTTAAATTGGGCTCCGACATATTTGGAACAAGTTAAAGGCTTTTCTCCTGGAAATGCCAGGTGGGCTTTCGCTATGTTCGAATTTGCAGCAATCCCCGGAACAATTCTTGTGGGGTGGCTATCGGATAAAATTTTTGCCGGCAGACGCGCTCCGATGGGAATTTTTTGTATGATTGGGGTATTTGTATTTATACTTCTATATTGGTTTAATCCTCCAGGGCATCCAATGTTGGATATATCTTTCCTTGGAATAATCGGCTTCCTGATTTATGGACCGGTGATGCTTATCGGGGTAAGCGCATTGGATCTTGTCCCAAAGAAGGCGGCGGGAACTTCCGCAGGATTTACGGGACTTTTCGGCTATTTTCTAGGAACAATGGGAGCAGAAGCAGCTATGGGAATGATTGTCCAGCATAGCGGCTGGGATGGCGGTTTTATTCTGATTGCTTTATCGGCTTTATTATCAATACTATTTCTGGCTTTGACCTGGAATGTCCATGACAGAACTAAATATAATCCTCATCAAGAGCACAACTAATCTTGGAACCAGTTGTTCGATTCCGGGTAGAGCCACCAGTTGCCCAGTGGCGCCCCCACAGACACTGACGAGCGTATTTTTCGCATTATGGCACTATTCCCTTTACGGCTTTTCCCCCAGTAGTGAGTAAAGCCTAAAAAGTTGAATGTACTTTTGCTTTTACCTCCTCTGGGCGGTCTTCTGAAGTCTATCATATGACTCTTTTCCAAGTTAACTGAAAGACCATATTTGTTAAGCCTTTTGGGAATTGTATTCATTATTCTTTTGGCATCGCTTTCTTCTTTTACCAGAACTACAAAGTCGTCCGCATAGCGGACGAGCTCTGCGCGGCCACTCAAACAGGACTTAACCTGTTTTACAAACCATTCATCCAGTACATAATGCAGATATATATTACTTAGCAATGGAGATATTATTCCCCCTTATGCAAAGCTTTGCATAACCCGCCTTGCGCTGTTCCCTTTTCCGATGTTACCAACAAATTATTATCGATATAGCCAGCTTTTAAAAATTTCGTTATCAACTGCAGCATTGAACTGTCTTTTATTCTGATTTCCAGAAACTTTATCAGCAGTTCGTGTGACACATTGTCAAAGAAACCTTTTATGTCTGCTTCCACTATGTGATTTATCGGATTTCTCATAATCTGGTCATCTAATTCGTTTAAAGCCTGATGACAGTTTTTCTTCGATCGGAATCCATATGACTTCTTGCTGAAATCCTGTTCATAGGCAGTATCGCTGATATGCCTTTTTCCACAATCTTGTTTTCTATTGCTGATATTCCAAGCGGGCGTTTTTCTTTCTCGCTCTTTGGAATATACACCCGGCGCGCAGGAAGCGGTTTGTATTTCTTTCCTTTCAACCTCTCAAAAAGACT
>MHBE01000017.1 GCA_001803205.1 Lentisphaerae bacterium GWF2_38_69 | reverse complement strand
AAGAAGTTCCCAATCAGCCCAGCGAAGAGATGCTTTCTGAAAATCAACTATTACACAGGTTTATTATCGTCTTAGACAGGGAGGTATACAGTCCGGGTTTCTTCAAAGAAATGTGGGATAAATACCCAATAGCGTGCATTATAGCCGGAAAAAGAACGCTTCAAGGCTCTTTCGTCAAGCAGAAAAAATTTGACAGATGCAGTCAAGATGGTTGCCTACAGAGCGGAAACTGCAATGGCTAACCTCATGGTAAAGGAGTGTGGAACTTTCGAACAGGCCAGAGCTTTGCTTAGAGATGTCTTCCTGTCAGAAGCGGATCTTATTCCTGATAACAAAAATAAAATCCTTACTGTCAGACTTCATAATCTCTCAAGTAGAGCTCATGATAAAATACTTGATCAGCTAATCACTGTTCTGAATGAAGCTGAAGTGAATTTCCCGGGAACCAATATGCTCTTGCACTATACAAGAATCGGCTCTTCTTAAAAAAGGTGCCATCCTTATTTCCGCCGGATCAATATTCCTGATTTTGAGGCTGTCGCTTTTTGCTGATGAAATCTCTTAATGATGTGCTATCATTCCGGAAAGTTAATTTGAATCAAGCATAATTAAGGGAGCAAAATGAATAGGATTATACCGGTTGAAAGCATAGAATCCAGAATTCTTATTATTAGAGTCAGGAAAGTATTACTTGATAAAGACCTTGCTTTTCTCTATGGAGTAGAGACAAAAAGACTGAATGAATAGGTAAAAAGAAACATACATAGGTTTCCGGATAGCTTTATGTTTAGGTTAAATGAGGCTGAGAAAGCGGAACTGGTCGCAAATTGCGACCGGTTCAAGACTCTTAAACATTCCACAAGTATGCCTTATGATTTTACAGAGCACGGAGCCTTGATGTCAGCAAATGTTCTCAATTCAGAGAAAGCTATTCAGGTAAGCATTCTTATCATTGAAGCTTTTGTAAGAATGAGGGAAATAGTCTCTTCTCATTCGGAAATTGCCAGGAGAATATCTGAACTTGAAAGCAGAGTAGATAATCATGGTGAAACTATTGTTGAGATTATCAATGCCCTCAAGAAACTCATTCCGATAAGCCGAAGATAGGATTCTAACTCTACCGCAAAAGTTTATCTATCAATCTGAAAGACCGAAGGTTTATTAAAATTTCAGGCTTCCTATCTATCTTATAATTCTTTTTTCTTTATATTTGGCTATAATTCCTTCAAGGACATACCCCCCCCCCATACACCATTTGCGGAGAAGTAACCAGGGGGGGATGGGAATCATATAAGTAGTGCGTTTATACACAATTTATATAAGAGCTAAAAAGCAATAAACTATTGATGCCCATATAATAAAGTCGATTATCTTCCTTTGCTTTCTATATATAGAGGCATATATAGATAATTTTAACAGGAGGGCTGAATATGATTGCGGTATATAATGGATTAAACGAAATAACAATGGAGACTGTTAGTCAATTAGATTGGACTGAAGTCTTGGCCTGGATGCAAAAGGAGAAGAAACAAATAATAGTCAACTATGATATGCCGGAAGAGACACTAAGGAATGCATTCCAATTAAGTAGCTAAACTTTCCGGAACAGCCCGATAATTCCATTTTGGCAACAACTTGTCAAAAATGATCTTCATATTTTTCTTAAATTCCTCTTTAACCTTTAGACCTGTTTTATAAATTTTTTCAGTAACATCAACCAATACTTCCAATCCCGTTTTGGTGGTTGTTTGGCTAATTGCTTCTTTTATTGTTTTAATACTGTCAAAAATTAATCCTTTACACGCTCTTGTTACATGCGGAAACAATCTATGTTCTATTGGATTGTATTTTGATGTATACGGGGGATAGGGTGCTATTCTTATCTCTATTCCTATTTCATTTGCAAGTTCCTGCAGTTGAGCTTTAAAAATATAATAACGGGCATTGTTACTTCCGCCACAGTCACACAAAATCAGAACAGAACCTTTGTTCCTGTAAATTTTACTACCATGTTTCTTCCACCAGTTTAATATGCAGTCACAAGCAAATTCACTTGTCTCATGAGAACTTCCGATGTTGATGTATTCTTTGTTTTGAGTTAAATCATATATCCCATGAGGAATTGCAATTCCTGTGGAATCTGACTTAAAATCATGATCATTTACTTGCAGTCTTGTCAGGGAATAAAGTTCACCGTCTCTTGCAAAATTACCTATAAGCTCTTTCTTTTTAACATCTATACTTATTTACAGGATTACCGGTAGCCTTGTACAAGTCTATTAGCGTTTCAATGTTTTTAAATTGTTCATCTCTAAATTCGCTGTTCCCGCCTGCGATCTTTTTCGTTAAGACTTGAATAAAGCTTCAACATAATACTCTCTATTTCCGGGGAATATCTCATTTAAAATCTTTCTCCTATTTGTAGGGGTGTATGAGATTTATCGCTGAAAACTCTAGAAGAAGAAAATGATTATTCAATTCAACTTTAGCTATTTATTAAGCCTCTTTTCCTAAGCCAGACAGTATCCTTATCAAACTGAACATCAATTTCAGTCTTGTTGTCAGATGTTTTATAAATAATTATTTCGCTCAAATCTCGACTGTGTGAAATCAAACCTATCAAAACATATTATAAACATTGCTTTAATATGTGTAAATAATTTGGAGATTTACACTTATTTGCTATCCTATGGTAATAGGATAGCATGAACAATTTGAATAACAGCAAATATAGCAGCAATGATTTATTCGAATGAAATAAAATGAACAAGATAAAAGAGTAATTAGTATGCTTAAGAAAAAACATTTGTCTAACAATCATCTCTCAAGGGGATTAGAGATACTCTACGAAGATAGAGATATTCTGGTGGTAGATAAACCTGCAGGGTTATTAACAGTGGGGACTGAGACTAATAAGTTCAAAACGGTATACTATATTCTAAGCGAATATGTATGCAAAGGCTGCCAAAAGTCACGAAACCGAATTTTCATTGTTCATAGACTGGATCAGTGGACATCGGGCGTGCTGATATTTGCAAAAAGCGAAGAAGTTAAGTTACATTTGCAGGATCACTGGCGGGAAGATACGGAAAAGAAATATATTGCCGTGGTTTATGGACATTTGACCCCAAAAGAGGGAATTATTACCTCATATCTGGCAGAGAACAAGGCTTATGTCGTCTATTCCACAACTGATATCACAAAGGGAAAACTGGCACATACTGCTTATAAGGTGATTAAAGAGACCAAACAATTTAGTCTGCTGGAGATTAATCTTTTGACCGGCAGAAAGAATCAGATACGAGTTCATATGGCTGATAAAGGACATCCGATCGTAGGGGATCGTAAATATGGAAAAATCAAGGATGAGTACAGTCGTTTAGCTCTTCATTCCAAATGGATTTCCTTCAAGCATCCTTTCAGCGGCAAGAAGATGGCTTTTGAAGCCAAGGTTCCGGATTATTTTAATACGCTGATTCCTAATCTGTGAAGTAAGTGAAAACCGCATTGCCTAGTAGTCCGTTGATAATTACAAATAAAAAAAACAGTGAAAACCTAAGTTCTCACTGTTCTATAAAATGAAACTAAAAAATTAGCCTCTTCTGGAAGAGTACCCACCTTCTCTACGAGGTGAGAAACCGCCTTCTCTGCGGAAACCACCGCTGGTGCCGCGAGGTCTGTCTTCTTTTGGTTTAGCAAGATTTACAACAATCTTTCTGCCATCATTTTCTGTTTGATCTAAAGCTTTTATCGCCTTTTGAGCATCTTCAGCATTTTCCATTTCAACAAAGCCAAAGCCTTTTGACCTTCCGCTCATAGAATCTGAAATTACTTTAGCTGATATTACTGTCCCGAATGCTGTGAACATCTTATTCAATGCATCCCCATCTGCTGAGTAGGGAAGGTTCCCTACATAAACTGTACTCGGCATATTTCTCCTGAGTAATTAATCATTCTCCAACTTAGATACAGCACCTTGCTGTAAAACAAAATTAGCTGGATATAACATGTCTATAAATCTATAGTATATAATCGTAATAGCAATGAGTTTCATAAAAGAATATCTGTAATGACTTGAATAATTCATTTTTGTATTGGATTTGAAGAGTTTATCCCAGATTTTGCAGTTGTCTAGTAAGCCTAGTAAATACTAGGAAACGAGATGCGGCTGTGGTAACCACTGCAATTAGATGTTGACGAAGTAGTTGCGGCTCAATAGCCAACCCCTTGCGATTTGAGTTTAGTAAATCAAATAATATAATTTATTCAACTGCAATGCAGTTGAAACCGCTTAAAAATAAATAACTTAAGTCTATTTACAAAACTCAAATGCAATTTCTGGGTTTAAAGCATGGTTCTTAATTCATGGGCATGATAAAGTTTGTATGTCATTCTGGGGGGGATAAAAAAAGCGGTGAGTTATGAAGCTGACCCACCACTTGCATTGAAGATATTTAGTTTCTATACAGACCCAGTTCTTCAGATAATTTTCTTCTCATTATAGCTAGTTCTTTATCTAGCTCTTCATTTCGTTTAATGAGTTTATTAATATCTGTCGTTTCTATATTTTTCTTTACTTCTTCTAAGGTATTCATATTACACCTCCTTGTAGCTGAAGCGAGTTTTAAGTTACATGTTTGTTTTAGAAATACAATGAAGGCTTAGTTAGGTTACAGTTAGGAATGAAGTACATTTCATTTCGGGTTATCAAAACTCCTACTGCAGAAAAGAGATAAATAGATTCAGGCATAGATTGTCTATCTCCTGCAGCTGGATAAAATCTTAACTTTTACCAGTTCCAGATTGCATAGGCAGGAATAAAGAAGAACAATATCCAGATGATGAGATTGCATACGATTTTGTCAATAAGAGTTTCCATGATTGCCTCCAGTAAGTTTTTGAACATATGGAAATGATAAGAGAGGACATAGGACAAAATGAGTCTTACCTGGAAAGAAAGAATAATATTATCTTATTTTCATGCCTGATGGAATAGAAAGAATATAAAACTATACTTGACAGCAAATGCATTTATTAATGGAGCAATTCATGCAAAAGACGATGGTAACAGGATGTATAATTACTGAAGTCAAAAGAGCTTACCACGATAATCAAAAAAGGATGTCATATGGATTGGATAATATTGTTTATAGCCGGCGCTTTTGAGTGCTGTTGGGCGGTTGGGCTTAAATATACCCAGGGATTCACTAAACTTTGGCCTAGTTTGTTTACTGTGGTTACGATGGGCTTAAGTTTATGGCTTTTGGCTGTAGCCATGAGAACTATTCCGATAGGCACAGCATATGCAGTATGGACAGGAACAGGGGCAGTTTGTGTGGTTATAATAGGAATGGTTTTTCTGGGAGAATCCAGAGAAATTGCCAGAATTATCTGCCTGACTCTTATTGTTGCTGGAATTGTAGGATTAAAACTTTTTAGCAAATGCAATTAATATTTAAAACCAAAGATTTTTTATGAATATTTCGGCTGGGATTATTCTTTTTACAGACACGAAAGTATTCCTTGTTCATCCGGGCGGGCCTTTCTTTGACAAAAAAGATGATGGCTGCTGGTCTATTCCAAAAGGTATCCTCGATGACAAAGAACATCCTCTCGACGCTGCTATCCGTGAATTTACAGAGGAAACAGGGTTAGCTCTTTCATACGACAGCTCTTCTTATATTGAGCTGGGAGAGGTAAGAAACAAAAATAATAAAACCGTAAAATGTTTCGCCGTTAAAACTTCAGGAACGGAATAGTGATTTAAAGATGGAAAATATTAGAAAGTTTAGAATCCTGACTGTTACACTCAACCCTGCTATTGATAGAACTATTTTTATTCCCGGTTTTAAATCTGGAAAAGTTAACAGAGTAGAAAAGGACTCCTTAAATGCCGGTGGCAAGGGTGTAAATGTGGCATCTCTTCTAGCAGATTACGGTTTTTCTCTTTCAGTAACTGGTTTCCTTGGCAGAGAAAATGCGCTTATCTTTGAAGAATTATTCAAGAAGAAATTCATTGAAGACATGTTCATAAGAATAGATGGAGCAACAAGAACAGGGATAAAAATTGTAAATGAAAGAGAAGAAGAAACCACAGATATAAATTTCAGCGGAGCTACGTCTTCGTTTGAAAATATTAAGAAAATTACATATCTGATTAAAAGCATTGCAGGAAGGTTTGACTGGATAGTTCTTGCAGGAAGCCTCCCTCATGAGGTTTCGCCCGATACCTATGGCAAAATAATCAGAGAACTGAAAACTGAAAAAGTAAAAATTGCTCTTGATGCAAGTGGAGAGCCGCTAAAAGAAGCTTTGATTTCATGCCCTGACTTAATTAAACCGAATAAAGATGAACTGGAGGAACTGATTGGGCGAAAAATTCTTTCTCCGGAAGATATAAAGAAGGTAGCTCAATACTATAACAATAATGGGATAAAGACTGTAATAGTCTCGATGGGGGCTGAAGGAGCACTGTTCTCAGAAGCTGGAAAATCCGTTTTGGCTCGCCCAGGGAAAGTCCGTTTGGTCAGTACCGTAGGAGCAGGTGATGCAATGATGTCCGGAACCATAGCAGGAAAGCTTCAAGATCTGAATCTTGAGGAATGCGCCAGATTAGGAACAGCATTCTCTATTTCGGCGCTGTCTAGAATAGAAGCTGATCTGCCTAAGAGTGAAGAGCTCAACGCACTAACAAAAAGTATAACCATTAAGAATCTTTAGATATTGCTGAAATGAACCATGAAATTATGCCCACAGAGGGATGTTTTTTACTAAGCCTGAAACGGGATACAGGTGTTTAAAGCGCCCAGTAGCCTTCATCCAGACTGTCCTCTTTTATAGGTAGGCTTCTTGAAAGCCTAGGAGAGTTATGGCTTAGTACTTCGTAACTGACACGGTTTGCATACTTGCATATCTGATGTATGGAAGAATAAGTCACAAACCTGTAAATATGTTTAGGTGAATTAGGAACTATCGATTTGTGAAAACAGTTTGCTGTAACATCATGAAGAAGAGCTGACAATGCGGCATCACCCGCTCCGTTTGTGTTCTTAATCTGCTTCCCAGGTCCACCCATGTAGGGGTTAATATGGCTGAATATCTTTATCGGTTCTTCACAGTCATCTTTGTACATGCAGCGGCTGTATTCATATTTATTGTATTTAGGAATGGATTTACTGTGAATCTTGTCTTTTGTTTCCCTTGCCGCCTTCTTATCTACATATCCCGCCAGATAAAGGCCATCTGCTCCAGCAGTTAAAAATGCCATATGGCAATACTCAAGGGTCTTGTCCAGAGCAAACAGACAATCAGTTTCTCCAACAAATGCTTTTGCTTCTTTCTCATTCATCGCAATAAGCGTTACATATTCGCTGATAAAGTCTTTAAAAAACTGGTTTTTCTCTTCAATTAATGCGCTGGTTCCGAGAGTAAGAGCCACCGGGACTTTAAGCTCTTTTGCAATGCGGACTGCTTTCATTGTAGCGTTGAACATCGGGGCTTTTTCGTCCCTAAGCAGGTATGAAGTAATCAGCAGGCATGAAGAGTTTTTTATAACATCCTCAGGAATATAATTTTCAGAAAGTTCATTCATTATGCCTTTGCCGAGGGCAAAAGTTCTTTCACCGTCTTCACTTACAAGACACATAGCTCTTGCCATTTTCCCTTCACATGGTTGAAGATAGGAAAAATCCACATGAGAATTAGTAGTGCATATATATTTAAAGGCATGGTCTCCGACCATAATATTCTTCGGAATAGCGGCCAGGCAAACAGACCTTCCATCTGAAAGAACCGAGTAATTGTGCAGCGTGTTTCCAATTGTTCCTCCGGCAAATTCACCGGCTATTTTTCCCGACGCTACAAGGTCATTATAGATATCCTCAATAGTTTTGTCGTCGAGAACAACAGATTGCCCTTTTGTCAATTTATATTTGTCAAGACATGCAGAATCTACTTTGGCTTCAATGTCAACTATAAGCTGTTCGATTCCGACAATGTATGTATTTTCTTCTGATGCAAAATCAGTTTCAAGTGGAATACGCTTGTTTTCTCCCACAGGGAAATAGTGTTGGCTTTTTCTTCTACCAGGAAATTTCATAATTTTACACCAAAAATAACATTCAAAATAATTTTTTACGGAGAATCATTATAGTATAGAGTAAAACTCAAAGCCACCAATATTCTATCCTATGTTAAATGGTAATTGAGGAGATAGTCATCTTTTTAATACATGAATTGAACGCAGTTACTGTATAGGTTTGTCGAGATAATTCACAAGTTTCCATTTTCCCTTTGAGTCTTTTTTGAACCAGAACGCCGTGGTGGCCGTCCTCAGTAGAAAGTCATTTTCCGAATCCCTTCTGACAATCAATATCTGCGGCTGAAAGTTGTTTTTGAGAAAATTCAAATTTATATCTGTTCCATAGTCGGATGCAGCAGTGGCTCTATCCGTATCTGTTAATGTAATTTTTTCTTTGCCAATGAGACTTTCTACTCTGGATTTGTCGCATAATCTCAGAGCGGTAACCAATTCGGTATAATTTGATAATAATGAATCTGGAATTACTTCACATCCCTTATATTTTTTCAAAATATATTCATGAGAATAAGAAATGTTTTTAATGCTGATAAGTTTAAATTCTCTTTTATAGGCGCTGAAATGACCATATCCAGGGGTTTTTTTGGGACTCAGATAGCCCTCAATTTTGCATTGTATGGAGTGAGAATCGATATTGTCTGCCGCTACCAAAAACGAATATTCGGCTAATGCAGTCCGGTCGGAATTTATCCACCAGACATCAGTTGTTTTAAACGGCCTGAATTCATTTTGTTCAAAACCTATATACAGATAACCTTCGATAATTTTATATTCTTTATTATCGTCTGAGAATAGATAGAACGCAATCAGATAAAATTGCAGTATGAAATAGGGTAGGTAAAGTTTTTTCATTGTTTGGTTTTATTAATGAGTTAAGATCAAAATACTGTTCTAATTTCTAAGATTATGATTATATATCCACAGAACAAGACTATAATAAATTGAATGAAAGAATTTATATGAAGTTATCTTACTACAAGAGGAGTTAGGAATTAATGCAAAGATTGAGAATTCCTTTTGCTAGAAATATATCAGCAATGGCGTATTTTAACGGAGATTTGCTTGCTTTTGTTGATGGCGACAGGGGAACATTGAATTATGCTTCCACAGATAGACCTGAAAATATTGGCGTTATCAATTATGCATCGCCTGAAGAGTTCAAAAACGCGAAAGCTTTGCTCATACAAGGAAGAATTATCAGATATGCGCTTTCCAATGAAATAAGAACTATTAAGATTCATAACGGGCAGGCAAAACTAATAAAAAAAACAAGATTAGAAGAGCTCGGATGTATCATAGGGATTGTGTTTTTTAACGACCTATATTTCATTTCAGATATTAATGGTCAAGTAATTGTTATAGACAGCAACACTTCTAAAACAAGAGCATGGAATGTAAATGCAAAATTAAACAGCATGACCTTGCACCGAGCTGAAACAGGGGATTGCTTATTATTTCTAGATGGGGACAGTAGAGCTGTTTACGCCTATGATTTTAATGGAAATCATTTATTCTCAATAACAGTTCCGCATGAAGGAGCTACCAGTTTAGCTTCACTGTACTGCAAAGACAAGAAAGAAGAAAAACTCTATATTTCTTATGTCCACAGAACATGGGAAATTTACGATAATACTGATCCTGAATTAAAGAAAGGCAATAAATTAAATATAGAATTAGATAGAAATGCTCTAAATGTTTTTATAGAACCATTAGACTATAATCTTAAAAATTTTAACAATGGCAGCAATGTTTGTATTTCAGGCGGATATCGTTCAGTATTCAAGTATTTTACGATGCTTCTTCCTAGGAATGATATCAAAAAAGAACTAACTAATTTACATCCCAATGTAAGAATGTCGGTTCCGGTCAATACAGAAAGACAGAAAGTCCTCTCCCTCGAAATTATAGGTCAGGCGGAAGGTAAAATGCTGAAAGATGAGGATGGAGAAGACATTGTTGAGTTTAATTTAAAAGACAGACATTTTGACAGAGAAATAATCCTATTCGGTTATAAAGCTGATCTGGAGCTTTATAATATTCGCTATTTTATAAAGGCTTCTCCTTTCCCTGTTTCCTTTCCAAAACATATTCGAAGATATCTCAATATCGATAGGAAACTTGATATGCATCGACAGGAGCTTAAAAATATTGCTGCAGAAATTATCGAATCTATTCCCGAGAAAGATAGAAATAGCATCATAAATGTAGTAAGAGCCATAAGAGAGTATGTTTATACTAAATTAGAATATCGGTATAATTCAAGATACACAAAACCTCTTCAAACATTAAAAGACGGAGAAGGTACTTGCGGCAAATATACAGAACTTCTCCTGGGATTGATGAAGCTATGCCGAGTGCCCTGTCGTTCGGTAGGAGACTATAAAATTCCTGATTATAAACTAGAATACGGTATTTTGAATACTGTATGCCGACCCGATTATGACCATGTCTGGATTGAATTTTATATTCCTGATATAGGCTGGGTTCCCATGGAAAGTTCATCTGACCATTTAACAGGAAAGCATAACCGTTTTTTTGCTGCTTTGCCATGGCTTCATATTGAAAGTTCAAGGACTAAAAAAAGGATGGAAGCAGTAATTCCGGAAACATGGCGGCGAACAGATAAAAGATTTAATTTTTCAGATTATTTTGTGCATGAGACAGAGATAACCGTTGTACAAAATCTCCTGGATTAATAAACTAGCTTGCGCTTACTGCAGCTTAATTATGCTGTTATGCTTAAAAGCCCAATAAAACTGTAAGGTAAATATTCATAAACAGCCTCATTACAACATTAATTATATTCTTAATAGCATAATTATTAACTAATTGTGATTTTTTAAAAAGTTTATAAGAAATCTTTAAAATATTTTAGATACTTGATTTGCTAAAGAATAATAAGCTGGCATCTTAATGACCCTCTCAGCGCAACTGCGATAAAACAAAGTTGAAAACTGAAGAGAATTAAAAGATCTTTGAAAATTTGAGGATGTCGTGAAGGCCGTAAGAAATTGCGGTAGATACAAGGAAGAGCATTGTTATCTGAAAGGATAGCAATAGCTAAAGGGGAACAATAGACATGAGTAACGGATAAAACCGAGAAAAGGTGTTGTTTCAATGATCCAGGCCGATGAACGCTGAAGCCGTGAAAGCGTAAAAACTTTCATAGGAGTAAAGGAAGAAATTCCTAAAAAGGATTAATAAGGTAATCCAAGAGTATCGGAAACGGTACGAAGGGTAGCTAAAGCTATCCAGGAGTGTTCAGGCCTAAGGATATCCAGTATGGAGAATACCCAAAGGACATGCTGGAGGATTCCCTGACAAAAGGGACTGGAAAGAAAAACTAGTTCCAAATAGACTGAAGTTGGTTACTTCATAGTCTTTAAAGAGTGCGGAAGCTTAATGCAGGATAACGGCATAGAAAGCCCCATAAGATAAAACTTATGTTCTAAAGTACTCGAAAGGTTATGCTCGATATCAGTGCAGCACAAAGCAGAAGAATACTGCTGAAGGCTGTACCGAAGCAGAAATGCAGGAAAAACCTTGATGATATGAAAACATACATAAGGTCGGCAAATCGAAAGATTGCCAGAGAAGGAAAATAAATATTCCTTTTCAGGATATACGAAGCTAAAGACGGTCAATGGGAATGCCGGATAAGATTTTTTGTAGAGATACAGAGGTCATTTCCGAAGTGATCAGAACAAACACATAAAGTCAGCTTATACCAGAGTAATCCGGAATAAGCAGCAGGATCTGAAATATCCCAACATACTAAACCAGTTGGACATAAGATCTGTACGGCAAAAGAATAAAGCCACAGACAAAGAATTTCAGTGAAAACTGAAGTAAAAAGTCTGAAAGTGACACAATGAGGTAGTTCTGAACAGACCTGATGCTGAAGAGTATCGGGAAAAGAAGACGAAGAAACCTGAGATAACATCAAAAGGAAGTTCAGTTTTCGGCCAATATTAAGCAACTGAGGAATTAAACGCCCACAGTAAGCAATACAGGCTTAACCTGAGTATCGCGTAACAGCAATATAGGCAACTATATGAACTGTGAAATCTTCACGACATCCTTTTTTTTTATGTCTACAATTCGTCTCCAATACAAGGTTTATGCTATTCTTTACTCTACATGAAAGTTTGTAAATTTTGACTTTAATGTGGGCTTAAATTCCGGGCTGCTGTTTCTGCTCCTTATAGAGAGCAGATAAATAACAATTTTGAACTGACTAACTGGACATGGTGATATGAATACAGAGAATGAACAAAATCATGAAGGACTCCATATCTGTCAAATTATGGATTCTCATAATCTTACTGCCAAAGACCTTGTATCAGCATCTGCTGAACAACTTACTTTCAAAATGGTTAACCGTGCGTGCAAAGGAAGATTATTAACCCGTAACACGCAGTCAAAGATTCTCAATGCATTGAACAAAGCTTCAGGAAAGAAATATTCCCTTGAGGATATATTCACTTAAGGGAAGAGTTCATCTAAAAGCTTTTATCGAAAGCCTTTTCATAAGTTTAATCTGGTGATTTTGTTATTTTATATTTTAGACTTCCAGGCAAGGAACGCTTTTCCATTAGCTTTATCACATAAGACTTGATGTAATTCTTGGCGGCTTCAGTTGTTTCCCATTCATATAAACCACAAAAAACACCTGTTTCTTCGGAAAATAGCCAAGTTTTTGATATAAAACCAATCTGAGAAACTATCAGAGGAATTGGTATTAAAGATAATATTTTATTTGTAGCAGGGGAAAATCTGTTGAATTTAAAAAATATCTTTAGAATAGCTTTGGGTTTTGGATCTTTTAAATTCGAAGGAATGGTGTTTAGAAGTACTTTTCGGAAAACTGTAAAAGTCTTGTCATCAACTTTTACATATTTGTTTTTGAACTTTGTCTGAAAAGTTAATTTGCCTGTTAAGAGAAGAAACAGTCCTCGGATTATCAACAATGGAGGAAGATTTTTCTTTGTCGGCACAATCGCTCCTTTTGATGATATAAATATTCAAGTGTTAAATATTCATCCCTTAATATCTTATAGGTTATAGCAAATTTAAACTTTAATTCAATAGCAACTTTGCTCTGTCTTATTTCATTATGCTACTCAAGCTCTATAGAAAAGTATCTCTATCTCAATTAACTTATTAGCGAAGAATAAGATGTATTAGTTAAGACTTGGTCTGACAATTACCACTAAGAGCGTTAGCTATTGTCAGACTACTATTAACTGTCCGCTTATATCGTTTTTAGCTCATCTACTTTGGCTTTACAAATTGTTTTTGCATCAACGAATGTATGTTCCTTGGGAATTTTCCTGAAGCATTGATTTGCGCTTAAAAATCCTTTATCCTTACTGCATAATGACTGACATTTTAAAGTGTCAGATTAAGTTTGCAATACTTTTTCCGTTTTTAATTCGCTAGGGGTATATTATGGAATTATTTCAATTAAAAGTCTTTCATCTCGTTTCAGAATATAAAAGCTTCACCGCAGCCTCTAAAAGTGTTTTTCGTTCCCAATCAGCTACCTCCTATCAGATAAAATTACTGGAAGATGAACTGGAAACGAAACTCTTCAAAAGGATCGGTTCTAAAAGAGTGGAACTTACTCCTGAAGGAATACTTTTTAAAGAACTAACCAGAGATTTATACTACAAGAGCAATTCTATAGTTGAACAGTTTGCTTCTGCTAGAAAGAAATATACTGACAGTATAGTTAATTTCTGTTCGACTGGGTTGATAACATGTTTAGTAATTCCAGATGTAATAGAAAAAACCGCTTTCTTATATCCAAATATGAAGATCCGTATACATAATCCTCCAGGAGAAAAATACTTCAACATGCTACGGAATAATGAAACAGACTTCTGTTTGGGCTATTTTGACTCTTATCCTGCTGACATCATGTATCATGAGTTTTTTAACTCTCCCTGGTATATTGTAACGAAAGACAACCATCCTTTGGTCAATAAACAGGATTTTTCGCTTGAAGAAATGCTTAAGTACCCTCTTATTATGCCATCTATGAATAGCATTCATCGGAATAGGTTTGATAATTACATCAAAAGTAAGAATCTGAGTTACACCGTTTCAATTGAAACTCCGGATACCCCGGCAAACAGCAGAGTTTTTATTATGGCCGGAATGGGGATATTTATTGCTGTTTCACCATGGTTAAAATACAATGACATTACGGGTCTTTTTATTAAGGATATAAGCAATATCCTTGAGGATACATATAAAATAGGCATAATCTATAGAAAAAATAAGATATTTTCTTCATCTGCAAAGATATTTTTAAAACTGCTTGCGCCAGATTTTGACGGCTTTATTGCGTAGCCTTCTTTTAAAGGAATTTTAGTTGACTCTGATGATATGTCGCTTTTTTCTCTCATCCGCAAAGTCTTCTGAATGTCGGGAAATTCTTCAAATAATCTATAAGCTGCCTTGTCTTTTTGACATTATAAATAGATTTATCTATCAGACTTTTTTTACATCCAATTCCTTTCCATTCAAAGGCAAAAGCATATCTCTGGACATCAATTAATTCTATATGCCATAATAAACTCTTTGTGCTTCTCTGTAAGTTCGCATCTGCAAAATCATGCATAAAAAAAAGCCGCACACGCGGCTTTTTCACTTAATTGATTAATTAGTTTGCAGGAGGATTGGGATCGCATTTCCCTACCATCTTTGATATCGGAGGCGTGGCTAAAACCCATCTTCCGCCGTCAGTATCAACCCAATTCCACACAAATCCCGGAAGGAACCCTGTGGCACTGAAAGATGGTTGAAGCTCTTCACTTGGCGTTCCTTTAGGAATTTTCACCCAGAACCACGGATCAATGTCCTGCGCTCCCGAAATCAGCGGTGCTTTTACAGCAATTTTTATCCATTTATCTTTAACAATATCATCTGGTATCCAGAAATTATTTGATGGATCTTTGTCCTGCTCGTCTCCATTTATAATCAAGGTATTTATCGGATATTTTCCCGGATTTCCAAAGCCGATCATAAATTTGCTTTGGACTGATCCGCCGCCGCCTTCGGCAGCTTTTTTATTGTATCCGCCAGACTGATTGTCAGCCAAGAGAATAGCTGTAAGCGTATCTACTGTCTTTGGAGAAAGGCCAATATGGACATTCATTCCCACATTGTCTGAATATGCGTCGCCGTAAGAATTTGAGTTCTCTTCAATTGTTTTAGAGTAAACATTGTAGTATTGGCTGGCCCATTGATTTTTCACGCTAAAGTCTTTTGAACTATTAAACTTCCCGAAAAATCCATGATTGAATCCTGTGGCAAAGTCTCTGAGTACGCACTCATACACATCGTTAGCAGATTTATGTGTTGTTGTCTTACCATCTGGCGCAATAATAGTAAAATCAAAATCTCCCCCAAATATATCCTTCTGGGTAATGTTTTTGAATATAAGTTTTTCATTTGGAATATGATTGTCATCTTGGCCTGTAAATGTCCAAACACCAGAATCATAAGTTCCTACATAATCATATTTCGCTGGAGGGAAAAGCCACTGACCCTTTTTCTTAGGGTTAGCAACACCATTAAATTTACCTGTTATAGTAATTTTTTGCCCCTGGAGCGCTTGGAAAGCGTCGACCCAGTTTGGAGTGTTTTCCCAATCCTCTACTCCTAGTGTAGGACCCAATACGCGAACGAAGGTTGATCTAACAGGATCTTTGTCAATCTCTCCTTTCACTGCGGAAGGATTTATCGTTTTAATTTGCCCAACTACAGTAGTAAGAGGCTGTTTCCAGCCCATAGTTTCAACCAATTTTCCGTTTTTGCTTGACTGGAGTTCTATACACCTTCCCAGTTGATCCAAGCTGGACAAATCGCCGCAGCTATAATCAGTGCCGTCAACAGTCAATTCGAAGTAATCATACCTTATGTTTTTCATGACAGGATCATTAGGAGCATATTCATCCTGTGTAGGGTTAGGTATTTCGTTAAATACATAAACTCTCAGGCTTGAAGTAGGAATAGGTACATCTATAAGATATGTATTTGGCTCTTTTCCTGCTTCTAGTTGAGTGATAACGGTAGGATTGTTGTTGAGGTCAATTCCTTTGGATGTCGCAGGTCGGTCCGTTTGAATATACAGTTCGTCATCACCTGTCTGATTTTTAATTACTAAATTAAAATTGCCACTAATCTGAGCTGAATCGATAAACATAATTATCGGACCAAATTCTGTAGCAAGTTTATGGATTGGCTTTCCTTTTTTGTCTATAATGAAAGCTTTTTCTCCCGGAATACCTTTAACCGTATATGTCATAATGTCTGTCTTTTTGTCGTATGCCACATTAGTTATGGTACACACTGCTGCTTCTTCGATATGCCCGGGAGGCGCTTCTATCAGAGCTACGATTGCGGCATTGGGCTTTCCGCTAGGAAACATTTTGCTCCAATTTTCTACGAAATCTTCTGCTTTGATTGTTGAAGCTTTTCGGACAGGAGTGTCTGTAAATTTAATCATTACAGGGGCTGCACCATTAAGAGTAACAGTGTAAGAGCCATCAGATTCATTATGTTTTACTGTTCCAGAATCTGCCGTCTGAGCGAAAAGCCATGATTCTCCGGTAGGCTGATTGGCCGGAGCCTCCTTGCTTCCCATGCTGTTGCATCCGCTAAGGTTTGCAATAAACGCAAAAGACAAAGCGAACAGCAGCAAGTTAAAAATTGATTTGCTTTCTTTCATAAATCCCTCTCTTATTTAGTGTTATTAATAGTAAATATCGTTAATATTCTAGAGGCTCATATTACTAAAACAATGAAACTATTCTCCTCTATAACATCAGTCTTTAGGAGGAGTTGAGCTTGGAGTTACAGCCGGATTCCATGAGCAATTAGCTGGCGTGCTTAAAGTATATATTGGATTTCCTTTACCCCCTGCAGTGCTAAAAAAAGCATCCTGAGGAATATAAGGCTGTTGAGGATTACCTGTTTTTTGATTAAAGCATCCGGCACCTCCCGATACATTAGCTCCAGTGGAATCAATTTTCACCCATATCCATTGATTAAGGGAACTATCGCCAAAATATACTCTGTGCCATCCTGTAAGAGCATTTACAGGCATGCCAGTAGATAATGTCGTTCCATCGTAGACAACAGGTGCTAGACTGCCACAACCTCCAGCCAGATTTACTTCTATTTGAGGAGGAACGGTAGGAGGCGGCAGCGGTACAGGTGGTTTAGTATTGTAGAAGTATCTAATAGTAGGGTCATTGGAACCGAAAATATGGACATCAGCAGTTACATTCGGTGTAGTCACATACTGTACCTTTGAATGAGCCGCATCCGAATAGGCCATTCCATATGAATTTGAATTATTGACTATGAAGGTATTATAGGGATTTGAGAATTCCTTTTGGCATCTGGGTGAATATGTTGATGGATCCATATTGTCATAAGCCATTCCCGTATCTGAAATTTCACCGCAATTCAATGAGCAGATCAGACCTCTTGACATGACAGTATCGCACCATTGCTGAAAGCGAGTTGTACTTGAAGAATCGGTTCCAACCCAGTTTAAATTTACATCTTTGTTTACTGGAGAATCGCAGATAGCGGAATCTGCATAAACATATACACCTCCTTTACTATCTCCCTTTACAATATTTTCTGAATTTAAAGCTGTGGTGATTATATAAATATGAACAGGGCTTGTGAATTCCTTACTGGGCATATCGTCATTAGGTATAGCTTTAAGTAATAAAATAACATCGGAAATCTTAGTGCCGTCCGGGCTTTTCATAGTTGTCGGAGGGCAGAAATTGCCAATAAACTTTGTAGGAATCCATTTTGTTCCATGCGAATCAGGGATATAGGATTTGTTTGTGCTAAGGTCATCTGTGGTAAAAGTAACCATTGTTCCACTATCTATTAGTTTATCCAGATACTCTTGATACATTTTATCGTAAGATTCGGGACAGATAGTAGGCCCGCGAAGAAAATGATAAATCAAGGGTGGTGTTTTTTTTGAATGGCATGTTCCGTAGGCTGCAGATCTTCCATTTAACTTACAAGCTTTTATCAGGTGCCCCAAAAATTCACACTGTGAAGCGTTATATCCGAAAGTCTGAACCTGATTCTTATTTCCTTCGTCTTTGAGTTTCACGCCGCAAAGAAGCCCGACATTATCAACATTGCTTACATCCCAATAAACCGTCTGTTGTCCTTTTGCTGTCGAAATGTATGAGAATTCGATGAAGCCAGATATTGAATTGCCTGTAGCTGAAGGTTTGATAGTGCTGCCTGTTACTATATTTGAAGTCACATCAGGAATCACAAACAGAAGATTTCCGCTGTCTATGGCTGAACATGAAAAAGAGTATGGCTTTTTTCCGTTATATTTATTTGGATCCAATCCAAGGAATTTTTTGTCTATGCTCGTATCTGTCAGATCGGTAACCGTCGTATTGTCCAAATATATATAGACTTCATCATTCGTATGGTTATATACATTTACTCTTATGGGCGGGGCATCTGAATAAAGTGTTCCTCCGAAGATGGCCAGAAAAACAAAACTCAATATCAATTTATGTTTTTTCATCGCAACGCTCCTTATTTTAAGTATGATCTAAAGAAGAGTATAGGAGATGAAAACATTTATGCTATAAATTGGCAATGGTAGCTTTAACTAATTATTCGATAGTAATTATCGAATAATTAAATAATTCCATGAATTATAATATTGAAAAGCAGGGCAAGAATTGTATTGCCGCTAAATATATGTAGGGTTTCCTCAAAATAAAGTAAGAAGGAGAATCTCATAATGATCAAAATAGCATTGACAGAAGAGGAAATGAGAGAAAAGGGAATCTTATTGAGGCTAGGATATTGTTAACATAATAGAAGTTAGTGCGCAATAATTAACAGCACACTATTTTTTAGTATGCATGGATTCTTTTTGAGTTTTATACTGTAAAAACAATAAAATGAATCCAATTGCTGGAAGAAAAAGATCAGACCAGAACATGATACCTGCATTTCCCGGCGCAAAGTTATGAGCAACTACCATTTGATAAATATGCCCGCCTGCGGCTCCCAATTGAAAAAAAGCCGGAATGATTACGGTAGCAGCTCTGAATCCTACGCCAGCTTTAAACGCAATCAAACCTGCAATACCTATGCCAAGGCTTGCATAACCTACTTCATACTGAAATGGACTGTTAGCCCACCCAATAAAGGCTGCGGCCATTTCAGCAAAAAATGTGTGAAAAATAAAATTATATATAAAACTAAATCCAATGCTAAATAACAGGAAATATGAAAAAAGATATTCAATAACAACTTTATGAGAAATATTTTTAATTTTATATAAAATAAGAACAATAGAAATAATCAGACCGACAATAACAAATGTAAGAGTAAAGTTACTCATAGCAAAAGCAATTAGTTCAGCAATCATTTTAAAAGTCTCCTTCCTTGATAGAAAAACTTGTCGTATGATTTAAATATAAAAATTAGTATAGTCGATAGACCATTGTTTTAAAAACAACAAAATTTGATTTTTATATATTATAAATTGAATTTGATAATCCCAGAAATGTCTCAAGAAACTCTTTTGTCTAGGATTTTATCCGTTTAAGCTGGTTTTGATTTCATTGACAGGCTTATTCTTTTCTTTTTGAGATCAATACCTAAGACTTTTACCTTTACCTTCTGCTGAGCTTTTAAAATTTCGTTAGGATCTGCGACATAACGATCGGCCATTTCGCTTATGTGAAGCAGCCCGTCCTGATGGACTCCAATATCGATAAAAGCTCCAAACCTTGTTACATTTGTGACGATTCCCTGAAGAGTCATACCAATTTTAAGATCTTCAATTTTATTAATGCCTTCAGTAAAGGAAAACACTTCAAATTTTTTCCTAGGATCCCGTCCAGGTTTTTCGAGTTCAGACATTATATCCTGAAGAGTAGGCAAACCTGTTTGATCAGTTATGTAATGTTTCAAATCAATGGCTTTCCTCAGTTGTGGTTTTTCGATTAAGTCTTTTACATTGCAGCCTGCATCCGACGCCATCTTTTCAACTATGTAATAACTCTCAGGATGTACAGCAGATCCATCTAGCGGGTTTTCAGCATTTTGAATTCTTAAAAAGCCAGCTGACTGCTGAAATGCCATAGCTCCAAGCCGAGAAACTTTCTTTAATTCATCTCTCGCGGAGAATCGGCCGTTTTTATCTCTATAGTCCACTATATTCTTTGCCAATACCGGCCCCAAACCTGATACATATTCAAGCAGTTCGGCGCTGGCCGTATTAAGGTCTACTCCGACTGAGTTTACACAGCTTTCAACAATATTGCCCAGTTCTTTTTTCAGTTTTTGCTGATCAACATCATGCTGATATTGACCTACGCCTATGGATTTTGGATCGATTTTAACTAATTCAGCCAGGGGATCAATGAGTCTGCGGCCTATAGAGACTGCCCCTCTGACGGTAATATCATGATTTGGAAACTCCTTTCTGGCTGTTTCTGAAGCTGAATATATCGAAGCGCCCGACTCGTTGACCATAACAATTATTATTTCTTTAGAAATGCCTAAAGAGCGAATAAATGTTTCGGTTTCTTTTCCTGCTGTTCCATTCCCTATAGCTATTGCTTCAATCGAGAACTTATTGCAATATGTTTTAATCTTGACTTCTGCATCTTTTAACTGAGGAGAAGTAGAATTGAAAGGATAAATAGTATCAAAATGCAACAGTTCTCCGCACTTTCCGAGGCATACCAGTTTAACGCCCGTGCGGAATCCCGGATCTAAAGCCATGACTCTTTTACTGGCGAGGGGAGGCTGCAGGAGAAGCTCTTTTAAGTTTCTGGCAAATATCTTGATTGAATCAGTATCAGCAAGCTCCTTAAGCTCATTCAGGATTTCTGTTTCAATTGACGGGAGGAGAAGCCTTTTATATGAGTCTTCAAGCGCTGATTTCATCTGTTCTTCTGAAGGAGTGTTATTCTTTAAAAAACACTTGCTCATAACTTTCATTGCAGTTTCTTCAGGGATTCTGACTTTTATTGAAAGAAATCCTTCATTGTTTCCTCTGAATATTGCTAAGATTCTATGGGAAGGGATTCTAGCTACCTCTTCATCATATTCGAAATAGTCTTCAAATTTCGCAGCTTCTTCTTCTTTTGATTTTTGAAGTTTTGAATAGACAACTCCTTTTGTTCTGAAAAGCTGTCTTAGTTCATTTTTGCATTCAATATTTTCTGAAACTCTCTCAGCAACGATATCTTTTGCCCCTTCAATCGCATCTTCTATGCTGATAACCCCCTTTTCTGGATTGATAAATCTTTTTGCCTCATTATAAATATCTGCAGAAAGCTGACTGAAAATTATATCAGCTAATTCTTCCAGCCCTTTTTCTCTTGCAATTGCGGCTCTTGTTCTTTTCTTGGGTTTATATGGAAGGTAAATGTCTTCTAATTCTATAAGAGAAGAAGCATTAAAAAGTTGGCTTTCTATCTCTTTATTCAGCAAGTTTCGCTCTGAGAGAGATTTCAGAATAGCATTTCTTCTTTTATCCAGTTCCGCAAGCTGTTCAACTCTGTCTTTAATTCTTAAAATAACTGTTTCGTCAAGAGCCCCTATTGCTTCCTTTCTGTACCTTGCTATAAATGGAACCGTAGCTCCTTCGTCCAGGAGTTTTACTACTGCACTTGCCTGAGAATTGGATATGCTAAGTTCTTTTGATATGATAGTTATGTTTTGTCTGATGGTATCTGTCATTTTAGGAAAATCAGGTGTTTGATTGTTAAGAAGATAGGTTTATTCTCAAGATCTTGAAGGCTATTGTATGGCAAAACTCGCAGAAACAACAGCCATAACTTTCTTGTGAAGAGATGTCGTGTCATTGATTCCGTAATCAGATATATCTGTAGAAGTCAGTGGCGTAATCTGAAACACTCCCATTTTAGCCGATCTCATTACTCCAATCTTGTTGCCGGTAGCATTAAGCATGCTCTGAGCCCTGAGTTTTGCATTTTCGCTGGCTTCTGCAAGCATTTCCACTTTTAGTCCATCAAGTTTTGTGTAGATATACTGAGGAGCATATGAAACATACTCTATATTTTTGTTCAGCAGTTCGGTGGATTCCCTGGAAATTTCAGTAACCTTGTCAACATCTGTCGATCTGATTTCTATATTTTGAGTTAGCAAATACCCTTGTATGTCATTTGTGTCGTTGCCTTTTTCATTCTTCTTAAAGAGAGTAGTTGTAATAGTTTGTGAGACTACAATTTCATTTTCACTTATGCCTTTGGAAAGAAGATATTCTTTTACTATCGGAAGATCTTCAGTAAGCTTCTTGTACGCATCAATCATGCTTTGGCTTCTTACTGAAAAAGAACAATTCCATGTTAAAAAATCACTTTTAATCTCTTTTTGGGCTGATCCGGTAACAGTAATTTGTTCATCTCTGAATTTCATGATTCTGTACAGTCCGTGAGAAATTATAAAGCTGGATGCTATAGTCGCAGCAGCAATACAAATTCCAAGTATGATTATCTGGGTGCTTCTCAATGTATTGAGGTTCATTGTTTTTATTCCGATTCTGGAGATTGTTAGTCAGTTAGTTACAGCTCACTATTATAGACTTCCTCAATTGGCTTTCAATTCATAATATTGAAGAATGCATTTTCTTTTATTTCGCCACAGCAAAAACTTGAGCTGAGTTTAAATAGGCTGATTTTTATTTTAGTACGCGGTAAAGCTTATTAGAAGCTTCAGGATTGATTTTTCTCTTGCCTTTTTCGTAATCGCTGATGATGTTTTGTTTGATCCCTGTTTTTTTGGCAAGCTGTTTTTGGGTAAGTTCAGTCTTCCGCCTGCGGCCTTTGAGCCTCTATTATGTCATTTCTGAGAATAGTGATACTCATGGTTCCTCCTATTGAGTTGATTATAACGAAGATTATTCTTGTGAATTGAAAAAATATTTGATTCAAATATACTAAATATTAGACTAAGTAGGACTAACTTTAAGTTTAAAGGAAATAGTTATGATTACAGTTAATACGCACGAGGCTAAAACACGGTTTTCTACTCTTCTTGGAGCTGTTGAAAAAGACGGCGAAACTATTCTTGTATGTCGAAGCGGTCATCCAGTGGCAGAAATTCATTCAGTTTTAAAAAAAGCTAAGAAAGGTTTACCTAAGCCGAATAAAAAACTGGCTGTAAAACTTAAATACAACCCTACAGAGCCATTAGATGAAGAAGACTTGCCGCAGGGTTGCTTATGATCCTTCTCGACACTTGCGCTTTGCTCTGGCTGGATAGCAATAGAGAATTATTTTCTATTGAAACTCTGGATTTATTGAACCGTTATTCGGATGCTTTAGCTGTGTCTCCTGTAACTTTTATGGAGATTGGCATTAAAGCGAAAAAGGGAAGATTAGAGTTGCCTATTGCTTTTGATAAATGGACAGATGAAATTTGTTCTCAATATTCACTGACGATTCTTCCGGTAACAAAGTCAATAGCAGTCTATACTGCTGAACTTCCTGAAATTCATAGAGACCCATTTGATCGGATAATAATTGCTACAGCAGCAATAAATAACATGAAAATAGTTACTGCCGATAAGATCTTTACTGAATATAAAAACATCAAAGTCATTTGGTAAAATTAGAAAACCATATTAAATATGAAGAACGAAGCAGAAACCAGAAAAGAATTAATCGATAAAAAGCTCAAGTTAGCTGGTTGGGATGTGAATAACCTCACCCAGGTCATAACTGAGTTTGATATTCCTGTTGCTTTGCCAAGCATATATGATGAAGGATAGGTGAATGAATCTTCAACTATTAAGGATTTCTTAATAGTTCAAATTGAAGGTGATCGCGAAATAAAGCGAACACAGAAATTTTATGTTTAACAAGTATTTCTCTGCGTAACTCGAGGTTATCTCAGCGGTTAAAAAGATTTTCACTGCAGAGGACGCAGAGAATGCGGAAGAATACAGGATATGTAGGTAGAGACACAAGATTTTGTGTCTCAAATATGATTATAATCCGTTTTAATCAATGAAATCTGTGGCTGATAAATTTTATCAGCAAATCGCAAAGTGGATACCTTTTCATTTTAACCTTTTAACTCGGAGATTCTGAGATGAGCAATAATAAAAAGAAAAAAAATAGTTTAATCAAAAAAGGCGCTACAGAATTCCTGCTCTATACAACTCCAAACGGGGATGTCATAGTCGAAATATTCTTAATGAATGAAACTATATGGCTAACTCAGGGTCAAATAGCTGAACTTTTTGGAGTCCAAAGACCAGCCATAACAAAACATCTTAAGAATATCTTTGATAGCGGAGAACTTGATGAAAATGTGGTTAGTTCCATTTTGGAACATACCACTAAGCATGGAGCTATTGAAGAGAAGACACAGACTAAAGGTGTAAAATATTACAATCTTGACGCAATAATTTCCGTAGGATACAGAGTTAATTCTACTAGAGCTACTCACTTCAGAATATGGGCCACAAAAATCCTGAAAGAGTATATTGTCAAAGGATTTGCCATGGATGATAAAAGGCTTAAGAATCCTGATAACATATTCGGAAAAGATTATTTTGATGAACAGCTTGAGCGTATTCGCGACATACGGTCGAGCGAAAGAAGGTTTTACCAGAAGATTACCGACATATATTTACAGTGTAGCTCTGACTATGATAAAAACAGTAGAGAAACTCAATTATTTTTTGCCACCGTTCAAAATAAACTTCACTGGGCTATCAGCAGACAGACAGTTGCTGAGATAGTCTATTCAAGAGCCAGCAGTGACAAACAAAACATGGGTTTGACTTCATGGAAAAACGCTCCAAAAGGCATAATAAGAAAAAACGATGTGTCTATAGCCAAGAACTACCTCGACGAAAAAGAACTTGATGGATTAAATCGCATTGTAAGCATGTATCTGGATTATGCAGAGATGCAGGCAATGAAGAGACAGGTTATGTACATGAGTGATTGGGTTGAGAAGCTGGATGCTTTCCTGAAGTTTAATGAGAGAGACATACTGGATAATCCTGGTAAGGTAAGCGCAGAGCTTGCAAAGTCTTTTGCTGAAAGCGAATTCGAAAAATACAGAATTGTCCAGGACAGACTCTTTGAATCCGATTTTGACAAGATACTTAAAGCTTTGCCAAAAGATAGTGAGGATAAGATTTTATGAATGGGAATAACAGATCTGAGATTGAACTAGGAGCAGAAGTTTTAATCGTTCTGAAAAAAGACCAGCGAAACGGAACTCTGACGCAGGGAATTGTTAAAGATATCCTGACTAACTCTTCCAGTCATCCCCACGGAATTAAAGTCCGCCTTACAACAGGCGAAATCGGCAGAGTTAAAGAAATATTAAGATAAACATAATATTAATATCCATTATCTTCAACAAATTAGCCTCAACTTAAAAACAGAGGGTTAAAATAGACTTCCCCGAAGGTTTTCTGAATTTTGTCTAAATGGTCATAGTCAAATATTAGGTCAAGATTCCTGATGCTACTGATGCAGTTATAGAAGATGTAAAACAGTGGCAGAACAGACCTTTGGATTCGCTCTATCCTGTAGTATTTTTTGATGCAATAATGGTCAAAAGCAGAGAAAGTGGACAGACAGAAAACAAGGCTGTTTATCTTGCTTTAGGTGTAAATATGGAAGGGCGTAAGGAATTGTTGGGTATGTGGATAGCCGAATCTGAAGGAGCCAAGTTCTGGTTCAATGTCATAACTGAGATTAAGAACCGCGGAGTCAATGACATACTTATAGCCTGCATAGACGGGCTTAAGGGTTTTCCAGAGGCTATAAATGCGGTATTTCCAAAGGCTGAAATTCAGCTTTGCATAGTTCCCATGATCAGGAACTCATTAAAATATGTGCCTCATAAGGATTCCAAAGCAGCCATTACTTTAAAACGCTGTAGAGCTTTTCGGATGCTGCCGGGCTGATTTTTCTCTTGCCTCTTTCGTAATCGCTTATAATGTTCTGTTTAATCCCCGTTTATTGACAGCTCAATATGGGGTTTTTTCACGACTGCCAACATAGTACACCTCTATAATTATCAATATCAAGGAATATATAACAGTTCTTTAGGATATATTCAGGAGGCTATCTTCTTATCCGAACAGGGAACTTCTGAGTAATGCATGGAATCTCTCAACCCCCAAAACCTAACACTCAAAACCCAAAACTTTTTTATCAACGAATTGCTCGAAAAACACGAATTATAAAACAAATCCTTCTAAGCACTAATCTGCTTTAGGCGCTTTCACTTAAAACTCATAACTCAAAACCCAAAACCTTCTTACCACGAGGGCACAGAGAATACAGGAGTTGTAACCTTCGTGAAGAAATCAACAAATTGCATGGTAATTATGCTAGCATATAACTTGAGAAGAGTATTATTTATAGTACTATTAACAGTATTATTAATAATGGAGGAATACTATGGTTATTACTGCGAACGAGCTGAAAACAAAAGGAGTTTCAATTATCGAAAAAGTCCTGAAAAAAGATTCCGAGGCTCTTATTTCCGTAAGGGGAAAAAGAAAATTCATAATCATGCCTGTGGAAAGGTATGACGAACTCCGGGAAATGGAATTGCACGAAGCCCTCAGGCAGGCGAAAGAGGATTACAGAAACGGCAATGTAAACAAAATGGATATTGACGAACATATGAAGGAATTGGGATATGCCGAAACTGATTACAAATAAGCAATATACCAAGTCAGCCGGCAAATTCCTGAAGAAAAATCCTCATCTTGTCAGGCAATACTATAAAACTCTTTTATTACTTGAAACAAATCCCTCTCATCCTTCGCTCAGACTCCACAAACTGAAGGGCAACTTATCGGAATTTTACAGCGTATCCATAAACGCGGCTTACAGGATCATGCTTTATTTTATCATGATTGAAGATACGATCATGCTTGTAAGTATAGGAACTCATGATGAGGTTTATTAGTTCAAGAACAGACACGAACGATAAAACAAATCATTCTAACGACTTATCTGCACTGATTTTCACTAAGTATTTTATCAGTGCATATCAGCGTCAATAAGCGGTTTGGAAATAAGCTTCGCTTTAGACTTCCAGTATTAGACATTTTCACTCATAACTCAAAACCTTTTTGTCAATGAATTGCTCGAAAAGTGACGGCAACAATTTGAAACCCCGGAAATTCTAGCAACATGGAATTCCGAATATTTTCTTCTGAGATCTTCTTAAAAGTTCTTTTTTAATCAATTTTCTTCATATTCTTCCGAGATAATTCAATAAAACCTATCTTCTTCCTTTTTCTTAACAATTTTCAGGATTGATAGCCTATGAAAAGGAAGGAAAAGCGATGCAGAAACTGCGGCAGGTATTTCAGGCTAGGAAAGTTCAAACCTTATGCACAGCACTACTGTTGGGATGAGGAATGTCGCCAGGCAAGTCTCAGAGCAGCTAAAGCAAAATACCGTAAGAAGCAGTCGCAAAGCCTTGAGTACCGGATGAAAGAATCAAGAAGGGTGCAGGGATAGCAATAAACAAAGATCCCGAGAAATTATATAGAGAAGGGTTTAAGCATAAAGAATCACTATATAAATACGCTTGCCGATTAGTCTTTGAAAATATTAAACCTTATCTAAGGCACGCTATTGTAGTTATAGACAAAAGTGGTGATTATGACTTTCGTTCTCAGCTAGGTAAATACTTACGGACTAAAGCAGAAATTGACCATGAGATGGTAAAGAAAATTAAGATGCAGGAATCGCATTTAAATAACCTCTTACAAATGGCAGATTATATTTGCAGTATAATTAGCCGCAAAATTCAAAAAAAGTCAGATACTATTGATTATAGGAAATTTATTAGCAGTAAAGAAGTCTATATTCAAGTATGGCCTAAATAAAAAAACCTGAATTCCTATCTCTTTTAGAGAACGCAAACCATAAAGGCGACAATTCGAAATTCAGGTGATTCCAGTATTAAGAATAGCCTACTAGATAATAATGTTAACAGTGCATCACTAATTCTCTAGCATCAGTCAAGAAGAATAACTGGTCACAAACTATGACCTCTTCCAAGCAAGGGCTAGGGGTGGCAGCATAAAAGTAATCCAGAGGATCAGTCCAGATCTGGACGCGTTAACATTGGCTCAAAAATAAGCGCTCGTATCATTTTGTTAAAAACATTAAGCTATTGAAACCATTGCTCAGAATAAAAACAGTAAACGACTGAATTCAGGTATTACAGGCTAATCCTCTATCAGAGTTACATCGGTTTCTAAAGTACTGTAGTTTATAGGCGGTCCAAAGTTAGTGTATATTGCAACATCTGTAGCATCACGCCCATAAGCAGTAACTATCCTGCCGCCCTGTGGTGAAGGAAGGACAGGATCGAAAGTATACCATCTTCCTCCTACATATGCCTCAAACCAGGCATGAAGATCCATAGGTTCTAATTTATAAAGGTAACCTACAGCAATCCTAGCCGGAATATTTATTCCTCTGCAGAGTGCTATACAAAGATGTGCAAGGTCACGGCAAACCCCAAAGCCCTGATCTTTAACTTCAATTGCTGTCATGGGGATATAGCTTGAGCCAGGATAATAATTTATATAATTGCGTACCCACTCACAAATGCGAAAAACCTGAGGATATCCGGATTGGGAATCCTCTACAATACTTTCTGCGAGTTGTTCTAACCTGTCTGATTCACAATATCGGCTTGGCAGTAAAAAAGGTATTATCTTGTTTGGCAGATTTTGTATTGCTTCAAATGGGGCGTCAAAAAAAATATCTACATCATCTGAAGTTATTACATCAGCACTAGATGCAATGCTGAATTTTCCTTTAGGAGCATTAATGCGCTGACACCGGTTACCAAATCCATCTATATATTCAAATATCTTTTTGCGTGGATGTATTTTTAGTTCTTCTTTCTTGATTATCTGAGATGAATCATTTTTCCTGGGGCGAAGAATAAATATAAATGGAGTAGGGGAACTCAGTTCAAATTCTAATCTAGAAGATACATGCAAAAACATCATCAAGTTCCTTTATTAAAAGGTATATAAAGCATTAAATCCAAAATTTGCATTTAAATTTTATAAATATATTTAAGTGTTTTATTTCCATATTGTTCCAACTGTATTGCAGGTGGAGATATTTATATTCTTTTATTTATAAAATTAAAACCACAGAGGGGGTTGGTTAATGAACCATAACTACTTCGTCAACTTCTAATTGCAGTGGTTACCACAGCTTCATATTGTTTCCTTGTATTTACGGCTCATTAGCCAACTGCAAAATTTGGGTTAAATAGTAAATTATTATGTCAGTAATAACTAAGTATGATAAAACTATCCAAACAGGGGCTATACAATGATGATGAATATAGAGTACGGCAAGGATGAAATCAACAGCATAGGTGGAATAACTTTATCTCATTGATAAAAAATATATCAAGACAGGAAGGTGTTTATTTGAGAAAATTATTTTATCTTCGCGATAACAATTAATTGTTTTAAATCCACCAATTCCAATTATAAATTCTTTCAAGTGGCTGGTCGTTCTTGTTTATAGAACGAGCGATATCCATGCCCACCTACTAGACTTGAGCCTGAGAAAGCATTTAAATAATTTTCAGGTATGACATTGCTTCAAATCACATAAAATTAAGTAAAAGTTTATGTTCAATTACATATGACAATAATTACATCATATAAAAAGTGCAGCCTAAGTTATAAAATATATATATCCACGGCAGCTGGTTTTTGCATTGGAATGTTTTTCGGAGACAAATGCAGCGTATTAGATCCTCTCAATACAATGTTTATAAAGCTCTTCCAGACAGCTATTATTCCTTTTATGGTTTTCAGTATTGTTCATTCTATAGGTGCGTTAACTAAAGATCGGGCTAAAAGACTTTGGAAGAAAGGCAGTATAGTTCTTATTCGTCTATGGGTAATAAGTATTTTCTATGCAATAGGTCTTCAGTTTTCTTTTCCTGATGTTCTCCGAAGCAGTTTCTTCCATCCAGGCAATTTTAATAAAGCAGGAGGCATTAATTTCTATGAAATGTTTATTCCTTCCAATCCTTTCAACTCTTTGGCAAATGGTTTTATCCCGGCAATAGTTATTTTCTGCATACTCATTGGGATAGCGTTGATAAATCATGAAAACAAGATCGAATTAGTTAAGTCTTCAGAAGTTTGGGCATCGGTTATGAATAAAATTAATAACTATCTAATGATGATGCTTCCATTGGGTGTACTGGTAATGGCGACTTTTACATTCGGAACCATGAGTTATATGCAGTTCAAAGGAGTACTACTTTATATTATGGCTTCAATATTTTACTTGCTTTTTATTCCAATGGTAATTTATCCTGTGATTTTGACGAGCATAAGCAAAATGAGATTCAGCTGATTTTTCCATTTCGTCATGCCAGCTGCTTTAATTGCTTTTACTACCGGAAGCGTCTTTCTTTCCATTCCTGTTATTTACAATCAGATGTATAAATTTAACGAGGAAGAAGAAGGCTTCATTATGGAAGTATCAAAAGAAAGAGGAAGAAATGCTATAAACATTCTTGTTCCGTTGGCTTGGGTTTTTCCTGCAAGCTATAAGTTTCTAGTAATATTTTTTGGCTCTTCAGCAGAATTCATGGATCAAAGAGAAGTGTAAGAGTAGGTATGTTTGCGGCATTTTTATCCCCTTTTCAAAGCCAGCAATAAATGCGGTTCTCGTCTACAGACAAGACTGATTTTTTGAAAAAGGGGAAAATTTTATTAGGAGCAGGAAATAAAAGAAAGTAGCGCATAATAGATATTTCGGATTTCAACTACTAAAAGAAAAAGGAATACCTACGATGCGCTTGAAAACAGTAATCAGACAACTCTGCAATTTCAAGGGATTTATAATAACAGGATGCAGGATATGTAAACAGGAAAAAGGCATATTTACATTTGAAGCAAGAAAGGGATCAAGGGGAATTTGTTCCGGATGCGGGAAGAAATTCCCCTCTTATGACAGGCTTCCTGTAAGGTTCTTTGAGTTCATTCCATTCTGGGGGTTAAAGTGTTTTTTTGAATACAGCATGAGACGAGTTAATTGTTCAAGTTGCGGCATCAAGGTTGAAAAAGTTCCCTGGGGCGACGGCAAAAACAATATCACTATTCATTTCAGGTGGTTTCTTGCAGACTGGGCAAAGCTGCTTTCATGGAAAACTGTTGCTGAAAGATACAGAACATGCTGGGATACTGTAAGAAGAGCAGTAGAATTTGCTGTCTCTTATGGACTTGAACATAGGTCACCTGATGGAGTTGATGCCATAGGAGTTGACGAAATACAATGGAAGAAGGGACATAAATATCTAACAGTAGTGTATCAGCTTAACGGCTCGGCAAGAAGACTGCTCTGGGTGGGCAGAGACAGGACTATCAAGTCCTTCAACAGTTTCTTCGATGAGATGGAGAAAGCTCAAAATGGCTTTTGCCATGGTATTAGATTCTTATGCAGTGATATGTGGAAAGCATACATCAAAGTAGCAGCAAAACGACTTCCCGGCGTAATACATATTCTCGACCGGTTTCATATCATGCAGAAGTTCAGCAAAGCTATTGATAAAATCAGGGCAGAGGAAGCCAGAAAGCTCAGAAAAGAGGGAACTCCTCCTGTACTAAAGCACTCCCGCTGGTGCTTTTTAAAAAGGCCTTCTAATCTTACAGACAAAGAACGCTTTAAACTCAAAGATCTCCTCAAAATGAATATAGGCGTAATAAGAGCGTATCTGCTTAAAGAGCAATTCCAGTTATTCTGGGAGTATAAAAGTCCACCCTGGGCGAGGAAGTTTCTTGACACCTGGTGCGACAAGGCTAATAGATCCAGATTGCAACCAATGAAGGATATTTCCATGATGCTTCAAAGACATCGAGATTTGATTCTAAATTGGTTTAAGGCTAAAAAACAGTATAACAGCGGCATAGTAGAAGGGCTAAATTATAAGATTAACACGATGGTTCGGAAGGCATTTGGGTATAGGTCTTATGAAGTCATAGAGACCGCACTTTATCATCAACTCGGAGACCTTCCAGAACCCCAATTTGAACATCAGTTTTGGTAATGTTTTTCCTTGAACAAAAATTAATCGGGCTTAAACAGACTCAATAAAACCAATAAATTTAGCTGACGAGGCGTAAAATTAGGATAAGAACAAAGTCCATAGTCTCTCAATATAAAAGGAAGGTGATGATTTACTGAAATTTCTTTCAATGAAAAACTTTATCCTTAAAGCCATTACAAGATACTATCAATTTTCCCATACTGTCGCAGGCAGAATGGCATGTACAATGGTGAGATAGATTGGTAGCTGAATTAATCAGCTACCTTCTCGAGTTATTATGATTATTGAGCCTGGCAGATAACCATTGCTGCAGTCCCAACTATATCGTCTGCAGAACAGCCTCTGGAAAGATCGCTCATAGGCTTTGCCAGACCTTGAAGGACTGGTCCGATTGCAGCTGCGCCTGCAAGTCGCTGGGTAATCTTATAGCAGATATTTCCTACATTTAGATCAGGGAAAATCAAAATATTAGCATTTCCTGCTAACGGGCTGTCCGGAGCCTTCGAAGCCGCAACCTTAGGAACCAGAGCCGCATCTGCCTGGAGTTCCCCGTCAACCAGATAGTCCAGTTTAAGTTCAGCTATTTTTGCTTTGCACATTTCAGTAGCTGTGCGAACTTTATCAATCAACGGATGTTCTGCGCTTCCCTTAGTAGAAAAAGAAAGGAAAGCGATTTTTGGTGTTGTTCCAATCAGCGAGAGATGAGTTTTTGCTGTAGCCAGTGCGATGTCAACAAGAGTCGCCGAATCAGGGTCAGGAATCACTGCGCCATCAGAATAAAGCAGTGTAGATTCTCCGCCAGGAGAAGGAGAGGCAAGATCCATAAGGAATGCACTGCTTGCGCTTTTTATGCCGGGAGTTGTTCCTATTATCATAAAAGCTGCCCTTAGCATATCTGCGGTTGAAGCTATGCTTCCAGCTACCAATGCATCAACTTCACCTATTCTAAGCAGCATAGCTCCGAAGAATATGCGCTGCTTAAGTGTTTCAATGGCTTTTTCTAGAGTGATATCTTTCTTTTTTTCAGCTCGGAACTGTTGAAGGATTTTAGCATATTCAACCATTTTAGGGCAAGTGAGATGATCGTAGGAAGTGAATTTTCTTTCAGTAATCCCTGCATCTTTACAAGATTTACTGATTTCAGCCTCAGTTCCAATGACAATCACAGACTTAGCAATACCTTTTTCAATTATTTTGTTTGCTGCTATTACTACTCTCTGGTCGTGCCCTTCAGCCAAAACAAGTTTTTTCTGTTTAGCTCTTGCTTTTTCAATTATTTTGTCCATTATCGACATAGTTGTGCCTCCCGTATTTTAAGTTGAAAATTTGTTAGTTTAGACCGAGACTACTTTAAGCTTACCTTCTTCTAGGAGCAGTTCGACGCTTTGCGTAGCTATCATCAATTCCTCATTAGTGGGCATAACTATAGCTTTCATTTTGCTGTCTTTTGTAGATATAACTGCTGCTGAACCTGTACATCCCTGGTTAGCTGCCGGATCCAAACATGAGCCGAGAGCTTCGAGCATATTTACCACACCAGCTCTTATCGGAGCACTGTTCTCGCCTATTCCTCCAGTAAAAACTATCGCATCTGATCCACCTAACATTGTATAATAGGCTCCAATATATTTAACAATCCTTCTGATAAATATATTTTTAGCTATTTCAGCTTGTTTATTTCCTTTTTCTGCAGCCTGGATTACATCACGCATATCTCCAGTGCCTATTCCAGCTAGGCCATAAAGACCGCTTTTCTTATTAAGGAGGATATCAACGTCTCTTGGAGCCATCCCACAATCATTTACAAGAGCCATGGGGATAGCCGGGTCTATATCTCCGCACCTAGTTCCCATTACAAGCCCTTCAAGAGGGGTCATTCCCATAGAGGTTTCAACTACTTCTCCTTTGTCAATGGCAGCCATACTGCAGCCATTGCCCAAGTGACATGTAATGAGCTTCAGTTCTTCAAAAGCTACTTTTAAATACTTTGCTGTCTGTTTACCTACATAATGGTGAGATGTGCCATGGAAACCATAACGCCTGAAGCCATGTTTTTCATAGAGTTCGTAAGGTATTGCATAAAGATAAGATTCAGGAGGCATAGTCTGATGGAAGGCTGTGTCAAATATAGCTACATTCGGAACTCCTGGAAAAGTCTCTTCACATGCTGTTATTCCTGCAAGATTAGCTGGATTGTGCAATGGAGCCAGATGAGTACACTCTACGATGAGCTCCTTAATTTTTTCGTCTATAATGACCGGTCTTGTTGCTTTCTCCCCGCCATGTACTACTCTGTGCCCGATAGCAAGGATATCGTTGATACTTGTTATTACTCCGTCATCTTTGTTTAAAAGTTTATCACAAACAACTTTTAGAGCTTCTGAATGATTGATATATTTTTTTGTCAAGAGTCTCTCTTCGTTGAGAGGAATTTCAGTTTTTACTTTGGCTTTCCCTGTTTTGGTGTAAATAAGTGATGCCGTCAGAAGACCTATGCACTCTACCTGTCCTGATGCCAGGACTGTCTGTTTTCCCAACCATGAAAAGTTAAATACTGTGAATTTTAGTGAAGAACTGCCCGCGTTGATAACTAGGATTTTCATTGCTACCCTATCGATTTTTAAATTTTATACGATAAAACGCTATGGTGAATATAACAGCGGAGCTAAGAATAGTCAATAATTTAAGAAATTGACAGTATGAAAATTATAACATTAAACCACTTTAAATAAATGGGAAATAAAGTCGATGATAATCAAATTCTTATATAACAAATATACTTAAATAGTATTATTATTAAATTTAATAAATAATATACTGATAGTTCATCCATTTATGAATATCGCTAAGACATTATGCAGAGCATTTTTTTATATAGTATTTCTTATAACCATGAATTATGTTCAAAAATCGCAAAACGATTTCCTTTTGAGTATTTTTTCCGGATTTTTGTTTGCTGACTTAATGACTTGGATTATTTTCACAGTTATTGATATTCCTGGTTGTATAATAGGCAGCACAATTGACTTTTTTTTAAATATTATCGTTTTATATATTGCTATTAAAATTATTCACATTGAGCTTCCAAAGGACTTGGGAAATGAAGCAGTTTTCTTTCTTGTTTTTCTATTAACTCTAGGACTAAAAATATTTTGGCGAAAACTTAATAGGATTCAGAGTGAAGATTAAATAAGTTTATTTGAATCGACTGGATTCAGGTTTTCCGTTTTTAAGGCTTTCGAGTGTTTTATGGATATCAATCTTCTGTTCTTTTCCAAGGGATACTTCTCCGTATTTAGCCAAACAGAAATAAGTTGTGAGTTTTTCAATTGAATCGATCTGCGGAAACCTATTGATTTTCAGAGAATCGACGAATTCAAAAGGAGTCATACACGATTGACGGACATATTTATATTTAGCCAGAATCTTTAACATTTTTCCGTAAAAATTTTCGGCATATCTGATGCTCTCTTTGATCTTTTTTTCTCGCACTGCGAAATGGAGAGAAAGTTTTTTTAGCTTATGCACAAAAATGACCATTAGTAAAATGCATATTATGATAGCTAGAGCTATTCCAATGTAATTTGCTTTGAATCTATGTGAAGTGTTCCTGATGGTTTCTATGATAGCGCCAAAAAATAAATTCTGGTCGCTTGCCGTAAAGTTAACTATTTTAGAAAACCATATATACTCAATTAAGTCATTTAATACAGTCAATAAAGGGAGATTTGCCAGAGTCGAGCCCCCTCGCATGTCAGGAGGTGTGGAGTCAAGAATTTTCCAGCCTTTATCGGAGAAAAAAGCCTCCACCCATGCGTGAGTGTGAGAATTGCGAATATTATAAAAGTCTCCGAATTCGTTTTTCTCGTTAGAGTAAAACCCTATTACTACTCTGGCTGGAATACCTTTAATCCTAAGAAAAAGAGCTAAAGCAGATGCGAATCTTGCACAATGGCCTCGCTTTCTATTAAATATAAAGTCATCAATAGGTTTTCTTGAATCCAGTTCAGGGCTGCCTAATTCATAAGTGAAATTGAATCTAAGGTAGCTTTCTAGTTTATATGCCTGTTTTTCAGGTATTTTCTCATCTCCTAGGATGTTATCTACAAAACTTTTAATCTCTACAGAAATTTCCGGATAACGAGTATATCTGATTTTATCTATTTGAAGCAATTTGAAATATGGCTCAGGAATAATGGAAAAATATTCGTAATATTTATTGTTAAGTTTGGGCATTTCAGAAATCATAATATTGCCTTGTTCACTAAAAAAGGAACTCAGGAAAAAGTTCCCCTTTGCTTTTAACAAATAACCATCTGAGGGAAGAAATTTTGACGAATAGCTATTGTCGGCAATTTCTACCTTTCTATAATTAGGATCATTTAGTTTGGTTTTTTCTGTAAAAATGGAATGGGCTCTGAAACTTGACTGACTTTGAGACCAGACATTACCGTCAAATGTATCAAGGGTAAAAAGTTTAAGATAACTTATATTTTCGCCTGATATTCTGAATATGAGTTTCTGATCTCCAGACTCACCGCCAAAAGAGGTGGTCAAAGTCGGTTCTATATTTTCTGATGATTTTCCAAATCCGTAAATATTAAGAGTATTAAAAAGTCTAATTCTGGGAAAGAAGAGGAAAAACAAAATAGCTATTACGGCAATTGAGAGATAGTGAATTTTATGATTGAATAGCCAGTAGCCACTTCTGGAAAATAAATCAAAGGGATGCTTCTCCTCTTCCATATGAAGAGAGTAAAGAACTTTTGGCAGAAAAAGAAAAACAGCTGCAATGGCAATGATAAAAGAATAACCAAGGAGAACCTGGCTTCCGACTGCTATCTGAGTAAGGGCAATTGCCGTAGAAAAGTATTTTGATCTTATATCTATGGGCCACAGCATTCTCATCAACTGAAGAGAGGTCAACCCGTTTCCAAGAGAAAAACACTTCAAAAAGATTCCAGCGCCTGCAAACTGTAAAGATAATAACAGTGATGCAAGCAGTATAAGAAACTCCAAAGTCTTGGGAATAAATTGTTTTTGCTGCCTGAAAATAATACACAGAAACCATCCTGAAACAAAACTTACCACTACAAAATAAGTTTCATTGAAGAGTCCCTGGCATATCAGTCCTGTCAGGATAAGCAGATTTAATGGTTCCTCAAATTTTCTCATGCAATAATAGAGTCTTTTGTAAAATATTTTATTTGAATTCCATTGCTGGACAGGAGAGAAGTTATTTGCGACGATATTCTCTCATTTTCACGCTTATATTCAAAACTTTCATGGGGCAGCAAAAGATTGATGACGCGGCCATTTTCAGCCAGATAATAAAGACAGTTTAATATTTTGTTGTTAAGTAAAGAAAAGATAAAACACAATGATGAAGATTTTGAAACAAGGGATAAGGAATTGTTTAATTTTTCAATCTCATAAGGGTTTTTTGAGACCTCAAGCCTGGCAAGATAATCCAGTATCATATCAGAGTCTGAGAATGGTTGATAAGTGTGTATTATTTGTTCCTTAAGATTGAGAATCTCAATTGTGTGACTTGAATCAAGAGAAGCAAAGATAAGAGAACCGGCAGCGCGTATAGCAGAGTCAGTAATTGATTCATTGTCTGATAGCTGAACAAAAGTTGAATCAATTATAAATGATATTTTACCCGACAGCTCTTCTGTATATTCCTTAACCATCAATCCCAAGCCTTTAGCGCTTGATTTCCAATGTATTTGCTTCATCATGTCGCCTGACTGAAAAGGACGAATTCCGGCAAAATCATTTCCATGGGGAGTTTTATGTTTCCCGCTGAAAGTTCCACCTAACATTGGTTCGAATCCTGAAGCCTTTGGCGGATTGCAATCGTAGACTGCCGGCAGTACCAGAAATTCCCCTTTAATTTTAATTTTTCTGGAGACCTTCACAAGGCTAAAGGGGAATTGAGATTCAATCCTCATGGAATCAATAGGATAGACTCCACGATTATTGAATATTATTTCCGGAGTCAGATGGCGGGTTTCTTTGGGTTTAATTGAACTTACTCTTAGAATAGTTCCATAGTCACTATTTAAGGAAAATGAACCTGTAAAAGTTCTTGCTTTGTTAGCTATCGTCAGGCTTGAAGTGAACATGTATTTTTCAGTTGTTTTCAGAGTATTGAAATCTTCAATTAATACTTTATTGATAGTTCTGTAAGCCGATACAAGGTTTAATACATAACAACCGATGAAAATTCCTATAATAATAATGAGGAGACCGATTTCGGTAATAAGCGAAAAGTAGTAAAAAAGCGCTAGTAACCCCAGGAAAGAAAGACCAGCTTTTGTAAGATATATTTTAATACGCATCAGGAAGATGGTTTAAATGGGGACAGGGATTGATTCGATTATTTCATGAATAACATCGCTGTTTGAGGCAGTTGAAAGTCTTGCTCCTTTTTTCAGTATTATCCTATGTCCTAGAACCACAGGAGCTGATTTCTTAATGTCGTCAGGTAGAATATAATCTCTTGATTCAAGTAAAGCTTGCGCCTGGCTGAATCTCATCAGATCCAAAGTCCCTCTTGGACTTGCGCCATACTCTATTTTTCCGGAGTTTCGAGTCTTGTGGATTATTGCGATTATGTATTCGTATAGTTCTTCTGTAACTTTTATATGTTTAGCCGTTTCCTGAATTTCAAGAAGAGCAGGGCAGCCTAAAACTGTGTTTAGGTTATCGATAGGCATTGTAATTTTTTGTTCCTTGAGCATATGTTTTTCTGTCTTACTTTCCAGATAACCAATTCTGAGTCTGGAGATAAACCTGTCCATTTGAGAAAAGGGAAGCATATAAGTGCCTTCAAGTTCAATAGGATTTTGAGTAGCTATTACGAAAAATGGTTTCTCCAGAAAATAGAGATTGCCATCTACTGTGACCTGTCCTTCTTCCATGGCTTCTAATAAACTTGACTGAGTTCTCGGAGTAGCTCGGTTTATTTCGTCAGCAAGAAGGATATTTGAGAAGATAGGCCCTTTTCTGAATTCGAATTCTCCTTTATGCGGATAGAACATTGTAACGCCTGTTACATCAGTAGGCAGCAAGTCTGCGGTAAATTGAATTCTTTTAAGGGATCCTTGAATTGACTTTGCAATAGATTTAGCAAGAAGGGTTTTTCCCACTCCAGGAACATCCTCGAGCAGAATATGCCCTCCGGAAATTAGCGATAGAACTGCATTCCGGACAACATCGGGTTTACCGATAAAAACATTTGAAATGTTCTCAATTAATTTCGAACATAGCGTTGATGATTCAGCAATACTCATTGTAGTTATACACCTGAAAAGTGATAGTATTTATTAAAATTAAATGAATTATAGAGTATCATATGTATAAAACAATTTAGTTTCAGAATACTACCAAATAGAGAAACAGGAAAAAAGGCTATAAAATGTTATCTGCAATTATAAAAAGAGGTTCAGCAAACACCCTTAAATATCGGCATCCTTGGATTTTTTCAGGCGCAATCAAGAAAATAAATGGATCTCCTGTTATGGGAGAGACTCTCGAAATCCGTTCGGAAGACGATGAAATAATAGGTTACGGTTCATATTCTCCTGTGTCTAAAATAGCAATTAGAATATGGTCTTTCTCTGATAAGGAAAAGCTGGATGAATCACTTATAAGGCAAAAAGTTGAAAGCGCAGTTAATTTTCGAAGCAGCAGGATGTTCTCCAGAAACAGCAACTGTGTTCGCCTTGTTTTCGGTGAGGCAGACGGGATTCCGGGACTGATTGTTGATAAATTCGCAGAATATCTTGTTTGCCAGTTTCTTTTTACCGGTACTGAATTTCATAAGGATATTATTGTTTCTATTCTTAATGAACTAGTCCCTAATAAAGGCATTTATGAGAGATCGGATGTAGATATTAGAGAAAAAGAGGGACTTCCTCTTAGTGTGGGTGTTTTATCCGGTTCAGAGCCTCCCGATTCGATTGAAATAAATGAAGGCAGTATAAAATACTATATAGATATAAAAAAAGGACATAAAACAGGTTTTTATCTGGATCAAAGGATAAACCGTTTAAGAGTAGCAAATTATTCTAATGAAATGGAAGTTCTGGACTGTTTCGCCTATATAGGAGGATTCTCTATTGCTTCACTTAAGGGTGGGGCAAAAAGGGTCACTAGCGTGGACAGTTCTAGTTCTGCGCTGGAATCTTTGAAAAGAAATGTTGAACTCAACGGCCTTGATTTGACTAAATCGGAAACTATCGAAGCCAAGGTTGCCGAACAGCTCAGGAAATACAGAGATTACGGAAAACAATTTGACATGATAATTCTCGATCCCCCAAAATTTATTTATGACAGAGCTCATCTAGAGCATGCATCAAGAGCTTACAAAGACATAAATCTTCTGGCAATGAAACTTCTAAGAAAAAATGGTATTCTTGCTACTTTCTCCTGTTCTCAGCCTATGACTGAGGAGTTATTTCAAAAAATACTTTCTTATGCTTCTGCAGATTCAGGGAGAACTGTTCAAATCCTTGAGAAGCTTAGTCAGTCCCCGGATCATCCGATAGCTCTTAATTTTCCCGAGTCTGCTTATCTTAAAGGGTTAATTTGCAGAGTAATTTAATTTTAACTGGAAAAGACACCCAATTTTCAATCTAAAAGATTTGTTGATTGGGTGTTCTATTTTAGCATGGCTACTTACTGAGTGTAGCTGCTTGAGGCTGAGATTCTGAGTTGAATTCCTTATTTATATATGCCAGTGGATCTTTCTTAAATGCCTCCATCGAAGGGATATCACTGAAGTAAAAAACTTGTCCCATATATTCCAAGGCAGGGGTATGAGGTCCTACAAGAATTGGAATACCGGTCGTCGCGCATATCGTTTTCGATCCATAAGCTGATTTTAATGGAGAAATAGTTCTAGCAACTTTATTTGCCGGAAACTTAGCTATATACATTTGAGGATCCTGTATGAAAGAGTCTCTTGATTCAGTGTGGGCAAAATAATAAATTCTGCTCATATATGAAAGGGTAGGGGTGAATTGAGTAACTACTATAGGATCCGAATTATAAGAACAGCTTGTTCTTAATCCATAATCACTTATGAGAGGAGATATTATTTTCGGAAGTTCATTGAAAGGATGCCTTGTTATATAATAATCAGGGTTTTTATTGAACATATCAAGTTCAGATTGATTTTGGAAATAATAGAGCCTGTCATTAAATTTTAGTACAGGAGTAGATGAATCGATTATCATTGGTTCACCAGTAACTGCAGATTCCACGCTTAGACCGTAATTATCCTGCGGTGGAGGAATAAGTTCAGTTGAAGCGCATCCCCCTATGAATACAAGTATAAAAATAGTTCCACTAAGATATAAAAAATTCTTCATTAGTATTCTCTCTCCTTTTTTGAATTTATATTTAATAGAGGAATAGCCCAATATTTAAAAAGTAGAATATAGATTCTATAATCTTTTTCTGAACAATGCAAACGGTTTGCTTTTGATGTATAGTTTTTTAATGGAGTTTTAACAAAACAATAATTACAAGTAAAGGGGGGTATAGATGCAAAAACCTGAAGTATCAAAACATTTTAAGTCCAGACAGCCATCTTCAATAAGAATGGCTCAGATTGAGTTTCTTAAGAGAGATGATAAAGTGGAAGCTGTAAATACTGCCATAGGAAATGTTACTCTTCCAATGCACCCGGCAATGATTCAAAGAATGCATAATCTATGTTCTGGAAAAGAGTCATATTTCAGGAGTGGTGTTGTCGGATATACTCCTTCTTCAGGGACAGTGGAAACTATGGATGCTTTCAGGAATATAATAGCTTCTTCCGGATTAAAAAGCGACAATCTTTCCGTTATGGTTACAGACGGTGGAAGCCAGGCGATGGAAATTGCTCTAGTTGGTGTATGCGGAGAAGCCGGCACTGGAAAAAAACCTCTTCTCATGATTGATGCTGCATATACTAATTATATTGCTTTTGCTGAAAGAATAGGAAGAAAAACAGTTTCAGTTACCCGTAAATTACTGGACAACGGAAAATTTACTCTTCCAGATTTACCGGATTTAGAGAGAGTTATTCAAGAGTATCAACCTGGCGCGCTGGTAGTAATTCCCTATGATAATCCTACAGGCCATTTCTGCAATATGGACTCAATGATAGAACTTGCAAAGCTCTGCGTAAAATACAATATGTGGATGATAAGCGATGAAGCTTACAGAGAATTGCTTTATATAAATGAGGCAAAATCAAGTATATGGGCGCTAAATGACTCTTTAGTTCAAGGAATTGAAGGAAGAAGAATAAGCATCGAAACCGCTTCCAAAGTATGGAATGCGTGCGGACTTAGAATTGGAGCGCTTGTCACAGACAATAAGGAATTCTATGATAAAGCACTGGCTGAATATACCACAAATTTATGCGCAAACGCTATTGGACAGTACATTTTCGGAGCTATAGCACATGAAAGCCATGAGGATTTAAACAAATGGTATCAGCAGCTAAGAGACTATTACAAACCCCTATTTTCAGAAGTAAGAAAAGTTTTGATTGAACTTCTTCCCGGGGTAATTGTTTCTTCTCCAGAGGCATCATTATATTCTGTGGTCGATGTCAGAAATATTGCTAAAAAAGGATTTAATTCAACCGAATTTTCTCTTTACTGTGCACAGAAAGGCAATGTGGAAATAGAAGGAAAGCATTACACCCTCCTGATAGCGCCTATGTCAGGTTTTTATGATGTGAAAAAAGGTGAAGAGAATCCTGGTATGACTCAGCTGAGAATAGCATATGTTCCTAAACCAGAAAAAATTATGATTGTCCCGTATCTCTTTGATAAGCTCTTCAAAGAGTTCGAAAGTAAAAGATAACATCTAAAGAAGTCACTTCCTATAAAAAAACAGCACGGGTTTGTTAAACCCGTGCCTGCTTTAAAAATCAATACATTGTAATTATTAACTGTAATAGCTGTCTATAACCAGGTGTGTTGTATCTCCATGTCTGAGGCATTCAGCCGGTAACTTTTTCCTGTTTGGGTTCGGATCAGGGTTAATGAGCTGAGAAATCAATTTTGATTTTTCCTTGCCAGGAACCAAAAGAAGGATGTGAGCTGCTGAGTTTATAAGGGGAAAAGTGAAGGTTATTCTATCTCTGGAAGGAGCATAGAATGGAGCTGTCACAGACAATACAAGTCTTCTGGGCTCATCCAGTTGAGGAATGCCGGGAAATAGAGAAGCAACATGACCATCTCCTCCCATTCCAAGAAGTATTACATCGAACGAAGGGATTGCTTTATAGTCAGTATGATTTTTTTCCCAGAAGAAGTTCCTTATTGTTTTTTCATATTGCTCTGCAGCTTCCTCAGGAGAACCTGTTACTGGTGTCGGGAATATGTTAGCTTCACGGATAGGGCATTTTGATAGAAGAAGATCATATGCCATATGAAAATTACTATTTCCGTCAGTATGAGGGACAAACCTTTCATCACTCCAGAAAATATATGTTTTAGTCCAGTTCATTCTTGAGACATATTCTGTTGCCAGAAGCAAGTAAAGCATGGCTGGAGAAGATCCTCCGCTTAAGCATAGAGTGAAGAATCCTTTTTTTGCAATGCATTCATCTGCAGTTTTGCAGATGTAATTCGCGGACCAATGACTTAACTCTTTGATAGTTTCAAACTTAGAAACTTTCATATTGAAAACTCCTTAAAAGAATTGTAAATATATATAATGAATTCTATAGCAGGTGAATAAAATTCTCTACTTATTAATCCACTTTCTGTTATCTTTTTCTATAAACTTTTCTGAAGCCTTAGGCCCCCAACTTCCAGGCAGGTACTGATGGACTAGTTCTCTTTTTTCAGCTTCTGAGAGGTTTTCTATCTTTTCCAGGACTGGAGTGAGCAGTTTCCACGAAAGTTCCACATTATCTTTTCTCCAAAAGAGTGTTTGATCCCCCATCATGCAGTCAAGGATCAGATAATTGTAGTCTGATGTCAGTTCGCTGCCGAATTCTCTTTGATAGCTGAAGTCCATATTAAGAGTGCCTATACACATCTTCTGTTCTGGTATTTTTGCCTGAAATTGCAAAGAAACACCCTGATCAGGGTAAATATTGAAGGAAATAACATTGGAAAGCCTGTCAGAAATTCCGAGATCCTGAAATATTAGGGTAGGGGTTTTCTTAAACACAATGGAAATTTTACTAAGTTTGCTTTTCAGGCGCTTTCCGCTTCTTAGATAAAACGGTACTCCCTGCCATCTCCAGTTATCAATGAATATCTTGGTAGCAAAGAATGTCTCAGTATATGAATTTGGAGGAACATCCGTCTCGCTTCTATAGGCTTTAACTTGTTCATTGTTAATTTTACCGTAATCATATTGCCCCAAAACGAAATCTTCAGAAATATTATCAACATTGAAAGGTCTGATGCTTCTCAAGAGTTTTTTCTTTTCATTTCTCAGATTTTCCTCGGAAAGAGTGACCGGAGGCTCAATTGCTATACAAGTCAAAAGGTGCATAAGGTGATTCTGGAGCATATCCCTCATTTGCCCTGCCTGGTCATAGAAGCCGGCTCTGTTTCCAATTCCAATATCTTCTGCCACAGTTATCTGAATATGATCAATACAGTTTCTGTTCCATATTGGTTCGAAAATAGAATTTCCATACCTGAAAACATAAATATTCTGAACAGTGTCTTTTCCCATGTAATGATCTATTCTATAAACCTGTTTATCAGAAGCATATGTGTCTATAAAACTATTAAGTTCTACAGAAGAGTTGTAATCTCTTCCAAAAGGTTTTTCTATTATTATTCTATGGAAAGGTTTTTCATTGCTACCGCGTATTAGAAGGCCGCTCTTGCCGAGCATTTCAACGACTTTCGTGTAAAGTGTCGCAGGAATAGCCAAATTAAAAACGCAGTTGCCCTCTGTTTTAAATTGCGTGCTTAAAGAATTCATTTTATCTTTAAGCTCTATGTATGAATTTATATCTCCATAGTCGCCTGAATGGTAAAAACATCTTTTTGCAAAGTCATTAATTTTTGGAGAGGCTGCGAATAATTCATTTTTTATAAGGATGTCAGAAACGATTTTCTGATAGTCTTCGTCAGAAATTTTTGTTCTTGCAGAACCTACCAGAAAAAAGTTGTCAGGAATATTGCCATTGTTGTATAGGTTAAAAAGCGCTGGAATAAGCTTCTTTCTTGTGAGATCGCCTGAAGCTCCGAATATCACTATTGAACAAGGACAAGCTTTACTTATCTGGCATATACCCTCGGAAATTATTGTTTGATTTAACATTTAATTCCTCATTTATGTTAAGTTTTTTAAATTTCTAAAAATATTTAACAATTATATCCATTTGAGTCTCAATTAAAAATTGATTTTCCGATATAATTCAAATTCAATAACGATTTTTTCTATTTTAAGAATACATTTTTAAAACTAGAGTGATATGAATCTTATGAATGATTAATGGAGGTTTCTATGAGTACTAAAGCTGATTTTGCTATGGTTGGACTTGCAGTTATGGGCAAGAATCTGGCTATGAATATCGAGAGCAGAGGTTATACAGTTGCTTTATATAACAGAGACTATAAAAAAGTTCAAAGCATGCTTACAGATATGCCAGAAAGGAAGTTCATAGGATCAACTAGTTATGAAGATCTTTGTTCAAAGTTAAAAAGACCTAGAAAAATAATGATGCTTATAAGAGCTGGCTCTCCAGTGGATCAGGTAATAGACGAAATTACTCCCTATCTAGAAAAAGGAGATGTTTTAATTGATGGAGGCAACTCTTATTTTGCTGATACAGACCGTAGAACAAAAGCATTGAGAGAAAAAGGGATCTTTTTTATAGGAACCGGAGTTTCTGGAGGTGAAGAGGGAGCTCTTCATGGACCTTCTCTGATGCCTGGCGGAGCTCCTGAAGCATGGCCTGAAGTAAAAGAAATATTTCAGGCTATGGCCGCAAAAGCCTCAGATGGGTTACCATGCTGTGACTGGATTGGAGAAAATGGCGCAGGTCATTTTGTGAAAATGGTGCATAACGGTATTGAATACGGTGATATGCAGATGATAAGCGAGGCTTATTTTCTGATGAAGAAAGTACTCAAACTATCAAACGAAGAGATGCATTCAATTTTCACAGAATGGAACAAGGGCGAACTAAACAGCTACCTGATAGAAATTACTGCGGATATTCTTAAAATAAAAGACACTCAAACGGACAAATATGTATTAGATATTATTTTAGATGCTGCAGGACAGAAAGGAACTGGCAAGTGGACAAGTGAGATAGGGTTGGATCTAGGAATAGCTATTCCTACAATTTCTGAGGCAGTTTTTGCTCGTTGTATTTCTGCTGTAAAAGCTGAGAGGCTTGAAGCTGCAAAGGTTTTTGGCTCTCAAGGAAAAGTTTTTGATGGAGACAAGACTAAATTTATTGAAGACATCAGCAATGCTTTGTATGCATCTAAGATATGTTCTTATGCTCAAGGTTTTCAGCTAATAAGAGCAGCAGCAAAAGAATATAAATGGAAGCTTAATTATGGGAAAATTGCTATGGCATGGAGAGGCGGCTGTATTATAAGAGCAAAATTCTTGCAGAACATATCCTTTGCATACAATTCAAACCCTGAATTAATTAATATGCTTCTGGATCCTTTCTTCGCAGGGATTATTAAAAATTGTGAGGAATCTTGGAGAAAAGTGGTTTGTACGGCTTTTGAATTAGGAATCGCCATCCCGACTTTCTCTTCGGCTCTGTGTTATTACGACTCTTACAAAAGCCAGGTTTTACCGGCTAATATGATTCAGGCTCAAAGAGACTTTTTTGGCGCGCATACATATGAAAGAATAGACGGCAAGAGAGGGGAATTTTTCCATACAGACTGGACAGGGCATGGAGGAAAAACTACATCTTCGACCTACAATGTCTAATCTAAGTTAAGCAGAAAAAGTTTACTCGAAGTTTTTGAGAAATTCCGGGAGAAAATTGTGAGGTTTTCTCCTGGCTTTCATAGTCATGATCCAAAGAGGGACGGTAATAATACTGAAAAGAGCAGTTATGATTACCAGCCCCAATGGTGGATTTCTGTGAAATTCAGATACCAGGGTAGCTGCAGCTGATTCAAAGATAAACATAAGAAAATATAATAATCCGATAGACTGTCCAGATTTTTCAGAATAATCATTCATTGTCAGTACCTGCATGGGGGCATTTATAATGCCAATTCCTATTCTGGCTAACAAAGCGCTGACTGTAAATACTGTTATAGCCAGTGTTGAATTGTGTGGCGATAGAAAATATAAACAATTTATAAAACCGCAAATTGCACTTAAATAACATCCAGTAAGGACTGCTATTTTAGGTCTGACTTTCTTTTTTACGAAAATCTTGGTTATCGAGTTGCCTATTAGATAAGCAACAGCCAATAAAATAAACACAAATGAGTATGTTTGTGGTGAGATTCCGTATTCTCTTATGTAAACATAACTCGAAATAGTAATAAAAGTAAAATAAGTTGCGTAAGCGCAACCATTGACTATTGCATAACCAGAAAATCTTTTTGATACAGCCAAGCTTAGATATACTTTCAGGAAATCTTTTAGAGAGGGAAGTTTTTCAAGTTTATTCTTATTTGTTTCTGGAAGCGATTTATATAGCCATATAAAAACTGCTAGACCTATAACGGAGCTGGCGATGAAGCAGAGTTTCCAATTATACAAGCCTGATAGATAAGCACCTGCTACAGGAGCAAGGGCTGGGGATAAAATAACACCTGAAAGCATGGTTGCCGTGGCTGTTATTTGCTGTTTTACATTAAAATAATCTCTTATTATCTGGCGTGAAATGATAACATTGCAAGATACGCACAAAGACTGAAGAAATCTTAGTGCTATTATAAGCCAAATACTATTTAGAAAGGCTATAGAAATAGTAATAATTATGAATAATCCATTAGCCCACAAAAGAACTGTTCTTCTTCCAAATCTATCGCTCAACAGGCCTGAAAAAAGTGTTCCAATAGCTAAACCTATGACAAATACACTTAAAGTCATATTAACTATTTCTCCAGTTGTATTAAAATAGCGTGTCATTTCCGGTAAAGATGATACATATATATCAGTGGCTGACAAAGCCAAAACTATTACAAAGGTGAGCAGGAAAACCAGTCTTTTATCTTTGCTGAACATATTATTCATCCTTCTTAATTACTAGGCATATATAAATTGATAATTCTTTCAAGGTAAGTTTATTTATTCACAAGCTGTTCTAATGATTTTTTCACAGTTTTTCTAGTGTTAAGGAATTCCCAGTTTGGAGCAATTTTACTTAACGGGTTTAGGACGAATGTTCTGTTTTCTGCTCTGGGATGTGGTATTTTAAGTTCTTTTGTATCAATTATCATGTTACCAAAAAGTATTATATCAAGATCTATGGTTCTTGACATATTACTCTTATGTTCCTGAGGTCTTCCTAGTGTAAGTTCAATCCTCTGGCACGCTTCTAGGAGCTCTAAAGCTGATTTTCCCCAGTTTCCTGTGATTGCTGCATTTTCAAAATCAGGAGTGCCTTCTATGCATCCGACAGCAGGATTTATAAGAATTGGAGATATTTTGATATCTTTTAATCCTGCTTTCATTAGAAGCAGTATTGCTTCATTGAATGTATCTTTCACCTTTCCGACATTACCGCCCAGGGCTATAGCTACTTTGTTCATATTAATATTTTTTCTACCTAACTTTTACACATTTTATCCTTATGAATATTCTTTTCCTGGAATAAGTAGTGCTTCAATATAATTTACTGTTTGTTAATAGACTAACTGTCAGCTATTTTACCATTTTTCAATTACGGATAATTTAGAATGAAAGAGAAATTGTATTTCATGGGGTCAGGAGAAATAGCTGTTCCCATAATAGATAAATTATATTCTTCCGAGTGCTTTGAACTTGTAGGAGTGTGCACACAGGAAGATAAGCCTGCCGGCAGAAACAAGATTCTTACGCCTACTCCTGTAGGGCTTTGGGCAAAAGAAAAAGGCGTATCTGTTGTAAAGCCGAAATCTGTAAATTCAGATGAATTTATTTCTCATATAAAGATGCGGCAGCCACACCTTATACTGGTTGTTTCTTTCGGACAAATACTCAAACAGCCCATTCTGAATATCCCAGTTATTGGTTGTATAAATATTCATGCTTCACTGCTTCCAAAGTACAGAGGAGCTTCACCTGTAACGGCAGCTATTTTAAATGGTGATGCAGAAACCGGTGTTTGTTTTATGCAAATGGAAAAGGGTCTAGATTCCGGACCTGTGTTCAATGAGATTAGATATACGCTTAGAGGAGATGAAACAGCTGACGAACTTGAAAAGAGCCTTGGCAAGTTGGCAGCTCAGCATGTAGATGCTATTCTCTCCGATATCTGCAGCGGTAAAGTTAGTGGAGTTCTCCAGGATGCATCAAGCGCGACTAATGTAGGAAAAATTAAAAAGAGTGATGGACTTATTGACTGGAAAAATAAAAGCGCCACACAAATAGAAAGAATGGTAAGGGCGTACCATCCATGGCCGGGAGCGTATACTTTTATCCATACTCAAAAAGGAATCAGAAAGATTATTATTACTTCAGCATCATGCACTGATTCGGTTTCTTCAGCGCCTGGAAAAATCGAAGCAGCAAATAGCAAGAGGTTTGAGATAGGGGCTTCTTCCAACTCGGTACTGAAATTAAACAGACTTATACCAGAGGGGAAAAAAGAGATGTCGGCTGAAGAGTTCCTTAGGGGAACCAGGGTTGAACTAGCATCAGAATGTGTTAACTTGTGATTATTAGAAAGTTTTTATATATAAGAAGGATTTATGTCAGAAAGAAAAATTATTATTAACAGTGAAAAACTTGAAACACGCGTAGCTTTGCTTAATGATGGCAAACTCGAGGATTATCAGGTTGAAAGAAAGAATAAAGTAAATGTCCTTGATTCGATCTTTCTAGGAAAAGTGGTCAATATCCAGCAGTCGCTTGAAGCAGTCTTTATCGATATAGGTATGGATAAAAATGCTTTTATGCACTTTTCAGATATGATACCTGCTACTTATGATCAGGCAAATTTACGAGAATCAGAACAGAATAATCCTAGGAAATTTGTTAAACTGGAAGATATCCCCAGTAAGTTTCCTATAGGCTCCACTCTTTTTGTGCAGGTAACTAAAGGATCTATAGGAACCAAAGGGCCAAGAGTTACTTCAAATATTGCCATGCCTGGCCGATTTCTTGTTCTTCTGCCATTCTCGGATCATATTGGAATTTCCAGAAAAATTGAAGACAGAAAAGAACGAGAAAGGTTAAAAAAGTTAATTCTTAAGTTGCCTATACCTAAAGGCATGGGACTTATTTGCAGAACTAATGCTGAGGACAAGAAGGGAATCTTTTTCAAACGAGAATTCAACATGCTTCTAGAAAAATGGAACACAGCTGAAAATGCACGAAAAGAATCTCAGCGTCCCAGAATGCTTTATCAGGAACCATCTTTATTGGAAAAAAGCATTAGGGATTTTTTGACCGAAGACATATGTGAAGTCGTTGTCGATGATCATAATGAATTCAACCAGCTGAAAGATTTTATAAACAAGGCCGCAGGAAAAGGATTGAGCAGCAAAATAAGGCTCCATTCAAAAGCTATGCCTATATTTGAATACTATAAGGTAGAAGAGCAGCTTGCAAAAATATTGGAACGAAAAGTTTCCCTCCCAAGCGGCGGATATATTTGTATCGATGAAACTGAAGCTCTTATAGCTATAGATGTAAATACCGGCTCAAGCCATGGAAGCAGAAATAATGCAGAAATTATTCTTGATACAAATCTTGAAGCAGCAGACGAAATAGCAAGACAACTTAGATTAAGAAATATTGGCGGACAGGTAGTTATTGACTTTATTGATATGTCTTCTCCTTTTCATAATGATGTAGTACTTAAAAGAATGAGAAAGAACCTCAAGAATGACAAAGCAAAAACCCATGTTTTGCCTATTTCTCTATTCGGATTAATGCAGATGACAAGACAGAGGGAGCAGCAGAGTTTGTTGGACAGGGTTTATGATCCGTGCCCATACTGCAGAGGAACCGGCAAAGTAAAATCGCCGCTCTCTACAAGTGTTGAGATACAGAGGCATCTAAAAGAAATCCTCAAAAGAAAGAGTTATGACAAAAATTTATCTGTAAGAGTAGTAATGAATCCGACAGTTCTTGCCAGACTCAAGAATGAAGACAACTGTTTTCTTATGGAACTCGAAGACAGATATGGCAAAGCTCTTAGTTTCAGGGCTGAACCTTCTCTCCATATCGAAGAATTTAAGATTGTTGACCCTTCAAATGGGGAAAGTTTCTTCTGATATAGTTTGCTGATGAATATCTTTTTCTGGCTTATACTTCTTGCATTTGTTATTTTCTTTCTTTGGGATGTATTCCTGGATATTTTGAATATCAGGAACCTAAGGAGCAATCGAGAAAATATACCTGCGTCTTTTACGGAAATGATTGACTCGGCAGAATTCAAGAAAATCAGTTCCTATACAGATGAAAAACTTTCATTCGGAATAATTCATAAATCATTTCACAGCTTAATAATGCTAGTTTTTATTTTTGGAGGTCTGATAAATTATTATAACGGTATGATTTTCTCCTTGAAGCTGAACTACTATCTAAACGGTATTGTATATTTCTATCTGATTGCTCTTATAGCAGCTGTAATTGAAATTCCTTTCAATTTGTATTCGACTTTTAAGATTGAAAAGAAGTATGGCTTCAATACTATGTCTATTAAGTTGTGGATTGAGGATTTCATAAAATCCCAGATTATTTCTCTGATACTCCTCTCGATCCTCGTAATAGTTCCTTTTGCAATTATCAGATATTTATTCAACTGGTGGATATGGGTGTGGATGGCTCTTTTCCTGTTCTCTATTTTTATGCTTTATATTTCACCATATGTAATTGAACCTCTTTTCAATAAGTTCACTCCCGTAGAGGATGACAATCTACTAGGCGTTTTATCGGAAGTTCTAGCCAGAGCTGGCATTAAACTGAAAAAAGTAGTGAAAATAGATGCTTCAAAAAGAACAAAACATATTAACGCCTATTTTAGCGGTATAGGTAAAGTAAAAAGAATAGTTCTCTATGACACTCTTTTGGAAAAGCTAAATGCCCAAGAGATTGTCTCAGTCCTTGCCCATGAAGCCGGGCATTGGAAAAAAAAGCATATCTTAAAGAGAATAATTATAATTGAAGCAATTCTGCTGCTCATATGTAATCTTGCCTATCAGGTCATAAACAGCGATTTTATCATAAGAGCTTTTGAGATAACTACAAAAGGAAATCTTTATTCTAACGAAATATATCTTCCCTGCATTATCTTTATGGTATATTTTCTATTCTCTTTGGTATTGTATCCCTTTTCACCATTTATGAACTATATGTCCAGGCTTGATGAGAAGGAGGCTGACCTATATGCCTGTAAGCTTGTCGGAAACAGCAGTAATCTGATTTCTTCGCTGAAGAAGCTTGCTAAAGACAATCTTTCAAATCTATGTCCTCATAAACTCTATTCTCTTTTTCATTATTCTCATCCGCCAATCGCAGAAAGACTGGAGTATTTAAAGAAGTTTTAGAGACACAATTTAGATTCTAATCTTTTTCGATCTTGCCTTCGATCCAGTACTCGTATAGCTTTTGGACTTCGCTCTCATTATCGCCTTCCTTCTGTATTTTGAGCCAATAGTTTATGTAATATAGCAATCCGTTATTCTTTGGATTTGTCATGAATATCAGAGTGTTTTGATTGATTGATGGAATGCCGTCAGGCATAATAAATGAGTATTTTGGGTATTCCAGACAGAAGAATAGACCTCTTTCAGCTGATGTAAAATAGGCGGGGAAATTTGTGTTTGGTATATCTTTTAAAGTAAATTGATCCACATAAACTATTTTTGCTTTGTTTGCTTTTTTAATTTCATTTTCAAGTATGTGGTTGAGCGGGTATAAACTGCTTATTGCTATTGTTATTGAAGGATTGTTCAGTATGTTTTTCCAGTTTGAGAAAATATTTCTATCAGAGTTGTGTACTACTAAGCCTGACTGAAGATACAATATCGGATCTGAATATCCTACATTAAGAAGATGATCTATATCGTCTATATTGAACTCATAAAATGCAAGATCTATATCTCCTGATTTCAAAAGTTCCATTGTGATCTGGTAGTTATCTACCGGAACGAATTTTACTGAACAGTTAAGTGAGGCTGCAAGCCTTTCTACAAGTGCAGTCATAAATCCCATGAGCTCTCCTTTGGAGTTCTTAAATGTGAATGGCTCAAAATGGTTTTTATATGCAAAAACAATCTCTTTATTGTTGACGATATCTTCCAGAGTATTGAATTCTTCTCCATGTGTCAGTTTTGGGGTAGTGTTTTCAACTGTTACAGGAACCGGCGATTCAAGAACCATTTTATCTACTAGAGAAGCGAATGCGTTTGGATTGCCCTTAACCGTATCTTTATAGTAAATAGAAAGACCAATCAGAGTTATCGCTATTGAGGTCACTCCAATTACTGCCAACCTAAGGAATGGGAGGATTTTGAAGGATTCTCTTTTTACATTGACAAACACGCAAATCAGAGCAAGAGCTGCCAGGAATGGTTGCTTGATCGCAGCAATGATGTTTACCAGATATAACTGCTGGAATGTCATGTAAATCCCTAGCATGTCAGGCGGAAGATGAAGAAAATCTAACAATGCTATCACGCTAAAAGTCTGCCCACCAAACAGGGTTGTAACAGCATAAACAAATATCCCCGGAAGTCTCATAGAAACATCTTCTCCTATAAACCAGGAAGCAAAAAGTATGAAAATTACTGTAGGGATCATTGAGGGGCCGGTTATATTAAAGCCTACAGTGATGGAAGTATGAATTACAGAAGTATTGCCTTCTCCTTCTATTTTATGTTTCTTGGATAGTTCCTCAAGTTTGTCAATAATCATAGGTATCATGATGATCGTATTTGCAGTTAACATTGCGGTTATGACTATATGCTTGAACTCACGCATAAACTCGTAGTATCCAATATCTGTAAAGGTAACTACCAGAAGAGGAACAATGAAAAAGAAGGTAATGATGCATCCCAGAAATGCAGAGAGCAGAAATACCTGAAATTCCAGAAGTTTCTCCACTGTCATATTACTGTTTCCTACTAAGTTGGCAGTATAACAGAATACAATAATCGGAACTAGGTTAACCATAAAGCTGTTCAGCTTTAATAGTGCCTGTAGAAGCGTGTTCATCGATTCAAGGAAAGGTTTTTTGTTTTTTACCGGAATAATGGCTATTCCGAGAGCTATAAAGAAAACTACTACTGCGGGGACAAAACCTTCAGCCATGGCATGAAATGGGTTTTCAGGAACAAACATCTCAGATAGAGGTTTTTCAGCTGCTTTGGAAAATTTATAAAGAGAATGCTGTTCAATTGAAGGGAATGTCATATATAATGCTACAGCTGTAATGAAGAAGAGCAGCCACATTGCAATGCTTGAAAGACCAAAGGAAATAAGAAGCCTTTTAAGGCTTGCGCCGCATATTTCTCCAAGTCCGCAAATTAAACTCACTACAATAAATGGAATAACTCCCATTTGAAGCAAGTCCACACAGGTTCTACCGATTTGGGACAGAGGCGCTGCTCTAGAACCGAGAAATATCCCTGCGACTATTCCAAGGACAAGACCCGTAATAATATAAGTACTGAGCGTTATCTTGAACCTAAAATGGCTGTGGCTTAGATAGGTATGCCCTTTATGCTGTTTATGAATTATTCTCATTGTTTTTCTCGGGATTTATTTAAGATCTTCAAAAAGAATCAGACTTCATTGTATATTATTCCCCGGTTGAGGCAATACTTAACATTAAAAGCTTTAAATAATAAAGCACTGTTTTTCATTCATGCGTTTGCTTTTTTTCGATTAGCTTATAATTTATTGAGTCTTCCATTTTATTGCGGGGTGGAGCAGAGGTAGCTTGTCAGGCTCATAACCTGAAGGTCATTGGTTCGATTCCAATCCCCGCTACCATTTTTCTTCACTCTTTAGCATCATATTTAGCATTATAACTTCTTGTTATCCTTAAAACGAGCGACTTTAGGTTACCTCTACACGGTTAGACACTGATGAAATTGTCCTGTTTAGAATTTAGATATTGTTCTCAATAAATTTTTACAGGAACACTCTATGTCCTTATGACTATTCTATTATTTCCTTCATACATAAAAGTTAGGAGGAATTATGGAAGTAAAATTATCCAGGGAAAAGTTAATCGGAATCATTGAGCAATTACAGGATGAGAAAGCAGTCAGAAGTAAAGCCAGCTTAACTTTCAGCAAGCATTACCCGAATGTTTCCGAAAGTTTTACAAAAATGGCTGCTTTTCATTCCGCAAAAAGCATTAAAGGCTGCATCGATTGGATGACTGAATTTAATGACTTCTTAAATTCACCTGAGGGAGGAATAGACTTCGGTAAACTTTATCTGGCAATACACCATTTCTATAATCTTACTGTATTTGAAAAGCTGTCTAATAGCTTTTCTGAAGAGGTTCTTATGTGGATAGACACTCTCAAATCCAGTCTGGAGGACAAAAATCAGGATCATATTGAAACCTGCATAGAGGAACTCGAAAATATTATTTTTTCCACCTCAAGAACTCATCCTGAAATTAAATGAAGCTCTATGAATACAAATAAGATACTTACATTCGGTTTCTCTAATCGTGTAACCTACTGGGAATACGAGAAAAAGCATGCAAAATACGGCTGGATTGAATTCCAGTGCGGCGGATGTTCGTTTTTTGCGCCTTTCAATTGTGATTATGGACTTTGCTGTTACACTAAATCCAGATTTTTTAAAGAAACGGTTTTTGAACATTTCGGATGCGAAAAGTACATTCATGAAGGATGGGGAAAACACAGTTTCAACGAAACTCCAGAACGAGAGTAACAACCAATATATGAATTTTGCAGCTATAGACTTTGAAACAGCTACAGGACACAGGCATTCAGCCTGTGCTGTAGCTATTGTTACTGTTCAGGATGGTCGTATGGTTGATGAGTATTACTCCTTGATTCAGCCTCCAGGAAATGAGTATTGGTATAGAAAACACATTGAAGTTCATGGAATAACACCTAAGCATACAAAGAATATGCCTCTTTTCTCTGGCATATATCCTGAAATCAGAAAGCGCCTGGCAGGTAAGATATTGGTCGCCCATAACGAATCTTTTGATAGAAATGTTCTATTTTACACAATGAGCCATTACGCATTAGATTATTCCGACCTGAATCTTAATCCACGCTGGGAATGTACTTGTAAGATATATCGGTCAAAAGGGTTTAATCCTGCAAGACTTGACTGTTGCTGTCAGCGTATGGGAATTGAGTTGCAGCATCATCAGGCTCTCTCCGATGCAAGAGCCTGTGCGTTTCTTTATTTAAATCGTTAGGATTTGCCGTTTAATATAGAAAAATTGGAACATCAGTTTATACTTTTGTAATTGAATAACTAATACAAAATTCAGGGTTCGAGATATGACAGTTCTTCAGGAGATAGAAAATAAGGCTTACAAATTGCCTCTGAAAGAAAGAGGTAAGCTAATCCACAATCTTATCGCAAGTATTGATAATGCTTCACAGGATTATGAAGCTTATGATAAAGAGATTAAAAGAAGAGTCTCAGCAATCCGATCAGGCAAGGCTGTAGGAATCCCTGCTGAGGAAGTTTTCTCCAAGATTGCTTCCAGTTTTTCAAAATGAAAGTGTTATTCTATGCTGAAGCTGTGCAGGAACTTAGAGATGCAGCCTCTTATTACAAGTCTATTTACACAGAGTTGGGGTTAGATTTTCAAGCCGAGATAAAAACTCAAATCCATAAAATTTCAGAAAACCCTGAGCTTTCGCCAATCAGAGATGATATGACTAGGCGGATTTCTCTTGCCAGGTTTCCCTATTTCATCATTTACCTGCTCGAAAAGGATATAATCTGGATTGTAGCAGTTGCCCACCACAAGAGATTTCCTGACTACTGGAAAAACAGAATTTAATCCAATAAACACTCTTTTCATTAGCCTTTTAATACAGCTAAAGGCCACAGTTTTACTATCGGGTCAATAAGGTCTAGTTCTGATTCGATTACTGACTCAATGTTTTTATAAGCCTGCGGAGCCTCGGAGAGGTCATATTCGGCATCCTTCCTATAACACTTCTTGTTTTTGTTCCACCTGTCAAAGACAATGCCTTCCATATCTTTATTGCACTCTTCTACAGTTAAGTTTTTAGAAGCTTTTGATCTGCTCATAGCCCTACCAGCTCCATGAGAACAGGATTGAAAGGAATCTAGATTTCCCTTGCCTTTGACAATATATGAAGGAGTACCCATACTCCCTGGGATAATTCCGATTTCGCCATCTTTAGCTGAAGTAGCTCCCTTTCTATGAACCCATAAATCTTTGCCGAAATGGTTCTCGAGAGCTGCATAATTATGATGAATATTGACTTCCTGGAGAAAAATGACTTTGCCATTCAGCAACTCGCTTATTTTATCTTTGAAAACTGCCATCATTCTTTTCCTGTTTTCCTGAGCATATTCGAGGGCAAAATTCATATCGCGGATATAGTTTAGACCTTCTTCTAAATCAGCAGGCAGAAAAGCAAGATCAGCATTGGGGAGTTGAATATTCTCTTTTTCAGAGAATTTTACCGCCTGCCTCCAGTAATATTTAGCTACCTTTTGTCCCAGATGTCTAGAGCCTGAATGGATCATTAGCCAGATTTTATTATCAGCGCTCTTCTGGAGTTCGATAAAGTGGTTGCCGCCGCCCAGAGAGCCCAGATTAAGGCGATCAAGTTTGCTTGGCCATTCTAAATTCAGGCATCCTTACCTGACTAAAATTGTTTAATCATGGTAAGTGAATAAACTGTAAATGAATAAAAATATTTTTAGGATTTTTTTGGTTT
>MHBE01000016.1 GCA_001803205.1 Lentisphaerae bacterium GWF2_38_69 | reverse complement strand
GCGGTTCCATATAATTTCCTGATTCTATCGTATCTATGAAAAAATCCTTTTACATCGTTGTCATTGAGGATATAGACAGTTCTGCCTTTGTAATATTGCACTATTTCAGGCTGAAAGTTACCGGCGCCGCCTCTGTTACAGGTTGCAAGAAAGCCTAATTTTATAAGGATGTCAGCATCTTTTTCACCTTCAACATCAAAAAGAGCTCTTATCTCTCTAAACCATAAACCTATCAGATAAGGAAGAGCTTTTTCTGCCTTTCCTGGCTCCCATTTCCCATTTTTCCAATGAAATACCGGAAAGCCTTGTTTTCCTGCAATTCTTTTAACTTTTTCGTGTGGTGTACCGTCAGTATTCCGATAAATATATTCTGCTTCAAACTTCATAGTCCAGCCCTCACTTTCAGGGCTGCAAGAGCCTGCTTAAAATCGCATTTGAATAACGCCTGGTAAAGACTTATCGGATCACCGACAGAATTACATGAAAAGCACTTATAACGCTGCCCGTTGCCGTATATCCCAAAACAAGGTGTACTTGTGCCATGACCGCAAATAGGGCAAGGAGCATTGCCTTTGGCAGGGTGATGAATACCTTTATGCGTTAAAACATCCCTGCAGGAGATTCTGGCCTTGAGTGCTGATAAATCAGTCATGTTTTACCTCCTGATTAGCAGTGGAATGGAACATTGCATCGAGAAGTTTCATTAAGTCTCGACCAGAGTTTGACTCCTTGCGCTCTTTAAAAAAAGCTTTCAACTCTTCCTTACTCGCGAAGTCATAAGTTAGCCAAATTAGTTCGACCAAACGGTCTTCTGCAATTTCAAGATTTTTATTAAAAATTCCGACATTATTCAAATCTTCAGAACTTTTTAATAATAAGTTATATGCTTCAATTATTAAACTGCGTTGGAATTGATTAACAAGGTGTTGGATATCAGCTGGTTTAGTTATCATTATTTTCCCCTCGTGAAGTCGATATTTAGAGCTGTTGAAGGGATTTTAACAAGCCGTTTTGAAATCCTAAGAAATGGAAGTTTTCCGTTTTTTATAAGTCGGTGGATGGTCATTTCGGAACAGCCACGGCGTTTTCCAAATTCCCTTTTTGAGAGAAGTTCTGTTTTTTCCGGCTGTTGTTGAACTGTTGCTGACTGAATGCCCTGAATAAGGGTTTCAGCGGTTAGATTCTGGAAATAAGGGCGTAAAAGTCCTACTGCTCCGGCTAATAGTTCCGGGCTAATTGTTTGTTTTTGCATAGAGTTGTTTTCCTTTGCTAAAAATTGTTATTTAGTTTTTGGAAAACGGCGCGCTGTTTTCTACCCCCTAGGATAACACCAATGCAGAAGCAATCAAGATGTAACAGTAAGAATATAAAATAGATAGCGATGTAGAAAGCAAAATATATTTCGCTTTTTGCATCAGCATGGAATTATAGTTTAAACGATGCTATTTCTTGAAGTTTTTTTTAGGAAAGTAGGTTTGGATTGTTTTTTTGCATACTTTGAATTTATTTGCTGTCTGAGCAGTAGCGCTTTTAAGGTTTATATCCCTTTTTAGATTTTTATCATCTGTTCTTGTGTAATCGATTCCTTTATCACGCAAAGACTTTAAATAGATTCGTGCTTTTTCCTGTTTATCTGGAGATAGTATTGTTTTTCCTTTTTTATTAACTCCGGCTGAGATTTTTTTATAGAGATTGTCAGCTTTTTTGATTATTTTCAAACTCTTGTCCTTAGCATTAACAAACTCCAAAAATGCTTCTTCACAATTACCTTTATTAAAGTCTAAGTCTAATTCAGCTTTACAGAAAGTTTTATATAGTTCGAAGAGTTCATCTGCTACTTTGTTTATTTTCTTTTTTTTGATGTCTCGGAAGTATTTCAATACATCTTTAGGCTTTGTATCGTAATATTTTTTGCTAACAGTAGCTCGATCTGTCTTTAGTTTTTTATCTGAAATATGTGTAGATATGTCGTAAATTGCTGTTTTAGTGCAATGTATTTCATTTGTAGAAACACTATCAGGAATTGTAAGTCCTGCTTTTTTGGCTAATTCAATCTCGTCATCTGAGTGTACTGGACTTTGGTGTTCACATATACTGAATCCAATATTTTTAGCTGCCCGATAAATTTTTCCTTTTTCTTCCATAACTAAAAGAGATACTCTATTCATGTTGAGGCTCCAATATATTTAGAAGTTTATTTTTAGCGTCTTCAGGGAGCGAAGCAGTTCTAAGGTAATCCAAAGCCGCCTTAATGCGGTCTTGTATGCCTGAAGATTCCTTTAGTGGTTCTATAGTGATTGTCTCAGGAGAAGAGCTAAGAATGTTCTTAAAAGCGTTTTGTGCTATAGAGTGGGCTTCTTCCGGCTGAATGTGTGTGTAATGTTCGGACATCTTGGAAGAGTGACCGGCAAGTTTGACAAGTACATTCTGAGATATGCCTTGTTTTGCCATTATCGAAATGTACGAGTGCCTGAGCGCATGAAATCCTACTTCTACTACTGCCCGTTTCTTTGTTCCTTCGCCAGTGCCTTCTTTTTGTGTACGAATTCCACAAGCTTTGAAGTGTTCCTGAATGACTCTTGTGATCATCGGGCGTTTTTTAACATCGTTATATTTTTCAGCCAATGCAGGGAATAGGTAGCCTTTTCTCTCTTCTGCCAGTGTTTCTGTAAGCTTAAAATACAAAATATCTGGTATTCCTACTGTAACAGCTTTCTTGTTTGATGAAGTTTTGTTCGGAATTCTCTTTATTGTCTTTGAATCAAGGGCTATTTCATGCCATTGAAGAGTACAGCAGTCACCAAACCTTAGGCCGGTAAAGACTCCAAGCCCTAATAATAGTTTCAGATCGCCTTTTGCTTTATCAAGAATAACCTTAATCTCATTTTCAGTGAGCTCACGGCGGGTGTCAGGCTTGTCGTCAAGGCGTTTTATATTCTCAAATGGGTTGACCTCAAGTTTTGCAGGCTCTCTGAGATAATGAAAGAATATTTTTAGAAAGTCTCTGTGCTTATTAAAACTTCCTGCGCTAAGATTTGACTTCTTCAGAAATAGGGCATACTCGCCGGCTATATCCTTGGAAACATCTTTTAGGCGCTGTGCTTCTGGCTTTTGTCCTTTCATCCAAGTATAGAACTTATTGAAGTAGCCTTCATAGTCCTTCAGGGTTCTTTCACCTGATTGCGGCCGTTCCTGATTATTTAAGTAAGCATCCCACGCTTTTGTAAAGGGCAGGGAAGGGTTTAGGATATTATCAGCTTTTTGAACAGCCTCTTGGAGGGTTTCTTCTTCTGTTTTAAGGGCGTCTACTGCCGACTTCCTCAGTTTAGTTTTATTCCCGGCTCTGTATGGAGCTAGAATTTCTTCTTTAGCTTCAGCTGCGTCCTTTTCAATTGTGATAGGTTTTCCGGTTTTGTCCTTTAGAGCTATACTCTTTCTTTCGCCGTTAATATCATACTGGAGATAAAAATATTTACCTCTCTTGAACAAGTACCCTTTCCCCGGTATCTTCATACAAAGTTATCCTCTGTTAAGTTGTGTTAATTAAGGATAGCCTAAGAAGAGGCAAATTCAAGTTAAAGCATACATAAAGCAGAATAAAAGAGTAAAGTGAGGCTAGAGTAACGGACTTAAAATCCGTTATCCCTTATACGGATGTGGGGGTTCGAGTCCCCCCCCGGGCACCACTTAAATAAGCTGATAATAAGCAAGTTAGAGCCTCTGAAGGAAGTAAAAATCCTCAGAGGCTTTATCTTGGATAAGAGATGATTTTAAGAAGAGGAGTGTGAATTTAATGAATTCTACTGAAACTAGACAGCTGAAGATTGTTTTTGACAACAATGATGAAATTATTTGTCCGTTGGGAACTAGTGTAAAAAATATAATGTCCCAGGCAGGTGTTTATAATCCTGAAGTTGTACCTGTAGCTGCATTAGTCAATAACAGAGTAGAAACATTAGATTATCCTCTTGAAACAGATTCAGAGATCAGTTTATTGACGATATCAGGCTCTCATGGGTGGAGAGTATATCGGGATTCTCTAGCCTTTTTGCTTTCAAAAGCTTCTTATGAATGCTATCCGGACAACGCTTTAGGTATAAATCATTCTTTAGGATCAGGTTTTTATTGTTCATTTGACGGGATTTTTAAAGAGGAACTTCCTGCTGTTTTAGCAAGGATCGAATCGCATATGAGAAGAGATATTGACTCTAAAATTCCTATTGTCAGGAATAAAATACGATTTAAAGATGCGCTTGATTATTTTTCATCAAAAGAAAGAAATGACAAGTTAAATTTATTAAAGTTTAAAAATGACCCTAAGATATCAGTATATGAATGCAATTCTTTTATTGATCTAGCGCATGGAGTTCTTGCTGATAATAGCGGGGTTTTGAAACACTTTAATTTAATACCTTATGAAGATGGTTTTGTATTACAGTTTCCGGAGAAAGAACTTCCTGTAAGATTTTCTAAATTTAAAAAGCAGAAATCACTTTTTAATATATTCAAATCTTATAAAAAATGGGGACAAACCATAGGAATAAAAACAGCCGGTGATTTAAATGAGCTTATTTTGCGTGACGATTTAAAAGAAATTATAGATATTGAAGAAGCCTTTCAGGAAAAGAAGCTTGCAGAAATAGCTGATGAGATTTACAGCCGGAAGGAACATGTTAAGTGGGTTTTGATAGCCGGTCCTTCCTCTTCAGGGAAAACTACATTTTCCCACAGATTATCAACTCAGATGAAAGTAAACGGGATTAAACCGGTAATCATTTCAGGAGATAACTATTTTGTCGACAGAGTATTTACCCCCAAGGATGAAAAAGGGAACTATGATTATGAACATCTTGAAGCAATTGATCTGCCCCTATTATACAGAGATCTCGAGAAACTAGATAAGGGAGAAGAAATCGAAATTCCTACTTATGATTTTATAGAAGGAAAGAAAAAATGGCTTGGGAAAAAAGTGTCCCTTAAAGAGAATGAAATGGCTGTTATCGAAGGGATACATTCTCTTAATCCGGCAATGACTGAGCCTCTTGCGAAAGAAAGAAAATACAAGATTTATATCAATGCATTGACCCAGCTTAATCTTGACTTTAATAACCGCATCTCAACTACAGACTGCAGGCTTATCAGAAGAGTCATAAGAGATCACAGGACAAGAGGTTTTAGGGCACTGGATACCATGAAAATGTGGCATAGCGTAAGAGAAGGAGAAAAAAAATGGATATTCCCGTTCCAGGACTACGCAGACACAGTATTTAGTTCAGCTCTGAATTATGAATTATTTGTGTTGAAGCCTTTGGTCGAACCTCTTTTTGCAGAAGTTAAACAGTGGGATGAATCATATCAGGATGCCAGAAGAATTCAGGAATTTCTGTCAGCATTTGTTCCAGCACCGTCTGAAGATGTGCCGCGGAGATCTATATTGAGAGAATTTATAGGCGGCGGAATTCTCGGTTAATGAAAATGATTATAGAGACTATTACCTTTTTAAATTTACACGCAGAATTGTAAGTTCTGCGGGAGTAACTCCGTCAATTCTTGAAGCTTGGGCAAAAGTAGAGGGTTTGAACTTTGAAAGTTTTATTCGAGCTTCGTTTTTTAATCCTTTGACAATGGAGTAGTCAAAATTTTCAGGGATGCGGAGGCTTTCGAGATTTTTCAGTTTTTCAATCTCCATTTTTTCTCTTTCAAGGTATCCTTCATAGTGAGACTGTATCACTAGTTGCCTAGCCACCCTCCTGTCTGTTTTGACAGATTTATGCAAAGAAAGCAGTTCATATGGGAAGCTATCTTCTATTTTTAGCAGACCCTGGAACTTTTTCAGATACTCTTTCAAGGGAATTCCATTAATTTTAAGTTTCGCCCAGGTTGATGTTATTTCGTTGAGTTTCTCATAATAAAGATTGAATTCATCCAATTTATTTCGAGGAAGAATACCGAGTTTATAAGCAAGGGGAGCTAAGCGTATGTCTGCGCAATCCTGTCTAAGATGCAAACGATATTCAGCCCTGCTTGTAAAGAGCCTGTAGGGTTCAGTTATATTTTTACTTACCAGATCGTCAATCATAACTCCTATATAACTTACATCTCTGCCGAGTTCAATTGTTTCTTTATTTTGAGCCGTTTTAGCGGCATTCATTCCAGCTACAAGCCCTTGTCCAGCTGCTTCTTCATAGCCACTTGTACCGTTTATCTGACCTGCGAGGAAAATGTTTGGATGGGTTTTCAAACTTAGTGTTCTTGTTATTTGATCAGGGAAAACGAAATCGTATTCAATCGCATAGGCGTAACGGGATATTTCTGCTTTTTCCAGTCCGGGAAGGGAACGAAGCATTTGCCATTGGATATCTGTGGGCAGGCTTGTGGAAAAACCGTTGAGGTAATATTCACTATTGAATTCTCCTTCGGGTTCAAGGTAGAGATTATGAGTCTCATGATGAGGAAATCTTACTATTTTATCTTCGAAAGAGGGGCAGTATCTGGTGCCTATTCCTTCGATTTTCCCTTGATACATAGGAGCTTTGTCAAGGTTCTTTTTGACAATATCTGCTGTTTCTAGAGTAGTTTTAACCATATAGCAGGGCAAATTCTTTATGGTGGTTTTGGGATTTGAATTGCCGCTGAAGAAAGTAAAAAGTTCATCGAAATCTTCAGAATCCTGTTTAATCATTTTTGTGAAGTCAATAGAACTTGCCAGGATTCTCTGAGGCGTACCTGTTTTTAGCCTGCCGAGGTTTAAATTCAATTGTTCTTTCAGAGCAGCGGATAAACCGAAGGAAGCGGGGTCTCCGGCTCTTCCTCCCTGAAATGTTTTCATCCCGTAATGCAGTTTGCCGGATAAAAAAGTCCCTGAGCATATAACAAAAGCTTTTGCATAGAAATTATCATCAAACTGCGTGATTACTCCGACGACTCTTTTATCTTCTATGAGGAAAGATTCGACCATGCCCTGATGGGTTGCCAGATTAGGAGTATTCTCTAGTTCATGTTTCACAGCCTGCTGATAGAAATATTTATCACACTGTGCTCTGGGTGACCATACAGCGGGTCCTTTTCCCTGATTGAGCATACGGAACTGAATCATGGAGGACTCAGTATTTCTTGCCATGATTCCGCCGAGCGCATCTATTTCTCTGACGACATGTCCTTTTGCTATCCCTCCTATTGCCGGATTGCAGCTCATTTGTCCGAGGTGGTCCAGATTAATCGAGATAAGAAGCGTTTTAGCACCTATTCTTGCAGATGCGCAGGCTGCTTCTGCTCCCGCATGACCGCCTCCTATTATAATTACATCATAGATATGTTTAGATTCTAACATTTGTACCTTCAATAATGTTTAATATTCGCTGCCATAGATTTCTTCATCGAGCTTCTTGAAGAATTTATCCATGAAGGCGACCCGCTTGGCAGCTATCGCGCGCCCTGTCTCAGTAAGCATTTTTTTAGGCAAGTCTTTGAGTTTGAATAAATATTCTCTATAAGCTGTATCATTTTCAGAATAGGACTTTGAGTTGAGCGCTTCAACAGATGTATTATGTACTTTGGCGCCGATTCTGCCGGCAAAGAGGAATGCTCGCCCAAGTCCAACTGCTCCCAGCGAATCGAGTTTATCCGCATCATATACAATTTTGTCTTCAAGTGTCTGAGGAGCGGCTCCGCTTCTGAATCTGTGTCGCTTAACACATTTAGCTACTTTTTCTATGAAATTTTCGTTGAGACCTTCTTCTAAAAGTATCTGCCTGGTAATTTCAGCACCTTTTTTGGCATGACAGATTTTTCCTTGTATGGAAAGTTCATCTGCTCTGGCTATATCATGAAAAAGTGCGGCTATTTCAATAACTCTTATATCTACTTTCTTTTCCACTTTAGCAAGCATTCTGGCGTTATTGAGTACTCTTACAGTATGATCCCAATCATGGCAGCGGGGCGATTTTGCTAGAAAATCGCGGACTCTCTCTGAAAGTTTATTGAAAGTTTTTTCATAATTCATAAAATGGTAACCTCAAAAAAAATGCTTTTGACAGCATCGCTCACATTTAATAGAATAAAAATCCAAAATAGGATTACATAAGTGTTGTAATTCTAAACATATAATATTTAAATAAAAAAAGAAAATACATTAGAAATCATATTATAAAATTTAATATAAAACTAATACAAAGAAATTAAGGTAAATCATGCGTGATGTAGCAGCCTACAAGGAAGAGAATGGCATTCTCACCTGTATCTTCTCCGGGAAATTGGATACAGTTGTTTCTGAAACAATTTCAGATGATGTTTTTGATCATATTCAACAGGCCAAAGAAGCAGTAGTTTTTGATTTTAAAAATGTTGATTATGTTTCTTCAGCTTTTCTAAGAGTTGCTATCAGGGCTGCAAGAGCTGTCCCTGGCATGAAAATAAAAGTCATTAATTCCCTTCCAGACATCAGAGATGTCTTTCGAATCGCCGGACTTTTCAAGATTTTTTCTTTCGAATAACTTTTTAAATTCCAAATATTTCCTCCTGGTATTACTATGTCAAAAAAATGCTTTGAAGATATGCAGAACAGGGGCTTCTTCTATCAGATTACTGACGAAGAAGCAGTAGTTAAATTGCTTAATGAAACAAGTACATCATTTTATATGGGTTTTGACCCAACGGCAGACAGCCTTCATGTGGGTCATCTTCTGCCTGTAATGGCCGCAAGAAGACTCCAACAGTTTGGACACCGTCCCATAATGCTTGTTGGCGGAGCTACAGCGCTTGTAGGTGATCCGTCAGGAAGGCAAGAGGCCAGGCCTATGCTTACTATCGAGACCGTTCGGCGCAATTCGGATGCTATAAAGGAGCAATTATCCAGATTTGTCGATTTCAACAAGACTACATTTGTTAATAATGCCGACTGGTTTACGAAAATGTACTACCTTGATTTTCTACGCGATATCGGTCCGCATTTTAGCGTCAATAAGATGCTTTCAATGGACTCTGTTAAGATGAGAATGGAAACGGGAATATCGTTTCTTGAGTTAAACTACATGATCCTGCAGGCTTATGACTTTATGTATCTCAATGAAAAATTCGGATGCGAGATTCAGGTAGGAGGTCAGGATCAGTGGGGTAATATAGTTACTGGTGTTGACCTTGCCAGAAGAGTTAATGGGAAACAACTTTTTGGCGCTACATTGCCTCTGTTAATGGACTCAAGCGGCAAAAAATTCGGGAAGAGCCTTGGAAATGCCGTTTGGCTTGATAAGAACAGAACTCCGATTTTTGATTATTATCAATTCTGGAGAAATACTGATGATGCTGATGTAGCTAAACTGCTATTTTTCTTTACATATCTACCTACTGAAGAAATTGAAAGTTTAACTAAGCTTCAGGCGCCCCAAATTAACAGAGCCAAGGAAATTCTTGCATTTGAAGCGACAATGCTCGCTCATGGGTTTGATGAGGCTAAAAATGCTTTTATTGCAGCTGGCTCGAAATTCGGTTTTGCAGATCCTCAAAACACAATATCTACATCAAGTTTAATAAAGGACATAAGGGCTGCTAACAGTACAGAAAATCTTCCGACATTCGAAATTACTGAAGATGAAGTTAGTTCTGAAGCAACTAGCGAACAAGAAAGCAGTTCTTCCAGTAGTAGCGGGAAGTGGATTGTAGCACTTCTTTCTGAGTCGGGATTGTGCTCAAGCAATGGAGAGGCAAGGAGGCTGATACAGGGTGGAGGAGCGTATCTTAATAATAACAAGATTTCTGATGTTAATTATCAATTGACAATTGATGATTTTTCCAATGGCGAAGCTATACTAAAGGCTGGAAAGAAAAACATTAAGAGAATCATTATTAAATAGCCTTAAAATATGTTTAAGGGAAAAACAGTTCTGACTGCCATCGACATCGGCACTTCCAAAATAAGGGTACTTATCGGAGAGACTGGCGATAGAGAGGAAACCGTTAATCTGCTTGGATTTGCTGAAAAACAATCTGAAGGTGTGATTAAAGGAGAAATATCTGATGTCAACAGGGTTACTGTTATTCTTAATGATGTTTGCAAGGAAGCAGAGGATAGGGCAAATACGCCTATAAACATTGACACTCTTTATGTCGGAGTTACCGGAAGTCATATTGCTTCCAGGGACAGTTCAGGTACAGTTCTGGTTAATTCAGCTGATAAAAAAGTCACATACCAGCATGTTGAAGAAGCTTTGCGCAACGCGAAATCTTTGTTGCTTCCACCCGATTGTATAATGATTAATTCTGTTGACGGCTACTCATATCTGGATGGAACTCATAAGGAAACTCAACCTGTAGGGCATATTGCAAATAAGCTTGAATCCCATACCCATATTATTTACGGGAACAAAAACAAGATAGAAAATTTTCAGAGCATAGTTAGAGAACAGGGCTTCGAAAATTCAATACCTGTCTTTAATGGTTTGGCATCTGCTCTTGCAGTAACTACTTCAGATGACTTTATCCATGGAACTATCACTTTAAATATAGGCGCTGGAATTACTGAATATATTGTTTTTAATGATTATGTGGTAAGAGATCTGGGAGTTATTACTTTCGGTTGTGAACACATAGCTAATGACCTCTATCTCGGGCTGGACATTCATATTAACAAAGCAAGAGAAATAATCAGAGAGGAGCTTCACTTGAAGCGCATGTCTGAAGGACACGATACGATAGATATTCAAAGTTCTCACGGTGTCAGAAAGATTCCGATTGCTTCAATCGAAAAGATAATAGATCTAAGAGTAAGAGAAATGTTTGAAGTGGTAAATAGCAGAATCAAGGCGAAAAAGCTTCATAAACAATTAAGAAACGGAGTAATCCTGTGCGGAGGTCTGGCATCTATGAACTACGCCCAGGTTTTAGCAAGATCGATATTCGAAGTTCCTGCAAGGATTGGAGCTCCCCTAGATTTTTCAGGAACTGACGATGTTCTAAAAAATCCTGGAAATATTACTGCCCTGGGTCTTCTTCGTTATGCTAAAGAAGATGTAAAGATTCGTCAAGCGCTTGGAACTGCAAACCTTGCTAATAAGCTGGATTATGGTTTAACCTCAATGATAAAGAAAACTTTTAAAGTTTTCAAAAAATGACAGCTCAAATTATAAATATATCCTCATTAGATAAATCTAAACCTCCTTTAAGTGATAGAGTTAAGGTAATAGGAATAGGCAATGCAGGCTTGAAGATAGTTGAGAAGCTCTCAATGATTAAAGAGGCATCAGGGCTTGAAATTGCCGGAGTTGACACAGATTCCGCTTCAATTATGAAATCAACTATAACTGCAAAATATCTTGTCGGCGCAGAATGGACGAACGGGATAGGAACCGGAGGAGATGTTCTTAAAGGTGAAAGCGCTATTGCGCATAAGTCGAACATTGCTGTAAAGAATTTCATATCAAACGGATCATTACTCATTCTTGTAGGCGGTTTTGGCGGTGGTACTGCTACAGGAGGTATGCCTATTATTGCCAGGTTTGCCAGAGAACGAAATATACCTGTATTGATGCTGGTAACACTTCCCTTCTCGTTTGAGGGGCATAGCAAAAGAGATGCGGCTGAAGCGCAGATAAATAATCTTCTAAGAACAAAATCAACTGTAATTACGATACCAAATGACCTTCTCTATTGTGTATTGCCAGACACTACACCTTTTGATAAGGCTTTTTCCATGGCGAATGAGGAAGTAGCAAAAGCTGTCCTCGGAATAGCAGAACTTCTAAGATGCGACAGCACTATAAGCGTTGACTTGTGTGACCTTTTGAATGTTTTGGCTAAGGGTAAGACCGATTGCGGGATTGGTATCGGCACAGCTTCTTCAGTTGAAACAAAAGATCGGGTAAATGATGCTCTGAAAAACTTACTTTCCTCTCCTCTTCTAGGAGGAAAGCAAAGGCTGAAGATATCTGATGCCCTAATAATATCGCTAACCGGAGGTTCAGATTTGACAATAGGAGAGATGAGGTTTGCTCTTGACACTCTGAAATCCTTTGCTGGTGAGCACACAGAAATAGTTGTAGGCGCTAATATTGATGAACTGTACGAAAAAAAGATTCAATTAACTGTAATTCCTATTACTTACGATAAGTCAAACGCTATCTCAACTGTCCCGATTGAAGAGAAAGAGTTATTTAATATTAAGACTACAACTCATACTGCAATCATCAGGAATGTCAATAAACTCCTAAAACATAAAGAAGAACAGCCAGAGCTTCCATTTACAACAAGAAGCAGAGGAATTTTTACTCCTACAAGCCAAACTCTTTATAATGGAGAAGATATTGACATTCCGACTTTTCAGAGAAAAGAAATTCACATTGACAAGGGAAGATGAATCTCTCTCCTTCCCGTGTCAATTATAATTATTTGCTAGTCTGGGATTGATCTGCAGGTTGGGCAGAATCGTCTTCTGAAGGAACTACTCCTACAGCGTCAACTTCGACCCCTTCAACAACTACCTGAGTGTCATTGTCAGTTGTCATAGAAGCAGGCACTTCCACAGCATCAAGTTCCAGTTCCTGTACTTCAATCACATCCTGACCCTGATCAGTAGGATTTTGAGCCGGAGCAGGAATTTTAGTTGCAGAATCACTTACTTTTGGAGCTGCAGTTTCCTTTGAGGCTTTTTCGCATGAGAAGTAAGAGCAGCCGGAGCCCAGGGCAATAATAGCACTTAAAGATAATAAGGCTGTCAGTTTTTTCATAGGTTTTCCTTTTTTGGAATTTTTATTTATGGCAACTTTTATTTTAGCCATGAATACAGAGATTCTCAATATATTAAAAAGAAATTAATTGTGGAAATACATATAAAAAAAACAGGTTACAGTTTGTGTTTTATCATTTGTTTTTTAGTAAAGACACCGTCAAGGATGTTCTGATATTTCTTTAGCTCTTTATCTATGATAATCAAGTGGGCAAAGAGCTGTGTTATCAGTGCTCCTGCTATACAGATAATAGCCATGAATAATGCCATATTTGCTACACCAACGGTATTCTGCATCCAAGGAAGAAATACTATTCCCAGCGTAGCTCCGGCTTTTGCAAAAGCCGCAGCGAATCCCTGTCCGGTGGCTCTTAACTCAGTTGGGTAAATTTTTGTAGGAATAAGGAAAGACATGGGGTTTGGTCCTGCATTAAGACTCAGGTAGAAAATGGTGAAACCTGAAAATATCGCCAGATAATAGAGCGGTATACTGCTAATATATTCTGTGCACATAAGAATAATCATGCCTATTGCCATACCCCAGAAACCTTTTATCTGAAGGCTGACCATTCCGCGTTTTTTAATGAGCACGATGGCCATTATGATACCGATAATCAGAAAGGTGTCTACAAATAGAGCCCCTTTGATTGCTACAATGTCTTTAGCTATGAAATCTCCTGTGGAATGTTTGAATAAAGAGGCAAGAATTATAGGCGTAAATATCCCGATGCCGTAAAAGGCTATGTCCATTAGGAACCATGGGACGCTAGCTAGAACCGTAAGCTTTATGTAATCTTTAGAAAAAATATCTGAGAATTTTGTTGGAGCTCTCTTTTTAAGTTCAGAGATTTTGACTTTGTCGCCGGTAAGTGATGATAGGGTTCTTGAAGCTTCTTTTGCCTGACCCTGAGACGCAAGCCATTTTGAGCTTTCAGGCATACTGAGTCTGAAGAAAAATAGTACAAATGCAATTATCGCTGGTATTCCAAGCATAAGCCTCCATGTCCATATCTGAGGCAATAGTTCAAGAACAATAACGCCTGTCAGAGCTCCAAGTATGGCTCCTACAGCCTGAAATGAAAAATTACCGACTTGCATCTGCTTTCTGTTTTTCTTTGGAATTATCTCTGCTATATATGCTGAATTAACAGGGTACTCTCCTCCTATGCCTATTCCTGCAATGAACCTGAAGACAAGCAGAGACCATGCATCCCACGCGACTGCGCAAAGAATAGAAAAAATAATAAACAATATCATATTAAGAACCAGTATGAATTTTCGTCCAAGCGTATCTGTTAGTCTGCCAAAAACAGCCGCTCCAATAATGGCTCCAATAGGAGCCGCGGCAGCGAGAAGACCAAGAATTAGAGGTTCCTGGGCAAGAATCGTATATTGCTTCATAAGCAGCGGCATTGCTATGCCAATAATAAAAAGATCAAAACCATCAAGCGCAAATCCAGCCCCCGTGATAAGCCAAAGTCCCCATATTTTGGGAGTTAACCGTGACTCATTCAGAACCTTTGAGGCCGTAACAGTCTTTTTTCCGCTGGGAAGAGGGGTTTTATATATTTGATTGTCTTTAATATGCGCCATAGGTAGGCTCCTAAAGTTAGATTTAACAATCAGTTTACTCTATCAGAATAGTTTACATACACAATATTCAAAGGGAATAATCAATGTTAGTTTACTGTTAGTTAGGCATTAAACAGTTTTTGCATGTTTAGATTTAGTTTTATCCTGAATAGCCTTCTCGAAAAGCTTGACGGCTCTTTTGTCCCTGATAATCAGTTTAACAAAAACCTGAGTGATTATTGCGCCTGCAAAACAAACCATAGCCATAAGAAATACAGTAAAAGTTACTCCAAATTTCAACTGCATCCATGGGAAAAAAAGAATTCCAAGAGTGGCGCCGGCTTTAGCAAATGCTGCCGAAAAACCATGTCCTGTAGCCCTGATTTTAGTAGGAAAAATTCTTGCTGGAATCAGGAATGACATAGGGTTAGGCCCTGCATTCAGGCAAAGGTAGAAGAGAATAAATCCGCAGAAGGCAAGAACATTGAATAATAGTTGGTTTGGCACAAACTGCGTAAGCATTAAAATTAGCATGCCGATACCCATTCCCCAGAACCCCTTTACCTGCAAGTTCATCATGCCTACTCTCTTTATGAGTAATATCGCCAGCAATATTCCTACAAGAAGAAAGCTTTCAACAAGCATTGTGCTTTTAATCGAAAAAATATCTCTTTCTATAATATTGTCCATCGGGACATGTTTGAAAAGGTGGGTAATTATTATTGGCGTGAATATTCCAATTCCGTAAAAAGCTATGTCCATTAAAAACCATGGAATACTCGAGAGGATTGTAACTTTGAGATACTCCTGGGAAAATATGTCTGTAAACTTGCTCTTCTTTTTGTGAGGCTCTTTGATTTCTCTCTTATCGCCTGTAATTATCGTGAGGGTAGCTGCGGCTTTATCTTTTCTCCCCTGTGATGCGAGCCATTTGGAGCTTTCCGGCATTCTCAGCCTGAAGAAGAATAGGACAAGTGAAAAAACGGCCTGACAGCCTATCATAAGCCTCCATGTCCACATTTCAGGGATAGCGTTCAGAATAATATAGCCAACAAGCGCTCCGCTCACGGCGCCAATAGCTTGAAAAGAGAAGTTTCCAACCTGCATTTTCTTTCTGTGTTTCTTAGGGATGATTTCAGCTATATATGCTGAGTTTACAGGGTACTCTCCGCCCATTCCTATCCCTGCCATAAAACGGAAAATAATTAGAGACCATACCGACCATGATAAAGCTGAAAGTGTTGCAAATATTATAAAGAAAACCATGTTCATAACAGAAATTATTTTTCTTCCTAATGTATCAGTAAGGCGGCCAAAAACAGAAGCTCCCACTACTGCTCCTATTGGCGCGGCAGCCCCAAGAAGACCAAGTAGCATTGGGTTGCCGATAAGTTCGGGAAAATATCTCATCAGAAGAGGGAACGCGATACCTATTACAAAAAGGTCAAATCCGTCAAGCGCAAACCCTGCGCCGGTAATAAGCCATAATCCCCATATTTTTGGTGTAAGTTCGCTATGATTTATAACATATCCCGGGCTATGAAGTTTGGTTGTTTCAGTAGGACTAGCTGGAAATTGTTCAGGAGGAACAGAAGTAGTTTGGTCTTGTAACATATTTAGTAATAGTCTGTAAAGTTATTTAGTCTATTTTGCCTTAAAAATATAAAGACCTATTATAACTCATGCTGAAGGATAAAGACATACTTTTTCTAAGATATTTTAAGGAATTAGATTTGGTCTTGATTCCTCGCAAAAACTCCATCATTGTTGCAATAAATATTTTTTTATGATAGAATCCCAATTAAATTTTCATACTATCATACAAATAAAATTATGAGGTTTTTTATGCTTGCAAACAAACTTAATGATAAACAGAAATTTGAAGTATTCTGTGAAAATGTCCTGCAGCATGTTATAGGCAAAAGGCTTTCAAGCACAACTGATTTCGACAAATACCGCATGATAGCTTTTTCTCAGAAAGCGATTCTTGCTGAAAAATCAATCGATACTGAAAAGAAGTATCAAACCAGAAATGTTAAGAAAGTCTATTACCTTTCGCTCGAATTTCTAATGGGGAGATTTCTTCGTAATGCTGTGGATAATAGTGATATGGAAGAAATTACCAAAGATACTCTAAAAAAGATTTGTGTTGATCTGGAAGATCTTTATGAACAGGAATACGATGCAGGTCTCGGGAATGGAGGTCTTGGAAGACTTGCAGCATGTTTTCTTGATTCTATGGCCACAATGGATATTCCAGGTTACGGCTTTGGTATCAGGTATGAATATGGCATGTTCAATCAGTCTATAATCGATGGATGGCAGGTAGAAAGACCTGACAATTGGCTTTTTAAAAATAACCCATGGGAAGTTCAGAGAATTGAAGATGCTGTTAGGGTCAAATACTATGGAACAGTAAAGCATACAGTAAATAAAGACGGTCAATTTGGTGCGGAATGGGTTGATGCTGAGGAAATAATAGCTATACCTTACACAGTTTATGTTCCAGGCTACAAAACCAATACGGTTAACAGTCTTATTCTCTGGTCTGCAAAATCAAGCGATGAATTCAATCTGGATTATTTCAATAGCGGTGACTATGAGAAAGCTGTTCAGACCAAAGCTCTCGAAGAGACGATAAGCAAGGTTCTCTATCCTAATGACAACAATGCGTCAGGCAAAGAATTGAGACTAAAACAGCAGTATTTTTTCGTTTCTGCCTCTCTGCAGATGATAATAAGAGATTATCTTGCCCAGCATAATAATTTTGACAAATTCTATGAAAAGATTGCCATTCAGCTCAATGATACGCACCCATCTATAGCTATAGCTGAACTTATGAGGCTTTTTATAGATGTGCATGGTTTGGAATGGGATCATGCCTGGGATATAGTGACAAAGACATTTGCTTATACTAACCACACTCTCATGCCGGAAGCTTTGGAGAAATGGAAAGTTTCTCTTTTTGAAAGACTGCTTCCAAGAATCCTTGAAATCATATATGAAATAAATGCCAGATTTTTGCAGGAAATCGAAACTGCGTATCCGGGAGATGCCGCAAAGAAAAGAGACATGTCTTTAATAGAGGAAGGTGAGGAGAAAAAGATAAGAATGGCATATTTGGCGATAATCGGATCGCATTCTATCAACGGTGTAGCAAAACTGCATACAAAATTATTGCAGGAGACTCTTCTTGCCAATTTCTATGCCCTCTATCCTCATAAGTTCAATAACAAAACAAACGGAATTACCCAAAGGCGCTGGCTTAAACAATCCAACCCGGCTCTATCACAATTGATTACTGATGTTATCGGAGATAAGTGGATAAAGAATCTCGACGAATTAAAGAAACTTGAAAAACCATCCAGAGATAAAACATTCTGTGATAAATGGGCTGAAGTCAAGAAGAAAAACAAAGTGGCTTTTTCTAATTATATCCTGAAAGAGTTCGGATTCGCAGTAGATCCGGGAAGTCTTTTTGATATGCAGGTAAAGCGTATGCACGAATACAAAAGGCAGCTTCTAAATATTCTCAGAGTAATTCATAGTTATTACAAACTTAAAGGCGGAATTCCAAAGGATGCTGTGCCAAGGACTGTATTTATCGGAGGAAAAGCCGCTCCTGGATACGCCACGGCCAAGCTTATCATAAAACTTGTCGGAGATGTCTCAAATGTTATTAATAACGATCCCCAGACCAGAGATTATCTAAAGCTTTATTTTCTTCCTAATTACAGGGTATCACTTGCGGAAAGGATTTTTCCCGCAAGCGATCTTTCTCAGCAGATTTCAACAGCTGGAACAGAAGCCTCAGGAACAGGTAATATGAAGTTTGCTCTTAACGGCGCACTGACAATAGGAACCCTTGATGGCGCGAATATTGAAATGAAGGACGAAATAGGCGCGGAGAACATGTTTATATTCGGTCTTACAGCCGAAGAGGTATCAAAACTCAAAGAATCAGGATATAATCCTTATGATTATTATTTTGCAAATCCTGAACTCAAAAATGTCCTGGATTCTATGGCTAAAGGGGATTTTTCGCCTGATGACAAAGACAGATTCAAGCCTCTTTTTGATCTTTTGCTTAATCATGGCGATCAGTACATGCTTCTTGCGGATTTTGACAGCTATATTGAATGCAATGATAGAGTCGATGCCCTTTATAGGAATCATCCCCAATGGACAAAGAAGTCGATTATCAATGTTGCCAATATGGGCTATTTCTCAAGCGACAGAACTATCGCGGAATATGCCAGAGATATTTGGGGAATAAAAAACTAAATAAGAGGAAAAATATGGGAAAGATCAGAATTATAGCAGTAGGCGGAACCATAGACAAGGTTTACTTTGATGATAAAAGCCTTTATCAGGTAGGAACGCCTACAATATCAAATATTCTTGCTCAGGCGGGCGCTACTATAAAATTTGAAGTTGATTCAATTTTGCACAAAGATAGCCTGGAAATGACTGATGAAGACAGGAAAGTAGTTGCTAAAAAAGTTCTTGAACAAACTGAAAAGCGAATAGTTATTACTCACGGTACAGACACGATGGTAAAAACTGCCAAAAAGGTAAAGAAGACTCTGTTGGATGCAAAATCAGATAAGACTGTTGTCTTTACCGGGTCAATGACTCCGGCTGTTTTTAAAAGCAGCGATGCGGAATTCAATGTCGGCGGAGCCGTTGCCGCAGTACAGTGTCTTCCTTCTGGCGTGTATATTGTCATGAGCGGCAGAGTCTTTGAAGCCGATACTGTAGTTAAGAATGTTGAAAAAGGCCGCTTTGAGAAAATAAAATAGCATGCCTATATAGCTCTCTTCACGATATTGCGCTATTTTGTGCTTTAAAGAGAATAGATTTTTACTTATTTATGAAATAGAAGTCTCTGAGAACTTTTTTGAACGCTGCTTTCCAGATATATCTCCGGCATAGGTACGAATTTTTTTCACTCAGAACTGTAAGAGTAATTTGAGTTGTAATTTCTATTGAAAAAGAAAACATAATGACTATCATAATGCATGCGTACATTGGAGCAGGAGGTTAATATGCACAGGACACAGATATATCTTGATGATGAAATATATAAATTCCTGGAAAAGGAGAAAAGAAAAAGCCACCTTTCTTATTCAGAGATAATCCGTTTGAATATTAAGAGTAATATAAAAAATAGATATTCCGCAATATTAAACAGGATGGAAAAGGTATCAGGAGTCTGGGATGATGAGTCACAATCTCCAGAGGAGTATGTAGATAATATTCGTAGAGATAGAAGAATATGATAATTATCGACTCAGATATTCTTATCAGGATACTTAGAGGAAATGAAGACATTAAAAAGAAATTTACACTAACCGCCAAAGAAATTAACGGAGAACTTTTTATAACGCCTATCCAATATATGGAAATCTTCTCTGGACTCAGACAAAAAGAATTGATTAGCACAGAACTTTTTCTTGATTCCCTGCACATGATAGACGACGAAAAGATTTATGAATGATAATAAGACGGAACCTGCATTTACTGTAAACTATTTATTTTGAAAGGCTTTTATATCTATCACGAAATGATTTTCGAAATTCATGTAGCTTTATTAGGTAGGGTCAGAACTCCGAGCTACCTAACCAGGGAAATAATGTATGCAAAATCTGGTAGGGCGTGTCTCTCCGAGACCGCCGGGCGGACGCCTCGGAGAACCGTCCCTACCTATAAGTTCGAAAAACAAAACGGAACTGGTTTAACTTCTCTTTTTAATAGGCTATACTTCATCATGGATAAATTTAGCTTTTAAATTGATCATATATGGCGCTTGAACACAATTACACTGAAGACAAGATAAAGACTCTCAGTTCTCTTGAACACATCAGAGCCAGACCCGGAATGTATATTGGAAGAATGGGGAATGGCTCCCACCCCGATGATGGCATTTATATCCTGTTCAAAGAAATCATTGACAATAGTGTGGATGAGTTCATAATGGGATTTGGGAAAAGGATTGATATTGAACTTAATGAGGCTTCTCTATCGATACGGGATTACGGAAGAGGCATTCCTCTTGGAAAGGTAGTCGAATGTGTATCTGTAATAAATACCGGAGGTAAATTCAACGACGATGTATTCCAATTTTCAGTAGGGCTTAATGGAGTAGGGACAAAGGCAGTGAATGCCCTTTCTGAACATTTTGAGGTAATCTCTCACAGGGAAGGCAAATTCTTCAAGGCTCTTTTTTCCGAAGGGGGAATGCTTGAAACAAAGACAGGAAAGACAGACGATAAAGACGGGACTAAAGTTACTTTTATTCCTTCTGTGCAGATGTTTCATAAGTACTCCTTTGATTCGGATTATATCAAGAAGCGACTTTGGATGTATGCATATCTCAATAGCGGACTTTCCCTGTTTTTTAATGAAGAAAAATTCTACTCTAAAAATGGGCTCAGGGATTTGATTGATAATGAGGTGGGAGAAGAGAAAATGTATGAGATTTTCTACCATCGGGAACAGAATCTTGAGTTTGCTTTCTGCCACACTCCTAACTATGGGGAAAATCATTATTCATTTGTAAACGGACAATACACCAACGACGGAGGCACTCACCTTTCTGCCTTCAAAGAAGGGATATTAAAAGGTATAAATGAGTTTTCCGGCAAGAGTTTTCAGGGTTCAGATGTTCGCGACGGAATTGTAGGAGCCATAGCTGTAAAACTTAAAGAACCTATATTTGAATCACAGACAAAAAACAAGTTGGGCAATGCTGATATCAGGGCATGGATAGTCGCGTCGGTAAAAGATGCATTTGTCGATTTTTTGCATAAGCATTCTCAGGAATCTGAAATAATTCTTGAAAAAGTTACGCTTAATGAAAAAGTCAGAAAAGATATACAGGCTGTTAAAAAGGAATCCAAAGAAAAAGCTAAAAGAATGTCTTTGAAAATTCCAAAGCTCAAGGACTGTAAATTCCATTTGGATGACGGAAGTTTGAAAGGCAAGAACTCAATGTTGTTTCTAACAGAGGGTCAATCCGCCGCAGGTTCAATGGTAAGCTGCCGCGATGTCCTGGCACAGGCCATTTTTTCTCTTAGGGGAAAACCGCTGAATTGCTTTAAACAGAGTTTTGACAATGTCTATAAAAATGAAGAGTTTTATTATATTATGCAGGCTCTTAATATCGAAGAAGACATAGAAAACCTCCGTTATGAAAAAGTTGTCATAGCCACTGATTCCGATGTGGATGGACTGCATATCAGAAACCTCCTGATCACATTCTTTCTTACTTTTTTCGAACAGCTCGTACTCTCAGGCCATCTTTATATCCTTGAAACGCCACTCTTCAGAGTAAGAAACAAAAAGGAAACTATATACTGCTATGATGAGGAAGAGATGAACAGAGCTGTTGAGAAATTGAGCAGGAAAGGTGCGGAGGTAACCAGATTTAAAGGCCTTGGAGAGATATCACCGTCCGAATTCGGTCAGTTTATAGGCAAGGATATCAAACTTATAAATATCAATGTGGACTATATGAGAGATATTCCTGCTATTCTTGAGTTCTATATGGGTGAAAATACCCCTGAAAGAAGAGACTATATAATGAATAACCTTGTTTGATATAATGTTTTACGATAAAGATAAAAAAATAGATGAATCTCAGGTAGAAGCTTATTCTGAAGAAGATACGCAGAAAATTGAAACAGAAGACAACCATGAGCACATTTCGGCTGAAAACCAACTGGCTGCCAATGATACAACCAACACTCATCTTAGAAGGCTGATAAGCAGTAATTATATAGAATACGCCTCCTATGTTATCAAAGATAGAGCTATCCCGGAAATCAGAGATGGATTAAAACCTGTTCAGAGGCGTATTTTGTGGTCTCTTTTTAAGATGGATGACGGAAAGTTCAACAAGGTGGCCAATATTGTAGGACACTGCATGCAATATCATCCTCATGGCGATGCGCCTATTTATGAAGCTTTGGTAGGTTTGGCCAACAAGGAACTTTTTATAGAAAAACAGGGAAACTTCGGCAATATTTTCACAGGAGACGCGGCAGCTGCGGCAAGATATATTGAAGCTAGACTTAACGCCCTTGCAAAAGAAGTTTTATTCAACTCAGATATAACCGAATTTACTGATTCCTATGACGGAAGGAATAAGGAGCCGCTTTACTTGCCGGCTAAGATTCCTGTAATTCTTCTTGTAGGACAGGAAGGTATTGCGCCCGGGATGACCACAAGAATACTTTCACACAACTTCAGAGAAGTTCTTGAGGCGCAGGTAGCCTATCTAAAAGGAGAGAAATTTCAGCTTTTCCCTGACTTTTTGCAGGGAGGGGTGATGAATGTCGCAGAATATAGCGACGGCAATGGAAAGATAACTATCAGAGCAAAAGTTGAAATAGATGGAAGAAGATTGATAATCCGAGAAATCCCGGCAATGACAGATACCGAAAAGCTCATTGCTTCCATAGAAAAAGCCGCTAATAAAAATAAAATTAAAATAGCCTCAATCAATGATTATACTGCTGAAAGAATCGAGATTGAAGTGCTTCCTGCCAGAGGTTATAACCCTGAAAAAACGCTTAAAGCGTTATATATGTACACCGACTGCTCAATGTCGGTTAAATCTTCAATACTTGTTATTAAAGATAATCATCCGGTGGTGATGACGGTATCAGAAATTATCCGTTACACTACAGATGCTCTCGTGAACTACCTCAGAAGAGAGCTGGAAATTGAACTTGGAAGGCTTAATGACAAATTCCATGAAAAGACACTGGAAAGAATCTTTATTGAAAACAGAATTTATAAAAAGATAGAAGAATGCGAGACCTATGAACTCGTACTAAATGCAGTAAGAACAGGCTTGCAAAAGTATATTTCAGATCTCAGAAGAGAGATTGTCGACACTGATATTGAGAAACTCCTTGCTATTCCTATAAGGAAAATTTCCAGATATGATATCAACAGGAACCTTGAAGAAATTGATCAGATCAATGCCCAGATAAAAATTGTCGAAAAAAACCTAAAATCTATTAAGAAATTTACTATCGCATACCTGGAAAACCTCATAAAATTATATGCCGGAAACTTTCCCAGAAGAACTGAGATTGAAGAAGAATTTGAGGAGATAGACAAGAAGGCTGTGGCTCTGAATAATATAAAAGTAGGCTGGGACAGGGGCAACGGTTATATTGGCTCATCTGTAAAAAGTGAAGAATCAATTCTCTGCAATGAGTTTGATAACCTTATTTGTATAGAGAAGAGCGGAAGATATAAAATTATCTCAATCCCTCAGAAGATATATGTCGGTAAACTCTTCTATTTCAATAAATATGATAAGAACACAGTTTATTCAGTCATTTATAAGGAACGCAGTTCAGGCAAGTATTTTATCAAACGAAGTGTCGTATCTAAATATATCAGGGATAAAGAGTACAATCTTATTCCTCAGGGATGCCAGCTTGAGCTTATTGTTATCCGTGAAAAATCTGTTTACGAGTGTGTTTTGGAAAAATCCAGAAAGAATAAGGATTCATCAATCGAAGCAGATTTTTCCAAAGTAGAGCTAAGGGCTCCAGGAGCCAGAGGGTTCCTCCTGACCGCTAGGAAAATTACAAAATTCGTCTTTAAAGGGCAGATAGATACTGTTCAAACACCTGAAACTGTGCAGGAATCAGATGCGATTAAGGAAGAGCCAGTTATTCCTAATATTATTGAAGAAATTCATGAAGTTCTTGAAGAGACTGATTTAGCCCCTGCAAAGAATGACGAGAATGTGCTTTCTCTCTTCGGAGATGATGATATCTCTGATGATACAAAGAAAGAAAGAAAAAATAACCAGAAAAAGGACAAGACAAAATCAGCTTCTGCGTACAGGAAAAAACCTACGGATAATAAAGAAGATGATTGGGGTATTGTACAGCCCAATTTAGGATTGTAGGGACGCCCAAGGTAGGGACGCATCTCCGAGGCGTCCGGAATCGGCGCTCTCGGAGAGAGTCGCCCTAGTGAGGCGTCCGTGATACTGTCTTAAATAAAATAAAAAAAATATGAAAAACTTTTATAACTTTGCTGTAATCGTGATGCTAATTGTAACTTTGGCTGCAGTTGGCTGTTCAAAAAAAGAGGCTAATCTAAAAAAAGCAAGCCAGAAGGGAATACTCTATGTAGGTAACGGTTCGGAACCTCAGGATATTGATCCACAGACTGTGACCGGAGTTCCTGAACAGCGAATTATTTCAGCACTGTTTGAAGGGCTGCTTTCCGAAAACCCCGAAACTCTTGAGCCAGAACCTGCTTTGGCTGAATCATGGAGCGTTAGCCCTGATAGCCTTACTTATACTTTTAAGCTCAGGGATAATCTGAAATGGTCAAACCGTGATCCGATAACGGCAAATGACTTTGTTTATGCCTATAAAAGGATTTTGTCGCCGGCTTTAGGAAGCCAGAATGCCTATATGCTTTATTGCATGAAGAATGCTGAGAAATATAATAAGAGAATAATTGCTGATTTTTCTGAAGTTGGGGTAAAGGCTTTAGATGATAATACCCTCCAGATTAAACTTGCCAGACCCACGCCCTATTTTTTATCACTCGTAACTCATATGGCATGGTTTCCGATTGATAAGAACGCAATAGAGAAGTTTGGAACTATGGATCAGAGAGGTACTAAATGGACTCTCCCGGGAAACCTCGTTTGCGACGGGCCGTTTGTTTTAAAAAACTGGGAAGTAAATAAGGTAATTACTGTAGTGAAAAACCCTCTTTACTGGGATGCCAGGAATGTAAAACTCAATCAGATAGAATTTTTCCCTATAAGTGATAATCAGGCTGAAGAGAGAACCTTCAGGGCAGGGCAGCTTCATATTACTTATACGGTACCCTCAAGCAAAATTGATTATTATCAGAAGAACAAGTCCGATCTTATCCATATTTCTCCGTACATGGGAACCTATTATATGGTTTTTAATGTAAACAAATATCCTTTTGATTCCGCGCTTGTCAGAAAAGCTTTGTCTTTGGCAATTGACAGAAAAAGTCTGGCTGAAGATGTCGTCAAAGGAGGAAAACAGCCCGCAAATAGTTTTACTCCCCCAAATACAGGCGATTATACGGCTAAAACAAATCTGCCCTACGATGTCAAATTTGCCCGTGAATGCCTGGCAAACGCAGGTTATCCGGACGGCAAAGGTTTTCCGACAATTGAACTTATGTACAATACTTCAGAAAGAAACAGGCAGATAGCTGAAGCTATTCAGGCTATGTGGCAGAGCAATCTTAATATCAAAGTAGAGCTTGTTAATAAAGAGTGGAAAATGTATCTGGACTCTTTCAGGACAAGAGATTTTTCTATTGCCGCGGCAAGCTGGATTGGAGACTATAATGATCCTCTTACTTTTCTTGGAATGTGGACTTCCGACAGCACTAATAATAGAGCAAGATGGTCTAATTCACAGTATGATAAACTCATAGAAGATGCTTCAGTTTTATCGGATCAGGCTACCAGATATGATTACTTTAATGAAGCAGAAAAGCTTCTCATGGATCAGATGCCTGTCATGCCCTTGTACTATTACACTTCTATGGCTCTTATATCTCCTGATGTGAAGGGCTGGCATCCGAATATCCTGGATCATCACCCTTATAAATATATGAGCCTGTCAGATTCTGCAAACATTCGTTAGGTAGGGATGTCCCCAAGGTAGGGACGACTCTCCGCAGTCGTCCGCTTGTAAGAGGGACAATCGTCCTCGGCGGTATTGGTAGGGACGCATCCCTGGCCGACTCCCTCAACGGAACATGCTTTACTGAATATCTACATTTTATCAGAAGGAAAGCTCTTTCTGCAACGGAGCCAGAATGTTTTTAAATAAATAATAAGCCATAGATTTATAAATCCTGATATTGACAAGTCCTGTCTTCTCAAGAGGGATCTTTGTATCAACGCAAATGGTTATTTCATAGCATCTGTCTTTTAATTTGAATAGATTGTTCTCTTGGGGAATTGTTTCTATCGGTCCTCCGAAAGCATCAAGAAGAGGGCTCTGTTTCAATAACGATGCAGGCACATTGTCAATATAGCTTACAGTTCCGTAGTAGCTCTTAATGTCGTTGCCCAGATGGATTGTTACTGAATCTCCCACCGATATATCCTTTGCCGCCGACTCACTGGCATAAGCCAGAATTTCAGGTTTTTCAGGATCTGCTACTTCTCCGAAAAAGTCGCCTTTCCTGTACCATTTTCCCTGTTGTAAATTTTTATCCGACATAATAAACTTACCGGGAAAATCTGCTTTAAAGCAGAGGGATGCAATTTGCTTCTCCAAATCTTTGATAGTAGATTCTGTTCTTCTTTTTCGTTCTTCATATATTCTTGTAAGTTCCAATTTCGTGGGATCGCTGTATATCTGATCTAGTGTCACTTTGGCCATCTCCAGCTGGAGTTTCTGGCGATTGAGCTCCCATTGTATATACGGATTATAGAATTGTGCGATTGTCTGATCTTTTGCGACTGTCGCCGAATCATCAATTGAGTTAACAAAAAAGCCGTCCTGATGCATATAAAGATATTCTTTTTGGGTCGATACTGAAATGCAGGGTATGGAGGTGTTCCATGGCAGAGGAGCTATAATCAGAATGAATATAATTATAAAGACAGCTAACGCTGTTCTCGAGGTCTTTCCCTTTCTGATCTTTTTTGCTGATCTGAGCTTCAGAATGAGTCCTTTCAGCGGACGATAGAAAAGAAGGTGTATTTCAGCAATGGCCAGCAGTATGCCCAAAGCCTTGAAAAACATATAATATACTATCAGAACAAAACCTGTATAAAGAAATATTCTGTATACGAAAGTAAATAATCCATAGATAATTATGAGCGCGTACTTGTTCCCGGCTATTGCTTTAAGTTTTTTCCTTGAAAATTTTATTCCTAAAAAAAGAAATTCAAAGATTTTATCCCAGGCATCAACTGTCTTCTTCATGAGATTCTCTACTCCGACTAGATCGGAAAGAAGATAATACCCGTCAAATCTTATAAAGGGGTTCCCGTTGATGAAAAGGGTGTTGATAATGCTTACAGTACAAAGATAATAAGCCAGAGAATTGAGCAATCCGGGGGGGATTTTTGCCCAGATATATGCGGCGATTCCTCCTATCATCAACTCCACGAGAATTCCGGCAGAGTCTATTACAGCTCTTTTTTTAGGATTGGTTATTCTCCATGAATCCGTTATGTCTGTATATAATCGCGGCATCAGGAATATTATCCCTATACCCACGCATCTTACCCTTGACCCCAGGTATTTTGCCGCGTAGCAATGCGCAAGCTCATGGAGAATTTTAACTGCCGCAATGACAAAGATATAACGGATGGCTCCGTTAATATTAAAAGTTGAAATTACTTCTGATATAAACCTGTTCCAGTTTATCAGGACTTGAAGATAACCAATTACCGCGATAAAGACGATTATCCATATAGTCCAGATATTAAAGATAAAATTAACTTTTTTTATGGTTCTATTTAAAAAATCATCAGGGTACCATACGGGTATTTTAAAGAATAAGTAAGCGTTCAAAAGCCTGTCGAACCATGTGCGTTTCCGGAGGTTTCTCAGCCCTTCAATCCTTTTTTCGTCAAGTCGATATTCCGGGAGCATAAGCCCGTTATTCCTCAGGAAGGAAATTACAGACAAAAGCTTTTCTTGTGAAACATCTAAATTTATGACTTCTTTCAGGTATGAGATATATTCTTCAAGTGTGAAAGATCTGTTAAGAGCGGAAATGATTTCCTTGTCAAGTTCATTGATTTTGTAATACTTGTCATTTACGGGATCAAAAATCATCCAGAACAGTTTTCCCGAATAAGGATCGTCAGACCGGATTAGCTGCAGATCTTTTCTTAAAATCCCTAAAGCTGTATTTTTTTTGCCGGAATCCATATTATTAAAGTTTCTGGTTTAAAATTGAGTTAAATCACAATATTCAAGCACGAAATCCTAATATTCAAATCCTAAACAAATCCGAATTTTCCAGGTTTCAAAAATTTAAACATTAGAGAATTTGATATTGTTTAGAGTTTCGGGCTTAGAATTTCGTATTTTGTATTTGCAATTTCTATAGTATATGAAATCTCGATCTTTAGATTTTAGAATTTACGCCACCAGAGAATCAGGTTCCTGAATAAATAATATCCCAGCGAAACTTTTTCTCCCGTGATTCTTGCTACGCCACGCATTCCGTTCATCAAACTTCCATCTGTATTTTTCAGATCGAGCTTGATTAAATAGCAGAATTGTTTCTTTTCCGTTAATACAGGGACAGGACTAATATATATTACTTCTCCTTGAAGTGATATTTCCGGTTTGGCATGCAGGTACAATGCAATTGATGAAATATTGGACATCACTGATGAATCTGCTTCATTCAGGAAAATTTCAGCATATACTCTGTCGCTGGGTTTAACTATTTCGAATAGCTTTTCACCGGGATTGACTGCTTTGCCCTTAAGTTTGTATTCGTCATCAATTATTATAACTCCGGAATCTTTGGCCTTGAAGACGCTGTTCTCAAGCTGCCATTTGTACTTTTCAATGGATATTTTGGCTATCGCCCGATTCAGGGAGAGCAGTTTCACATTCGGCAGCTCATTATTGTCGTCAAAGGCCTTCTGTCTTATCATGTCGAGCCTGGCTGAAGCCTCGTCATATTCGGTTTCAGCCTGTTCCAAATCATATTGCAATTCTCGCGTATCATAAGAAAGGATTGTGCTGCCTATCTCGATTTTATCGCCATTGCGGAAGTAAACATCCTCTATTTTTCCCTGGTATGGCGCGTATGCTATGTACCGGTCACTGTTTCTTGGGACTATTTCAAAATCTCCGGCGATATTCTGCCCGATCCTGATAAGAAATAGTGATAGGATGACTACAAATAAAGCAGCCGCCCAGAAAATTTTCGTGTGGAAAATATCGCTTTTCTTTGATAACCTGAAAAGCTTCCTGGAGCCTGGTTTTAGTAAATACCATATCGCCTGGCTGTAATGCAGAGCCAATAAATTTAGCCTCGTTACGGTTTCAGAAATTTTGTCGTCATAATACTCAACGCACCAGACAAAACTTTCATCAATCGCGTTAGAACTGCCGGGAGGCTGCATTGGAACCAGGAAAACTCTTTTTTCCCGGGGATTTTTAATAAATTCTTCAAAAATATCCAGAATGTTTTTTTCGGCTCCGGCATTAATTAAACTTTCTCTTGTAATCTCAGTGGTTTTTTCAAGCTTCCTGAATGTTGATGCTATGACCTCAATGCTGTTGGCGTATTGTGTGTTGCGGTTGATTTTGTCATTGCCCATTAATTCAATAATTCTAGCCTTGCCCCGGCGCATATCTATTAAGCAGGACATATCGTAGGCTGATATAACTCTGCTGTTATTTACGATATGGGCGTAGAGAGCTTCGGGCAGCGGCTTTTTGAAAGCTTCGTGCCCCAGGTTCAATATCAGTGAAATAAGATTTAACCGAGCCGCTGCCTCGTTTTCAGAAGCAGGTCTGACAGATTGGAATTTAGAAGAGGAGGGCGCTGTCCTGTTTGCATTAAGATCGACATTAGGTTCAGTGCTGTTAGGGGGGGGGGTATTGTTCTCCAATTTTACCTCCCGGTATCCTGCAGAAGAGTGCCCGACATTCCTGCAAAAAGCTTTCTGTCTGAATTATCAATTATTGCCTTTACTTCAAAACATCTGCTGCTTGAGAGAATATATCCCGCGGTTTCGTAGACTGTGCCTGTTGCCGTAGCATTTATTTCATCTATATGAAAGGTCATTGGCTCGTCCATTTTTATTTTGTCTATCATATTTGAGGGAAAGTACATTACCGCCAGAAGCTCATTGTCGTTTATAAGCTCTACTATAGGTTCTGCTGCTTCTGCAAGCTCGTATTCCTGTAAAATCTTCTTTGTTATTATCCCAGAGAATGGAGCTCTTATCGTGCATGCGTCAAGTTTCTCTTTTGCCAGACTCAGATTAGCTTCGGCTAAGGACATGTCAAACTTCGTGTTTGTCTTGTAGAGTTCAATGCTCTCAAATTCCTGAACGCTCATTGAGCCTTTTTCTCTCAGCCCTTTATAACGGTTGAAAGTGCTTTCGTAAAAGGCATAGCTTGCGTTGGCCTTTTCATTTTGTGCTTTTGCTATCAGATACTGATCGTTGTAGATAGCGTCATCCAGGAGCAGTACTATGTCATCTTTTTTAAAAGGTTCACCCTCTTTGAAATTATATACCTTTACTGTACTGTCAATAATCGTGGATATAACAGCTTTTTCCTTTGGCATAAGCACTACTTTTATTTGCTCTGTGGCCGGGTTTATCTCATACTGCGCGGCATGGGAAGTTATGCTGTAAGTTAGAAAAGCTATTAAAGTTATCGGCAGAACTGATTTTTTTTTCATTAAAGTGAACATGTTATTTTTGTTTACTTAAAGTTTCGTGTTTCTTGTTCGTACCCTTTCAATATGATTTCGTACCATGGGCGTCCCGCCCATGGCAGTATTGGGACGCCTCCACGCAGAGCGTGGCAAGCTCCATAGTTTATAACGCAGAAGCGTTAGCGTCCGCATATAAGAGGTGACCACTGTCACCCGGCAGTCTCGGAGAGACTCGCCCTACCGGATTTTGCATACATTATTTCCCTCAAAGGGTAGGGACGCATCTCCGAGGCGTCCGTCAATCACTAAAGTTCCTCATTTCACTCGCCAGTTGAGGCTGTTTGTAGAGACGCAAAATCTTGCGTCTCCCTCAACTGAAGATGCTTTACTCAATACATACCATATGCAAAGCCATTGTTACTTCTTTTATGGTTTCGTGCCATGGGCGTCCCGCCCATGGCGGTATTGGGACGCCTCCACGCAGAGCGTGGCAAGCTCCGTAGTTTATAACGCAGAAGCATTAGCGTCCGCATATAAGAGGTGACCACTGTCACCCGGCGGTCTCGGAGAGACACGCCCTACCAGATAACGAACTTTCTTACTTCTTTTCTACTTTTTTAAGTATCCCTTTTTCAACGAGCTGGTCAATTAACCTCTGCATTGTATTGAATGTAGCCAGAAATCCATCGGGAGGCATAATTACTCTGAGCTTTTCTTCTGTAGTAGGTTCGGCGCCTTCTTTCCCTGGCTGATAGCTTACGAGGTCATACCTTACCATCCCTTTTACGAAATGAAGCTGCCCGATTGTGTCCACAAATACTTCTCTGCTTTCTGACATGTCTGTTTCCTTTTTTTGTTAGGGTTATTGATTTAGGCTTGGAAGTAAAGATAACTCTATTTTTAGAAAAAACAGTTTCAAATTAATAAAATTAAAAATCTTGACATTTATATCAGCAGTAGGATAAAATGAAAAAGCAATGATAGTTAATTATTTAAGGAGATAAAATATGTATCAATTAGAAGAAAGAATCCTGTTTGACGGGGTCGGAATACACCAACCTGAAACTAATGAAGTAGCGTTTATAGCTTCTTCTGTAATGGACGCTCAAACAATTATAGATTCTCTTGGGGCTAATGTCGAGGCTGTCCAGCTTGAAGCCGGAAGAAATGGGCTGTCTCAAATCAACGAATATATTAATTCGCATAACGGAATTGACGCGGTGCATATCGTTTCTCACGGGAATGATGGATTTATTTCATTGAATGGACAAGTGATAGACAGTAATTATCTTGAAGCTCATCAGGCTGACTTAGCCTCATGGCAGGACAATCTTTCTGAAAATGCCGATATTCTGCTTTACGGCTGCAATGTGGCTCAGACTGATACAGGAAAAGCTTTTGTTGCAGACCTTGCTTCATATACAGGAGCCGATGTGGCTGCTTCTGTTGACGGAACAGGTTTGAACGGAGATTTCAGCCTGGAATTTGTTTTAGGAAATATTGAGTCTAACGCGATAAATCCGGGATTATATGACAATCATCTGGCGACTATCACTGTTACAAGCAATGCAGATTCAGGAGCAGGGACTCTCAGAAATTCCATAGCTTCTGCTACTCCAGGAGATGAAATTGTATTTACATTGGGCGTAGGCAACGAAGTAATCATACTAAGTTCACAGTTAACGATCGGCAACAGAATGACAATTAATGGGACGAATACAGGAGGAAGTGGTGTTGATGTGAGCGTTGTTGTGCCAGGAGCTTCTGCTTACAGGGCTTTTGAAATCAACTCTGGTGCTGAAAATACAGTTACTATACAATATATGGCGAGTATAAGCGGAGGGAATATTTCCGGTTTTGGGGATGTAGGCGCCGGAGTCGGAGGCAGCATAGATGTCGCAAGCGGCAATCTCGTACTCGACCATGTCAGTGTTGATAATTCTATAGCATATCGTGGTGGAGCAATCTATAATTCGGTTTCTTCTACTCTTACTATAAGTAATTCACAAATACATGATGCGGTATCGACTTTACATGGCGGCGGAATATATAATACCGGCACTTTGATAGTAAATCAGGATAGTTATATTCAAGATAGCACTGCTACAGGTAATGGCGGCGGAATTTATAATTTAGGAGTGACAGATTTAGAAAATGCAGTTATTTTGGAAAACACTGCTGTAGATGGTGCCGGAGTTTATAACACAGGGGGAACAATAACTATATCTAACGATTCAACGGTTCTGAATAATGACGCTGGAGGTTCAGGTGGCGGTATATTTAATAATGCAGGAACTCTGAATACACGCTGGAATACAGCTATTACCGGAAATACTGCTGTTGATTTTGGAGGTGGCGTATTTGGAAGAGTGTCTATCAATATCGAAGGCACAGATATTTATAACAATCAAGCAGGAACAGGGGGTGGAATTCTTATCGATAGTTTAGCAACTGCAAACATTTCGTATAGCAATATTTATTCTAATTCCGCTACATTGACTGGAGAATATAATGGGGTAGGAGGAGGAATCTTGATAAATGAAGGGACATTGACACTCTCTAATAGCACAGTAAGTTTAAACACCGCTGTTACTGCAGGCGGAGGTGTTGCTGTAGCTGACGGTACATTTGCAATGACAAACTCCACAATCGTTAACAATAGTGCGGTAGAATCAGGCGGAGCAATAGAAGCGACGGCAGGGGCACAATTGAATATTCAATTTAGCACCATCTCAGGGAATAGCTCTACTGGATCAGAGGCTTTTACAGGTTATTGGGGGGGCGTATCTTTAATAGATGAATCTCAAATAACAATGCAGAACACAATACTTGCACTAAATAACGATGAAGTAGGCAATGTCGACTTTCATAGGGATTCAGTGTCAGAAACAGTTATAGATAACGGGTACAATATAGTGCAAAATTCACATAATTATTCCTGGATTGGTACAGGAGACTGGACAGATCAGGCTCATAGCGGAACCTTTACTAGAGTTGGAGGAGGCACAGGTCAACTGTACCTGGATAGTCGAAATTGGAATGGAGGGCCTACTCAGACTATGAGATTTACTGATCCTGCCAGCATTGCAATTGCTAATGGAATCACTTCTGGGCTTAATATAGACCAGCGTAGTTTTGCCCGCAGCGCAGTTACTCCAACTATAGGTGCCTACGAGTATAACGGAATTGCTCCAGACTTCAGAACTGCTGATGCATTTACTTCAGGGAATTGGGATAATATTGATACTTGGAATGTCTCTATTGATGGTGGTGTTACTTGGGATTCTGCGGACTATGCTCCAGACTATGCGGCAGGGACGATTACTATTCGTTCAGGAACAGTTGCCATATCTCAATATACTTACATTGATCAGGCGACGATATTAGCTCCTGGAGAGCTTAACATAGAAAGCGGAGTGACATTGGAAATAACCAATGGGAGCGGAACCGATTTATCAATAATAGGTCTTCTGGTTAATGACGGGACTATAGCAAACAATGGAAGTATAAGCGTTTCAGCTGGAGGTACTATTCTTAATGATAACCTTGGAACAATAACCAATTCTGGAAGCGTTACTATTAATGGTTCATATGTTCAGAACAAGGCAGTAGCAGATCCAGTTGCTATCACCGGCAATGCCCTTACTTACAGTGGAGCCTCATCAACCCTAGAATATTCAGGAGCCTCTACCCAAACTACAGGAGCATTGGAATTTGGCGCAACAAACGGCCCTGCAAACCTGCTAATAGATAATAATACTGCTTTAACCCTTGCATTTAGCAGAACTCTCAGCGGAGGCCTTACAGTTGACACAGGCTCATCGCTCAATATAGGCACAAATACGCTAACAGTAAATGGTACATGTACAATTCCAGGCACACTGACAATAGGCACAGGCGATTTTGGAGCTCGAGGCACATTCAACGCTACAGGAGGGACGATAGACTTTACCGGAGCAGGAAGACTGTTGCTGTCAGGAAGTACAGTGACAAGCCTAGGTAGTCTTGACACTGCGATGGGAGCAGTATGGTATTGTGCAAGTGGGAGCCAGACAATTCTGGCAGACACTTACAGCTCTTTTGTAGTAAAATACGGAGGGATCAAGACACTGGGCGGAACTGTGACAGTAAACAATGCACTAACAGTCTATGCAGGATCAACGCTGGCGGTTGGAGCGAACACTCTTACAGTAAGCGGAGCCACCGCGATCCCCGGTACACTAACAATTGGAACAGGCGATTTTGGAGCTCGAGGCACATTCAATGCTACAGGAGGGACGATAGACTTTACCGGAGCAGGAAGACTGTTGCTGTCAGGAAGTACAGTGACAAGCCTAGGTAGTCTAGACACTGCGATAGGGGCAGTATGGTATTGTGCAAGTGGGAGCCAGACAATTCTGGCAGACACTTACAGCTCACTTGTAGTAAAATACGGAGGGACCAAGACACT
>MHBE01000015.1 GCA_001803205.1 Lentisphaerae bacterium GWF2_38_69 | reverse complement strand
TCTTGCTTCTTCGACATAGCATTGCAGCATTCGCCAGATTTTATTATCATCAGCATTGGTCAATCTGGAAACAGCATTAATAGACATTAAACTGTTTTATTCTCTATAATTTTCATCTTTTTCCATTTCCCGCCCTTAAACCTCAGATAATAGATAAAGCTCATTATCGTTATATAAGCTGTGGCTATAGCCCAGCAGCTGAAAAGCCCGGCTTCCATCACATAGAGTGCAATAGTTGTCGCAAGAGACAATGCTATAGTTGAAACTACCGCTACACACATAGTAAAAATTGTGTCACCGGCACCGCGTATCGCACTTGAAAAAATAATGTTTGCCGAATCGAAGAAACAGTAAAATGCCACGAACCTTAAAAGCATTACAGTTATCGGAAGAATCCTGTTCATTTCATCCGGACTGTGACTTTTTGCGAGAAAAAGATCCACAAAAATATTTGGAAATATCAGAAAAAGCAGAGAAAAAACCGACATATAAATAAATGTAATGTGATAGCTGGTGTAAACGCTTTTCTCAGCAAGATCGGGTTTATTGGCTCCGATATACTGCCCTACCATTATCGATATAGTAATCCCAGAACCAATCATGGGGAAAAAGGCTATTGTATTAATATTAAAAGCAATATTAGTAGCAGCAAGACTCTCCATGCCTAACTTTCCAATAAGAAGTATAAAAAGGGAAAAAGCCGATACTTCAATCAGAAACTGGATTCCAGACGGCAGCCCATATCTCAGTAATCTCTTGAATAATTCAGGTTCCAGATGCCACCCTCTTCTGGTATTGTATTTTTCTGCCAGAGGAGAAGAGAGTATTATTATTATGTAACAAATCATACCGCAAAAAGCAGAAGTCACTGTAGCAATTCCTGCTCCTTCTATTCCTAGTTCAGGAAATCCATAGTTTCCGAATATCAGGCAATAATCGAGAGAAATTGTTATTAAAGTTACAAAGATATTCACATACATTACAGGCCATGTCTTTCCCCTGCCGGAAAAATATCCGGCAAACGAAGAAGATGCAATCATAGGAAAAGTCCCGAAACATAATATCTGGAAAAATGCGATTTCGTTTTTCTGAACAATTGGATCATGTCTAAAAAAAGCGAATATTTCAGGAGCAAGCGGGATGAAACAAAGAAGAACAATCCCTCCAATAATTGAGAAATATACTCCCTGCCAGACTGATGGGCCTATCCTGTCATATTTTCTTGCTCCATAATATTGAGCGACAAATGTGCCGGCATAAGATGCGGTTCCGAAAAACAAACCAGTCAGAGCAAAATGCAGAATCCCGGCAGGCATGGCAGCAGCTACAGTTTCAGGAGAGTACCAGGCTAGAAATATTCTGTCTACAAGTTCCTGCAAAGCCAACGATGATGTGCTTAGAATAAGGGGAATGGCTATGACGAAAAATTCCCTGTATCCTCCTTCGCAATACCATCTTTCTTTTAACTTTTCATAAGATTTAAAACACATGTAAGAATCTGATAATTAATTGTTTTATCATATTTTTTTAAATTATTGATAATGTAGCATGAAATGCAAATATAGAAAGGATGGACTTATTCGTATAATCTTTTGGGATGTTTATTTACAATGGGGTTTCTCTTTCAAAAAGAATACGGCAAAAAGCTAAATAATCGTTGTTAAAAAAACTGAGGTTTTAAAGAAGTTGCGTAATTTACTGTAAATATCTAAACTGTAAAGCTTATCCCCTTGCAGAAACGGTCGATAGCTTCCTTGAATCTGTCGCCAGTTACTGCCCCGAAGCCCAATCTTAGATAACAACCGATATTTGAACCAAATGCCGTTCCAGGAATTACAGCGACTTTAAACTCTTTAACCAGTCTTTTAACAAGTTCGATCGGCTGAATATCGCAGTTAACTTTCAGATAGAAATAAATAGCTCCGTCCGGCTCCTTGAATTCTATCTTGTTTCCTAATGATTTTAGAGCCTGCAAAGCATATTTCCGGTTCTCTTCAATTGTCCGGATTTGTTCCAGGCAATAGGCTTTGCCGACATCAAGAGCATAGGCCGCGGCATACTGGGCAATAACATTTGGACATATTGCGTTTGTATCCTGTATTTTTCTGAAAGGGCCGACAAGTTTTTCAGGCATTACAGAGTAACCTATCCTCCAACCTGCCATTCCATAGGATTTTGACATAGAAAACAAAGATATAGTATAATCTTCCGAACCTTCTATCGAGCCAGAGGAAAAATGTTTTTTGCCGTTGTAAACAAAATATTCGTAGGCTTCATCTGATATGTGATAAATCATTTTTGATTTGCACAAAAAGTTTACTTTTCTTAAAAATTCTTCGCTTAAAACTTCGCCTGTCGGATTGTTTGGAGAAATAGTTACAATAGCTCTGCTCTTCGGGGTTAGAGCAGTCTCGATCCTTCTGTAAACTTCCTCTTCAGAGCCAAAAGAATCTATAACTACCGGAATACAGTTAAACATCCTTATGGCCATTTCATAATTGAAATAATAAGGGGAAAGTATTATCACCTCATCGCCTTCATCAATTATTGATTTGAGGATATTATAGAAAGCCATGTTTGCTCCTGAGCTGACCTGAAAGGAACTATTTCCCTCTGAAACTTTAATCCCGTTATCTGTAAGAAGTTTCTCTCTTATCTTTTCACGAAGAATCTTTATCCCGCCAACATAGCTATATAGATTTATCTCTGAAGAACTTAAATCGAGTTTGGCTATATCTTCAAATACTTTTTTAGGAGGCTGGTAGAATACCACCCCCTGACCTAGTGATATAGTTCCTGGATTCTCATTAACAAGCCGTCCGACAAGCGGTATGACCGGCTCCTGTATCAAAGATATCTTATTGGAAATTTTCATTGCTTTTTCTCATTGGAATCAGTGTTGTTTATCCCACATTTGTCTGTAAAAACCATTCAACTGCATAAGTTCTTGATGAGCTCCATGCTCTACAATCTTTCCTTTTTGCATAACAAAGATTTTATCCATGTTAACAGCTGAAGAGAGCCGGTGAGTTACGGAAATAATAGTTTTGCCGCTTTTAGCAATATTAGCCAGAGTAGCATTTATTGCCGCTTCGCTGACAGGATCAAGCGCCGAAGTTGCCTCATCGAGGATTAGAATATTCCCTCCCCTTAAGAGAGCTCTGGCAATTGCTATACGCTGTCTCTGCCCTCCGGAAAGCATTCCGCCTCTCTCCCCAGTTTTAGTATTATAACCTTCCGGCAAACTGATAATAAAATCATGTATTTCTGCTTGTCTGGCTACCTTATAGATATCTTCGGAAGAAGCATCTAAATTTGCAGCAAAAATATTATCCATGATGGAAACATTGAATAAAATATTCTCCTGCAGAACTATTCCCAGTTGTTTTCGAAGTGAAGCCTGGGAAACTGACTTTATATCTATACCGTCAAATGCGACAGAACCACTGTCCGTATCGTAAAACCTCATAATAAGGCTTAGGATTGTGCTTTTGCCGCATCCGCTAGGCCCCACAAAAGCTACTGAAGAGTTTTTCGGAATAATAAAACTTACATTATCCAAATTTATAAGCTCCTTCGTGTAACCGAATGTGACATTATTGAAACTTATCTCTTTGGCAAAAGGTAGGAGTTCCACGGAAGACGCACTATCTGTTACAACCGGTTTTTCCGAAAGAATTCCATTGATCCTCTCCATGCCTACTTTACACTGCAATACCATGGGCATAAAAGAGCTTATCGTAGTAAGAGAGTAGCTTAATCCGAGAAATAATGCCTGAAAAGCCACCAGTTGGCCTACTTGTAAATATCCTTCTAATGTCATGATTGAACCAATGGCAAATATCAATACCTGAAGCACTACAAGCCACATTTCTCCAAACCTGCCTACAAATGTGCTCAAAAATAATGATTTATGCATGCTCATGAAGAAAAAATCATTGCTCTTCTCAAAATAGTGAGTTGCCAGTTTCTGTAAACTGAAAGCCTTTAAAACTGTCTGGGAGGCAATATTGGTCTGCACATTGGAAATAGTTTTCGCTTCCGCTCTTTTCCGTTTGAAGTTTATTTTTTCTGCTCTTTTCCCGTAAAGCAGCGGCCCCAGGAAGCATGCCGGAAATATCAGCATTGAAATCAACGCCAATCTTATATCCATAACAAAAAGCAAGATTGTATTTGTTAAAACATTTATCAGGGGAATGATGAAATAACTTGGCGCATATATCATGGACTCTTCAACTTTTGATAAGTCACTTGAGAATTTTGAAAGAAGTTCTCCCGGCGGCGTAGATGCATAAAAACCTATTGATAGATTTTGCATATGCTCAAAGGTTTTGCTTCTTATTTTCTTCAAAATCTCTGAACAGTGGCCAAGATATATATAATCCCTTACAACTTTTGATAAGGCTATCAATATTGCCAGAATAATAAGAACAGTAAAAACTATGATTAGAAATCTATAGTTTTTGCCTAGAATCCCTTTATCTATAATAAAAGAAAAACTATAGCCGACCACTGAATCAAAAGCAGCACTAAGAAAAGCTAAGAAAAGAACAATAATGATCCTTGTTTTATTATTACAGTAAAAATCCCTGAACCCAACTTTTAAAGACTCCATACCTCTTCTCCTTTATTTGAGCATAATTATATAATGTTTCCTCAATAACTTAATACATAAAGTAAATAGTTTAGTTTAATAATCCTGAGCCAGCATAAAGGCTTTTCTGTTTGGGGTTCAACTTTCTTACAGTCTTATTTCCTATTAAGTATATTGAGATTGAATAACTGCCGATTTTGTGCATAATCCTATACTCAAAACAATATAAAAACTTTGTCCTAGGTTTATTCATGCCTAGCAATTAATTATGCAGGAGATGATATATGAGATACTCATGGAGATGGTTTGGCCCTAATGATCCAGTTAAAATCCAAGATGTGATGCAGGTAGGAGCTAGAGAAATTGTTACAGCTCTTCACCACATTCCAAACGGACAAATCTGGAGCATAGAAGAAATTAAAAAAAGGCAGCATGAGGTAGAATGGGATTCTATAAATAACAGGCCGACTAACTTGACATGGACGATCGTTGAAAGCGTCCCTGTCCATGAAGACATCAAAAAGCAAAAAGGGAACTTCCAGGAATACATTGAAAATTACAAGAAAACACTCGAAAACCTCAGTGCATGCGGAATCAAAATTGTAATCTACAACTTCATGCCTGTAATAGATTGGACAAGAACTAATCTTGAATACGAATTGCCTAATGGCGCAAAAGCCCTGAGATTTGATGAGGATGAATTTGCCGCTTTTGATCTTTTCATCCTTAAACGCAGAAATGCCGAAAATGAATACACTGTCGAGGAAAAACAGAGAGCTAAACTAGTTTTTGAAAAGATGAATGACAAGGCAAAAGAAAAACTGACAAGAACAATCATTGCAGGTTTGCCTGGAGCAGAAGAAAGTTTCACTATTGAACAGTTCAATCATATTCTAAATGAGTACAAGGATATCAATTCAGACAAACTTAGATCAAACCTCATATATTTCCTTAAAGTAATTATGCCCACAGCTGAAAGGGTCGGAATAAAAATGGCCATCCATCCAGACGACCCACCGCGCCCGATGTTCGGACTGCCAAGAGTCATGAGCAACATGAAAGACATGGAAATTCTTCTTACTTCAGTGCCAAGCAAATCATGCGGTCTTAATGTCTGCGCCGGATCGCTCGGAGTTAACGAAGACAACAATATTCCTGAAATGATAAGGCGTTTCGGCGAGAGGGTTTATTTCGTTCACCTGCGTTCTGTTAAGAGAGAAGGAAAAACCTTCTATGAAGATGAACACATCTCCGGAAGTGTTGACCTAGTTGAAGTCATTAAATCTGTTCTGGATGCAGAAAAGAAAAGCAACCTTGAAATTCCCATCAGGCCTGATCATGGGCATCAGATGCTCGACGATTTAAAGAAGAAAACAAATCCTGGTTATTCCTGCATAGGCAGGATGAAAGGGTTGGCCGAAGTCAAAGGTATTGCAGCAGCCCTGAAAAGCACAATGAATTAAAAGGTAGGGACGGCACTCCGCAGCCGTCCGCGGCGGTCTCGGAGAGACACGCCCTACCAGAACTGACCCAAAAACAAAAACTCAGGAGAAATTATCATGAAACTTCCATTTACAATAGATTTGAAAGACAAAGTATCAGTAGTAACAGGCGGAGGAGGAGTTCTCGGCGAAATGATGGCCGAAGCTCTGGCAATGTGCGGTTCAAAAGTCGCAATTCTTGATCTTAACAAAGATGCAGCTGACAAAACAGCAAATAAACTTACAAACAAAGGACTTATCGCAAAAGGTTTCAAAGCTGATGTTCTTAGTCTGGAAAGTGTCAAACAGGCCAATGAAGAAATAACCGCGACATTCGGAAAATGCGATATACTGATTAACGGAGCAGGCGGAAATCATCCAAAAGGAACAACTTCTAAAGAATATCTCTTCCCTGAAGATTTGGATGCCGAAAAGGAAATCATTACCTTCTTTAGTCTGGATTCAGAGAGCATCAAGTTTGTATTCAACCTGAACTTTATCGGAACTCTTATCCCGACACAGGTTTTCGCGAAAGGGATGGTAGGTTCAGAAAAACATCCTGTAATTATTAATATTTCTTCAATGAACGCATTCTGCCCCCTGACCAAGATTCCAGCATACAGCGGAGCAAAAGCCGCGGTAAGCAATTTCACACAATGGTTGGCTGTTCACTTTTCAAAAGTCGGCATCAGGGTCAATGCAATTGCTCCGGGATTCTTCGAAACCAACCAGAACAAAAAACTTCTCAGAAATGAGGATGGCACCTACACGGAAAGAGCCAACAAAATCGTTTCACACACTCCTATGGGCAGATTCGGCGAGGCTGAAGAGCTTATCGGCACATTGCTCTGGCTTGTAAGCAACGAAGCTTCAGGTTTTGTAAATGGCGTAATTGTTCCTGTCGACGGCGGGTTTAATGCATATTCCGGAGTCTAATTCAATTTTTATCGATATCTATTATAATGTAAAGGTCGGGTTCAGTTATCTATCTATGAATCAGTTGCATACTAACTCATATATTTGATTATGAACAAGAGATATATTAAAAACGCTGACAAAATAAATGACGGGATAATCAATCTGTTGATGGTAGGCACCTGGGCGGTAGGCTGATTACTATTAATAGCCATATTTTCGAGCAGAATAGATTTCATTACTTTAAGATTAGTAGTAACTTTGCTATGTATTTTCTACTGCATAGGATTGTTCCGCAGGGGCATGTGCATATTATTTCTTGCCTATCTGGCATGCGCCGTAATATTCAATCCAGTAATAAGATTTCATTTCGAACGGTTTATATGGCAGATAATAGACGGTGTAATGATAACTATTATGATATCGCCTATTGTTTATGAGTGTGTATTAAACAGCAGATATCTTAAATGGAAACAAAAACAAGAAAAACAAATTAAAACCGCACAAACCTGACCTATATTTTTATCCAATATTCTTATTCAACAAACTCTATTTTTAAGAGGCCAATTAATAAATGGATAATATGAGCTCTATACTGTTTACACCTATAAATATCGGTGAACTTAATCTGAAAAACCGTATAATAGTGGCGCCCTGCACAAGATGCAGAGCAAGCAAGGGAAGAATCCCTAACGACATGATGGCTAAATATTATAGTGACAGAGCTACTGCAGGTTTAATAATAACAGAAGCTACTTCAATCAGCCCTATGGCTGTAGGGTATCCTGATACTCCCGGAATCTGGTCGAACGAACAAATTCAAGGATGGGAAAAGATCGTTAGTACTGTTCATAGAGCAGGCGGAAAAATAATTCTGCAGTTGTGGCATGTGGGGCGTGTATCAGATCCTTTTTACCTGGATGGAAAACTTCCTGTGGCTCCGAGTCCAATTGCAGCTGAAGGACATGTTAGTTTATTGAGACCCAAAAGCAATTTTGTTACTCCTAGAGAGCTTCATATTTCAGAAATTCCAGGATTAATTGAAACCTATAAACAAGCTGCTTCCAACGCAAAAGATGCCGGATTTGACGGTGTGGAAATTCATGGCGCCAATGGATATCTAATTGACCAGTTTCTTGAAGATTCAATTAACAAAAGAACTGATATTTACGGAGGACCTATTGAGAACAGAGCCAAATTTATGCTTGAGGTTACTGATGCAGTGATAGAAGTCTTCGGTTCAGGAAGAGTTGGAATGCATTTATCACCACCTTGCGACAAATATTCAAAAGGAGATTCAAACCCTCTGGAGACCTTCACATATATAGCAAAAGAACTAAGTAGACGAAAAATAGCATTTATTTTAGCCAGAGAATCAATCGGACCGAAATATATTGGAGATAAATTAAAAAAAGAATTCGGAGGAACTTATATAGCAAATCAGGGATTAACAAGAGACACAGCTGAAAAAATTATAGAAAATGGAAATGCAGATGCAGTTGCTTTTGGGTCATTATTTATAGCTAACCCTGATCTCCCCGAAAGATTTAAATTGAATTCACAGCTCAATGAACCAGACAAAAATACATTTTACATGGGTGGGAATAAAGGTTATAATGATTATCAAAAACTTAAATAATCTAAAATAAACCCAATGAAAAAATCTTTATTATCATTTTTATTGCTGGCAATGCTTTCAACGCATTTAATAGCTCTTGAAAATTTAACTGAAGAGATAGATTCTTTCAATCATATCAGCATAACTACAAATGATCTGCCTAACCTGCTGGAGTTTTACCGGAATATAATAGGATGCAAACTCTTACCAAATGGTGGAGAACGAAGCGGTGATGCAATCTCTAAAGGAATCGGGCTGGAAAACGCTAAACTCCTAAATTATAAACTTCAGTTTCCAAACTCGGATGTAATTCTTGAATTGATTCAAATGGAAAATCCTCAATCAGCAGATGGAAATAAGGCAAAAATAAATTCAACAGGATATACTCACTTCTGTTTAATGGTAAAAGATCTTGATAAAACATACCAAATACTCAAAGCTAATAAGGTAAAGACTATCTCTCCGCCTGTGGAAGTGAAACAAACTAAGGCAAAATTCTTCTATGCTTATGATCCCGATGGAAATATTATAGAAATCGTTCAGGTTCCTTAGAACGATATTTAATATTTAACTTTCCTTATCCAATAACAATCAATAAACATTACAGAAAATAAAATGAAATCAGGTGATGAGATAAAGTGTCAATTCTGCGCAAAAGACGCTTTCGCTGTTAAAGAAACACTTATGGACGGCTGGATTAAAAAAGGCGACATCCTTAAGTGCTCAGCCTGCGGAGCAAAGCTTGCAGATATTCAACAAGCAGATGCTCTCACTAAGCAGGCAGTTTCTTCTGAAAAACTTGACAAACTCGCTTCTTTCCTTGGCACAGAAAAAATTGTTAATAAAAAACTTGAAAGCGATGGAGAAAAGGCTTTCTGCAAAGACTGTAAATATTATATCAAACATCCTTTTATTAACAGGTGCGGCCTCCACACAAAGGAAGTCAATCCCATGGACGATTGCGAAGATTTTGTTACCCCAAGTTTAGAACTCCTTACCAGGATAAACAATTTAACCTTAAGACAGGACAAATAGCAGGAAATTAGACATGGCACTTTTTCTATTTGGTAGGGCGCCTTTCTCCGAAAGCGACGAATTCCGGACACCTCGGAGATGTGTCCCTACATTGAGCGTCCCTACACAAAAACCAATACAACGATGAGTCCAAAGGAGCCCTTCATCCATTGGCTTGGTGCCATCCTTGTTTCCATCGGATCAAGATTTCTGAAGTTAGGTTTACCCATCTTTTAAAAAAATCAAAAATAACTTAAAACTGAGCATGAAAAATTCTTTGGCTTATCCTTGGAATTCTTTGGTCATATTCTTAGCTGTTTTCTCGACTTTGCGCTAACATTCTACTTATGGCAAGGATTCAAATCAATTAAACAATACTACTGTAAATTATCATGACGGAACAGTAACGGAAATTCTATTGTAAATATTGTTCCGTTATCAATTTCTATACTAAGTTTGCCCTTAATCTGTTCTAGCATAAAGTCTACCAGGCTAAGGCCAAAACCTTTTTGTCCATTCGCTCTTACTGATTCAGGAATTCCCACTCCATCATCCTGAATGATCATTACAGCATTGTTATTTTTTTGTAAAACAGAAATTGTTATCTTCCCACTATTTGCCTTATCTCTGAAAGCATATTTTATACTATTAGTTATTAGTTCGTTAACTATTATTCCGACAGAAAAGAATATACTTGATGGCAGAAAAATATTCTGTATTTGTTTCTCAATTACAATATTAGGCAGTCCACCGAAAGAAGCACAAACTTCATCCAGAAGTTTCTCAATATAATCTTTGAAAGAAATATCGGAGAAATTTTCAGAACGGTAGAGTTTGTCATAGAGGATACTCATACTTTGAATCCTCATCTGTGCTTCCCTGAGAGAATCAACAACCAAAGGATTCTTTGAACTGTGAGCGTGAAGAGCAAGAAGCCCAGCTGCTATAGCCATATTATTTTTTATTCTATGATGAACCTCTTTAAGGAGAAGCTCTTTTTCCTTAAGAAGGTTCTTGATTCTGTCTTCATCCTTTCTCCTTTCAGCTATATCCCAGCCGGCATCTGCCAGATATGATACTACTTCTACATCTCTTTGAGTATAATCTGCAGGCTTGTTCCCTACTCCAAGAATCGCCACTACATTACCGTTTCTCATCACAGGCACGACCAATTCTCTGATAACTTTGGCATGTCCTTCAGGCAATCCTTTTTTATGGGGTAGAGATTCATAGTCATTATGTATAACAGGCTTTTTCTGATAAAAGCAATCCACCCACACTCCGGCTTTGTCAATGCTATAATGAGAACCTTTGCCCTGAGCATTGCAAAATTCTTTCTGCGTACGGGTAGACCATGCTGCAAGTGTGAGAGTCTTCTGATCAGGGTGGACTAAGTGAAAGAACCCTATAGGGCTATTTACAAATCTTGTTATTTCATCAAGCATTCTCTGGAGAGTTTCTTCCAATCCATGAATCAAAAAATATTCAATGAGCTTTGCTCTTACGGTAAGAAGCTCTTGAGCATTGTTGCGTTCTGTAATATCTATAGCATATTCGATAATCTGGAACACTTCTCCTTTATTGTCCAAAACAGGATAAGCGTGCATTTCTTCATAGTTTTCGATACCTGTTTCATCCAGGAATGCATGTTCTCTTGAGACATGGATTTTTCTCTTTTTTACTTCCTGCAAAAAATTAAAGTGCTCGATGTTGGATGTGGCATCAAATCCATTCGTAATATTATAGTAGTAACTTCCTTTAATATTGGAGTTTACTGCATTTTTCCTGGCAGCCTCGTTGCATGCAACAAGGTTATATGTCTTGGCATCAATTATATAAAAAGGAGTAGCTATAGAATCTAAAGCCAGTTTGAAAAAATTGTTTTGCTTATTTCTTTCATGGTCAGCTGCTCTAATTTCATTATTGAGCAACTCTATCTGTGAAATCTTTTCGACTAGTTCGTGTTGGATAAACTCTAACTGGTTTTTGCTTTTTTGCAGTTCAAGAAGATTTTTAATCTTTCTACGAAGTATTTCATTTGGAAAAGGCTTTCGGATAAAATCAATTGCTCCCAGTTCAAGACCTTTAATAATATCGGATTCATCTTCGACATACCCAGAAATGAAGAGAAACGGAATAAGCTTATTCCTTGCATCTTTTCTTATAGATTTTAAAGCTTCAAATCCATCAATACCTGGCATCCTCACATCCATAATTATCAGATCAAAGTCAGATATAATACACTCTTTTACGGCTTCTTCCCCCGATGAAGCCGTTGTAATTCCTATATTCAGATCCTTAAGAAGAGCAACATAACAAGACAGATTTAACTCACTATCATCAACAATCAATATTCGTTGTTTTCTATTCATCGCTTCAATAATAACCTTTTACTAATAAAATTTACGGTTCTTTTCCGTTTTGCAACACGCGATTTGGCGGAATTATAAGATAAATTTTCTATAACTCAAGAGAGGTTGCCCCCACTATTTAATCTAAGTTAAAAACTAATAGCCCAGAAAGAACTTTCTGAGCTATTTCGCCATGATAATTAGTTACTCAATGTCATTGAATTAAGAGCTGGTAGGGCGTGTCTTTTTAACCATGCTCCTTAGCAAGACCCCGAGACCGCCGAAGAAGATTATATGTATTTAGGACGGTAACGCTTCTGCGTTATAAACTCCGGAGCTTGCCACTCACTTGCGTGGAGCCGTCCCTACCTTAATTCAACCGTATTGATTAATTACTTGGAAACAGTCGCAGCATTTCTGTAGGCAGTGACATTTTGGTTCAGCCAATCACTTCCTTTAATCCATTTTGTCGATTGGCCATTTTCCAGGAAGTAAGGGCTTACTCCAGGCATCTGCCATGTTCCAGCGCTTCCGCCCCAGCAAATAGCGAAAACTCCAATGTCTTTCAGTGTGTCAAGGTGCGGCAATGTCCAATCGTAATTATTAGTCATTTTTCCTGTATTGTTCTTTAGAAAATTTTCCAAAGTTACACCTTTAAAATCAAGATATATTTCCGGCATTTCAGTATTATGTAAAATATCACTTGACAGGTAGGGAGTTCCTGCATCAGGACAATAATTACCAAAGATGTAATTGGGTAATGTATTATAAGGTGTATCCTGATCAGTAATAGAACTTATTTTTGAAGTAGGCAATGCACCTCCAGAAACCTGATACAGCATTATAGGCAATTTGTATTCTTTATTGAGCTGACTCAGGAAAGTGAACCAGTTTTGATATGAATTATCATTGAATAGCCAGCCGGCATTGAAAGAAACCGGATCAGACAGTGGATTATATACGCCAAGGTCAGCAACTATAAAATCAGAGTTTAACATATTATTGCTGCTGGTAAGAGGAATATTTGTTTCTGTTGAGTACAGTAATCATAGATATACGATATATTCTGCTCAAGAGTATTGTCTTTTGGAGTCATAATCCATTCCTGCTTTGGATAGTAACTTTGGAACATATCAAGTGCAGGATACTTGCAAGTATTCATATAATAATCTATAAAACCTTATTTTTCTTTATAGCATCTAGTCTGTTATACCAGCTCTGTTTTGTTTTTCGAACTTCCAGGGAAACCTTCTCCGTAGGTGTCAGTCAATTACGGTCAGCTCGGAGATGACCCTACCTAATAAAACTACATGAAATTCGAAAATCATTTCGTTATTGTTATAATATGGGATTTATTAATAATTTGGACTGTTTATCAGGATAAAAGCTATAGTACATGGCTTAGCTCCAATGTTATGCCATGCGTGGCTAGTACCTCGCTGTACAATTACATCGCCTTTCTTTAGATGAACGGTGCCTTCATCTAAAATCAAATCAATTTCTCCCTCGAGAACTATTCCATAGTCTATTGTTTTTGTAATATGCACTCCAGGCTTGCTTTTGTCTTCTATAAGTCCATGAGCATTAAATCTTGACAAGTTCTTATCTAATTGTTCTTTTGACAAATTATGTTTCCAGTTGTCCGGATAAAAAGTCCAAACTCTCATACATGATCCGTTTTTGGGTGGTTCTAAGTTAAAAACTTCTTGAGTTGCGGGATCCTTTAAAACTGTTGTATTTCTGTTAGAAGGATCATCAATCCATATTTCGTTATCAATGCTTGTCCCCATATCAATTCTGCCGGGTGTAATCCGTCATAAACAAAATATGATTTACCTTCGGCATTATTTCCTGTAACTATTCGTCGTATTTTCATTTTAATACTCTCCTGGCTGTTAATTAAAACCCTACACTGCAGCTTCTTGAAAATTTAGGTCTTCATTCCCGCAGCTTTTATGAGAAGTTGATGTAAAAATCAGTTTGGAATTGCCGGTGTTACGAAAATAATGCAGGGCATTGGATCTGAATTTAACCAAATCACCCTGCCCTAAATTTTTTGGCTTATTAAGTTTTGGGAAATTTGTTTTTTGGAAAGGAACCAAACCGTCTATTTCATGTCCGCCAATTACACAGTCGGCAAGAGTTTCTATTAGGTTCAGACTGTTTATGTATGCTTCTTTGTTGTTTACGACACCGCTTAAAACTTTATTTTCAACTATATATTTAGTGTTAGCCGCATCACCTAAAACCATCAGTTTTGAATCTTTAACAGTATCTATCAATACACATTGATGAGCAGGTGAATGCCCTGGGGTAGGAATAAGAGTTATTCCGGGTAATAATTGAGTTTTTCCTGCAACAAAGACCCATCTGTCAGGAGATATGGCTTTATCCTGACATATTATTCGGCTGGTATGATAAAATATTTCCTGATCATCCCTGCAATTGAGCATAAAATTCCATTGCTCTTTCTGAACAACAAATTTAGCTTTTTTAAAAGCTCTCAGCGTATCGCCCATATGATCCCAGTGTAAATGCGTGAATATCACATAATCAATATCTTCAGGAGTTATACCTGCTGCTAGTTTCAAGGCTTCCTCCTGATAATCGCTTTTATCTCTTTTGCAGTTAAAAATCATGCTGCCTATTATGGGATCGCAGATTCCAAGGTCAATCAAAATATTCTTGCCGTTAGATTGAAGAAGAGTTGTCCATGCCGGAACATCAACCTCGCGGTCTTTTTCACCTGGATCAAGTTTTTTTATCTGTGAATATTTCATATTAGGAAAGTATCCCATTCTTATTGCTTGTACATTCCATAAATTTTCCGTATTCATAAATCACCTCTTTCTTAAAGCTTTATGCCAAGTAATCATATACGACTTTTGTTCCGGACAGTGTAAAAACTATATTTAATTTTATATATGTTCCGGATATTATTTTCCTGATAGGCAAATCTGCTACTTTAGCTCTGACATGCCGGAATAATTCTAAATCTGCAGGCGAACTCCAGCCTTCAACAATCTCAATGTCGCCAACGCAGCAGCTTACTAACTGACAGACTTTTGCAGAACCATCAACATCCGGTATTTTCTTAATAAGATATGTGGGAGATTTAGCTCCCTGCAGTAATTTATCATTGTCCAGCTTGTCGTATTTGTATGCCATTGTGCCGCGAGCAACTAACTGACCGTCGTAGTGCAATTCACCAAGCATGTGGTTCCTTTTTGTAGTCAGCGAAGGTGTTCCCAAAACTTTCTGAAATCCGAATATTTCGCGCCCTGTGGCTATAGCTTCAAAACTGTCTACGAACATGACATGGCAATAATTACCTTGCACTCCGTTGTATTCAACAGGGATTATCTGCCCTGATTCCTGATATGGCCCGAAGCCTCCGGTAGCTTCATTAAATTTCATAAATTCATATTTGACAGTCGGCTTAGTTATCTTAAGAGGTTCCGGGACTACTCTCTTTAAAGCTTCCATGTCCGTTTCATATTCTATTATCATCATTTCCCTGTTTTTAAAATAATACGGCGGACGAGGATAAGCCGGGTTTGATATTGGTGTACAAAATGTTTCTATAACTTCTTGCTTATTCATTTTAATCGCTCCTTGTTCGAATTTATGGTGCTTTTAAAAACAACCCTACAAATTATCACATTCATATAATTAGCCAAATAATAAATTCTTATAACGGTTATTACCTAAAGTTATACCTTTTCACAATTGAGGAGTTTTCTTAAGGATACCTTTTTCCATATTCAGCTCCTCAATCATCGAAATCAGATTAAAAATAAGTTTATCAAATGTTTGTTAAAACATAGCTATTGCCAATTGCGTTGTTTGAAAGTTATATTGAAGTGAAAGTCCTTTATTAAAAAACTAAATAGAAGGAGACATATTCAAATGAGCAGGTATTTTAAATTTGCCTTCGTATTATTTTTTTTATTTTCTTATCATTATCTGAATGCAGAAGACAAACCGTCAAGCAGTGAAAATACCGCGTTATCAGTCACTCAGGCAAGAATGGCAGATAATAAAGCAAAAGTAATTCTCATTGGAATGATTGTTCAAAGAGACCATGATTACTACTTAAGAGACCTGACAGGGCAGGTAAAACTGGAAATTCCGAGAAAGATAATGAGTCAAATAAATATGGCGTCCAAAGTCAGAATTGAAGGAATAATCAAGACTAACTTCCTGCGTTATATCTCGAAAAGCGTCGATCCGACAATAAGAGTAAAAAGCATTGAAATTTTCAAACCTAAACCAAAAACTTCTGAAATTGACTCTGACTAAATAAAACGGAACTACTCTAATCTACTTATTCAATCCAGGAAAAATTTATATAGTAACTGTTCATCATATATTGAATTTGACAACTACATCATATGTAATTGAAAAGAAACAATTGATAATTTAACATGGAGGTCTTATGAATATTTCAGTGCTCGGAGATGGAGCATGGGGCAGCGCTATAGCCAATCTATTTGCACAGAACTTGCACAAAGTCACTTTATGGGGGCCTTTTCCTGATTACATGGAAGAGATGGAAAAAGCAAAAAAAAACCCGAGGTTTCTTCCCCAGATTACATTCGATGACAGTATAAAATTCACGCCGGATATTAAAACAGCTTCTGCTGACGCTGACTTATTGGTGCTCGCTCTTCCCTCCCAATACCAGAGGAAACTTCTAACTGATCTGAGACCTTACTTCAATAACAGCAAAACAATAATTATCAATATAGGGAAAGGTATAGAAAACGATTCGCTCGAAAGATTAAGCCAGGTAACTCATGATATTCTTGGAGATTGCAAATATGTAGTTCTCTCAGGCCCAAGCCATGCAGAAGAAGTTTCAAAAGGCACACCCACAGCTGTTGTAGCAGGATGCGAATGCAGAGAAACAGGCGAACTAATTCAATCCTTGATGATGAACAAATTTTTCAGGGTTTATTATACTGACGATTACATCGGCGTAGAACTTGGCGGAGCATTAAAGAATGTTTTTGCCATAGCCGCAGGGATAGCCGACGGAATGAGCCTGGGCGATAATTCAAAAGCCGCCCTGGTGACAAGAAGTATCGCTGAGATGTCAAGGTTTGGAAAACTCCTTGGCGGAAAATATGAAACTTTTTCCGGATTGAGCGGAATAGGTGATATGCTTGTAACCTGTTATAGCAAACACAGTCGAAATCGTTTTGTAGGCGAAAGGTTAGGTCAGGGAGCAAAAATGCCTGAAATTCTTAAAGAGCTTGGAATGAAAGTCGCGGAAGGGATTAAAACTACAAAAAGTGCCTATGAACTGGCAAAGAAACTCAATGTTGAGACGCCTGTAATAGACGAACTTTACAGAGCTATTTACGAAAATAAAAACCCTTCGGAAATTCTGAAAGACCTGATGGAACGCTCTGCTAAACCTGAAATATATTAAAATAAATCTTTTCCCAGTTGAGCTTTTTCTTTTCCTAATTTAGAATGAAAGAGAATTTGTTTTTATAAGTACTTTTCCCTAAGTGGAGTTTTCTTTAGAGTGCCATACAGAAAGTTTTTCTTATATTTCCTGTTCATTATTCTAAGTGTTCTTCCTTTTCAAAGCCTTTTTGCTACTGATGCGGAAGCTGAAGAATCTTATAGTAATGCAGAAAAAGAGTATAATGCCGGCGACTACAGAGACGCCGCGAAAACTTTTGCCGCCGCAGAATTGTTCGCTGACAGTTACGAACTCAAAGTCAACGCTATCAAAGCAAAAGTCCTTTCCTATAAAAAAGCCGACATGAAATATCAAGAATTTCTTGCGCTTAAACAGCTTACAGAGGAATATCCTGATAAGGTTTTTTTCCGTAATGCGATAAGGCGCCAATACGAGATTGGTAATGCCTATTACGAAGGCTACAGAGAAATGCCCTGGTCGTGGGTACCTTGGCTGGAAGATGAGGATAAATGCCTGGAAATTTACGAATCAATCTATAAACAATCGCCTTTTGCTGACTTTATTCCGGAAATGATGCTAAAAATGGGCACTCGATATATTGTGACAAAAAAACCGGACAAAGCCCTGGACATATATAAGGCAATGATAACACAATACAAATCATCACCTCTTACCAGAATAGCCTATCTTGACGCTTCAAATGTCTACCTTCAAATGGCATCATCCGGTGATGGCGACGGAAGTAAACTGCGCGGGGCAAGGATCAATCTGAAAGAATATGTAGAAAAATATCCCGATTCTCCTGAAATAAAATGGGCAAAAAACATGCTTAAGCTGACCTATGAAATGGAAGCCAGAAGGCTCTATTCTCTTGCACACTATTACTACAAGAAAGGAAACGATAATGCCGCTAAAAGATATATACAGGAAATACTTGTAAACTATCCTGAAACAGAAACAGCCCGTAAGGCAGACGAACTTCTAAACTACATTGAAATGCCCATCTATCCGAAAGAAATGGCTCCCCTGCCCGAAGAACCTACGAAATATACAACTTTCTCAATGCAGGGAACAGACGCCAGAATCATGGTAATCCCTGAAAACAGCGGAAACAAATGGCTGAACCCTCTCAAGGAAACAGGCACATCAGAAGACAACCTTAATAAGGAAAAATATATCAATCAACTGTAAAAGGCTTTAAGATGTTTAAACTAGTAAAATTATTTCTCTTCAGTTCTGTTATTATAATTATATCATCATGCGGGTATCACAGCGGTTCAATAGCCCATCCTCAGATAAGAACAATAGCCTTTTCTCCAGTAATAAATGAAACATATCTTCCGCTCGGCTCAGCATATATGAGACAATCGCTTTCTGAAGCTTTTCAGAGAGACGGCTCATGGAAAGTAGTCAGCATTGAAAAAGCAGACTGCATTATGTATTCACGGATAGTCAATGTGGTTATTGCAGCACCAGACATTACTATCCCGCAGAATAGTATTAACTATTTTACAACCCAGTTCGGTATTACAGTTTATTTTGAATTTACAATAATCATTCCTGGCAGGCCTCAGCCGCTGGTGCCGACTACTCAGGTAAGCGGTCAGGTTCAGTATCAGGTTCCCGTTGATTATTATGTTTCTCAGGAAGTAGCCTTCCAGCAGGCCTGCTACGAAGCCGCGTTAAATGCTGCCTCCACATCAACTGAATCCTGGTAATCTGCAACAAAAAAGGAAGCATTTTTCCTATGCAATTGAGAATCGGACAGGGCTTCGATGCCCACAAATTCATAAAAGGCAAACCTTTTATATTAGGAGGTGTAAGACTTCCTTATGAATATGGCCTGGATGGTCATAGCGACGCCGATGTTCTTACTCATGCTATCATTGATTCTCTTCTTGGAGCTTTATCCCTTGGCAATATCGGAACATGGTTCCCTGACAATGATCCGAAATTTAAAAATGCCGACAGCATGGAACTCTTAAAAAAAGTGCTTCTCCACAAAACCTTTAAAGCCTGGAAAATACTCAATATAGACTCAACAATCATAGCTCAAAAACCCAAACTTTCTCCTTATATTGAACAAATTCATTCAAATCTGGCGGAGCTTTTTTCACTCCAGAAAAACTGTATATCCGTGAAACCAAAAACAACTGAAGGAATGGGGTTCTGCGGAAGAGAAGAAGGAATTGCGGTACTGGTTAACACTCTTATTATAAAAAATTAAAAATAGTATTGACTTGAACCTTTAAATTCAATAGAATTCTTAACAAGTTTTATTTAGTAAAACCCTTTCAAATTTTGCTATTTTTGCTATTTTATAATCCAGCTGATTAAAAATTTACATAACTTTTCCAAACAGGAGAAAATAACAATGTCACAAGAACTCCAAGGCTTGCTCAATCGGATTCAAAAGGAAGGTGTGGAAGCGGCCGAAAAGCAGAGAGACGAGATACTTGCAGCTGCCAAAGCCAATGCCGAGTCCATAATTCAAAGGACAAACATGGAAGCTGAAACCATACTCAAAACCACCCGTGATGAAGTCAAAAACATTGAAGAAAGATCAAAGGCCACTATTCAGCAAGCAGCCAGAGACATACTTATTTCTCTTGAGTCAGAACTCATGAAAAGAATGAAAAGATGCGTCAAGGCCACTGTTAGCGACGCAATGACTGTACAGGTTATGACTGAAATCATCACAAAAATGGTAGATGCCTTTTCCAAATGCCCGAAAGGAGAAGTTCAACTGGATTTGATTCTTTCCCAAAAAGACATAGAAGGTCTTTCAGAATCAATCAAGTCAATAATAGTTAAAGATCTCAAAATCAATCCCAAAATAATAAAAGGAACAGATTTTTCATCAGGCCTTAAGATGGGCTTCAACGGTTCAGACATATTCTTTGACTTTTCTGATTCTACTATTACTGAACTTGTTTGCGAATATTTAAACCCTAAGCTCAGCGCTACTCTCAGAGGAGAATCCAAATAATGTCAATTTATTATCTGGTCAGTTCATTGCCTTCCTTCAGTTTCGGAGATAAACCTTTCTATACTTCAGAGAGCTTTATCAGGCTTTGCACTGACTGGGTTAATGATTCCGACATGAAAGAACTTGAGAGTATTTCTCTTACAGCAAGGGAAAGGTACTCAGGCCAATCGCCTTTTGCGCTCAAATGGTATAAGCTTATCGGAGCTATTGCCAACTCCACGGTAAAATTAAGAGCGGCAAAACTAAATAGAGACTCATCTGAACTCCTGAAAGAACAAAAAGTTATATATTCGGATATAGACAAAGCTGTTCAAGATGCATTTGCGGCAGAAAACCCTATGGAAAAAGAAAAGAAACTCGATAGGTTAAAATGGTTTGTCCTCGATTCTCTGGAAGTCGGACATTTTTTTGATTTTGACAAACTCTGTATATATAAACTAAGGATTCTTCTTTCTGAGAAATGGCTGGCAAGAAAAGAAGCTGAAGGCATTAAAAACCTGGATAAGGCGCTGGCTATATTGTATACGCCTTCTGAGGAAAAATAACAAAAACAAATTTATATAATTAGGAGATTTAGGAATGCCCGAAACAAATCAAGGTCGAATAGTCGGCGTAAACGGAAATATGATTACCGTCAAATTCGACACCTTTGTTACGCAGAATGAGGTAGCCTACGCTATTCTCGGCGATAAGAGACTCAAATGCGAAGTAATCCGAGTAAGAGGGTCAAATGCTGATTTGCAGGTTTTTGAGTCAACAAACGGTCTGACAGTCGGAGATATAGTTAGTTTCACAGGTGAACTTCTTAGCGTCGAATTAGGGCCTGGACTGCTTACCATGGTCTATGACGGGCTCCAGAACCCTCTGGATCAACTTGCAAAAAAATCGGGATTTTTCCTTGAAAGAGGCGTCTATCTCCCGGCACTTGATCAGAATGCTAAATGGGATTTTACACCTTCTGTAAAGGCAGATGATTCTATATCCGCAGGCGACTATCTGGGAAGTGTCCCGGAAGGAATTTATACGCACTATATATGTGCCCCGTTCGATCTTCAGGGCACATGGAAAATTGAATCAATTTCTCCCGCCGGCTCATATACAATTAAAGACAAGATAGCCTCAGTAAAAAGCGAAAAAGGCAATGTAAGAGAACTTACAATGAGTCAGAAATGGCCGGTTAAAATACCTATAAAATGCTACAGAGAAAAACTTCTCCCTGAAAAGACACTTATAACTCAACAAAGAATTATCGACACATTCTTTCCTGTGGCCGTTGGTGGAACATTCTGTACTCCAGGGCCTTTCGGAGCCGGAAAAACTGTGTTGCAGCACGCAATAAGCCAGCATGCCCAAACAGATGTTGTTATAGTCTGCGCATGCGGTGAGCGAGCAGGAGAAGTAGTGGAAATCCTTAAAGAGTACCCTCACCTTGAAGACCCAAGAACAGGTAGATCCCTAATGGAGCGTTCAATTATTATATGCAACACAAGCTCAATGCCTGTAGCTGCTCGTGAAGCATCAGTTTACACAGCAATAACCCTTGCAGAATACTATAGGCAAATGGGTCTTAATGCACTGCTTCTTGCTGATTCCACTTCAAGGTGGGCTCAGGCTCTTCGCGAAATGTCAGGAAGACTTGAAGAAATCCCTGGAGAAGAAGGTTTTCCGGCATACTTGGAATCTTTAATTGCAAGCTTCTATGAAAGAGCCGGACTTGTCAAGTTAAACAATGGGAAACTTGGTTCTGTGACTGTAGGAGGTGCGGTAAGCCCGGCTGGCGGAAACTTCGAAGAACCTGTAACTCAGGCAACACTGAAAGTAGTTGGATGCTTCCTTGGACTCTCAAAGCAACGCGCTGACTCGAGACGCTTTCCGTCAATACATCCACTCGAAAGCTGGAGCCATTATACAAGTCTTGTTGACAAGGAAGACATTGCTAAAGCAAGAAAGATGCTCAGACGAGGAATGGAAGTTAATCAGATGATGAATGTCGTAGGAGAAGAAGGAACCAGCACGGATGACTATGTAATATACCTTAAAAGCGAGTTCCTGGACTCGGTTTACCTGCAGCAGAACACATTTGACCCTGTTGACGGCGCAAGTGATGCCGACAGACAGATACATGTATTCAAAAAAACTATTTTTGTCCTTGATTCTAAGTTCAGCTTTAAAGCCAAGGAAGATGCCAGACAGTTCTTTATGGGACTTAGACAAATGTTTATTGACTGGAATTATCTCAAATTCGGATCCGATAAGTTCAAATACCAGGAAGACCATATTAACAGCAGATTGAAGGAGTTAGCCAATGCGTAAAGTTTACCACAAAATAATACAAGTCTCAGGCAATGTCATCTCTGTTGAAGCTGAAGGCGTATCATACAACGAACTGGCAGAAGTCTCTACCAAAAGAGGAGTTTCTCTAGCGCAGGTAATCAGGTTAAGCGAAAACAAAGTTTATCTTCAGGTATTTGCAGGAAGCAGGGGCGTATCTACCAATGATGAAGTAAGATTTTTGGGCAAGTCCATGCAGATTTCGTCATCCCAAAACCTTCTCGGAAGGATATTCAATGGAGCCGGCGTCCCCAGAGACAACCGCCCAGCTATCAAAGAAGACATGATAGAAATAGGTGGGCCTTCCGTAAATCCGTCTAAGAGAATTATCCCTAAGAGAATGGTCAAGACCAATATTCCTATGATCGACCTTTTTAACTCTTTGGTTGTTTCTCAGAAGATCCCTATTTTCTCGGTAGCAGGCGAACCTTATAATGAACTGCTTGCCAGAATCGCCATGCAGGCTGAAGTAGATGTGATAGTTCTAGGCGGAATGGGGCTTAAATATGACGATTATCTTGTTTTCAGAGATACACTTGAAAAACACGGCGCCCTTACCAGGACTGTGATGTTCATGCATACGGCTTCCGACCCTGTCGTTGAATGCCTGCTTGTGCCGGATGTGGCATTAGCAGTTTCAGAAGCATATGCTTTGGAAGGAAAAGATGTACTGGTACTTCTTACAGATATGACCAATTACTCCGATTCCCTCAAGGAAATTGCTATTACAATGGAGCAGATCCCCTCCAACCGCGGTTATCCTGGCGACCTTTACAGCCAGCTTGCGGCCAGATACGAGAAAGCAGTCGATTTCGATGGAGCAGGTTCAATCACTGTCCTTACGGTAACCACTATGCCAGGCGATGATGTAACACACCCTGTTCCTGACAATACCGGTTATATTACAGAAGGTCAGTTTTATCTCAAGAATGGAAGGATTGAGCCGTTTGGTTCTCTAAGCCGACTCAAACAGCAGGTAAATGGCGATACCCGTAAGGATCATAGAGCCATTATGGATACAATGATCAGACTCTACGCGAACTATAAGGAAACCTGTGAAAAACAGTCAATGGGATTCTCTATGAGCCAATGGGATAACAAGCTATTAAAATATGGAGTTCTTTTCGAACAAAGGATGATGGATCTTTCTGTAAACATCCCACTTGAAGAATCTTTGAATATAGGATGGAAGACTTTGGCTGAATGTTTTGATAAAGCGGAAACAGGTATCAAGACAGATATGCTTAATGAGTTCTGGCCAAAATCTGAAACTACCGCTTAAACCTAAGCTCTATCTGGAGTTCTATGAATGCCTAAAATTAAACTTACAAAAAGCGAACTTAAGACACAGAGAGACTCTCTTAAACAGTTCACCCGTTTCCTCCCTACTCTTCAACTGAAAAAGCAACAACTTCAGCTGGAAGCCAGGAAGAGCCAGGAAAGAGTCGAGCTGAACAAGAAGAAAGAATCTGACTTCAAGAACAATATTACCTCATGGATAGCAATGTTTGGGTTGAATGATGAAGTCGAGAGAATCATAAAATATATCAAGATTGAGGGCATATTTACTGACAAAATGAATATCGCCGGAGTTGGTATTCCTGTTTATAAAGGCGCTAAGTTCGCCATTCATGAGTATGACCTTTTTATCGAAAATCCTTGGGTTGACGATGGGATAAAAGCTCTTTGTGACCTTGTCGAAATAAGAGCTGAAAGAGATGTCATTATAGAGCAGTACAGGAGAATATCCAATGAATTGCGTATAACTACACAAAGAGTGAATCTTTTTGAAAAAGTAAAAATCCCGCTATGCAAGGAAAATATAAAGAAAATACAGATATACCTGGGCGATCAGCTTACTTCCGCAGTAGGCAGATCCAAAATAGCAAAAAAGAAACTTTCTGAGGCTGTATTATGATAGAAAAAATGCTAAAAGTCACAGTTGTCTGCACAAAAGAAAATCAGGATTCTACCTTAAAAGATCTTAGAGGATTAGGAATACTTCATGTCGAACCGGTACAGAAACTCTCAAATACGGAACTCTCTTCTGCTCTGCAAAAGGAACTGGAAAAAGTAAACAGATCGCTCTTCGTCCTTGTGGAAGACCATAGCAGAGAAGAAACCCACGCCTATCGGGATATTCATCCCCAACACCTGACTGACAAGCTAATAACTGCTGTTACTGAAAATGAAGCTCTCAAAAAAGAAATTGAAGGGCTGACACGGGAAAAAGAGAAGCTTGAACCCTGGGGCGATTTTTCCTTTGAATCCATAGATAAACTCCATAAAGCCGGAGTAAATGTTTATCTTTGCATGGGATCGGAAAAAATAATTCCTCTCTATTCCGACAAAGGAACAATTGAAATTGTATCAAAAATTAAAGGCTCTGTTTATTTTGCGCTTTTATCAAAGGAGCAATTCACTAAAGATGAACTTCCTTTAGCTGCGCTGCCTGCTCAAAAAATGAATCTGTCAGATATTAATTTCAAAATAGCAGAACTTAATGTCAGTATTTTGGCAAATAAGGAAATAATACACGACCTTACTGAATCTATAGCAAACATTAAAGACTATAAGACATATCTCGAAGAGAAACTTGAATTTGCAATTAATAATGAAACAATGGGAGAAGAACAAACCCTCAGATATATAAGAGGTTTTGTCCCGAAAAAACATGAGCAAAGGCTTTCAGAGGAAGCAAAAAAGCGCGGATGGGCAATTCTCTTTGAAACTCCTACAGCCGATGACAAAACTCCCACTTCCATACATGTGCCTAAAATATTTAATATATCCAAACCGATCTTTGAATTTATTGGCCTCTATCCAGGCTACATGGAATGGGATGTAAGCGGATGCTTTCTTATCTTCTTCGGAATATTCTTTGCCATGATAATAGGCGATGCGGGATACGCTACTATATTTCTGATAGTATCATTGGTATTGAAATATGTACTGAGAAGAAACAAACGGGCACAGTTATCCATAAATCTTTTTATTTATCTAAGCATTCTGACTGTAATATGGGGGATACTTACATGTTCATTCTTCAGTATCCCCGCTGAATATCTGCCAAGGAGGATGCGTGGAATTCCGTTTTTTACTGATGACGCTTCGGCTAACCAGCACTTTGAGCTTGTCTGCTTTCTCCTGGCTGCAATACACCTCTCATTTGCCAGACTTTGGAAAGCATTCATTATGATTAATTCGCCGCGCGCTCTTGGACAAGTAGGATGGGCCTTGATTCTCTGGGGTAACTTTTTTACAGCCAAACACTTGATAGTTTCACCTGAAATACCTTTCCCTCAAATCGGTTTCTATCTATACGGAGTTGGAATTTTACTGGTCTTTATTTTCTTTGTCCATTGGAAAGAACCTGTGGCTCTCTTCGAAACACCGCTTGCGTTAATAGGAAGCTTTATAGATGTTCTTTCCTATATTCGTCTATTTGCCGTTGGTATAGCCTCAGTTTATATCGCTGAAAACTTTAATAATATGGGAGTACAGATTATTGAGTCATCTGAATGGCTGCTTCCATTCGGCGTAATCATCTTCCTGGCAGGACATTTGCTCAACATCGCTCTCGGCCTGATGGCTGTTCTTGTACACGGAATAAGATTAAATGCTCTGGAATTTTCCAATCATATGGAATTGAAATGGGCTGGAAGCAAGTATTCGCCTTTTAGGAAAAAACTTTATCATCTTAAAAAGAAAAAGATTCAATAAAATATAACTGAAACAACAAAGGAGTACACAAAATGGAAGAAATCATGATGAAAGCTCTCGGACAAGCCGGAGCATTTCTAGCAATCTCAGTAACTTGCCTTGGTTCGTGCTTAGGCACTGGCATAGCTGGCTGTACAGCTATCGGAGCATGGAAAAAATGTTATCAGCAAAATAAAGCAGCGCCGTTTCAACTTGTAATTTTTGCCGGAGCTCCCCTTTCCCAGCCTATCTACGGCATGATTCTAATGTTCATTATCAACGCTGGAGCCATAGCTCATCCTACCTACTGGCCCTTCTATCTTGCAGTAGGACTTACCGGAGGACTGGCAATGGCACTTGCTTCATGGTGGCAGGGAATAGCCGGTGCAGCAGCTTGTGATGCTTTCGCTGAAACAAGCAAAGGTTTTGTAAACTACCTGATTATTGCCGGTATAGTAGAAACAGTTTCTATTTTCGTGCTTGCTTTCGGTATCGTTCTCCTGGCCACAATCAAGTAATAATCGATAACTCTTACTTCCAAATACACTTTGTTTTTTTGCAAAGTGTATTTTTTTGTATAGTTGCTCGCATTTAAAAAGAACAAATCAGGAGTTTGACATGTCTTCTTATATCTACAAGAGAATCCTTCTCAAAGTTACAGGGGAAGCACTTAAAGGCGAAAGAGATTTCGGATTCGACCCTGAATCTGTAAGTGCACTGGCTGACACAATTGCCGCCGTCCACGCTGAAGGGCTTGAACTTGGCATTGTACTTGGAGCCGGAAACTTATGGAGAGGAGCCGTTGGCAAAAAAGTCGGCATGGATCCTGTAAGAGCTGACTATATGGGTATGCTTGGCACAGTAATGAATGCCCTTATCTTGAAAGATGCTTTCAGTCAACGCGGAATAAGCTGCGAGGTACAATCTGCCATTAATATGTTTCCGGTGGCAGAACCCTTTGATCATGAAAAAGCAATCCGTTATCTTGAAGAAGGCAGAATCGTAATATTTGCAGGAGGCACAGGTCATCCTTTTTTTACTACGGATACAGCCGGAGCACTAAGAGCTATAGAAATAGGTGCAGAAGCATTCTTTAAGGCTACAAAGGTAAATGGCATATATTCTGATGATCCTGTGAAAAACATAAATGCAACCAGATATGAAGAAATATCCTATGACGAAGCTCTCTACCAAAATCTGAAAATTATGGATTCTACTGCATTTTCTATCTGCAGAGATAACAATCTGCCAATAGTGGTGTTTAATTTTTCTGACAGGAAAAACCTGGAAAAAGTCCTTTCAGGAGATACCAGCCTTGCCACACTTGTGAAAAATAATTAAAACCTGGCCAGTAATTTTTTACTGAAGATAATAAAATTATTTCTTCATTAAGGTTTTGTCAAAGTCAATCTCTTTAATTTCCATTCTGGCATTTAATCTCTTCTTCGATATAATCTTGTTTATCTCTATTTAATTATAGCAAACTTGAAATCTTGAAGCTTTATATGAAATCCTGATGTAACAAAATTAATAAAATAAGGAATAGATAGGAGGAAATTTATGGCATCAAACATTAATGACTGGAAAAAAGAAGCAGAAAAGCAGATGAAAGGAAAGCCAGTTTCATCACTTGACTGGCACAGCCCCGAAGGTATAAACATTAAACCATTATACACAGCAGATGACCTTACCAGCCTCGATACAATCAATACATTGCCCGGGCTGTCGCCCTTTATAAGAGGCCCTTATCCCACAATGTATGCCGCAAGGCCCTGGACTATCCGTCAATACGCAGGATTTTCTACTGCCAAGGAATCAAATACCTTTTACAAGAAGAATCTCGCTGCAGGACAGATGGGTTTATCTGTGGCATTTGACCTTGCCACTCATAGAGGTTATGATTCCGATAATCCGAGAGTAGCCGGCGATGTGGGCAAAGCAGGCGTAGCTATAGATAGCGTCGAAGACATGAAAATACTCTTTGATGGTATTCCACTGGATAAAATGTCAGTCTCGATGACTATGAACGGTGCTGTGCTTCCTGTGCTTGCTAACTATATAGTAGCAGCGGAAGAACAGGGAGTAAAACAGGCTGAACTTCAAGGAACAATACAAAATGATATTCTTAAGGAGTTCCTGACAAGAAACACATATATTTATCCACCGCTTCCGTCAATGAGGATTATCTCAGATATTATAGGTTACTGCTCGAAACATATGCCTAAGTATAACACTATAAGCATAAGCGGTTATCATATGATGGAAGCTGGCGCGAATTCAGTTCTTCAGACTGCTTTTACCATTGCGGACGGAGTAGAATATGCAAAATCTGCCATAAGAGCCGGAATGGATATTGACGATTTCGCTCCAAGGCTTTCCTTCTTCTTCGGCATAGGAATGAATTTCTTCATGAATATTGCCATGCTGAGAGCTGCCAGGTTCATCTGGAATGAAGAAATCCTCAAAATGAATCCTAAGGATATTAAGTCCTGCATGCTAAGAACACATTGTCAGACCTCAGGATGGAGTTTGACAGAGCAGGATCCTTACAACAATATAATCAGAACTACCATTGAGTGCATGGCAGCTGTTCTTGGCGGCACGCAGTCCCTGCATACAAATGCATATGACGAAGCTATAGGACTTCCTACGGAATTTTCTGCAAGGATTGCCAGAAACACGCAGATAATAGTTCAGGAAGAGTCCCAGATATGTCATGTAATTGATCCTATGGGAGGAAGTTACTATGTTGAAAGTCTCACTAATTCAATAATTCAGGAAGCAAGAAAAATCCTAAATCAAATTGAATCTCTGGGCGGCATGGCAAAAGCAATTGAATCAGGTCTGCCTAAAAAAATGATTGAAGAAGCTGCTGCAAGAACTCAGGCCAGGATAGAAAAAGGCGAAGAAATAATCGTTGGCGTAAACAAGTACAAACCAAAGAAAAATGAGGAAATTCCTGTTCTTGAAATTCCTGATACTGTCAGACTAGAACAGATCGAATCAATAAATAAACTCAAAGCTACAAGAAATAATGAACTTGTCAAGAAAACTCTTGCTGACCTTACAAAGGCTGCTGAAAGCAACGCAAACCTCCTGGAAGCCACTATCCCTTGCGTAAGGGCAAGAGCAACAGTAGGAGAAATAAGCGACGCTATGGAAAAAATCTTCGGCAGATATAAAGCTAAAACTGAACTCATCTCTGGAATATATTCATCAGAATACAAAGTCGGCAAACATGACGAGTTTGACGAAACAAGAAAAAAGACAGATGACTTTGCAGCAAAACACGGCAGAAGACCGAGAATTCTCATTGCCAAGATCGGTCAGGACGGACACGACAGAGGAAGCAAAGTCGTAGCTACAGCTTTTGCCGACCTGGGTTTCGATGTGGATTTAAGCCCGATGTTCGTAACACCTTCAGAAGCCGCCAAAATGGCCGTAGAAAATGACGACCATGCAATCGGAGCTTCTTCTCTGGCAGCAGGGCACAAATATATAGTTCCTACGGTGCTTGAAGAACTCAAAAAACTTGGACGCCCTGACATCAAGGTCTTCATAGGAGGCGTAATTCCAAGACAGGACTACGATGAGCTCTATAAGGACGGAGCAGTAGGTGTATTCGGACCTGGTTCAAATATTGTGGAATGCGCCAATAAAGTTTTGAGCGAGCTTGAAAAGATCTAACTTATAAGGAGGGATTAAAAATGTCTCTTATTATTAAAGAAGTTCATAACAATGTCGGATTTATTACACTAAACGATCCCAAGAGACTTAATTCCCTGAGCGCAGAAATAATCGAAGAGATCATAACAGCATTTAATGAATTTAAAATACAAAAACTAAGAAGTGTTGTTCTGAAAGCGGCAAAAGGGGTAAAAGTTTTTTCGGCCGGTCACAATGTAAGAGAACTTCCGATGGGGGGGGTAGATCCACTCACCTACGGTGATCCCCTTAGAACAGTTATAAGAACAATTCAGAAACACCACTGTCCAGTTATAGCAATGATTGAAGGCTCAGTCTGGGGCGGAGCTTGCGAAATGGTTATGGCCTGCGATATTCTTATTGCCTCTGAGAACTCTACCTTCGCAATCACTCCGGCAAAACTTGGAGTGCCTTATGATATTGTAGGAGTACTCAACTTCATGAAAAGTGTAAATCTTCCTCTTATCAAAGAGATTCTCTTCACCGCCCAACCTATATCGGCTCAGAGAGCAGTCCAGATTGGCATGATTAATCACGCTATCCCTGATCATGAACTGGAAAAATTCACATATGATATGCTCGACATAATAGTAAAGAACGCTCCACTCGCAATCTCTGTTATCAAGGAAGAACTTAGAGTCCTTTCAAATGCTATTCAGCTCAATCCTAATGCTTTTGAAAAAATCCAATGCGGACGCAGACAGGTTTATAACAGTTCAGATTACAAGGAAGGTTTGACCGCTTTCTTTGAAAAGCGAAAACCTGTATTTAAAGGAGAATAACAAAATGCGGGGTTGATCCCCGCATTTCATTTTATTTTTATAATTCCTGTTTTAGGTTTAATAATCTCATGGAGACTTCAATATGGCTATAAATGGTTTCAGAGAGTTATCGCCTCAGGAAGCGGCTTCCTATGTAAAGAATGGCGACATGATAGGTTTCAGCGGATTTACAGCCGCAGGCACGCCAAAAGTTGTTCCAAGAGCTATTGCTCAGATGGCTAAGGAACTGCATTTGCAGGGAAAACCTTTTACAGTAGATGTAATTTCAGGAGCCTCTACAGGTAAATCGGTAGATGAAACCCTTGCTCAGGCCGACGCCATATTGCACCGTTATGGCTACCAGTCTTCTTCAACGCTACGGAACAGGATTAATCA
>MHBE01000014.1 GCA_001803205.1 Lentisphaerae bacterium GWF2_38_69 | reverse complement strand
ACAGATTGCACTAATTGATCAAAATTGAAGCTCTCAAGCTTCTATAGAAAATAATATGTATTAAAATTCGTGATATTCGTGCCATTCGTGGTTAAATGAGAATAAGAGATATTTTTATGACTGATATATTGTATAAAGATGAGAGTTTCAAAATTATTGGAGCATGCATGGAAGTTCATAATGAACTTGGATGCGGTTTCTTAGAGAGTGTCTATCAGGAGGCGCTGGAAATAGTATTTAAGGATTTGAATATTCCATATCAGAGAGAAAAAGAATTAACTATCAGTTTTAGAAATCAGAAACTTGCTAAAACTTTTCAGGCCGATTTTATTTGCTTCAATAAAATTATAGTTGAGTTAAAAGCTGTTTCTGAATTAACAGAAATTTGTGAAGCTCAGGTTTTTAATTACCTGAAAGCGTCTAATTTAAGGCTTGGGCTGCTTATAAATTTTGGAGAAAAAAGTTTAAAATACAAAAGAATTATTATGTAAACCACGGATTACACGAATTACACGAATAAAATTTGTATTAACTGAAGCAAGGCTTCAGATGAAAGAAAGCATCAGGCAAAATTTTGCCTGCAAAAGGTAACGAACAAAAATCTTAAAGCCAGCTTTAGAGTTTATGTCCCGTTACTTTTGAAAATAGTTTTTTTAGATGCTTTCTTTCATATTAATTCGTGGCATTCGTAAAATTCGTGGTTAAAAGGGCTTTGATTTTATTCGTGGTTAAAAGGTATTATGTCTATAATAAAGATAGAAAATCTGTCCAAGAAATACATTATCGGCCATGACAAGGCTGCTACGGGCGCTTACCGATATAAGTCTTTGCGCGATTCGCTTGCTCATACCTGCCGCGGTATAGTGCAACGCCTTCGCCATCCGCTATCCACTAATACCGAAACTACGGAAATTGAAGAATTCTGGGCACTCAAAGACATTAACCTCGAAATCGAACAGGGCGATAAAGTCGGTATTATCGGAAGAAACGGCGCTGGCAAGTCAACGCTGTTGAAAATATTAAGCCGTATAACAGAACCGACTACAGGGAAAATAACTATTAATGGTCGAGTTGCATCTTTGCTTGAGGTAGGAACAGGGTTCCACCCTGAACTTACAGGCAGGGAAAATATCTATCTGAATGGCGCAGTTCTCGGAATGACCAGGAAAGAGATAAAAAAGAAGTTTGACGAAATAGTCGATTTCTCCGGTGTGGAAAAATTCCTAGATACGCCTGTCAAACGCTTCTCAAGCGGGATGTATGTGCGTCTTGCTTTTGCCGTTGCTGCCCATCTCGATCCCGAAATCCTCTTAATTGACGAGGTTCTCGCCGTCGGTGATGCTGAATTCCAGAAAAAATGCTTGGGCAAAATGGATGAAGTCTCCAAACAAGGCCGCACCATCCTCTTCGTCAGTCATAACATGGCTGCGATTAAAAGTTTGTGCACGAAAGGAATTTTATTTGGGAATGGTCATCTGATTAAATATGGTGCGATAAAGGATGTTATAGAGTTTTATGTGTCTTCGCAAAAGGGAGCCGATGTCGTTGATTTAAAGGAGCGAAAGGATCGGATCGGGACAGGGGATGCCCAGATTGTAAAGGCAGTAATGAGGAATTCAAAAGGAGATGAAACAAAGACGATTGAAATGGGTGAGGCTTTTAGTGTTGAAGTTTTTTATGAAGGAGAGCTCAAGGCCGCGCATGTCGCTGTTATGATTTACAACATTATGGGTGACTGGATTTTGGAAGCGAATTCTTTTTATAGTTATAAAGATGTTTTAAATTTGAACGGTAAATCTTTTAAATGTTTTTTTGATAAAAATTTTTTAGTCGGAGGAATGTACAGCATTTCTTTATGCTTAGGACGGTTTGATGAGAATGTTGATTTGGTGCATCAGTGCTTTGATTTTACAGTTGAATCTAAAGATGTTTATGGGACTGGTCGGATCCATGACCCGCGGTCAGGGGTTGTTTATGCGGATCATTATTGGGAGTTTAAATAAGACGCGGAGAATATTATGAATTTAAAAGGCAAAAATGTTTTAGTCACAGGGGCGGATGGTTTTATTGGTTCTCATCTTGTTGAGCATCTTCTAGACGAAGGATGCAGTGTCCGTGCGTTTATTTATTATAATTCATTTAATTCCTGGGGGTGGCTGGATACGCTTTCTGAACCGATCAAGAAATCTCTTAATGTCTTTGCTGGTGATGTGCGTGATCCATATGGAGTCAAAAAAGCCATGCAAGGATGTGAGGTTGTTATGCATTTAGCTGCGTTGATCGGCATCCCATATTCTTATTATTCGCCGGATATGTATGTTGATACAAATATTAAAGGCACGCTTAATATCCTTCAGGCAGCAAAAGAATTAGGCACAGAGCGTGTGCTTATTACATCAACGAGTGAGGTCTATGGGACAGCCAAGTTCGTGCCTATTACTGAAGCCCATCCCTTTCAGGGGCAATCGCCTTATTCTGCGACTAAGATTGGTGCCGACAGACTTACAGAGTCATTTTATCGGAGTTTTAATTTGCCGGTTACGATTGTCCGGCCATTCAACACATATGGCCCGCGTCAATCTGCAAGGGCAGTTATTCCGACGATCATCACACAGTTGCTTGCGGGAGAGACTGATATCAAGCTGGGAATGCTTATGCCCACGCGTGATTTTTTGTTTGTGAAAGATACTGTAAATGGGTTTTTGAAGATACTTAAATCAGATGAGACTATTGGTGAGGAAATTAATATCGCGTCTCAAACTGAAATTTCAATTGGTGCGCTGGCTGAAAAATTAATCGCCATGATTAATCCCAAGGCAAAGATTGTTTCAGATGACAAGCGAAAGCGCCCTGAAAAGAGCGAAGTCGAACGCTTATTTGGCAGTAATGAAAAGATCAGACAGCTGACCTCCTGGGAACCGGAATATGATTTGGAAAAGGGGTTAAAACTTACAATTGAATGGTTTAAGCAGGCAGGCAATTTAAACCAATATAAAACACACATTTACAATGTATAAAAACATAACAGATTTTATTAAAGAAATATACAGCAATCGATTGCCGGTTCCGCTGCATGAGCCGTGTTTTAAAGGGAATGAAAAAAAATATCTTCAGGAGTGTATAGATTCGACATTTGTTTCTTATGTGGGGCCTTTTGTTTCCAGGTTCGAGCAGATGATCTGTGATTATACTGGGTCAAAGTTTGCTGTGGCAATGGCGAATGGAACATTGGCGTTACACTTGGCGTTGGTGGCCTCTGGAGTAAGGCGGGATGACGAGGTTTTGACTCAGGCCATGACGTTTGTTGCTACGGCCAATGCGATCAGTCAGGCCGGTGCGCAGAATATTTTTCTTGATAGTGATCTTGAAACGCTTGGGATGTCGCCGGAAAAACTTTCAGCATTTTTAAAGGAAGAGACCATTATTAAAAAAGATGGTTATGCCTATAACAAAAAAACAGGACGACGGATATCTGCATGCGTGCCAGTGCATATTTTCGGGCATCCGCTTAAGATTGCTGATATTGTGAAGATTTGTTCAGAATATAATATTAAGGTGATTGAAGATGCCGCAGAATCTTTGGGAAGTTGGTATCGGAATAAACATACCGGCACTTTTGGCGCGGCAGGCATTTTAAGTTTTAATGGAAATAAGACGATTACCACTGGCGGTGGAGGAATGCTTGTTACGGATGATGCGGATTTAGCAATGCGGGCGAAACATTTGTCAACAACAGCAAAAATTCCGCATGCATGGGAATTTAGGCATGATGAGATTGGATATAATTATCGGATGCCGAATGTGAATGCGGCGATTGGTTGTGCCCAGATGGAAAATTTGGAAATTTTTATTACACAAAAACGTGCCTTGGCAGATAAGTATGCTGAATTTTTTGCGAAAGACGGAATTGAATTTTTCAAAGAGCCTGAGGATTGCCGATCGAATTATTGGCTGAATACTATTATTCTTAATAATAGAGCTGAGAGAGATTCATTTTTGGAATATGCCAATGATCAGCAGGTTATGGCACGTCCTGGTTGGTGTTTAATGCCGAATCTGCCGATGTATAAAAATAATGAATGCGGCAATTTATCGAATGCGGAAACGCTTGAATCAAAACTTGTCAACATACCGAGCAGTGTCATATGTTAAATCATGTTTTTATCATTGCTGAGGCAGGGGTTAACCACAATGGTTCACTTGAACTAGCGAAAAAACTCATTGATGCCGCCGTTGAGGCAGGGTGTGACGCGGTAAAATTTCAGACGTTTAAAACTGAAAATGTTATAAGCGAGAATGCGCAAAAAGCGGAATATCAGAAACAGACAACAGGTGGTCATGAGACGCAATTTGAAATGGTTAAAAAACTGGAACTATCTTATGCCCAGTTTTCAGATTTGAATCAGCACTGTCAAACAAAGGGCATTATGTTTCTCTCAACGCCTTTTGATTTGGAAAGTGTTGATTTTTTGGCAGGCATGAATCTGCCCATAATAAAAATTCCTTCCGGTGAGATAACGCATTTGCCATATTTGAGAAAGATCGGCGGATTGCGCAAAAGAATTATCATGTCTACCGGGATGGCAGATTTAAAAGAGATTAAGACGGCGGTCAGTGTTTTATTGAAAAGCGGAACACAAAGGAAGGATATCACGATCTTGCATTGCAACACAGAGTATCCAACACCGTTTAACGATGTGAATTTGCGCGCAATGGCAACGATTCAAAAGGCCTTGAGTGTCAAGGTCGGATATTCTGATCATACGCTTGGCATAGAAGCGGCTGTCGCGGCCGCGGCATTAGGGGCCAGTGTTATTGAGAAGCATTTTACGCTTGACCGGAATATGCCGGGGCCTGATCATAAGGCTTCGTTAGACCCGAACGAATTGAAGGCGATGGTTGCCGCGATTCGAAATATTGAGAAAGCGCTTGGAAGTGATGTCAAGCAGGCTTCCGCGTCAGAGAAGAAAAATATTTCAATTGCGCGAAAGAGTATTGTGGCGGCGTGTGAGATAAAAAGAGGAGAGGTTCTGACTAAAGATAATCTGACATGCAAACGTCCTGGGGATGGAATAAGTCCCATGAAATGGGATCAGATATTAGGGACTAAGGCTAAACGCAATTATACAAAAGATGAAATGATATGAAAAACAAGGTTTGCATCATAACAGCGACGCGGGCGGAATATGGATATTTAAGGTCTTTGGCAAAGCGGTTGAAACAAAGCGATCGGGTCAAGCTTCAGATTATTGCAACAGGAACGCATCTTGAAAAAAAATATGGGTATACCCTGTCAGAAATTATCCAGGATGGATTCAATCCGGATGCAACGGTGCCGATATTAAAGGATGATTCACCGTTAGGTGTTTTATCGACGATGTCTAATGCGATAACCAAAGTCGGGGAGTCTTTGAAAAAGCTCTCGCCGGATATGGTTGTTTTATTAGGAGATCGTTATGAAACAGTGTCGATCGCTTTAGCCTGTACGATATTAGGTATTCCGATAGCGCATATCGGTGGAGGAGATGTAACCTGTGGCGCATATGACGACATGTTTCGGCACGCGCTGACTAAACTCAGTTGTCTACATTTTGTATCGTGTGAGGAATATCGGAAAAGGGTGATTCAACTGGGTGAGAATCCTAAACGGGTTTTTACAGTTGGTGCTTTAAGCGTTGAAAATGTGCTGACGATGAAGCTGCTTTCAAAAGAACAAATGCAGGGGCAGTTTGATTTTCCTATTGAGGATTCACTGCTTGCCACATTCCATCCGGTCACAATGGGGCGAAGCTCTCAGGAAAAACAGTTTAATGAATTGCTGTCAGCACTGCAAACGCAGCAAAAATATAATGTTATTTTTACGCGTCCGAACGCGGATACGGATCGATCTGCTTTGGATAAGATGTTAAATGTTTTCGCAAAGAAAAATTTGAAAAGGGTCAAGGTGGTTGATTCGCTCGGAATCGTTTCGTATTTGAGCGTGATGAAGTATTGCGCAGGCGTTATAGGAAATTCTTCAAGCGGCATTGTAGAGGCACCAAGTTTGAAAAAGGGAAGCATTGACATCGGCAATCGTCAGAAAGGCAGGATCAGCGCGGGCTCTGTCATTCATTGCCCGGCAAAAAGAATCGAGATCTTAAAGGCGTTAGATGTTTTGGGATCGGACAAATTTCAAAAAGGATTAAAATCTGTTGTTAATATGTATGAAAAAAGAAACACATCACAAAAGATTGTAAAAGTGATTGAAGATTATATTGATCGGAAATCAGAGATAAAAGAATTTTATGACCTGCGAGGTGATCAATGATGATAGGACAGAAAGAATATATGATCAGTGATCAGGCTGTGATTCGGGAAGCTGTGATTCGTATTAACGATTTTTCTGCGGGGCAGGCATTGGTTTTGTTTGTCCTGAACTCGGCAGGTCAGGTTGTTGGATCCCTGACAGATGGGGATATCCGCAGAGGATTTTTAAAAGGCGTGGGACTGGACGATTCTGTTCAGACCGTCATGAATGTCGACTACCATTTCCTTAAGAAGAATTCGCCTATTGAGGAAATCAAGCGATTAAAGTCTGAGGATCTAAAGATCATCCCATTAATTGACGACGATAAAAAGATTATAAGATTAGTTAATTTTAAATATATCAAATCGATCTTGCCTGTTGACGCCGTTATTATGGCCGGCGGCAAAGGGGTGAGGCTTAAGCCTTATACGAATGATATCCCAAAGCCCATGCTTGAGTTGGATAAAAAACCGATTATCGCCCATAATATAGATAGGCTCATGACCTATGGCATAAAGAATTTTTATATTTCCGTCAATCATTTAAAGGAAGACATTATCCGGTATTTAGATAATGCTTATCAGGGCAAAGATATTTTAATTAAATATATTGAAGAACATGATCCTTTGGGAACCATCGGGTCTGTTCGTATGGTGGATGGTTATGAAAATGAGGACATTTTGGTTATCAACAGCGATTTGTTAACTAATATTGATTTTGAGGATTTTTATGTCACATACAAAGAGCATAATGATGACATGGCTGTTGCTACTTTCAATATTAAAGTGGATGTCCCTTATGCCGTGTTTGAAACGACTGATAAACGCATCGATTCTTTTGTTGAAAAACCTACATATATTTATTATTCCAATGCCGGTATTTATTTGTTTAAGAGTGAGCATGTCAAATTTATTCCTAAAGGTCAAAAATATGATGCGATCGATTTGATCAAGACATTAATTGATAATGGCAAAAAGGCGACGCATTTTCCAATCCGTGGTTATTGGCTGGATATTGGCACTCCGGAAAATTACCATAAGGCGCAGGATGATATTAGATATATCCGGTTCTGATTGCCAGGAGAAGAATGAAATTCAGACATTTTAATGAGTTAACAACTGCTGATACACACTCGGATTTTCATATTCATTCGAATTATACGGATGGAAAAGGTTCAATCGCTGACATTGTAAAGAGAGCAGAGGAAATCGGATTAACTGCGATCGCTATTACAGATCATATTCGAGAGGACTCGACTTATTTTTTCAAATATAGTTCAGAAATTGAGGACATAAGGCAAAAGACCCAAATAGATGTCTTAATAGGATTTGAGTCCAGAATTAAGAGTTTTAACGGGGAGTTAGATGTTGATAGGACTGTTGCAACAGAGGCTGAGATTAAGATAGGCAGTGTGCATCGTTTTTCTATAGGCGAACAGTTGCGAGATCCAGCTTCATTTGTTAAAGATGTGGCACAGGGACTGGAACTAGAAATATCTTTAGCGGGTATTGCCAAGGGAGATTTTCATATTTTGGGACATCCTGGGGGCATGTCATTAACACATTTTAAAGAATTTCCTTTGAGATATTTTGAAAAAATAATTATAGCATGCAAAAAATCGAATATTGCGTTTGAATTGAATAGCGCATATCATCAGGATGTTTATTCAGAATTAAAGAATATTTTAAAGAAACATAATCCCTTGGTTATTTTTGGTTCAGATGCACATATGGTTGAGGATATTGGCCGTTGGTTATTTTTGTTAAAGGATATTTAATCTATGCATAAGGTTAAAATAGGTGTTACTGGAACAGGATCATTGATTGGGCAGGCGATTATAAAGTCTATCCGTGATAGTGATATAGCCGACACTATTGAGATAATAGGATTTGATTATTTTGCTGATACGGTAGGCAGTTTTTGGTGTGGCCGAAACTATTTATTGCCGGATATCCTACAACCGAAAAATAAAGAAAATTGGTACGCATTGATCCTGGAAGTAATCAAAAAAGAACAAATAGCAATTATTTTTATTGGGGTTGATTTTGAACTGCCTTTGTTAGCCGAGCAGCGCCATAGCATAGAGGAAAATGCTGGTTGCAAAGTGGTGGTCTCTTCTGAGCAGGTTATTGAAATAGGAAATGATAAATATTTAACATATAAATTTCTCAAAGAAAATAGTTTTAATTATCCCAAAACCTGGCTTGAATCAGAGATAATTGATGCCTCATTGGAATATCCTTGTATTTTAAAGCCTCGGGAGGGGGCAAGGAGCAAGGATGTTTATATTGTTAAAGACCAGGACTATCTGTTGAACAAAATTCGATCGGTAAAAAATCCAATTGTTCAAGAATTGATCGGCGATGAAGAGCATGAGTATACTTGCGGGGTATTATGCTTTGATAGCAAAATCGTTAGTTCAATCGTACTTGGAAGATGCTTAAAAGATGGTAATACTTATATCGCTGAGTATAGAGATGATTACGACCGGAAGATTTATGATTATATTGAGCAAGTGGCGTTGAAATTAAAGCCGAATGGTTCTTGCAATATGCAATTGCGTACAAATGCTGCAGGGGAACCGTATTTGTTTGAAATTAATCCGCGGTTTTCTGGAACAACCTACATCCGTTCCTTGTTTGGCTATAAAGAAGTCGAATATACCATTAAGCATTTACTTGGCATGAAGACATATCCCTTTTATTTGAAGCAGGGGAAGGCATACCGGTATTATGAGGAAAAATTACTGGAGAATGGCAGATGAATATTTTACTCACAGGAGCAAACGGATTCATTGGGAAACATGTTAGTATTTTTTTTGAATCTCAAAAAGAATACACGGTATTTAAAATAGCGAGATCTTTTCATGAGAGATCTAAAAATAATATTGAGTTAGATTTAACTGATAAAAACAAAGTGATGAAGTTTGCGAGAGAATTTAAAAAAAAGCACACGATAGATGCGATAATTCATTTAGCTGCTAAGATGGCTGGCAGTAAGCAGAAACATATTGATGCTTTTAGATTATTTGATGTCAATTTGGAAATCGCCAAGAATTTAACATTCATCGCTCAATCATTATTGCCTAGAAAGCTAATTAATTTTTCATCTATGGCGGTTTATCCAAATGTTGACGGAGTGTTTGACGAGAAGTTTTGCGTTAATATGTCTGAAAATACCGATTGTTTATATGGTTTGGCAAAATTTTGTGCTGAAAATATTTTCGATCATTTTTTAAAAAATGAGAATATGGTTATAACTCATTTACGAGTTTCACAAGTATACGGGGATGGAATGAATAAATCCAGGGTTATGCCGATGATGAGAATAGAACTGAAGGAGAAAAATACAGTAACAGTTTTTGGAGAAGGTAAAAGGGTTAGTAATTTTATACATATTGATAAATTATTGGAAATTTTAAGATTGCTTGTTATTGGTGAAAAGAGTGGTGTTTATAATGTTGGAGATGAAGAAATGTCTTATCTGGATTTGGCGAAAAGGATAATTAAAGAAAATGGAAATGAATATTCTAGAATTATTAAGCATTCACCAGGATCAAGGGTTAAGTTCATTTTAGATACGCGCAAATTAAATAGCGCATTAAAGAGTTAACGGAGTATTTATGAAGAATCTTGAGAGAAAGATGAAATATTGCACAAAATGCCTTATGCCAAGCACAAGACCCAGAGTGATTTTTCAAGAAGACGGAGCGTGTAATGGCTGCCATTGGGCAGAAGAAAAAAAGACGTTTGATTGGACGCCGCGTTGGAAAGAGCTTGAAGTTATATGTGGAAAATACAGGACGCGCAATGGCAATAAATTTGATGTGATTGTTCCTTATTCCGGAGGAAAAGATGGGGCCTATATCGCATGGATGCTGAGAGAGAAGCTGGGAATGCATCCTTTGGTGGTCACGGTTCGTCCTCCTATGGAGGATTCGATCGGAGAGCAGAATATCAAGAATTTTTTAGACCGCGGATTTGATCATGTGATGATTACTCCTAGTAGATACATCGGTACATATATTGATAAAGAAAATTTTATTAATAAAGGGATCCCTATGCATGCACATATGATCGCGGTGCAGACGGTTGTATTCCGATGCGCTGTTCTTTATGACATTCCTTTTGTGATGTATGCAGAAGAGGGAGAGTCTGAATATGGTGGATCAACTAAATTGAAGTACAAGCATACATATGATTTAGAAGACAGTATTAATTTTTACTTAAGCGGGGTAGATCCGAAGAAATATCTTGATAAGTTTACTGAAAAAGAGCTGTACTGGTACATGCATCCGTCTAAAGATGAATTGTTAAAACTAAAACCTGAAATTTCTCATTGGTCTTATTTTGAGGATTTTGATAACTATAAGCATTATGTGTTAGCTAAAGAAAAATGTGGTTTGCTGGAGCGCCCCAGCCGAAGTGTTGGGTCTTATGAGAATTTTTGTTCAACAGATACAGATATATTGTTTTTATATCATTATTTAATGTATTTAAAATTCGGATTTGGCCGGGCCGCGAGTATCGCTTCGCTTGATATTCGCCGGGGTGCAATTACGCGTGATCAGGCGCTTAATTTAGCTAGAAAATATGACGGGGAATATCCTGAAAAGTACATTGAGCGTTATTTAGAATTTTATGATATGACACGAGAAGAATTTGATGCTGTGATTGATAAATGGGCCAACAAGGATCTTTTTGAAAAGGTAGATGGCCGTTGGAAACCAATGTTTGAGATGTATTAGTGTTTTAGAGAGAGGGAAAGATGATTTCTATTATTGATTATAAAATGGGGAACATAAAGTCTGTTCAGAATGCCTTGTCCTTTTTAGGGGCACAGCACAGAATTGCAAGTTCCAGTGAAGACATCTTGAACAGCGAAAAGATTATTCTTCCTGGCGTTGGATCTTTTAAACAGGCGATGCAGAACATTCGTGAAATGGGTTTGTATGAGGTTATCCGGAAAGTGGTTTTGGTTCAAAAGATCCCTTTGTTGGGGATATGTCTTGGAATGCAGTTATTGGCGGATACGGGTGAAGAGGATGGATTTTCAGAAGGTCTGGGCTTGATTCCTGGAAAGGTATGTAAGATGAATATGACAGACAGCTTGCTCAAGATTCCCCATATTGGGTTTAACAGTGTTTTTTACACAGAAGGAAATTTTTTATTCAAAGGCCTGGAAAATCCAACTGATTTTTATTTTGTGCATAGTTATCATTTTATTGTTAATAATGAAAAACATCTGTCTTCATATGCGGTTTATGGAGAAAAGTTTGCTGCCAGCGTTCAGAAAGACAATATTTTTGGGACACAGTTTCATCCGGAAAAAAGCCAGAGTAATGGGTTAAAGGTATTGAAGAATTTTATCGATTGGAATTCAGCGCATGCTTAAAGATAGATTGATTTTTTCTTTGCTGATGCAAAAAGGCGAGTATATGCTCGGCCGTAATTTTCGGCTGCAGAGAGTCGGTGATCTTCAGTGGATAAAAGACAATTACGATGTTGATTCGATTTTATATTCCATTGATGAACTGGTTGTTTTAAATGTAGACCGTGGGGATAAAGATATTGCAATTTTTGTCGAACATTTGGCGAAACTGACAAGGCATTGTTTTATGCCTGTAGCTGCCGGCGGAGGTATTGCTTCTCTTGAAGATGCATATACTATTTTGAACGCAGGTGCGGACAAACTAATCGTTAATACGGTTTTAATTAAGAATAAGCCGTTGCTTAAAGATTTGGTCAGGAGTTTTGGTTCGCAATGCATTGTGGGTTCGATTGATTTTAAAAAAGATGGAAGTTATATAAGAACGTTTATTAAGAATGGATTGGAAGACAGCGGCCTTAATTTGGATCAGGCTATTGATAATGCGATTGAACTTGGGGTCGGCGAGATTTATCTTAATTCAATGGATCGGGAAGGAACCGGGCAAGGTTTAGAGTTGGATATTGTCCGGCATGTGTCTGAAAGATCCAGCGTGCCGGTTATTGCAGCCGGGGGTATTGAGCGGACAGATCAATTTCATGAAGGGATAAAAAAAACAGGGGTTAAGGCTGTTGCGGCCTCAGACTTGTTTTATTTTATGGGTGATTCACTGAGTAAGGCAAGAAATACGATGTGTTTAAATGGCTGCGATATGGCCAAATGGGGGGACATAGCGGAGTTTTTTCAATTGCAGCAAGAGGGGAAAGGATAAAAATTTAATATGGTTAATATTAATTTTTTAGTGATCAAACATTCTAGACTGGATTTTCAGAGTACAGAAAAACTTGTTATGGAATTTGTGACAAAACGCCTGAAACATTTTGGCGTGAATCAGGTTGTTTTTATTTCAAGAGATGATTTGTCGACTGCGATTAAGGCTGCAGCAACTGAGAAAGATTATTTGGTTATTTTAGATATAATGAATCCGATTGTTGATTGGGATTTGCTTAAACAAATGATTGAAAGTCTGAATGCGACCGGTGCTAAATATGCAGTTTCAGATGGAGCAATTCCCGGCACTCAGGTTGAATGTATTTTAGCTCCAGGTGTTAGTGAGTGGCGCGATGTGACATGTGACAATTCTGATGCAGTGGTTGTGTTTCGTTGGTTTTCTCAGGATCAGCATAATAATCAGTTTAATTTATATAAGTATAAACGTTTGAAGATGTTTCTTTTTCTTATCAAGAACATTGAGAATATGCATGCCTTGGATATTGATTCTTTGATTCAGAAGTTGAGCGACGATGAGGTTTTTAATCGATTAGCGGCTTTTTGTGAGGATGTTCAGGTGCATATCTATAAGGAGTGCCCTCATTGCAAAGGTCGCATTATTCCGTTGCCGATGCGCATGTCTCAGCCATTTTGCGGTTATCTGCCGATCGCGCGTCCGTTGTATCATGAATGTGAAAAATGCGGATTAATTGTGATTTCACCGTATGTCGCACAGGATCATACGGCAAAGCTATATGATGCGTTTGATAAACAGGACTTTGTCGTAACGCTGAACAATCCTTATCAGCAGGGAACGCCACGATGTGATTTTTCAGATTTCATTCGTCAGTTACCCCAAAGTCCTCGCACCTTAGATCTTGGGGGTGGGATGGGGGGATTTAGTAAATTTTTAAAGCAGACGTACCCTCAATGGCACGTGACCCATTCTGATTTTGCGATAAAGCAGAATACAGAGTTGGAACGCTTGGGTATTAATACGCTGGCATTGAATTTTTTGAAAGATCCGATAGAGGAAAATCGTTATGATTTGATCACAGCGTGGGAAGTCTTTGAACATATTCCTTACGAAAAACTGGAATTCGCCTTAAATAATATTTATACCGCATTATCAAAGGGCGGAGTGTTTATGTTCAGCACCCCGGATTTTGATTCGCCGTTATGTCAGTCGAATGATTTCTTTGCTGTCTGCCCTCCGTTTCATTATCTGGTTCTCGGGAGAAAGTGGCTTAAGACTTATTTTGAAGCAGGCAATCAATGGAAACTGCACTCTATGCGCACGTGCGCAGACTTTTTAGATGACTCTGATATGTGGTTTGATTATGTGAATAAAACTGCGCCATCTTTTCAACTAAGATCTACGGCAAAAATATTAAAAGTGCTTTTAAATCAGCCGGCGAACAAACAGTTATTGTTAGATCATCATATGGGGACAGAGGTCATTGTGACGCTGATTAAGAAATAGGAAATCCGAAAATCGATGAGGGAAAATGTATAAACAGAAAAAAATCGTCGCTATCATTACTGCCAGAGGTGGAAGTAAGGCCTTGCCTAAGAAAAATATCTTGCCATTACAGGGCAAACCGCTTATTGGCTGGACAATCGATCAGGCCAGGAACTGCGCATATATTGATGAAATCGTGGTTTCAACGGATTGCCCGGAAATCGCCAAGGTGTCTGAACAGTTTGGTGTTAAAGTTCCGAATTTAAGACCGGCTGAATTGGCAATGGATACTGCTTCATCCATGGATGTGGTTGCCCATGTTTTGAATTCACTGGAAAATGCAGGGAAATATTTTGATCATATTGTTTTGCTTGAGCCGACATCGCCGCTCAGAAAGAAAGATGATTTGACATGCGCTATCCAGCAGCTGATTGATAATGAGAATGCAGACGGTATCATAAGTGTTGGAGAGGTGCATATGGAGCATCCTATGATCGTAAAAAAGATAACAGACGCAAACAGAATCGCTTCTTATATTGACGATTTAAAAAAAATTACGCAGCGTCAGCAGGCGGACAAGGCCTATTTTCCTTACGGGGTTATTTATATGGTCAAGGCGAGCGTGTTTAAAGCCAAAAAGATGTTTTATACGGATAATGTTATTCCGTACCATATTGAGCGATGGCAGAATTATGAAATTGATGATATTTGGGATTTTATTTGTGTTGAGGCAATATTAAATAAGCAATGTGGTGAATTATGAACAAGTTTTTGATCATCGGGTTGGGTTCAATGGGGAAACGCAGGATCCGTTGTTTGAAAGCGCTTGGGTTTGATCGTGAGATTATTGGTTTTGACTTAAGGGCTGACAGACGGGAAGAGGCACAAAATAAATATGGTGTAAAAACCATTGCGGAAATAGAACATTTAAATTTTGATGAGATCAAGGCTGTGATCGTTTCTTTACCGCCGGACAAACATGCTTTAGGGGCTAAAGTCGCTATCGATCATAATAAACCGGTTTTTATTGAGGCCAGTGTGGTTCTCGAAGATGTTTTGGAGATTCAGGCCTATAATCAGGCGAATGTATTTGTGGCGCCTTCCTGCACATTGTTTTTTCATCCGATTATTAAGGAGATCAAGGCAATTGTATTAAGCGGAAAGTATGGCAGGGTCACGAATTTTTCTTATCATAGCGGACAGTATTTGCCTGATTGGCACCCCTGGGAAGATGTGAAAGATTATTATGTTTCAAACAGGGTAACTGGCGGGGCCAGAGAGATTGTCCCTTTTGAATTGACCTGGATTACAGATATTATCGGCATGCCGCAGGATATTAAGGGGGTATTCGCAAAGACAATGGACTGTAAGGCGGATATTGAAGATAGTTATGCGTTCACTTTAAAATTTAAAAATGCGATCGGGTCAATGATTGTAGATGTGGCTGCGCGTTATGCGACACGCAATCTGGTGATCAATTTGGAAAATGCTCAGATCCAATGGCGCTGGGATGAGGGAAAGATGCGGATTTACGAGGCAGCGAGTCCATCCTGGATTGAATATAAGCAGCCTGAGTCCAAGCCAGTGGCCGGCTATAATGTGAACATTAATGAGAACATGTATGTTGAAGAGCTGCAGGCATTTCTAGAAGGGATAAAGGATCGCAAACAATATCCGAACACAATCGAAGGCGACATTGCGATTTTAAAATTGTTAAAGGCTGTTGAAGATTCAGATGGAGGGTTTGACAGGTGATATTAACGGATGATTCAGAATTTACTGCGGATATCGCTTTGGTGAGTTATCAGGATCTTGCCGATGATTTGAAGCTCCGAGAAAAATATTTACAGTGGCTTAATGACTTTGAGGTCGTGGCTCCGATCATTTCTCCTGAGTTAATAAAGGTGAAAGATATGAGTTTCATTGAGGAATCTTTCAGGCGGTTTACAAAAGAGGAGGCGCAGGGATTTTTTATCAAATATCATCCGTTTGATGATTATGTCGGGACAATTAAACTGGATAAGATTAATCAGAAGAATAAAAGCGGGGAATTAGGTCTCATGATTGGCGAGAAAAGTCTTTGGAATAAGCAGATAGGTTCCAAGGCTACGGCCATTCTTTTAAAATATGCCTTTGAGTATCTTCAGCTGCATAAGGTATGGGGTGGAACCGATGAACACAATATTGCCATGAAGAAATTGTTTTTGAAAGCAGGGTTTAAGCTGGAAGGCCGGTTGCGGCAGGTGAATTGCTCTAACGGCATATACAGTGATAACTTTTATTATGGCATTATTAGTGAAGAGTATTTTGAATTAATAAAGGTAAATAATTAGAAATGTAAATTTATGAATTACAGTGAAAGATTAAATAATGTTATTCCCGGCGGGGCTCATACTTATAGTCGAGGTGATGATCAATATCCTGAGAATGCTCCTCAGATTTTGGAGCGTGGGGAAGGCGCATATGTTTTTGCCCCAAATGGTGACAAGTTTTTAGATTATGGCATGGCACTAAGAGCAGTTACTCTTGGATATGGATATAAAAGTGTTGCGGAAGCTGCTATTAAACAAATTTGGAATGGTAATAATGTTACAAGAGCTTCGCTTATCGAATTAGAAGCAGCAGAGGTTATGGTGGATTTAATTCCATCTGTAGATATGGTGAAATTTGCCAAAAATGGTTCAACAGTAACTAGTGCCGCGGTAAAAATAGCAAGAGCTTATACAGGGAAAAAATATATTGCCCGTTGTTTGGATCATCCGTTTTTTTCATATGATGATTGGTTTATTGGTGATACCCCTTTAACTAGGGGTATTCCTGCAGAGATTAGTGGTCTTACTTTAAATTTCAGATATAATGATATTGATTCGCTTGTTGCTTTATTTGAAAAATATTCAGATCAAATAGCTTGCGTAATTTTAGAGCCCGCTACAAGTGCTCATCCTGAAAACAATTTTCTCCAAAAATTAAAAAAACTTTGTAAAACTAATGGTGCATTATTTATCTTAGATGAAATGATCACTGGTTTTCGTTGGCATCTTCAAGGGGCTCAAACTTATTATGGTGTTGAGCCAGATTTATGTACTTTTGGTAAAGGCATGGCAAACGGTTTTTCAGTTGCTGTCGTCGCAGGGAAACGCGAATTTATGAGCGTTGGTGGAATTAAAGAAGAGGGAGCGGAAAGAGTTTTCCTGACTTCTACTACTCACGGTGCGGAAATGAGCAGTTTAGGAGCTTTAGTAGAAACTATTAATGTTTATAAGAGATTTAAGGTAATAGAACATATGTGGAGTTATGGTCAAAAATTGATTAATGGGATGAATGATCTTGCTAAAGATTTGGGAATAGGTGATAATTTTAAAGTTGAAGGAGTTTCTTGTTCTCCAATTGTTGTAACTAGGGATAAAGGACGTAGTAGTTCTTTGGCTTATCGTACACTCTTTCTTCAAGAAATGATTAAGAATGGAGTACTTATTCCTTGTATCGCTTTATCCTTTGCTCATGGAGAACTTGAGTTGCAGAAAACTCTAGAAGCAACTAGAAAGTCTTTACAAGTTTATGTTAAAGCGCTTGAATCGGGATATGAAAAATATTTACAGGGTAAAATTGTGAAACCAGTATTTAGGAAATATAATTGATAAACATGTAAATTCCTTTAGCTATATTGGATAAGTATTGGGAAAATAAAAGGGCAAATCAAGTTAAGGGTGATTAGATCGTGAGGTATTTTTCCAAAACTCTTCCGGTTGATTTAGTTGGTTTTTCAAAAATTTATTAAGCCACTATCCAAACAAGCTTCGCTTATTGCCAATTAGCCGGTGAAGAGAGTAGCACTCTTGGGGGGATAAATCGTATATGCTAAAACGCTAATGCTTTAAATTACGAATATTCTAAAAATATATAAATTCAAATGGCGATATTTTAAAGTCAGATTTGCAGAAGGGATAGCATAGATATATATGATTTAGATTGGTTGGAACTGGAGGTTCAGGTTGAATTGGGAGTGCTATTATTAAGGATTCTCAAAAAAAGACGGTATTGCTATTAATGCAGATATAGGAGTTGAAACAAATTTAGATAAAGGTTTGCTGAAAGCGGATATTACTAATTCCAATTACATTGCAAATAGCCTGTTGATATAAGTTTTATTGAGCTCATATTTCCATAAATAATATAAGCAATTTGATTTATAATTGGAATAATGATGATTCTATTCAATCAGCTAGAGATAGTGTTCTCAAAAAATTCAAACGCATAAACGGTTTGGTTAATAATGCTTATCCTAGGGCTAAAGACTGGGGGCACTAATTTTGAAGAGATTGATACCGAATCTTGGCGTAAAAATGTAGACATGCAATTGAATAGTTATTTTGTATTTTGTCAAAAAATATTAAAGCAAATGGATGTTCAAAAATCAGAGGCGATTGTAAATATTGCTCCCATAGCGTCTTTTTTGCTTTCAGGTGAGGCCAGATATGTAACGGGACATAATTTAATAATTGAAGTGGATGGGCGGCAATTTAGTGGAAGTTGCAATTTTTTTAGAAATTAATCCTTTTGTTAAAATAATGACACTTTTTAATACAATTGAAAAAATGATTCCGAGGCGCTTTCGTTATCCGATCAAAGTTTTTGTTTTGCGGCTCTTTGTCAGGATTAATTTTTTAAATCAACGAAAGTTGTTTCAGTCTAAACTTACCAGGCTGATTAAATATGCTGACGCTGAAAAGGTGTTTGATGATTTCTGTACGGTTAATAGTCCTTATTGGGAGAAGCTAGATCGCCTGGAATCAAGTCCTGTGATTTTAGTGGAAGGATTTTTAGCGGAATACGGGCCAAATTATTTGATGCGAACAGGCATTATTACTAAGGCATTGGAAAAGGTCTCAGATGCGCGACCTGTAATTTTATTGGTGCATGGGACTAAAGAAGAGCCTTATAAGAGAAAATTGTATGAATCATTTAAAGTTTTTGAATGTGTTGGTATTTATGATGATATTTATGCACGGCTAACAGTATTAAAGAAAATATTAATAGGAATCTTGACCAGATTTTATTTTCATTACTCAGAATTTTTATTCTTATTCGGGCGAGGCGAGAGTTTTATTAAGCTGTCTTTTCGAGGGATTCAAATCGGAGATATGCTGTATGATGAAATGATTAAAGAATGTCAGAAAGGGAAATATACAGTCCGGTATATCGTCAGAGATCATTATTATCTTTTTAAAAAAACATTTGTTTATTTTTTTGCTTTAGATGAGCTTTGCAGGAAGTTTAATATTAAATACTATGTCTCCACACATTCCCAGTACATTACTTATGGTTTGCTGTTAAGATATTTTTATCATAAAGATATTGTATGTATTGAAACAACAGATGATCAAGTGTTTATACATAATGAGCTTTTTGTTCCGCGATATCATATGGCGATGCATAAAATGATCGCAGATCAATTGCCTGCTATTCTTCAGAATGAGGATTTGCTGCAGCAGGCAAAGAGCGAGCTTGAATCAAGATTTGCTGGAAAAATTGAACAGATAGATGCTCAGCTGGCATACGGGGGAAAGCAGATCTACACGAAACAGGATTTGAAATTGAAAATAAATATACAAAATGACAATCCTATTGTTTTTATTTTTGCGCATATCTTTTCTGACACTCCCAGAGGATCAAGCGAAAATCTGTTGTTCATGGATTTTTATCAATGGCTTCTGGAGACGTTAAGACATGTCAGAACCATTAAGAATGTCAATTGGATCGTTAAGCCTCATCCATCTGTAAAGCCATATAATGAAGAAGGGAAGGTGGAAGAAGTCGTTCATAAATTTAAAGGGAAGAACAGCTCGATTTATGTCTGCCCTTCTGATTTTAGTACAGCAGGTTTGATCGGCAGTGCTGATGCTATCACGACTTGCCAAGGTACGGTTGGTTTGGAATATTCATGCGTCGGCATACCAACTGTTTTGGCAGGATCCCCGTTTTATTCGGGGTTTGGTTTTACCAGTGAACCGAAATCAAAGAAAGAGTATTTTGATGTATTGGGAGATGTTGGATGTCTTAAGCCGCTGAGTCTTGATCAGATCAAAACCGCTTTGGCGGTTTATATGGGATTTAAAAATGTTTTTAGCACGGATTATACCTTTATTGATACTGTTTTAAAGAGTAGGGTGTGGGGCCATGATGAGGAGCCAGATGCGCTTGGTGCATATGCGTTAATGATGGATCGGTTAAAGAAAAATGATCCGAAAAAAAGTTTGCTTTATGACACGATTATTAATTCTTTTTCAAAGAAAGAAAATTGAGTGTGTTATGAGTCTTGCATTGCTAAAAAAAATTATAAACAAAATAGTTGTTCTTACAGAAGAGGCAGTGCTTTCTCTATATGAGTATTTTTTTATTCTTTTTATTTTTAGAAAGAAATGCGCGCGATTGCCGTCATCTGTTAGCGGACACGTTAATGTGCTTACAGACGATCATTTTTATAAGATCGTTTTTAAAAATCAGGCTTTCTTTTTTGAGGAAAAAAAACATTTCGACTTGGTTTTTAAAAAGTATTCGGAAATCGGGAAGATCATTCCGGATTATGAGTATTTGTCTTATTTGAATGAGAAGATAAACGTGATGAGGGCCCAGAAGCTTTGTTTGATATCTGATCGTAAAGAGAATTTTGAGGCTGCAGAAAAGATATTGAAAATATTCAGTGAGTATGGTGAAGGGCGGAATTGTAAGATAGCGCAGTTTTCATCGTTATTAGATGGTCTTGTCCTTATCAGAAAATTTTATGGCACGGAAACACATGAGAAGGTGTTATTGTATGTTGAGCAGTTTTTAGCAAAAGGTCAATTCAGGGTCGGGCCTTGCCATGGTGATTTTCATTATAAAAATATTATGAAGCAAGGAGAGGATATTTATATCATTGATTTGGATTGTTTCAGGCAAGATGGCCTGCAACCGTTGGATGCGATTTATTATGTTAACCAAGATGCGGCAGATGCTGTGAAGATGCCATGGCATACTGTTTTGATAGATATGATTAAGGACGGAAATATGTATATAGAGCATTATCATTTCCTGAAAAATTTTTTAGATATAAATGATTTGAAAGGTTATGCTTTAATCTATTGTTTGGATAGATTAGCTCAGGACGGCAAGTATTTAAACATATGGAGTATTTTTCAAGGAGATAAATTGAGAAATAATTTACTTTTTTTAGCTGAATAAGGAATGATGGTTCCATTGCAGAAATAGTAACCTTTGAAGTCATACATTGGCTATTATAGTTTGGAAATCTTTTAACGAGCCTAGTGTGCATTTTTTTACATCAAACGATATGTCTCAGCAGTTGGCTTTTATGAATTATATTTCATTAGAAGGATAGTTTTTAATAGAAAAATTGATATATCGGAATAATACATTCAATTATAAGATTTTATAATCAACAAAAAGTAGAAGGTAGTATTATGATAACAGCAATAAAAGAAGAAACAGAAGTCCTTCCTGGAGGATTAATAACACTACATTCAAATGTGCTTCCGATATATTCAAAAGTAATAGTAAGCGCAGTCATCGAGACAGAATATAAGCCTAAGCCCAGAAAGTTGTCAACTATTGTAGGCAGCGCCAAAGGTTTATATTCTTCGCCCAAAGAAGTCGATTCCAGAAAAAGTTAACCACTGATTGACACTAATGCACACTAATATTAAGAAAAGCTCGCAAGCTGAAAGCTTGTTTAACCTGAAAGTTAAAAACATATAAATTGAGTTTTATATTTTTTTATCTTTTCAGATTATGTCATAATATGACATGAGTTTTATCATTAGTGAAAATTAGTGCAGATTAGCGGTTAAAGAGTCTTATGGCTATTATAAAAATAGAAAATTTGTCAAAAAAATACATTATCGGGCATGACAAAGCCGCAAAATTAGACGGCAATGATTAACACATGATAAATGAATATGAATAAACTCGCCCCTATAGTTTTATTTGTATATAATCGACCGTGCCATATGCGGCAGACAGTTGAGGCTCTCCAGAAGAACCTTCTAGCTTCAGAGAGTGAACTTATAATTTATTCGGATGGATTTAAATCTGAATTGGATAGTGATAAACATCAAGAATATTTATTAAGAATTACAGTTTCCAAGACTTCCTGCAAGGAAGGAATTCAATTGATATGCCACAGCAGCTGGCAAATGTATCAAGCAAATTAAGGCTATGAATAAAGAGTATATTGATAAAATCATAAAGGAAGGCGAAGGGATTAGCACTGAGTTTAAGTCCGCTGAAAAGGGATTGCCTAAAAGCCTTTTTGAAACAATCTGCGCCTTTTTAAACCGAAATGGTGGTGCGATACTCCTTGGTGTGGCAGACGACAAGACTGTAATAGGAATAGATCCCTTAAAAGTCGAATCCTACAGCAAGGACATAGCAAACTCTTCGAACAATCCAAACAAGCTCTTTCCATCTTTTCTTATTAATTGTGAAGTTGTTTCATATGAAGAGAAGATTTTGCTCTATATTCATGTACCTGTTTCATCTCAAGTTCATAGATGCGATAATAAAATTTTCGATCGAGCTGTAGATGGTGATTACATAGTTAAATCAGATGAACAGATAAAAAATATTTATACCAGAAAGAACTTCTGCTATTCGGAAGGAACAATTTATCCGTATCTTAAAGAAAAACACTTTGAGGCAGGTATTGTCGAAAGAGTTCGTTCTATGATTAAAATACAGAGGCCAAAGCATCCGTGGAATCATCTTTCAGATCGTGATTTTTTAATCTCCTCAGGACTTTACAGAACAGACTTCGCAACAAATCAGGAAGGTTTTACGTTAGCTGCATTACTATTATTTGGGAAAGAAGAAGTCATTCAAAGTGCTGTACCTCATTATAAAATTGATGCTCTTTTGCGTAGAAATGACATTGAGCGCTATGATGATAGAGAAAACATCAGATGCAATTTAATTAATGCTTACGATATTTTGATGAATTTCATCGCCAAGCACCTTCCTGATAAGTTTTATCTTGATGGAGTACAGCGAATCTCATTAAGAGATACTATCTTTCGTGAAATAATAACTAATTTTCTTATCCACCGCGAATATACAAATGCCAGTCTCGCTACATTGATAATCTATAAAGATAGAGTTGAAGTGAGAAATGCGAATAAGCCCCATTCTTACGGACCCCTTTATCCTGGGAGATTTGAGCCTTTCCCCAAAAACCCTAATATAGCGAAAATGTTTGTCCAAATAGGACTTGCCGAAGAATTAGGGACAGGTATTAGAAAAGTTTTCCAGTACATAAAGCCATATTCGAACTGCGATAACCTGGAATTCATGGAGCAAGATTTATTTACAGTTAGAGTGCCTCTGGAAGGATATAATACTACCAAATTTGAATCTAGTAATGACGGATTAAATGACGGATTAAATGACGGATTAAATGACGGATTAAATGACAGGCAAGTTCAAGTCTTGGAGATTATAAGAAAGAACCCTGGCATTCAAATAAAAACACTCAAAGAAAAAACTAATATACCTGTTGATACCCTTGATAGATATATCAAGCTTTTTGTTTCTAAAGGATTAGTCGGGAGGAGGGGCAGTAAAAAAACCGGCGGATACTTTACTTTTTAACAAATGGAATAGAAAAATGATTAAACAAATTTCACACAATCAGAAGCTTTTGGGGATAATTATCCCCAAAGACTTCCATAAGGAAGGGATAGAGTTTTTTACATCAAACGATATGTCTCAGCAGTTGGCTTTTATGTCTCATCATAAGGGGCATGAAATAGTTCCGCATTTTCATAATCCTGTTCCAAGAACTATAAATTATACACAAGAAGTTCTTTTTATCAGAAAAGGAAAACTCAGGGTAGATTTTTACGACGATAAACAGGAATATCTGGAAAGCCATGTTTTAGAAGCTGGGGATGTAATTCTTCTGGCGTCAGGCGGGCATGGATTTGAGGCATTGGAAGACCTTGAAATGTTTGAAGTGAAACAGGGCCCATACATAGGAGAAAAATGTAAAACACGCTTTACTTCTGTCTCATCAGAGAAGATAAAAATTATTAGCGATAATAAGTGAAGATTAGCAGTTAAATCGAACCACTAATTTACACTGATGATCACTGATTTATATTAGAGATTTGAGAGAAAATATTAGTTTTATGGAAAAAGAGAAATTACTTAAACTCATAGAAGACGGTGAAAGTTCCACAATAGAGTTTAAAACCTCCTTCAGTAAAGACGTAATTGAAACAGTTGTTGCTTTTGCTAATACTAAGGGAGGCGAGATAGTTATTGGTATAAGCCCGAAGAAAGAGATTATCGGCGTTTCATTTTCCGAGGAAAGCCTCCAGATATGGGCAAATGAGATAAAACTTAATACAACGCCCAATATTATTCCTGAGATAGAACTTATTGAATTAAATGGAAAATATATGGCTGTAATGAGTGTTTCTGAATACCCGATAAAGCCCGTTGCCTGTAAAAATAAATATTTCAAGAGAGTGTTGAATTCAAACCATCTGATGAGCGCCGATGAAATAGCCAATGAACACCTTAAAACCATAAATAGCAGTTGGGATTTTTATCCTGATCCATACCATACACTGGAAGATATTTCTTTCGAGAAAATTCAGGCTTTTATCAAAAGAATTGAATCTAGAACAGGAATCTCAATAATTTTATCGCCTTTTGAATTCCTTGCTAAACTTGAGTTTATCAGAGACAATAAGTTGACTTTCGGTTCTTATCTTCTGTTTGTGAAAGATTACTGCCTGATAAGCGACATACAAATCGGTCGATTTAAAAGTGAAATAACTATTATAGATTCTGCTTCTCTCAGAGCAGATATTATTACAGAAGTTGAAGAGGTAATTTCATTTATTAGAAAGCATTTGATGGTGGAGTATATTATAACATCAACCCCTGCTCATACAGAACGCTTTGACTATCCTCTTGATGCCATAAGGGAGATTGTTATAAATATGATAGTTCACAGAGATTATAGGGAGAGCAGCGGAAGCATTATTAAAATCTTTGATAATAGAATAGAATTCTATAATCCAGGCAAGCTTTATGGAGGAATTTCCCTGAAGGATCTCTTAGAAGACAATTATACTTCTCAAACACGGAATAAGCTAATAGCCAATGCATTCAAAGAAATAGGTTTAATTGAACGGTACGGTTCGGGCATAAAAAGGATACGCAGCCTTTGCGAATCTCATGGCGGGATTTCTGTAAAATTTGAAGAGGTGTTCAATGGCTTCAGAGTTACTCTTGAAAAGATAAAAAACTCTGTCACCGATAAGGTCACCGATAAGGTCACCGATAAGGTCACCGATAAGGTCACCGATAATCAGATGATAATTATTAATATGATTAGACAGAACCCTAGAATTACTACTATTGAAATGGCAAGTAAAGTAGGGATTTCACAAAGGAAAATTAAAGAAAACCTGGCCAAATTAAAAAAAGCTGGGTTCGTAAAGCGAGTTGGAGAAGAAAAAAAAGGACATTGGGAAGTGTTATAAAATGATTCCTGTTAATACTCCAAAACTTGACGGCAATGAAGAAAAATATCTGCTCGAATGCATAAGAACAGGGTGGATATCATCCGAAGGGCCTTTTGTCAGTAGGTTTGAAAAAGAATTTTCCGCATATATTGGGAAGAAATACGGAATTGCTGTCGCTAATGGTTCAGGCGCTCTGGATATAGCTGTCAAATCTATCGGGATAACTTCAGGCGATGAAGTCATAATGCCAACTTTTACAATAATATCTCCTGCTCAGTCAGTAGTAAGGCAGGGAGGTATTCCTGTTTTAGTCGATTCTGATCCAGATACATGGAATATGGATGTATCACAGATTGAACAAAAGATAACGGTCAAAACTAAAGCCATACTTGTTGTTCATATTTATGGACTGCCTGTAGATATGCGTCCCGTAATTGATATAGCCCTCCGATACAATTTGAAAATTATTGAAGATGCCGCTGAAATGCACGGACAGACTTACAATGGGGAAAAATGCGGTTCTTTTGGCGATATAAGCATATTCAGCTTCTATCCTAATAAACATGTTACTACCGGAGAAGGAGGGATGTTGTTAACAGACGACCACTTCCTGGCAGAGAGATGCAGAGAATATAGAAATTTATGTTTCCAGCCAAAGCGCCGTTTCATGCACGAAGATTTGGGATGGAACTATAGAATGACAAACTTGCAGGCCGCTCTTGGTATAGCTCAGCTTGAAAGAATTGATTGGGCTGTAAAAAGAAAAAGAGAAATCGGATCTCTATACAACAAATACTTATCGGGAATTAGAGGATATCAGCTTTCATTGCAAACAACAGATTATGCGGAAAATATTTACTGGGTTTATGGAGTAATTTCAGAGGAAGATGCTCCCATATCAGCGCAAGAAATCCAAAAGAAGCTGGCTGAAAAGAAAATTGGTACACGTCCTTTCTTCTGGTGCATGCATGAACAGCCTGTTTTTAACAAGATGGGTTTGTTCCTTAACGAACATTATCCTGTGGCGGAGCATATGGCGAGAAACGGGTTTTATCTGCCAAGCGGACTTGGTATTACAGATGATGAGATAAAATTAGTCTCAGAAGAATTAAGGAAAACTGTAAACCACTAATTATCAATTATGAGCAACCCAAATATTTCAGATAATCAGTTTAAAGACTATGCGGCCTACTATGATCTCTTGAATCAGGATAAAGATTACTTCAAAGAGGCTAAATATATTCATGATTTAATTCAAAAGCACAAGCCAAAGACTAAAACTATTTTAAGTTTGGGCTGTGGCACAGGGCGATATGAAAATGAGATTGCTAAATACGGTTATGAAATCACAGGTGTTGATATTTCATCCCAAATGATAGAAATAGCTGAAAAATCAAAAGCTAAAAATTGCTTATTTGCCAGCGGAGATATAAGAGAAATAAGATTAGATCAGAAGTTTGATGCAGTAATATCATTATTCCATGTCATGAGTTATATGACTTCAGATGAAGATTTATCAAGAGCTTTTAAAACGGCAGAAGAACATCTTAATAGTGGAGGAATTTTTATTTTTGATTTCTGGCACGGCCCTGCAGTTTTAGCTGACCCTCCATATTCTAGGACAAAAGCATTTGAAAATGATAAATTGAAAGTTGACCGAACAGCTTATCCCTTGGTTAGTCAGGATTCACAGTTAGTTACAATTGATTATAAAATAGAAGTCTTTAATAAGTTATTCAGACAGAAACAATATTTCTATGAAACTCATAAATTGAGATATTTATTTATGCAAGAAATAGAAACTTTACTTAACAAAGTTTTTTTACATTTAAATTCCAAGCTCGAATGGCTATCATATACTAAAGAGCCTGACTCAAATTCATGGTATGCTTTGGTAATAGCAACGATTAAATAAAGGCAAAGTATGAAAGTCGGTATATGGATTGAAGAAATTCCAAAAACAACAGGTGGAGGATATTCATACCATGACGCTTTAATTAATTTGATTGATAAATATGAGTTTTCATCTGAAATTGAAATAGTTTTTTTATTTGAAAAAAAACTATTATTTACAAGTTTTATTAAGAACTATTTACAGATTAAATATCCGATTTATTTAAGACTGGGCTTTCTTTTTATGATTCCTTTTACTTTTCTTTTTTCAGGTAAAACTAGGAGGACTTTAAATAAATTTGTAAAAAAAGTTACTTTGGATCGATATCTACTTAACATGCTGCACTTAAATTCTATTAACATTATATACTACCCTCACCAAAGGTATTGTCGTTTAGATAATTATCCTTTTATAGCTTCAAATTGGGATATAGGACATCTATCTTGCTATGGGTTTCCGGAATTTATTATAAAGGGAGAGTTTGAATATAGAGATTATTGGTATAATCAAGAAATATATAAAGCCCAAGCTATTTTTGTTGAATCTGCAACTGGCAAAAATGAGCTTCTTAAATTTAGCAGATTACGTGAAGACAAAATTAAAATAATTCATCTCCATTCGGGTAATTATATAGAAGGGAATAAATCAAAGACAAAACTCTATGATAGACTAGAGCCTTTTAAATATTTCTTCTACCCTGCTCAATTTTGGCCTCATAAGAATCATTACAACTTACTTCTAGCCTTTAAAATAATTAATTCCAAGTTCCCAGATTATAAACTTGTATTAACTGGAGCTGATAAGGGAAATCTTAGCTATATAAAAGAAACCATAGAGACGCTAAATTTAGATTCTAATGTTATTTATCTAGGCTTTGTAGAAAATGGAATGATTAATGAACTATATAAAAATGCTACTGCTTTAGTTATGCCAACTTTTCTTGGACCTACTAATATGCCACTACTTGAAGCAAGAGGTTTAAATTGCCCTGTCCTTTGTTCAGATCTTAATGGACATAGAGAACAGTTGGGAGATGGAGCTTTATACTTCGATATGAAAAATCAATATGAAATAGCATCATGTATGGAGCAAATAATCGATAATGAATTTAGAATTAATCTGCTTAAGAAAGCTGAAATAGAAATGCAAAATTCACCATTTAAACACTCTACAGCCATTAAAGAATTTGAGAAAGCCATTTTAGATATAAATCAATATCGAAGATGCTGGAAAAATAATAATACTGCTTTCCAAAAAAATCTTAAAAAACATTTACTAAAATCATGGATGAAATATTTTTTATAAAATTATGATGATGCCAGCGTATAAAAAGATTTATTTCAAAATAATAGTTTATATTCACCCAATCAAATCCTTAATACATTAAATGGTTGATGTGGCTACTTTTCAAAATAATAATAAGAAGAATTTTCTTATTTCTATTACTATAGTAACTGTTTCATTCAATGCGGTTAAGACAATTGAGCAGACAATATTGAGCGTAATAAATCAGACTTACTCTAATTTTGAGTACATAATTATTGATGGCGGTAGCGTTGACGGAACTTTAGATATTATCAAAAAACATGCCCATAATATTAGTTATTGGACTAGCGAACCTGACAAAGGTATTTATGACGCAATGAATAAAGGAGTCGTTGCTGCAAAAGGAGATTACATTATCTTTTTGGGGGCAGATGATACTTTGACTGAGAGTTGCGTCATAGAAAAAGCAGCCTCAGAAATTGCAAACAACAGCTTTCCTGATATATGGTGCGGATCAGTAAGAGTTATTGATAAAAGTTTGAATTTATGCAAAGAATATTACCCTATGTATAACAACAAGGTCGAGCTTTCTAAAATGGCTTTATTTCATCAATCTGTTTTTGCGAAAAAAAACTTACTTCTTGAACACAAATTCGATGCTTCTCTTCAAATTGTTGCCGACTATGAATTTTTCTGCTGGTGCGCTTTTAATAAGAGAAGTATCTCTACCGGCAATCTGTGTATAGCAAATTTCAGTATGGGCGGTGTAAGCGTAACAAGAGTAATAAAAGCGTTTTATGAAAGACAAAAAGTTCTTAGAAGATATGCCCCAAATTCAAACCAGGTGTCAGTTTTTTTAAACTTAGTCAAATGTTACTGTCAGTTCTTTTTAAAATCGATATTATTAAAGTGCAGGCTATTACACCAAATCAGGCTTCTTTCAGGATGGAAAAGATAAAAGAAATAACAATCAGTGTAAATCTGAGTAATCTGTGGCAGAAGAATAAATAAGTTAGCCACTGATTTCACGGATTAAGACAGGATTAAAAGAAAAGATAACAATCAGTGTTAATATGCGTGGCTAAAGGCAGTTATTAGCTGATAAAACAATTCGTATAATTAGTGTCACTAGTGGTTAAACTGAAAGTATTTGTATATCAGCGAAAATCAGGTGTGCCAAGAGGCTTAAAAACTGAAAACATTATATTACAATCTTCTCGTTACTATAGGGTATTAAGTTTAGTGGTGAACCAAATAAATTGGAGTATTTATGAGAAAAGCTTTTATTACCGGAATAACTGGACAAGACGGTTCTTATCTGACCGAGCTATTGCTTGAAAAAGGGTACGAGATTCACGGTATGATCCGCAGATCAAGCTGTATTAATACCAGGAGAATAGACCATCTGTATATGGATAGACACAATAAAGGCGTTAGGCTATTCCTTCATTATGGAGACTTGTGTGATTCCAGCAATATAAATAGACTGTTGGAAAAAATTCAGCCGGATGAGATTTACAACCTTGGCGCTCAGTCGCATGTTCAGGTTTCATTTGAAGTTCCTGAGTATTCAGCGGAAGTAGATGCTATTGGAACTTTACGATTGTTAGATGGGATACGAGAAACAAAAATAAACACAAGATTCTATCAGGCATCTACTTCAGAATTATTTGGTAAAGCGCAGGAAGTTCCTCAAACTGAAAAAACACCGTTTTATCCTCGTTCTCCTTACGCTGTCGCGAAATTGTATGCTTATTGGATGGTTGTTAATTACAGGGAAGCATACAATTTACATGCCAGTAATGGCATTTTATTTAATCATGAATCGCCAAGGAGGGGTGAAACATTTGTTACACGCAAGATTACAATGGCTGCAGCAAAAATAAAAAAAGGTCTGCAGGATTGTTTGTATATCGGGAATCTAGATGCAAAGCGTGACTGGGGTTACGCTCCGGATTATGTAAGAATGATGTGGCTTATTCTGCAACAGGACAAGCCGGACGATTATGTCGCAGCTACTTATGAAATGCACACTGTAAGAGAATTTATTGAAAAGTCTTTTGAATATCTAGATATTCAAATTAAATGGGAAGGAAAAGGTGTCAGTGAAATAGGGATCGATAAAAAAACAGGAAAAGTAACTATACGCGTTGATCCCAAATATTATCGATTAACTGAAGTTGAGCATCTTATGGGCAATCCGTTGAAGGCCAAACAGAAATTAGGATGGGAACCAACAGTGAAGTTCAACCAATTAGTAGAGATCATGACAAAAGCTGATTTCGAGGCTATGTCGTAAGATGCTAAGATAGATGCTAAAGTTTAGGGCTTCATTTTTATCATTGATTTTCGCTAATTGACACTAATGTGTTTTGCTACACAAAATACGGGTATTTAACCTGTTAAAAGGAGCTGACCGCATAAAGCTTCAGGCACGGTACGATAAATCTTCCAAAAAACTTTCCAAAAGCATTTGCGTTCTGTAGGCAGACGGATAGTTTAATGGCCTTCTGCAACGAGACCCCCGAATGGGTCCTCCGGGTGCGGGAGAGGCTAATTAGACAAGATGAGAAGGGGTCAAAAAAACTTCAAAAAATAAATTGGAGTGAGATTGACAAAGTAATTTAGTGGTCTAGTTTAAAAGCCTTGTCCGGAAAAAACCGGATGTGCTGATTGAAGAAAATGAGAATTGAATTATGCGGGTAACCCCCGCAAAAAATTTATTGAGACTCTATATAGTCATATAGAGTAGTAGTTCTTTGTACTATGAAAGAACTCGCGTAAAAAACAGCTTTAGTCCGACGAATCAGACTTGTCTGACAAGTCCGACAAGAGTTTAAAATTTTTTATGGAGAGTTTGATCCTGGCTCAGAACGAACGCTGGCGGCATGGATTAGGCATGCAAGTCGAACGCCTGT
>MHBE01000013.1 GCA_001803205.1 Lentisphaerae bacterium GWF2_38_69 | reverse complement strand
ATGTGGATAAATAATGCTATATGCTTTATTGTAGGAATGATATGGAGGGTCACGCTCCGTCGTGACCGTGGTGACAAAGTCACCTCTTCCGTCATCCACTTTGAACTTTGAACTTTCAACTTCCAATTTTCCATTTTCAATTTTCCATTATTCTCCCTTCTCTCACTCATTTTCAATTTTCCATTTTCAATTTTCAATTGAATTGCCTCCCTGGCCAGCACGAGCGCCAGACTCTTTGGAGTGCTATGACTCGTCGTAGCTTTGTTTTTCGGCGGCATGTCGCCGATTACTGAAAAAGCGGCGATAAATCCCCGCACTCCAAGGGAATTTGTATCGGGGGCACGGCCATATTTTTTTTACACACATCATTACATTCTCTCTTTCCGATACTCCGTCGTCAACGGGATGGCTTGCGTCTCTACAAAAAGCACTCAACGGGCGGGTGAAATAACATACTTTAGTGAATATTTGCTTAAATCTTAAAAATTTCCGGAAAAAATTTAATCACAGCTTGACGGATCTTAAATAGTCTATAATATAGATAGACAAACTGGAGATACTAAATGAAAATATCATACAAATGCGACTATGCCTTAAAAGTAATCCTCTTTATGTCAGAGAGAAAGAATGACTTTGCGCACCTGGAAGAACTTTCAGAGACGCAGGATATCCCGAGGAAATTTCTTGAACTTATTCTTCTTGAACTCAAGAAAGGTGGTTTTGTAGAGAGCAAGAAAGGCCCGAAGGGCGGGTATTATCTTTTAAAAGAACCAAAAGACATAAAGCTTGGAGATGTTGTTAGGTTTATCGAAGGCTCAGTCTATCCTATCTCATGTGTCGATCCGACTCTTCCGCAGAGCTGTAAAGAGAGGCGCAAATGCGTCTTTGCCCCTGTTTGGAGAAAGATTGGAGAGTGTATAAACTCAATAATAGATGGAATTAATTTTCAGGATCTTGTCATTGAATCGGCAAGAAAAAGAAAAGAAGAAAATTTAAACTACTGCATATAAAAAAGGCTCAATTCTATGGCAGAAAGACATTACAGAAGTTTGCTTAAGGCAATTTCCTGGCGAACAGTCGGGACTTTTGACACAATGCTGATTTCATTCATTATTACCGGCCACCTGTCCTGGGCCATTTCAATAGGTTTTATTGAGGTTTTCACAAAGATGATCCTCTACTATCTGCATGAGAGAATCTGGAACAAAATCAGGATAGGAAAAACTCAAGAAGCAGAATATCAGATATAGATCCGATCAATTTAAAAAGATCAAACTCAAATACATATTAGTAAGTAAAAATAAGGAACTAAGGTTATGGAAAAAGCTGTCTCAGCAAAATCGTTTTTGTTGAACTATTTCAGAATATTGGCTTTTTCGAGTATGGTACTTCTAACTATAAGTATTATCACTCATCATCTGGTGCCAAATTACAGCCTGGCATTTGTTAACAGAATTAACTGGGAAACCTTACTTGTATATATGACTGTAGGTTTTCTTGCTCAGCTTATAGATGGTTCACTGGGCATGGCTTATGGGGTTAGTTCGACATCGTTTCTGATGAGTACTGGTGTAAGTCCTGTGTTAGCGAGCGCAAGTGTGCATATAGCTGAGATATTTACTACCGCATCGTCGGGTTTTTTTCACTGGCGGTTTGGTAATATCGATAAAAGCTTATTTAAAAAACTATTGATACCAGGAGCGATCGGCGCAGGTATTGGGGCTTACCTTCTTTCTAATATAGACGGTAAAACTATCAAACCTTACATTGCCGGGTATCTGGCTCTCATGGGAATAGTTATTATTGTAAAAGCTTTCAAGAAAGTCGTCCTGAAAGAACCGAAAAAAGTTCAGGCGCTGGCTTTATTTGGAGGTCTGATTGACGCCTCGGGAGGTGGAGGCTGGGGACCGGTAGTTACTACTACACTGGTTTCCAACGGTAATTGTCCAAGAAAGACAATAGGTACAGTCAATGCAGTAGAGTTCTTTGTATCTTTGACAGCCGGAGGAATCTTTACAATATTTGTAGGGTTTCAGAGTATAGAGATTGTGACTGGCCTGATTTTAGGTGGTCTTCTAGCCTCTCCTCTCGGCGCAATGATCGTCAGCAGGATTAATAAGAAACTCTGCATGGTGCTTATAGGAATATTGATCGTCTTTTTGAGCTTGAGAACAATAATTCAGTCAATATGCTAATGCGACATATTTATACCCAAAGTGTATTTGAATATTGGTTTTATTTCGCACATATGAACTCATTTTGTGTAAATATTTTTCGAAAATCATTTCGCTTTAAGTATAACAAATTTAAATTCAACAGCTTAACTGCTGCATAAATATAATTAGGAAATAAAAGTCTATGAAAAAAGAATCTTTAATAGTGTTCACTGTATTAACCTTGTCCTCATCCTTCCTCTATGGTTCGCAGGTAGTTACTGCTCCATTGAATGGCTCACGCCTCAAGTTTGTAGCTGAAGAAGGGGCATTTGTTAAAAAAGGCGAATCGCTTTTTATTTATAGTACAACGAGTACTGATGCCAGACTCAGAGCTGCTAAGGCTCAGATTGCCGCGGCTGAAGAGAACCTGAAAGAGAAAGAAAGTAATTTTACCAGATACAATGAGCTAACAAAAAATAACGCGGTGAGCGCGGAAAAGCTAGAAGAAATTGATTTGTCCTATGATGAAGCAGTTTATAAGCTTGCTGAAGCAAAATCTAAAATTCTTGTGTTTCAGAATGAAAAAGAGTTAGCAACTCTCACTGCCCCATATGACTGCAAAGTCTTAACGAATGTGCTTGGAGCGAATTCAGGAACAGAAGTCGGGACTGATGTAATGGAGATTGAAACAATATCCGATTCACAGCAGGATAAGGATTCATCGGCAGAAACTGCTGAAGAAGTAAATACCAGAATTCTAGCTTCTACAATGTATGGAGGAATTTTAACTTATACTGCTAAAGAAGGAAAGACAGTAAAAAAAGGTGAAATTTTAGTTAAACTTTATAATCCCTCAGTTATTCATACTATTGAAGCACTTAAAGCAGGTATTGTTTTTGCGCGGGAGAAAGTGGCAGACAAGAAAAGCAAATTTGAGAGATATTCAAAACTCAGACAGAATAATTCAACGAGCATAGAAAATTTTGAGAATATGGAGCTTGCTTATAAGAAAGCGCAAAATGAATTTATAGATGCCAAACTTTCCCTTGAGTACGCCGAAGCTTATAATGATAAAATCGGAAATTTAGTGGCTCCTTATGACTGCAAAGTCGAAAAAGTTATTATCGCACTCGGAAGCGGGACTGAGAGCGGAACTCCCATAATGTTAATATCTTCTCCTTCTGATAAAGGGCCAGAAAATATCGGAAGTGATACTGCTACTGTAACCATCGGCGGAACAATAGACGACGGTTTCTATCTTACCGAACTTCCGAAAGCAGGTGAAGTAATTAAAAAAGATTCTCCACTTGCCAAATATGTTGAATTACCTGTTATTATCGAGATTCGAAGAGCTGAACTGGCATTGGAGCAGGCAAAAATGGAATTTAAGGACAGGGAGGGAGATTACAAGAGGTGCAAGTATCTTGCGGATAAAAATTCGAACACCAAAGAAAATTGTGAAAATTCAAAGCTTGAATATGAAATTGCTCTCAATGCTCTGACTGAAGCCAAAGCTAACCTTGACCTGGCTATTGAACGAAAGAAAAAGACAATTATTAGAGCGCCATTTGATTGTAAGGTTGCAAGAGTTTTGTTGATACAGGGAAGCGGGACGACTTTCGGTACTCCGGTAATGGAAATTGAAAAACTCTAAAGTAGGGCTGAAAAGAAAGAACCTAAATTTAGGAAAATTTATATGTCAGGGTACAAGGGTATTAAAAGATATTACGCATTACTTCCATTTTTTGTTTTCCTGGGCAGTTATCTTATTACTTCTATAGTGATAAAAGATTTTTACAGGGTACCTATAGCTGTCTCTGTGCTTCTTGCAGCAGTAGTTGCGATAATAATGAATCACTCCGAAGGGACAAATAGGAAGTTGGACACATTCGCGCAGGGAGCAGGCAATCCTACCATAATAATAATGTGCATAATATTTATACTCGCAGGGGTTTTTTCGAGCGTAGGACAGGCAACAGGAGCCGTTTCATCGACAGTGAATTTTGCCTTAAGCGTTCTTCCGGCACAGGTGCTTATTCCGGGAATTTTTCTTATAGCTTGCTTTATCTCTCTTGCAATTGGTACATCTATGGGGACAATAGCGGCATTGGGGCCGATTGCAGTAGGAGTAGCTTCTAATACTTCTTTTCCTGTAGCGCTTGTTCTTGGAGCAGTTCTCAGCGGAGCTATGTTCGGAGACAGTCTTTCTTTTATAAGCGATACTACAATTGCTGCTACCAGGACACAGGGTTGCGAAATGCAGGATAAGTTCAAGATGAATTTTCTCATAGTTCTTCCTGCTGCTATTTTCACTTTTGCGGCATTCTATTATGTGTCAGGTTTATATAGCTTTAGTCATACAATTCAACACAATCAATACCAGCTTTATAAGGCAATCCCGTATCTGGCAGTCATTATTATATCGCTTTGCGGTATAAATGTATTTATCACACTGATAACAGGAACAATTCTATCGATAATAATCGGTTTTATTGGTCACTCATTTGATGTGTGGCAGCTTCTGGATGTAATACAGAAGGGAATAAACAGTATGATGGATCTGATCCTGATATCAGCGATATTGGGAGGCATTGTAGAGGTTATTAAGTTCAATGGAGGCATATCTCAGATCCTCGGAATACTAAGAGCCAATATAAAAACCAGGAGAGGAGCAGAACTTGGAATAGGTCTGCTTGTAAGCCTGGTGGATATATGTACTGCGAATAACACTGTAGCGATAATAGTTACAGGCCCACTGGCTAAAGATATTGCTAAAAAATACGGAGTTTCTCCGAAACGCTCAGCAAGTCTTATTGACATATTCTCATGTGTTATGCAGGGAATTATACCCTATGGAGCGCAGATACTGCTTTGCGTAAGTTTTGTAGGTATGAATGTTTTGTCGCCTCTATCGATTATGAAATACTCATATTTTCCATATCTTGCGGGTGTTTCCGTGATTCTGGCAGTAGTTTTCAGGTGGCCGGGAGATGAACCGTGGAAATGGACAGGTAAGATTATTAATTTAGGAAATAAGTAAAAAAGGATATAGAAAATGAAATATTACAACAGTGTATTGGAGAAAATAGGACACACTCCTCTTATCAAGCTCAATAAAATAAGTGACGGATTAAAAGTTAATATATTTGCCAAGGTAGAATACTTTAATCCCGGAGGAAGCAGCAAGGACAGAATAGCCCTGACAATGATAGAGGATGCCGAAAAGAAAGGGCTGCTCAGGGAAGGTTCGACAATAATAGAGGCAACAGCTGGAAATACAGGTGCTGGACTTGCTCTTGTAGCAGCAAGAAAAGGATACAGATGCGTTTTCGTGATGCCGGATAAAATGAGTTCGGAAAAGATAAACCTGCTAAAAGGTTATGGGGCTGAAGTAGTAATTACTCCAACATCGGTGCCGCCTGACTCGCCAATGAGTTATAATGGAGTCGCGGACAGGCTTGCCAGAGAGATTCCTAACTCATTCAGACCAGGCCAGTTTACAAATTTGAAAAATCCTGAGGCTCACTATCTTACAACCGGACCTGAAATATGGGAAGACCTTGAAGGAAAAGTTGATGCATTTGTTTCTGGAATGGGAACAGGTGGAACAATTTCCGGAACAGGAAAGTATCTGAAGGAGAAGAATCCTAATATCAAAATAGTGGGCGCTGATCCTGAAGGTTCGATACTTTCCGGAGATTTTCCTAAATCCTATAAGGTAGAGGGTATCGGAGAGGATTTTATTCCAGTGACTTTTGACAGGCAGATTGTAGATGACATGGTGAGGGTGAGCGACACAGAGTCTTTCATTACTGCCAGACGCCTTGCCAGAGAAGAAGGGTTGCTTGTAGGCGGTTCTTCGGGAACAGCTATGGCAGCGGCTCTAAAATATTCCCAGAGACTCTCAGGCGGTGAAAATATAGTGGTGCTTCTTCCTGATACCGGGAGGAATTATTTGACAAAATTGTATTCAGACGAATGGATGATAGAGCACGGATTTATGCATGAACTGCAAAAAAAAGTTTCAGTCGGTGAACTGCTAAAAGAGAAATCATTTTCTTCAATGCTTATTTCAATCGACTCTTCTGAGTCAGCCGCCAGAGCTTCGCGAATAATGACGGAAAACAATATATCCCAGATGCCTGTCCTTAAAGATGGCGCTGTAATCGGTTCAATTAACGAAGGAACCCTTATTAAACTTCTTCATGATGGAATTAATTTAAATGAAAAAAGTGTATTTAATGTTATGGGAACTTCGCTGCCGCAGCTGGATGAAGGAGTAGATGTCGCTGAGCTCTACAGGCTTTTGATGGCAGGGCATGGAGGAGTAGTAATAACCAGAAGCGGGGGAGCAATCGGGTTCCTTTCAAAAATAGATCTTGTTAGCTTCTGGACAAAGTAAATTTAATTTATGTGATTTAAATGGTAGGGACGGCTCCACGCAGAGCGTGGCAATCTCCGGAGTTTATAATGCAGAAGCGTTACCGTCCGCAATGTAGAGACACAAAATCTTGTGTCTCTCGGCGGTCTCGGAGATACACGCCATCTACCAGAATATGATATAATTCCAAAAAGGATACTTATGAAATTTTCGACAAAAGCAATACATGTAGGGCAGGGCGCAGACCTTGCTACCGGCGCAACAATTGTTCCAATCTACCAGACTTCCACATATACTCAGGAAGAAATTGGGAAACACAAAGGATTCGAGTATTCAAGGACGGGCAACCCGACAAGACAGGCTCTTGAAGAGTGTCTTGCTTCGCTTGAGAGCGGAAAATACGGCATGGCTTTTGCCTCTGGACTGGCAGCAACTAATGCCGTTCTTTCCATACTTCGTCCCGGCGATCATATAATCTCAGGAGAGGATGTGTACGGAGGCACATACAGACTTTTTGAAAAAGTTTTTGCCCATTACGGAATAACAGCTACTTATGTAGATGGAGTTAATCCTGAAGAGATTGAAAAAGCCATCCGCAAAGAGACCAGAATGATATGGCTGGAAACTCCCACAAATCCGCTTCTTCAGTTGACGGACATTGCGGCTGTTGCCAAAATAGCTAAAAAGAGAAACCTCCTCCTGGCAGTGGATAATACATTTGCGACTCCTTATCTGCAGCGCCCGCTTGAACTTGGTGCGGACATAATAGTTCACAGTACGACAAAATACATTGGCGGCCATTCTGATGTAGTTGGCGGTGCTGTTGTGCTTAATGACCGGCCTCTTTATGATAAAATCAAGTTTTATCAGAATGCCGCAGGAGCTATTCCAGGTCCATTTGATTCTTGGCTTGTCCTACGAGGTTTAAAAACCCTTTCTATAAGGATGAAACAGCATGAGGTCAATGCGCTTGCCGTTGCCAATTATCTCAAGATCCACCCGAGAGTTGTGAAAGTCAACTATCCTGGGCTTAAGGAACATCCTCAGTATGAGCTTGCCAGGAAACAGATGTCAGGATTTAGCGGAATGATTTCATTTGAACTCAAGGGTTCTTTTACCGATGTAAATTTGTTTATGAAGTCGCTAAGAATTTTCTCTCTTGCCGAAAGCCTTGGAGGAGTCGAGTCTCTGGCATGTCATCCGGCATCGATGACTCATGCGTCCATTCCCAAAGAGGAGAGGGAACGAAGAGGAATAAAAGAAACTCTGATCCGTCTTTCTGTGGGAATTGAGGATGAAGAAGACCTTATCGCTGACCTAAGTAATGCTCTGGAAATCTGATCGGACTGTAAAATATTTTTACACTTGAATGTTTGATTGCCGTATTTTTTTACAGTAAACTGAAATGAGTAATAATAATTCGGAAGGAATTAAGTCTGGCTGAAAAGAAATATAGTAAAATTATTAGCCCCGATATTTTTAAGAATCTCCTTATTATTTTTCTTTTCCAGGGGATTAAAGAAAATTTTGGCAATCTTCCTGCTTACATGCCAAACTGCACACAGTAGTGCAAAAACTAAAATCTAAAAAGGAAGGTCAAAAAATGAGAACATCAACTTTAATAAAAACTTCACTGTTAACTTTACTTCTCGTAACAGGTATCGGAGCAATTAGTCTCTATGCTATGGATAATGCTCATGTAAGAAATGCTGTCATGAAAAACAGTTCTTTAAATTGCGGCAGTAGCTCGCATAGTTCCAATGATGATTCTAATAAAACTAAAGATAATAACCACAATCACTAAATTTTATGCAGAGCATACCAACTGCTATTGATATGCTCTAGAAAGTAAAACCAAAGGAGAAACACTATGAGAAAAGTAAAATTACTATCGGCTATTTTGGCTACATTAATTGGATTAAGTATAGGCGCTTTTGCCCAGGATAAACACAATGATCCAAACCAGATAAAGGGGACTCAGACACTTTGCCCTGTTATGAACGAACCCATTGATAAGGATCTCTATGTCGACTACGAGGGCAAGCGCATCTATGTATGCTGTTACGGATGTCTTGACACAGTGAAGGAAGATCCCGCAAAGTATATAAAACAACTTGAATCGAAAGGAGTAATCCTGGAAAAGGTTCCCGATGCAAACGCTAAAGACCAGGCAGCGGCTCCTACGGTATCAGCTCAGGATAATAGTGCGGCTCATCAACACTAAACAGCGCCGCTTCCGATTCAAAGACTGGCAATGGAATATTTAATATTATCATTGCAGTTGCGAACAATGGAAATCTGATATGAAACTAGAGTCCTTATTGCTCCGTACCACGGGCGAGCCTGCCCGTGGTGTCTGTGGACACTTTTCTAAACCATGGGCGAAACGGCCGTGGTACGAACTCATAAAAGTTTCTTTATGAAATTCCGGACGAAAAATTATTATAAAACCATTCTGACAGGGGGAATTCTCTTAGTCGTTCTCGTTATTTTTCTTATGTGGGAAAGAGAGCAGATGAAGGAGCAAGCTTTCGAATCTGTTAAAAGTAAGACTTCTGACATAGCAAGTATTTTACAGGGAGTTATCCAATCGCAATACAGATGCGGACGGGCAGATTCTCTGGGCAGTGTCCTTGAGAATGTGATGTCTTTTTCTGAGATCCAATATGTCATTATCAGCAGAGAGGGAAGAGTAGTGCTTGAATCAGGGAAGAAAGAAGACTTTTGCAATCAAAGTACTGCTAATGGTTTTGAGCTTAAAAATGGAAAGTTTTATTTCTGGAAACATGTTGATGAATCTATCATATCTGCTGCTTCAAAGCTGTGCTCAAATGAATGTAATTTGATTCAAGATAAATGCGATAAAAAGGAAAATCGATGCAAAGATCAAAATCTATACGCAAGAGATGTTTTTCTGGGAATTGTCGTTCAGAATAGAGAATATTTTGAACGCATCAGAAAATGCGATATAGAACTCCTCATAAATTTGTTTGCAGGCATATTTGCCATTGTCATTTTTTCAGTTGGATGGATTCATCTCATTCGTAATAATGAGTTAAAACTGGAACTGGCAACGGTCAAAAAGAAGAATGAATTTCTTTCTGAGTTGAGTTTTGCAGCTTCAGGATTAGCTCATGAAACGAAAAATCCGCTTGGTATAGTCAGAGGCCTTGCCCAGAAAATTACATTAACCAAAGATGCCGGTAATGCTTCACAGGAAATAGTATTCAAGATTATTGATGAAATAGATGTCATTACTGAAAGACTCAGTGACTTCATGAACTACGCAAGGGTAAGTGAGCTGAAAAAAGAGCCTCTTAAACTCAAGGATCTGCTTGAAGAAATCGGAGAACTTATGAAGTACGATTTTGATAGAGCCGGGGTTGTTCTGGAAACAATGCTTGATGATGTAAGAGTTGAGGCTGACCGTGAGGCGGTTATTCAAATAATTGTCAACCTTCTCCAGAATAGTATAAAAGCATCTTTCAGAGGAGGTGTTATTCATATAGATTTAACGCGAAAAGAAGAGTTTGCGGAACTTTCAGTGATTGACAGCGGGTCAGGGATAGACACTGTTATCTTAAATGATATTTTCAAACCCTATGTAAGCGGTACGAAAAACGGGCACGGCATTGGACTTGCCATAGTTAAGAAACTTATCGATGCTGCTGATTGGGAGATAACAGTAAATTCAGTACCGGGCAAAGGGACCATGATACAAATAAGCAAAATCAAAATCGTATGAAAGAGAAGATAAAAAATAAAACTGTATTAGTCGTAGATGATGAACTTTCATTCAGAGAACTATATTACGACTCTTTGAAGTCATGCGCTAAGTTGGATGTAATCACAGCTTCATCTGCTGAAGAAGCGTTACTAATCATTTCAAGAAGAAGCCCGGATGCTGTCATTACTGATGTAAAAATGTCAGGGATGGACGGTATTACTTTTCTTAAGAGAGCAAGAGAATGCTACCCTGAGCTTCCTTTCCTTATTATTACCGCGTATCCGAAAATTCGTGATGCCGTGGATTCGCTTAAATTCGGAGCTGTAGATTATCTGGAGAAACCTGTTGACCTTAGCGAACTTAGAAGAGTAGTTCTTGCCATGTTGAAAATATTAAATGAGCATCACTTATCTCTGCCTGATGGTATCTGCGATGATGTTATTGCCGAAAATCAGTCTGTACGCTCCATATTTATAGATGCTCTGCATGTGGCTAAAACTGACGCAACTGTAATGATTACCGGAGAGAGCGGAAGCGGCAAGGATGTTCTGGCTACTTTTATTCATAAAAACAGTCGGAGAAAAGATAAAAAATTTGTTGCGATAAATTGCGCTTCAATACCATCTCAGCTCATTGGCAGTGAGCTCTTTGGTTATGAAAAAGGCGCTTTCACCGGGGCGCTGAATCAAAGGCTTGGACGCTTCAGAGAGGCAGATGGCGGGACTCTCTTTCTAGACGAAATAGGGGATATGCCTATTGAAATACAGCCTACACTCTTGAGAGCTCTTGAGAATAAATCCGTTTCTCCGATTGGAAGCGATAAGGAGGTGGCTGCTGATTTCAGACTTATAACTGCAACTAATAGCCCTATAGAAGCTTATATTAAAGATGGTAAATTCAGAGAAGACCTTTTCTATAGGCTTAATGTCATATCTTTTAAACTTCCGCCTCTCAGAGAGCGAAAAGAAGATATTATTCCTCTTGCGAGATATTTTCTTCAATCAAAAGGCACTGTCAATAAGAAGTTGTCAGCCTCCGCAGAGAGGTGCCTGCTTAACTACAAATGGCCCGGAAATATCAGAGAGCTTTCAAATTGCATGCTCAGAGCAAGAATCATATCAAGAACTGAATTTATAATGCCTGAACATCTTACATCGGCAATTGCTGATACGCAAAATGGTATTCAGGAAGACGAGCTGCTGCCAGACAAAGTATCGTCATTGGAGGAGCTGGAAAAAACGATGATCAGAAAAGCTCTGGAAGAGACAGGCGGAAACCAGACCAGGGCAGGAAAACTTCTGGGAATAAGCAGACAGACACTAATTAATAAACTAAAAAAAATGAGAGATTAAAGCTCTATGAAAAACATAAAACTACTAATATCTGGCATGGGATGCGCGGCGTGTGCTGTAAAGATAGACAAAAAACTAAACGGTATCAAATCTGTTAAGGCCAACGTAAATTTTGCCTCATCCAAAGCCTCTGTAATTTTTTCTGAAACAGAAATAACATCCGCCGATATCCTCAAAGCTGTCGAAAGCCTTGGCTATAAGGCAACCATCCTTGAGAATGATAATAAAGGAGAAACTCTCCCTGAAAATTCGAAAGAAATCCTTTATCTGAAATACAGCTTTATTGTTTCCTTTATTCTTAGCCTTCCTCTTGTTATAAATATGTTCCTCGAGATGACTGGAACAACTACAATATTAGGAAATGGGATACTGCAGCTTCTTCTTGCCGGGGTTGTGCAGTTTGTAATAGGTTGGCGATTTTATAAGAATGCCTGGAAAGCCTTGAAGCACTTTTCCTCCAATATGGACTTGCTCGTAGTTCTCGGAACGACAGCGGCTTATTTTTACAGCATTTACAATAGTTTCTTTGCGAATCAGCATGGGCATGGAGCGCATCTGTATTTTGAATCTTCAGCTGTGCTTATAACCCTTATTCTTTTGGGTAAGTTTTTTGAAACCAGAGCCAAAGAAAGAACCAGCCAGGCTGTAAGAAAACTCATGGAGCTTAAACCATCCACCGCCAATTTGTATTCAGAAAAAGCTGTTAAGTCCATTCGAGTCGAAGAAATAAAAATAGGCGACATACTGCTAGTCAAACCCGGAGAGAAAATCCCCGTTGGCGGAGAGATAGTTTACGGTTCTTCAACCATTGATGAATCTATGCTTACCGGAGAAAGCATGCCTGTAGCAAAAACAATTGGAGATAAAGTTTTTGATGCCACGATAAACAAAAGCGGAGCTTTCCGTTTCCGAGCTGAAAAAATTGGTGATGATACGGCACTTTCCAGAATAATAAGGATGCTGGAGGAAGCTCAGGGGACAAAGGCTCCCATACAGAAGCTGGCAGACAGGGTTTCGCTTTATTTTGTGCCTGCGATTATTATCATAGCAATTCTGACATTTATTATATGGATCCTTTTTGGAGATCTTTCGTATGGTCTAGTTAGTGCTATATCCGTACTTGTCATAGCTTGCCCTTGCGCCCTCGGTCTTGCTACACCAACGGCAATTATGGTTGGCACAGGGAAAGGCGCAGAGATGGGTATTTTTATAAAGGGCGGAGAAGTACTTGAGAAATCAGGCAGGATTGATGCGGTGGTTTTTGACAAGACAGGTACTTTGTCTGTAGGAAAGCCTGTTGTATCAGGGCTTTTTCCAGAAAATGGATTGTCTGAGGAAGAGTTCATCGAACTCCTTGCCACGGGAGAAAAAATGTCTGAGCATCCGCTGGCTGAAGCCATACTTGATAAAGCAGATAAATTAGGAATAAAACAATTGTCTGATCCTGAAGAATTTAACTCAATAGCAGGCAAGGGTCTCATTTGCAGAACAAAAAAGGGTATCCTTCTGATTGGTTCGAAGAAATTTTTGGAAGAAAATAGAGTGAAAGTTTCATCTGATATTAATGAAGGAAAGAAGTTTAGAGCTGCCACTTTTCTTCATGCGGCTCTTGATGGCAACTATATCGGATGCGTGGCGATACAGGATACTGTGAAAGATGGCGCAAAGGAGGCTGTTTCAAACCTTCATGCTATGGGATATGAAGTTTATATGATAACAGGTGATAACAAAGCTGCAGCAGAGTTCGTGGCTGATGAGCTTGGGATTAAACATGTTTTTGCTGAAACTCTTCCTGAGGATAAAATTGACAAAGTTAAGGAGCTTCAGGCAGTCGGGTTAAAGGTAGCAATGGTCGGAGACGGTATCAATGATGCTCCTGCGCTTGCGGCCGCAGACCTGGGAATCGCGATGGGAAACGGAACCGATATTGCAATAGAAACCGGAGACATAGTTCTTACAGGCGGAGACATAGCTCTTATTCCGGAAGCTATTAATCTGTCACAAAAGACTCTGAACAAAATCAAACAGAATCTTTTCTGGGCTTTTATCTATAATATCATCGGCATCCCAGTGGCTGCTCTTGGGTTTCTTAATCCTATGATAGCCGGAGCGGCAATGGCTTTCAGTTCGGTTTCTGTAGTTTTAAATTCTCTAAGCCTGTTAAAATATAAAAAGAATTTCTCTGTTAAATAAGGAAAGTTAAAATGAAAAAGATGAGGTTTATTATTTTCGCACTGTCAGCTTTTATCCTGACATCACTAAGTGCCGCTCCTACGATACTTGAAGTTGAATACAAGGATGTAACTGTTGATGGCAAAACAGTCAAAGTGGCGACCATTGAGCAGCCAGACGGGACATGGGGATATTATGGCGAAAAGGGCGGGGAATTCGATGTTATTGTAAAGAACAAACTTGATACTCCTACAGTAATTCACTGGCATGGTCTGATTCTTCCTGACTCTCAGGACGGGGTCAGCGGAGTAACCCAGCTTAATCCCATAGACCTCGGGAAAGAGTATCATTATAAGTTTAAGCTTGTGCAGAGCGGGACATACTGGATGCATTCCCATTACGGAATGCAGGAACAGGAATTAGTTGAGGCGCCGTTCATTATAACAACTGCTGATGACAAAGACTATAAGCAGGTTGTGGTGATGTTTCAGGATTTCTCATTCAAATCACCTTCTGAAAATTTGAAAGAACTTCAATCCCAGAGCCCTAAAGATGACACCATGAAGATAGATAATAAGGCTATGCCTGGAATGGCAATGAATAAAGAAGAGGCCGCACCGGATTTAAACGATGTTAAATATGATGCTTTTCTGACTAACTACCACACTGATGACAATCCCGAAGTCGTCAAAGTCAAACCTGAAGAGAAAGTAAAACTGCGCTTTATTGACGGCTCTGCCGCAACTAACTATTGGGTTACACTCGGCGGCCTTAAAGGGCAGCTGATAGCTGTGGATGGACAGAGCGTCAAACCTATTGAAGTTGAAAAAATCCAGCTAGCATTGGGACAGAGGGCCGATGTGATCGTGACCATCCCGAAAGAGGGCGGTACTTATCAGATACTCGGGCAGGTGGAAGGACTAAAAGCTCAGACAGGAATCATCCTGACTGCAGAGGCAAAAGCAGAAGGGTTCAAGATCGAAACTGAAGCTTCCGAAGCAACTCCAGCATTGAACTATGACCAGGATTTCTTATTGCACAGCCTAGATAAACTTCTACCTGAACTATCGACTGATACAGTCCGGGTCAAATTGAGCGGGGACATGGATAAATATATATGGAAAATAAATGATCAGGTATGGCCTGATATAACCCCGATCAAGGTCAAACAGAACCAACGCATAGTCATGATTATTGACAACGAGACAATGATGTCCCACCCGATGCACCTGCATGGGTATGATTTCAAAATAACCAACATAAATGGAAAGAGTGTGGACGGGCCGTTCCGTGATACGGTTCTTGTTCAGCCAATGTCCACTGTTATAATCCAGTTTGACGCTATAAATGCCGGCAAATGGATGTTTCACTGTCATAACATCTATCACATGGCAGCAGGCATGATGACTTATATTGATGTAATTGGAGTAAAGGAGAATTAAAGGCCTTATGAGTAAACCCTGTCTGGGTTAAAACGATTTTATTCCAGGGATATTATTAAAAGAGAGGCAAAGCCTTTCTATAGAAATTAAAGTTATATATTATTGGGCATAACTATACCTTACGCGAAATGATTTTAGCATTTCATGTAGCTTTATTAGCTAGGGGTCAGATCCACGCAGAGCGCGTGGCAAGCTCCGAGTTTATAACGCAGAATCGTTGCTGTCCGTAATTGACGGACACCTCGGTAGGGAGACTTTCTCCGAAAGCGCCGAAATCAGCGGACGCCTCGGAGATGCGTCCCTACCTTGGGCATCCCTAGGTGTAAGCTCGAAAAACAAAACGGAACTGGTATACTACTGATAAGGAGAGAGGTTTAGATGAGATCGAACAAAGAACATTGGGATGAAATATTTGCTACTAGACAGGATAATGAGCTTGGATGGTATGAAAAGGAGGCTGTTCAGAGTTTTAAATTATTGAACAGGATTCCGGATTGGGAAAAATCCACGATATTCCTGGTCGGAGCCGGTACTACGACACTTGCCGATGAACTTTTAGGCCGCGGCGCGAAACTAATTATAAATGATATAAGTTCAGAAGCACTGGAAAAGTTAAAGAACGCAATCGGCGAAAAGTGTTCCGGAATAACCTGGCTCTGTCAAGATATTTCCAAGCCTATTAGAATTAAATTGCCTGAAGTAAACATCTGGATTGACCGCGCCGTTCTGCATTTTCTGAACGATGAAGCAGATATCAAGGGCTATTTTAGGAATGTTGATTCCTGCCTGAAAAAAGGAGGCTATGCCCTCTTTGCCGAGTTTTCAAAAAACGGGGCGACGAAGTGTGCCTGCCTGCCTGTCCACAGATATTCAGCAAACGAGCTCTCCGAAAGATTGGGATCTTCTTTTAAACTTATTGAAGATTTAGACTTTACATATATAAATCCTTTTGGAGACCAGAGACCCTATATTTATACGCTATTTAAGAGAATCTGAAGAATGTAAACAAAGGTGGAAGTCCACACATGGAAATGATCATCATATCTATACTTTTGATTATTTTTGCAAGTATTGATTTGATCCCTTATTTCAGTAAAATTGAATTTGGCAGGAACAAGCTGTCAATAGGAGGAGAATTGAGCGGGTTCTTTGGCGGATTATCAGGGAATCAGGGAGTGCTGCGAAGCGCGTTCCTGATAAAGACTGGGTTATCGAAAGAGGCATTTATAGGCACTGCTGTTGTCGTTTCGGTTTTTGTTGATTTTACTCGCCTTAGCGTTTATGCAACAAAGATTGTAACAGCGGGGATTTTAGAAAATTTACCGTTGATTCTTGCAGCAACTATATCTGCGATAGCCGGAGCTTATATGGGCAATAAGTTATTGAAGAAAGTTACTCTGAAATCATTGCAGACACTTGTAGCTATATTGTTAATCTTGCTGTCCGTTTCTTTGGGAATAGGGTTGCTGTAGTGCTGATTATGTAAATATGCATTTTAATTAATAGTTAAGTAAGGAGATATTATGAGGTTGCTGGTGGTTGGAGCGATGTTGGTTATTTCTGCTGCGAATCTTTCAGCATCAGAAGATATGAACACAATGATAATGAACTCTTCTGTTCTTCCTGATACTTCGAGACAAAGTGATTCGCATAGTGGAGATAAGTCTAAGCATCAGATTTGGACATGTTCAATGCATCCGCAGATAAGAAGCGATAAGCCGGGCAGATGTCCGATTTGCGGAATGAAGCTTATTCCTGTTCAGAATACTGATGAGGATTCCGGCTCCGCATCAAATACTCAGCTGATACTTTCTTCATCGGCTCTCAAACTTGCCGAAATTGAAACAGCGCCTGTAGTGCGCAAAGCAGCATTGGCAGAAATCAATCTTGTGGGGAAAATCAATTTCAACGAAACCAGGAATGTTACAATATCGGCTAAAATTCCTGGGAGGATTGAAAAACTGTATCTTAATTATGTCGGGGCTCCTCTGAAAAAAGGTGAGCATATCGCGGAGATTTTCAGCCCGGAGCTTGCAGTACTTCAGAGAGAGCTGCTTCTGACTAGGCAAAGCGCCGACGACAAGGATTCAACATCTAAGATGCTTCCGGATTCTCAGGCGGCTTATGAAGCTGCTCTTAATAGAGCAAAACTCTGGGGCTTAACCGACCAGCAGATCAAAGATATTCTAAAGTCCGGTAAAATATCCAGGACGCTAACACTCTATTCACCTGTTTATGGAATTGTGAAAGAACAAAAAGTGCTTGAAAATCAATATTTCAAGGAAGGCGATGTGCTTTTTGTTATTTCTGACCTGACCAGTTTGTGGCTGATTCTTGATGCTTATGAACAAGATTTGCCTTATTTGCACTATGGACAAAATGTCGAATTCAAGGTTGAAGCTTTCCCAGGAAAAGTATTTTATGGAATGATCGCTTATATAAATCCTATGGTAGATGAATCTACCAGAACTGTTCAGATCAGAGTAATAGTCAACAACAAAGACGGGGAACTGAAACCAGGAATGTTTGCTCATTCGACAGTCTTTGCCCACATGGGAGCTGACGGAAAAGCATTGCCTGAGAATCTTGAAGGCAAATGGATATGCCCGATGCATCCTGAAATTATAGATAACGCTCCAGGCAAATGCCCGATTTGCGGAATGACCCTTGAGACCGCCGAAAAGCTTGGGTTAACTCTGAGTCCAGAACAACAAAAAATGAGTCTGCCGTTGCTCGTCCCCGAGACAGCTCCGCTTATTACTGGTAAACGATCTATTGTTTATGTTGAGATGAAACCAGGTACATTTGAGGGAAGAGAAGTATCTCTGGGACCCAAAGTAGGGAAATACTATATTGTTGAAAAGGGTTTGAGTGTAGGTGAAAAAATAGTTGTAAAAGGTAATTTCAAACTCGACAGCGAACTTCAGATTCAGGCAAAGCCCAGCATGATGAATGATAGTTCTGAAAATCTTGCAGCGCCAATTTCACATCAACATTAAATATGGTAGGGACGGCTCCCTGGCCGTCTTCGACTTGCTCGGGCAGGCTCCGCAGCCGTCCGCGGCGGTCTCGGAGAGACACGCCCTACCGGTAAACATATTGCAAAAGTGAAAGTTATGAATGATAAAAATGAAAAGAATTTCAGCCTTATCCCTTATTTGATAGGAATTTTCCTGAGAAACAGGCTTCTGACGCTGTTTGTTTTCCTGATGATCCTTGGTTATGGAATTTATGTAGCTCCCTTTGACTGGAATATTGGCATCAAACGCGACCCGATTCCTGTGGATGCGATTCCTAATATCGGCGAAAACCAACAGGTGGTTTTTACCGAATGGAAGGGGCGTTCGGCAAAAGATATAGAAAACCAGATTACCTATCCGCTACTTACAAACCTGATGGGACTCTCAGGAGTGAAAACCATAAGAGGGAATTCCATGCTAGGATTCTCCTCTATCTATGTGATATTCAATGATGATGTGGATTTCTACTGGGGAAGGACTAGGATTCTTGAGAAGCTTAACAGTCTTCCTTCAGGTTTGCTCCCTGTCGGAGTAAATCCGACACTCGGCCCTGATGCCACTGCTCTAGGTCAGGTCTTCATGTACACACTGGAAGGAATGGATAAAAACGGCAATCCGACCGGCGGCTGGGGGCTGGAGGAACTTCGTTCCATTCAGGACTGGAATATCAGATACGCTCTTCTCGGGACAGAGGGGGTAAGCGAAGTGGCTTCTGTAGGCGGTTATGTCAAGGAATATCAGATAGATATGGATCCTGACGCCATGAGGATATTTAAAGTAAGCGTGGATGATATTTTCAATGCGATACAGAAATCCAATATTGACATTGGAGCCAATACTATTGAGCAGAATGGAGTTCAGTATATCGTAAGAGGGCTGGGCTATATCAAGGGTGTCGATGATATAAGAAATATTGTGGTTAAAGTTGGCGAAAGAAACATTCCTGTTTATATCAAGAATGTAGCCAATGCCACGATAGGGCCTGCGTTGAGGCGTGGGATCCTTGACAAGGGAGGAACCGAAGCAGTAGGAGGGATAGTTACCGTCAGGTACACGAGCAATCCTCTGGAAGTCATTAACAAGGTCAAAGATAAAATTAAAGAAATATCTCCCTCCCTGCCTCAGAAAACTCTTTCTGACGGAACAGTAAGCAGAGTATCGATCGTGCCTTTCTACGACAGGTCAGGGCTGATTTATGAAACCCTGGGGACTCTGAATGCGGCAGTTTACGAGGAAATACTTATAACGATAATTGTCGTGCTTCTCATGATAAAACACCTCAGGGTTTCGGCGCTTGTATCGTGTTTGCTTCCTGCGGCTGTCCTCTTTTCTTTTGTATTCATGAAGATCTTTAGAATTGATGCTAATATCGTGGCGCTTTCAGGCATCGCCATTGCCATAGGGGCAGTCGTTGATGTTGGTATCATCCTGTGTGACAATATTTTGAGAAAAATAGGCGAGGCCGACCCTTCAGAGAGCAGGCTGAAAGTCATTTATGACGCATCTTCTGAGGTAGCTGTCCCAATTTTGACTTCGCAGGCTACTACCATAGTAAGTTTCCTGCCTATCTTTTTTTTGCAGCACGCAGAAGGAAAACTCTTCAGACCTCTTGCCTTTACCAAGACTTTCACCCTCTTCGGCGCCTATATTCTGGGAATGGCGCTCATTCCGATCCTTTACTATCTGCTTATAGAAAAGGGATTCTGGAAAAAGGCTGCTCTGAAGCCTGGCAAGGGACGCAGATATTTTCTCAGAATCCTCTATTTTGCCGTTCCTCTCTGTGTGGCTGTCTTTCTCGCTACTCACTGGTGGCCTCTCGGGCCTTCCAGAGGCGTGATTTTAAATACAGTTTTTGCTGTTATCCCGATTGCCATAGTGCTTGGATTGTTTACCCTGATTGAAAGATACTACTCAGGTATTCTCAGATTCTGCCTGAATCGCAGGAAGCTGTTTCTTTCTTTGCCCCTGATCATAATTGTCTGGGGAATTCTATCCTGGCTTGGAGCGCGGAGCATATTTAGTTTTCTGCCAAATGTAATTTTAAACAGTTCTCTCTTTTCAAGAATTTCGTCTGTTTTTCCAGGTTTGGGCGGTGAATTTATGCCCACTCTGGATGAAGGTTCGTTTCTTCTGATGCCAACGGTGATGCCTCATGCGGCAATTGGAGAAGTAAAGGATTATCTTCAGAAACAGGACATAGCCATAAGTGCCATTCCCGAGATCATATCTGTAACAGGCAAAGCCGGCAGAGCTGAAACTGCTCTTGACCCTGCTGCTCTTTCCATGCTGGAGACAATTATCAATTATAGGAGCGAATATTTATCAGGAAAAAGCGGCAATTTATTAAGATTTAAATACGATTCATCCGGAAACGATTTCTTTAGAGATGAGAAAGGTAACGAAGTTACTGCTCCGGACGGCAAACCCTATATGGTCAAAGGAACCTTTGCCCGCGATGTTAATAATAAACTTATTCCTGACAGCAGCGGAAATGTTTTCAGATTATGGCGGCCGGAACTCGACACAGCTCTAAACCAGGGAAGGAAAGCCTGGGAAGGGATAAACTCGCCTGATGATATATGGCAGGAAATTGTTAAAGCCGCTGCTATAGCTGGAATTACTTCTTCGCCGAAACTCCAGCCTATTGAAACAAGAATTGTCATGCTTCAGAGCGGAATGAGGGCTGAAATGGGACTGAAGATTAAGGGGTCATCTCAGACTGATATTGAAAAAGCCGCCATAGCTCTTGGAGAAGTTTTGAAAGCAGTTCCCGCTGTTAATCCGGATACTGTTTTTGCCAATAGAACTGTAGCAAGTCCATACATAGAAATTGATGTGGACAGGGAAGCTGCAGCACGATATGGTCTTAAAATTGGAGAAGTCCTTGATGTAGTAGAGGCTTCTGTTGGGGGTAAACAGGTTACTACCACAGTCGAAGGCCGCGAAAGATATCCTGTCCGGATCCGTTACATGCGTGAATTGAGGGATGACATAGATTCGCTCAAGAAGATAATAATCACAGCTTCCGACGGGGCGAATATCCCATTGGGAGGGATTGCTAAAATCAACTACGAGAAGGGGCCGGAAAGCATTTCTAGCGAAGATGGTTTTCTTATTGGATATGTCTTTTTTGACAAGGCCTCAAGTGTTTCTGAAGCCGAAGCAGTGGAACAATCCAAGTCGATAATCGACTCTCATATTTCGGATGGGACTCTGAAATTGCCGGCGGGCATATCTTACAAATTCGCTGGAAACTACGAGAACTACCTGCGCTCTAACGCTACATTCACAATTATCATCCCGCTTGTTCTTATTGTGATTCTGATAATTCTCTATATGCAGGAGAAATCCCTGCTTACGAGTTTGTTTATTTTTTCGGGCATAATCGTGGGGTGGGCTGGAGGTTTTATTCTCTTATGGCTCTATAGCTGTTCATGGTTTATGAACTTTGGCATACTTGGGATTCCCATGCGGGATCTTTTTAATATTCACACTATAAATATGAGCGTGGCAGTCTGGGTTGGATTCCTTGCACTGTTCGGAGTGGCAGATGACGAAGGCGTAATTATATCAAGCTATATCAAGGACGTATTTACATCAAAACCGCCAGTTTCTGTTTCGGACATAAAGGCCAATATCATTGAAGCAGGAAACAGGAGAGTAAAGGCCTGCCTGACTACAGCCGCGACTACCTTCCTTGCGCTTATTCCGGTTTTGACTTCAACAGGGAGAGGTTCAGACTTGATGGGTCCTATGGCCGTACCAATTTTTGGAGGATTGTTGATAGTCAATATCTCGATGTTTGTCGTTCCTGTATTATATTCTATCCGTGAAGAGCGTTTTTTAAAAAGAAAAATTAAATACGGATTATTAAAGTAATTATATGAACTCTATAGGGCATGATGAACTTAGTATATCAGAACAGGAATACTTTGATTTTGTCTTTTATCTGGCTTCAATGCTGGCAGAATACGGACAGACAGTTTTTGAAATAGAAGAGATTTTAATAAATTTATGTGCTTTTCTTAAACTTGATTATAAATTTTTTACCCTCAATAAAGCTCTATGGATTTCTACTCTAATAAATAATACGCCTCAAAGTTTCATGAAACCTCTGTCATCAGGTAAACCGGATTTAAATAAACTCGAAGCTATGCGTAAAGTCCTACAGAATATCCGGAACGGAAAGATCCGCATACATGAAGCAAGAATTGAGATGGAGAAAATAAAGGAATCAAATGACGAATATCACCCGTTTATCGAATTCCTATCATGGCCCTTACTCGGAGGAGGGTTTGCTGTATATTACGGAGGCGGACTCAATGAATGTATTACCGCAGGCAGCATTGCTGTGGTGCTCTATCTCATTAACGATATATTCAAGAGAGTTAAAAACTTTGAACATCGTAAAATATTTGAACCGATAGCGGCAATAGTTTCTTCAATTCTGGCTGTTTTTGCCGCTCTGATAATATCTCCATTATCTGTTCCAATAGCAACTTTATGCGGAATGATGATCATTCTACCCGGTTTCAGCCTAACGAAAGGGTTAAATGAGATTGCGCTTGATCATACTATTTCAGGGATGTCAAGGCTTTTAGGAGCTATTACTACTCTGATATTGATGGCATCGGGTGTATTTTTGGGATCTAAAATATATTTGCTTCTTCATTTTCCTCCTATAAACAATTACTCGTTGCGCCCCGGTTTGTGGCTGACTCTTGGCGGCATAATTGCATCCATATGCGCTCTCTGCGTGTATGTAAAGGTAAAAGCCAAACATATAATATGGGTTACCCTGGTAGCAATAGTTATATCTTTCCCTCTGATAAAATCAGCCGCATACCTTGGTCCGTCTCTTTCTACGGGCGTGGCGTCCTTTTTAACTGCTTTAAGCGCCAATATATATTCCAGGGTAAGAAACTGTTCGGATTCAGTCATTAAAATCCCGAATACATATATTCTTGTGCCGGGATTTACAGGATTGAACGCAGTTGTTCTTTTGATTAATCAGGATACTATGATGCAAGGAGTTGACAAGCTCATGTCCACAGTAGGTATAGCCATAGCAATTATAGCCGGTTTCCTTATAGCGGACATAATCTTTCCTCCTAAACGGATCTGGAATAAATAGAAAAGAATAGTGGATCGTGGTTTGTGGTTCGTGAATCGTGATGAGTGGCAAAACCCAACACCCAAAACCCAACACCCAAAACCCAAAACCCAACACCCAAAACCCAAAACTTATTTTCAAACCACTAATCTTCGCTGATGGACACTAAGTTGAATATCAATTTTTACCACAGAGAGCGCAGAGAAACACAGAGGTTGTAACTCCGTACTACTATCCGTAAAAAGCATGCAATAAAAACAAGCTTTTTACTCCTAGTAGTCGTTAGCCGTTTGCAGTTAACCGTTAATAATATAAAACACGCTAGTTTCTCTTGAATTTGCATTTCAAACGGTCAACTGTGAACTGTCAACGGTAAACCATACAAATTTGGTTGATTTCTTTACAGAGATTAAAACTCGATTTTTCTCTGTGGCCTCAGTGGTAAGAAAAAAATATTCAAAAAAAGTAAAAGTTTAAAGATAGAAACAAAGTTATGAAAGACAAACGATTATTTTTCAGCAACAGTTTGAGGAAGCTGCTGAGCTGGATTTTGATGCCGGTGATGCTGATATTTATCTTTCAGTCGGCCTTCGCGTGGAATGTGAGACCGTCTGCTGTATTCAGCGCTTCCCATTTCTCCATCCTCCATCCTCCATCCAAACCGATCCCATCGGATATTCCGGTTACTACCAGGATGCCGAATCCGGCAATGTTTACCTGAACGCGCGGTATTATTCCCTGGAGCTCAAATGCTTTATTTCACGCGACACTTACGATTTGAGCAATCGCTACTCCTACTGCAGCGCAGGTCCGGTTAACAGTGCCGACTCCACAGGGCATATGTCTAAATCTGAGGAAGAATTGATTGGAGGTGGCATACTCAGGATGTGTATTAGGTGCAAGGGTATTGGCGGGATGTTTGAGATGGGGCAGGCGGGGATTAGTGATAAGGATGAGGGCGGGAAGGACCTTAGAAAATCCGTGTAGGTTCTGTCCCGAAGGTTGGTTGGATAATAAGAGTTTTGATTATTAATGAATTTGAGTCGAATATGAACTGTCCACCAAGAACAAAACTGAAATGAAAGAGAACAGAACGTGCGAGGAGATTCGTAGCTCTCGAGGTGAGTAAGCGTCAAATATGACCCATCTATCTTTATAAAAACTGATTAGGGAAATAGCTTTAACGATTAGTAATTCGGTTTATGTCTTGCAGTTTCACAGAGATTTAAGGAAAAAAGATAAAGTATAGATTGAAAGAAACAGAATTTAGTTAATCTTCTGAAGCATTAACTAAAGAGGGGGGTTGCTATGAAAGAGTTTTGTCCGGAACAGGCAATGGTAGAGGTCAAGAGGGAGTTTGACGAATTTGGAGGAGTAGCTCCTTCTATTTGTAGGTCATCAACTTTCACTGTGATGGAACCGGGGACGATGCCCGACATTTTTCATGGTAAGCTGACGCCTGATGCAGGCGGATGTTACTTGTACAGCAGGCATTTTAATCCTACGGTGAAAGTGCTTGACAGGTATCTTGCCGCGATGGAAAATACCCAGAAATCCATAAGCACGGCAAGCGGTATGGCTGCAATATCATGCGCTCTTCTGCAAAGCTGCAAAAGTGGCGATCATATAATCGCAAGCAACACAGTTTACGGAGGCACTTATGCGCTTCTAGCCTGCCTTTTCAAGGAAATTGGAATAGAAGTTTCCTTTGTCGATCCTGTCAATACAGAAGGTTTTGAAAAAGCTATAAGAGATAATACTAAACTTATTTATACTGAAACTATTGCCAATCCTACTCTTAAGATATCCGATATTTCAAAACTTTCCGCGATAACTAAAAAACATGGACTTAAGTTGATTGTAGATAATACCTTTACTCCGATGATTATAACTCCTGCAAGGCTTGGAGCCGATGTTGTGGTTTACTCAATGACCAAATACATAAATGGCGCCAGCGACTTGCTGGCAGGTTCCATATGTTCTACCTCTGAATTCATAGACAAACTGATGGACTTGCATACAGGGCGCGTAATGCTTTATGGCCCGACCATTGATGCTAGAGTAGCTTTTGATATTATACAAAGAATTCCAAGTTTGGCCCTTAGAATGAGAGAGCACGCCAGAAGAGCTCTGGCAATGTCAGAAATGCTGGAAAATATGAAGGTAAAAGTTTCATATCCAGGCTTGAAGAGCCATCCTCAACATGAACTTATGGACTCTATGATTAATAAAGGTTACGGCTATGGCGGACTTCTGACTATTGACTGCATAACTCAGGCAAAAGCTTATGACCTTATGCGCGAATTGCAGAATGTCGAAAGATTCGGGCTTCTGGCCGTCTCTTTAGGTTATTTTGATACTCTTATTAGCTGTTCGAGCTCTTCTACTTCTTCTGAAATACCAGAAGATAAACAAGCAGAAATGGGGCTCTCAAATGGACTCATTAGAATTTCTGTGGGCATAACAGGCTCTCTCGAATCCAGAATGGAACAACTAGAACGCGCTGTAAGAAAGGTATTATTGTAATTCATTAAGAGGAGTTTTATGAAAGAACCTAAAATAGCGCTGTTCAAGGGTAAGAGGATAAGAATTACCTCTCAAAGACCGATAAAAAGTTACAATGATTTTATATTTCGCCCCTCCCATTCGGGATGGCTGAATAATTATTGAACATATTTGTCCACGGGTTCATACCCGTGGCTAAGAAGTATAGCCCATGGCGTGAGCCATGGGTATTTAATAACACAAAACAAATAGCTCTCCCGAATGGGAGAGGCGTTAGATTTTTATGGGGCATACATATTCTAATCTTCTTGTCCATATAGTGTTTAGCACAAAAGAGAGAATTAATTTCTTATACAAGGGCATGAGACCTGAGCTATTCTCTTATATTTGTGGCATAGCAAAAAATATTGATTGCTACATAAGCAAGATTGGAGGTGTTGAAGACCACATACATATCCTTGTAAAAATTCCCCCTAATATATCTGCTTCAGATGTAGTTATGAAACTCAAGGCTAATTCATCTAAATGGATTCATGAAAAGTATCCTACTCTTCATGATTTTGCATGGCAGCCTGGTTTTTCATGCTTTTCGGTGAGTGAGTCGGCAAAAGCGAATGTTCAAAGATATATTGAATTGCAGGAGGAGCATCATAAAAGAATTCCGTTAGGTCATGAACTGAAGATGTTTTATGAGAAGAACAAAATCCTATGAACAATATTGAAAGACTATTAGATAGAGAGTTTTCCAGGAATGACATTGTCAGGCTTCTTTCTCTGACTGAGTCTGAAGATGTTGAAAAACTACGCAAAAAAGCCTTTGATCTTACAACCGAACTACTTGGGAGTAATGTTTATTTCAGAGGCTTAATTGAGTTCAGCAATATTTGCAACTTGAACTGTTATTATTGCGGCATCCGCAAAGACAATGATAATGTAGAACGCTATATGCTTTCAAAGAAGGAAATTGTAGATTGCGCAGTCTGGGCGGCAAAAGTTGGTTACGGTTCATGTGTGCTCCAGTCCGGTGAGCGCAGAGATGGACAATTCGTGTCATTTGTAGAGGCTTGTGTTAGAGAAATAAAGGAAAAGACTCGTTCCGATTCAATGCCTGACGGACTAGGCATAACTCTCTCTGTAGGAGAACAAAGCTCTGATGTGTATAAGCGTTTTTTTGAGGCAGGAGCGCATCGTTACCTTCTAAGAATTGAAACTTCTAATCAAAAGCTTTTTTCTAAACTTCATCCTGCCGGGCAAGATTATGGAGAACGAAAAGAAGCGATAAAAAATCTCAAGAAAATAGGTTATCAGGTCGGTACAGGAGTAATGATAGGAACACCTGGGCAAACTATTGAAGATCTTGCTGACGACATCCTTTTTTTCAAGGAAAATGATATTGACATGATTGGAATGGGCCCGTACATAGTGCATCCTGATTCTCCAATGAAAGAGCAGGGCATGAAAGAGAGACGAAGTCTCCTTCAATTATCCCTTAACATGATTGCGGTTGTCCGGCTCTTTCTTAAAGATGTAAATATTGCCGCTACGACAGCGCTTCAGGCTTTAGCTCCTGACGGAAGAGAACAGGGGATTTTGTATGGAGCCAATATAGTTATGCCGAACATGACTCCGAAAGACGCACGCAAAAACTACCAGTTATATGACGGAAAACCCTGCATAAATGAAACAAAAGATGAGTGCAGAGGATGTCTCCAGAAAAGAATAGAATCGACAGGAAGGAAAGTAGGCTACAATCTTTGGGGCGATTCAAAACATTTCAAATTCAATTAAACTAAAAATATAGGATATATCATTATTAAATGATATTGTAGTAATAAGATTAGGATATATCCTTAACGAGTATAGAATTAATTGTTTTTGAGGTGTGTATGCTTATTAATAGAAATATCTATTGGACTGAGATTAAGCCTTTCATTGATAAGCCGGTAATAAAAGTCATTACCGGAATGAGGAGAGTCGGCAAGAGTTATTTTCTAAGACAGATAATTGAAGAGCTGAAATTAAAAGGCATTGCTCCCGAACAGATTTTATATATTGACAAGGAAGATTTAAAATACGATTCTATAAGAACTTATCAGGATTTAAATAGCTATGTAAAGAAAGAATTTAAAGACATAACTGCAAAGAGATATCTGCTTATTGATGAAATTCAGGAGATAGAAAACTGGGAAAAAACTATTTCGTCACTCCTGAAAACAGACAGCGCGGATATTTATATAACAGGCAGCAACGCTCATCTGCTTTCTTCGGAATTATCTACTTTGATTTCAGGGCGGTTCGTAGATATTCAAATTTATCCCTTGGGTTATTCGGAATATGTTACATTCAGAGGAAAAGATTTTACATCAGATAAAACCGAGTTTGAAGCATTTTTGCGATACGGTGGGCTGCCAGGGCTTTTCCACTTTGAGAAAACTGATGAAGTAGTCTTTCAATACCTTTCTTCTGTCTTTAATACGATACTCCTCAAAGATATTGTCAAGCGATACAGCATAAGGAATATTTCCCTTCTTGAGAGAGTATCAGCTTTTGTTTTCGATAATATAGGCAACCTTTTGACAGCCAATAATATCTCAAATTATTTAAAATCACAGAAAATCCAAACATATTCAGATACGGTTCAGATCTATCTAGGTTATTTTGTTTCGACCTTTATCGCTCACAAGGTTCCTCGATATGACTTAAAAGGGAAGCGGATATTGTCAATAAATGAAAAATACTACCTTAACGACCTTGGCATCCGCCATTCAATATTGGGGTATAGAAGCGCCGATATCTCTCAGATTCTGGAGAATGTCGTGTATCTGGAACTTTTGCGCCGCGGATACAGTGTCAATGTAGGAGTTTTGGTGGATAAGGAAATAGATTTTATAGCGACAAAACAGAATAAAAAAATATATATTCAAGTAGCTTACATTCTAGGCTCTGATAAAACCGTCGAAAGAGAGTTTTCTCCTTTGCTAGATATCGATGATAATTATCCTAAATATGTTCTAAGCATGGATGATAATATTTGGGGTAATGATTACAAAGGAATTATAAGGCTTAACTTAATAGATTTTTTACTGAAATTTCCAACTGACGCGTGATATGCGCCCAAAGATTCCCGCAAAAACTACCAGTTATATGATGGAAAACCCTGCATAAATGAAACAAAAGATGAGTGCAGAGGATGTCTCCAGAAAAGAATAGAATCGACAGGAAGGAAAGTCGGCTACAATGGAACTGTAACAAATTAATGTATTGATATACGAGACAATGATAAAACTCAAAACGAATTGGTTTCTAAGCACATGGATAGGGACAGATCTCCGCCTTGCTAAAACGCATGGTTTAAAAAAACGCCCTACCTGCAGCAGGGAATCAATTATATCCAACTCATGTCATTTCGTTTCGTTTCAGATTAATTTAAATATGTTATTCTGTTACAGCTCCTATGTTTGGGGCGATTCAAAGCATTACTTTAAAACGGGCTCAGGAAAGTAAAACACAAGTATTTTAAGTAATATTTTTTTTTTGAAGTAAACATTTGTGAATTATGGCCTATTCTGTTTTCAGGTTAAGGTAAGCAAAAAGAGTGTATGCGAAAAATCATTTCAGAAGAAACTGTATTATTCATTGGAGTAGTAAAATGGATAATTCTGGCTACGGTAATTGGAATTATTGTCGGAACAGCAACGGCATTTTTTCTTAACTTGTTAAGATACAGCATTCTTCATTGCAGAGAATACTCTTATTATTTCCTTCTTTTACCCTTTGCAATGCTTTTTACCACAGTACTTACCAAATATATTGTTCCTGAGGCAGCCGGACATGGAACAGAAAAAGTAATTGAGGCAATACATAAAAACTCAGGGCGAATAAAATTTATAGTAGTCCCCGTTAAAGCCGTAACTACGATAGTGACAATAGCTTTAGGCGGATCAGCGGGCAAAGAAGGGCCGTGCGCCCAGATTGGTGGAGGGCTGGCTTCAACTTTTGCGGACATATTCAGGTTCTCTGATATCGATAGGAAAAAAATTGTCATTTGCGGTATTAGCGCTGGATTTGCCTCGGTATTTGGCACACCTATTGCAGGAGCGATATTTGGAGTGGAAGTATTATTTGTAGGCAGCATTCTTTATGAAGTACTTCTGCCTTCAATTGTTGCTGGAATTGTCAGTTTTTATACATCAATGTTTTTCGGGATACCATATTTTTATTATTATATAAAAGATGTTACTGTTCTCTCTGAAGCTTTCCTCTTCAAAATAGCACTTGCCGGGCTATTTTTCGGTCTGTGTTCTGTCTTCCTGATTGTTATTTTAAAATCCAGTGAATTCATTTATAATAAAATTCGACTAGGAAAACTCCTGAAGAGTTTTATAGGGGGAGCAATTATTGTAGTTCTCGCATTGATTTTTTCCACTAGGTATCTGGGGCTTGGAATTGAAGGGATAGATTCGACTCTCCGCAATGGAGTATCCTATTGGTACGATTCGATTCTCAAAACTGTTTTTACCTCCATTACATTAACTTTCGGGGGAAGCGGAGGGATTATTACGCCAATTTTTTTCATAGGAGCCACTTCAGGAGCTTTTTTTGCAAAGATATTTTCATTAGATGTAATGACTTTTTCTGCTATCGGTATGGTTAGTTTATTAGCCGGTTCAGCAAATACTCCCATCGCTGCAAGTATCTTTGCCATTGAATTATTTGGTCCTCATATTGCGCCATACGCAGCATTGTCTTGTATAATATCTTTTCTTATTACCGGACATAGGAGTGTTTACCATTCGCAAGTCCTGGCTCTGAAGAAGTCTGCCCTTCTCAGAATTGAAACTGGTAACAGAATCGATAGCATTATTTTGCAGATAAGTATACTGTTCCTGAAGTTCGGTAGAAAATCAATCAAATTATTTATGAGTTTTTTAGCTAGAATAAAAAAACAACATTGAAAAACAGCATTTCATAAATCTACTAAGTATAATTCCTCGATATTTTATTTGAATCTGTTGAAAATATATTAAGTTTGTCTATAATGTATAGTATTAATATAGATAATATATACTATTTATAAGATGGTGAAAAATGAGTGGAATTGAGATATCGGAATCTGAATACAAGCTTGCTAAAGTTCTTTCACTTTATAATTCTCTTGCAGTTGCTTTTTCTGGCGGAGTTGACAGCTCACTTCTATCTTTTATGGCCAACAAATATGTAAAGGGCAAAGTTCTGCTTATAAATGTATTCTCACCATTTTCGACGGCTAAGGAAGCTGTATTTGTAGAAAAGTGGGCTGCTGATAAAAATTATGAGCTTGAGGTTATCAAGCTTAACCCTCTGAATTCAGAACAAATAAAAAGCAATTCCAAAGAGAGATGTTATTACTGTAAAAAGCTTATAATGAGTGAACTTATCAAGATTGCAGCAAAACACTCTATCGAATATGTAGCTGACGGCACAAATCAGGATGACCTTGAAGATTGCAGACCAGGAAACAAAGCAGCTGATGAGCTTGGGATAAAACATCCCTTCCTTGAAGCAGGAATTACCAAAAATGAAATAAGGGAAATGGCCAGAGAAAACAATCTGGAAAACTGGGATAGGCCGTCTTCTGCTTGTCTTGCGTCGAGAATTCCATTTGGCAAGTCCTTGGAAGAGTCTGATTTGAGGCGTATAGAAAAAGCAGAAGAGTTCCTGCATCAGTTTGGTTTTATGCATTGCCGCGTCAGGCTTATCGGAGAGTCGGCAAAAATTGAACTTCCCGTGGCTATAGTAGATGAGATAATGCCGCTTCGCAAAGAGATTGTCGAGCAGTTAAAAAATCTTGGTTTCAAAGGTGTTTTTCTAGACTTGGAAGGTTATAGGCAGGGAGCTCTGAATGAGGGAATTTGAAAGAAGTAAATGAGTAAAAGAGTAGATGAGTGAACGCATTAACGCATATACTTATCCACCCATCAACATTATATGAGGTAATTT